>JAIQZU010000068.1 GCA_021776915.1 Candidatus Scalindua sp. | reverse complement strand
CAGAAATGGTTGATATCTTAAAGGAAGTCGATGAGGCTAAGACTTAATAGAAAAAATCTTTTGTTAACTAAACTAACCAATGCTTATAGAACGCAGGGTAAAGATAATAAATGTAAATGGTTTACATGCAAGGCCTGCGACACGTTTTGCGGAAATGGCTAATAAATTCAACTCAGAAATTTTTGTCAGAACAGAAGAAAAAGAAGAAGTAAACGGAAAGAGTATTATTGACCTACTAACGCTGGGTGCAAGAAGAGGAACAGAAATATTAATAACTGCAGATGGCGAAGACAAAGAAATAGCCTTAGACGTACTAGAAGGTCTCGTCAATGACAGGTTTAATGAGGACAATATGGAAACAAGAAAAGGGATTGCCGTAGCACCGGGTGTGGTAATAAAAGAAGCGTTCGTTTTGGAAAGCGAAGGCTATCGAATACCACGTCACCTCATCAAAGAAGACGAAATTGACAAAGAAATATCCAGGCTGGAGGAAGCAACATCATCCGCATGGAAAGAAATAGAGAAACTGGAAGAAAGTGTTTCAAAGAATTTAGGCTCACAAATAGGTTCTATCTTCGCAACCCATAAATTAATGCTTCAAGACAAGCAATTAATGCGGGAGTTCAGCGAAAGGGTACAAGAAAACCACCTCAGCGCCGAATATGCGGTGTCATTAGTCTTGCGTGTATATATAAAAAAGTTTGAAAATGTTGATGATCCATATCTCTCTGCAAGAGTCGGAGATATATATGATATTGAAAAAAGGCTCCTAAGAAATTTACTGGGAGAAAAAAGGGAAGAACTCAAAAATCTTACGGAAGAAGTTGTTGTAGTTGCGCATGATCTCAGCCCTTCTCAAATAGCGTCTTTAGACACCACGAAAGTAAGAGGCTTTGTTACTGATATTGGCAGTAGAAATTCTCATTCCGCGATTGTAGCAAGGGCTCTGGGAATACCAGCTGTGGTAGGACTGAGCACTGCCACAGTAGACATATTTGGCGGAGACCGTGTTATTATAGACGGTAACCGCGGGGTTGTAATTGTCAGGCCGGACGAAAAAACCATTAAAGAATATCAATCAATAGAGAAAGACTTCTATGTCTTCGAAGAAAAAATCTCTTCTGAGTTTAAGGATCTGCCAGCCGTTACTTTAGATGGTAGGGAAATATCGATTTTGGGTAATATCGAATTTCCACGCGATATAGGTCCAAGCGTAAGCCAGGGTGCGACAGGGATAGGCTTATACAGAACGGAATTCCTGTATCTTGGCTCCAAAGATATACCAACAGAGGAAGACCACTTTAACGCTTATACACAATCAATACAAGAGTTAGGAACAAAACCGATAATTATCAGAACCCTTGATTTAGGCGGTGACAAATTCTTCCCTGCGAATAACAACAAAGAGCTTAATCCTTTTTTAGGTTGCCGCTCCATACGTTATTGCCTGGAAAATCCAAAAATATTCAAGGCTCAGCTCAGGGCCATATTAAGGGCTTCTGCTACCGGTAATGTAAAAATTCTATTCCCCATGATCTCCTCTCTGCAGGAACTGCGACAGGCAAAGGATTTTGTCAAGGAAGTAATGGAAGAGATGAATCAAGAAGGAATAGATTTTGACGAAAAGATAGAAATTGGAATTATGATTGAAGTCCCGTCTGCCGCTATGATAGCAGACGACTTAGCGAAAGAAGTTGATTTCTTTAGTATAGGTACTAATGACCTTATCCAATATACTCTAGCCGTAGACAGGAGTAATGAAAAAGTTGCTCACCTGTATTCTCCGGCCCATCCGGCAATCTTAAGACTGCTGAAGATGGCTATAAAGGCTGCTGAAGAAAATAATATAAAAATTGGAATATGCGGTGAAATGGGTGGCGAGATTGAATACACTATCTTATTGTTAGGGTTGGGCTTAAGGGAGTTCAGTGTTGCTCCTGCCATGATAATACCGGAAGTAAAAAAAATTATTAGATCCGTCACATACGAAAGAGCAAAGGAAGTAGCAGAAACTGTTTGTTCATACAACGACCCCGCAGAAACTATAGAGTATCTCCGGAATATTGCGCGTGAAATCATACCCGAATTAATATATTAAGGCCACAAAGTTGATTAATCTTTCCGCATAGTTTAACTTCTATCATCTTGCCTTTTTTTATCCTCTTTGTAAGTATTTCAAACCTAAATTGAGCGATTTTTGCTGTGAAATGATCATAAGGCATTGAAAACATAGTTCTTCTATAATTTTTGTCTTTACCTGTTAAGTGAAGAATTCTATCATTCCTACCCTCCAGAATGAGTACTCGCCCGGCCAAACCGTTAGAACGAGTCGGGCTGGCAGTCTGTTGAGCAGGAGTTAGTCCTTCTGATTTCTGGATTCACGGAAATGGCAATATAGCTTAATAATCTCTTAATTTAGGACAAATTTGAAAATATTGAAAATACAGTTGACAGATCAGAAGATTATTACTAGAATTAGTCTAAGTCTAATAAGCTTAAGAGGTTGATAAATATTTAATGAGTAGATTTTTTTGCTGATATCTTGAGGATTCAAGTTAAATTTATAAAACAAGGGAGTTTGAGATTTATCTCTCATCTTAACTTAATGAAGCTCTTCGAAAGGGCAATTCGTAGAGCAGGAATTTCTGTCAAAATGTCTGAAG
>JAIQZU010000067.1 GCA_021776915.1 Candidatus Scalindua sp. | reverse complement strand
CTCACCATGCATGCAAAAGAAGCTTATGAATACCGGTTCGCAAAAGGAATTATAGAAGATCGTAAAAGTTTATTAAAACATCTCAATATAGACAAGGTTGAAACAACTTTGTTAGAAACAAACTGGTCTGAAGAAATGGTAAGATTTTTAGGAAGAATAGCGCCTGTCTTGCTTGGCATTGGATTGGCCGCCTTATGGATGGAGTTCAAAAGCCCGGGTTTCGGGTTACCCGGAATAGTTGGGATTCTTTGCCTCGCAACCGTTTTCTTGAGCAAGCACCTTGTTGGCCTGGCAGAGACGCCTGAAATTATCATATTCTTTGTGGGTATTGCCCTGATCGCTGTAGAAATACTTCTAATTCCGGGTTTTGGTATTGCAGGAATATCCGGAATAATTTTAATACTTGTTGGAGCAATTTTATCGTTTCAGGATTTTACAATCCCGAGGACTCCTTATGATGTTGATCTATTTATAATGAATATTTTCACCGTAATGTGTAGTCTTGTCGGGAGTGGAATTGCCGTTTTCTTGTTGTTTAAATTTATGCCTGGTATGCCATTATTTAATCGTTTAGTATTAACAGCTACAGAGACCTCTCAAGGCGGTTTTGTTGTCACATCTCAACCGGCAGGTGGAAGCGATTTGACCGGCGCGAAGGGCATTGCATTAACGGCTTTGCACCCGACAGGAAAAATAGAAGTAAACAATAGCACACTTGATGTGGTGACTGATGGCGAATTTATTGCAAAAGGACAAGCGGTTGAGATAATAGAAATCAGAGGAAATAGAATAGTGGTGAAGACTGTATAAAGTGACTAAAGTGTGAAGTGAGCTAAAGTGCCTAAAGTTGAGGTGCTTCTATATTGCGACAAAATCAAATAATTCCTGAATATCCGAATTCTAAAATTACAACCAGAAGATGCGTCCTTTTATTAAAGACGTTATTTTTAACTATAACTTTAGGCACTTTAAACTTATTATGAGTACATCAGGAATAATAACACTGTTTATAATTGGGTTAACTGCAATAACTATAGAACTGTTCATTCCAGGAGCAATAATCGGGATTTGCGGCGCCGGCTGTGTAATTATAAGTATAATATTCGCCTTTTTATACGTATCAAATTTAATGGGGTATATTTTACTTGGTATCGGCATTTGCTTTATTCCTGTATTTTTTATAACATGGTATAAACTACTGACTAAGACATTTGCCGTAAATGCTTCTGAAGAGGGTTTCTCATCTGCCAGAGACAAACTGGACGGCTTATTATCAGCTGAAGGGTTTGCCATTACAACACTGAGGCCATCCGGAACGGCAAATATCAATGGTGACAAGATAGACGTTATTTCAGAAGGTGAAATGATATTAAAGAACACAAAGATTAAGGTAACAGACGTAAAGGGAAATAGAATAGTTGTTAAACCCGTAAAAACCTGAAATATTGAAGGAGAGAAAATATGATTAATATACCTTTACTTGCCGTTTCCAGTGAAGTCTTAACGATTGGTATTGTAGTTGTTGCCATTATTTCAATTCTGTTACTTCTCTTAATATTTAAATATGGTTGGTTGTATATACAGGCATTAGCATCCGGCGCCAATGTAGCACTTTTACAATTAATCGGAATGACTTTCAGGCGCGTTAACGCAAGGATTATTGTTGATTCACGCATAATGGCCAAAAAGGCAGGTTTAGACTATGATACCCCTCAACTAGAAGCACATTACCTGGCTAGAGGTAATGTGCCTAACGTAATCAGGGCATTAATTGCGGCTGATAAGGCTAAGATTGACCTTGGTTTCGATATGGCTTGCGCGATAGATCTCGCAGGCAGGGATGTTCTCGACGCGGTTAGAACAAGCGTTAATCCTAAGGTAATCGATTGTCCTGACCCAACCAAGGGAAGACAAACAATTGATGCGGTAGCAATGGATGGTATCCAGCTCAAGGCAAAGGCACGAGTGACTGTAAGGGCAAACATTGAACGCCTGGTAGGCGGCGCTACCGAAGAGACCATAATTGCACGTGTTGGCGAAGGTATAGTAACCACAATTGGCTCTGCAGAAACACATAAGAAGGTACTTGAAAACCCCGACTCAATATCAAAAAGAGTACTGGAAAAAGGCCTTGATTCAGGTACTGCGTTTGAGATATTATCCATCGATATTGCCGACATTGACGTAGGTGAAAATATTGGCGCCAAACTTCAGGGCGCACAAGCTGAGGCCGATAAAAGAGTAGCACAGGCGGAGGCAGAAAAACGCAGGGCAATGGCCGTAGCGAGAGAGCAGGAAATGACGGCCCTGGTAGCAGAAAACAGAGCAAAGGTTGTTCTGGCAGAAGCCGAAATTCCAAAGGCAATTTCTCAGGCATTCAGGGAGGGTAACCTCGGAATAATGGACTATTACCATCTGAAAAATATTCAGGCAGACACAGAAATGAGAACCTCTATTTCTAAAACAAGTGATGATACTCCGAAGACATAGTCAGTGAATAAGTGTCTAAAATGAAAAGATTAAGGAATTGAAGGATTGAACAGGCGTAGGATGGATTAAAATCCTCGGCGTCTTTTGTCCGGGGAAGCAAAGCGAATCCACAAAAAATCTATTCCGGCAGGAAGTTTGAATTGGAATCCTCTCGAAAGAGAGGCCAGTCATGTGTACATAACTAAAAGGAAACAGGAATGGAACAATTAGTCTGGGCAATAATAATTATTATCTTTGTAATATTTACGGCCCTGAAAAACCGGGCAAGAAACAAACCAGACACTTCTACAGACAGGACGTCAGATACAGAGCATGAAACAGAGGAAAACCGTGATAAACTCGGCAGATATCTGGAAGAGATACTTGGCATCGAAATACCAAGGACTGAGCGACAAAGAAGAGCAGAGGAAAAAGTACCGGAACTGTTAGAAAATAGAGTTGAGCCAGACCCGGAACCAGAAAGTGAAGAAATGGTTGGTCAGCACGACTCGCCATTAGATAAAGAATATGAAGAGAAACAGAAATCGCCTTGCGCTGAGAAGGCAGACATTTACCATGCAAAATTTCCATTAAACACTTTATCAGGAAAAAACCTTAAGAATGCCGTAATCTTTGCAGAGATACTTGGGCCTCCAATTTCTAAAAGGAAAAGTCACAGGTTGTTTTAACAAAATAGCTCCTTACAATAACTAACTTATTGACATGTTCCTCTCTTTCGAGAGGATTCCAGTATTGGAGTCCTCTCGAAAGAGAGGACTGACGCTATACCAGTCCGAATGGATTTACATGGGTTGGCAAGTTCTCCCTAAATCAAGTTAGGTCTCTATAGCGACAAAAGACTCTCCTTCGACTCCGCTCAGGATGACGTCACACTGAGCGAAGTCGAAGTGTTATCAACATTGAATTTCCTATGCATTAAAACAGCCAGAGTGGTGGAATTGGCAGACGCGCCGGACTCAAAATCCGGTCCCCGCAAGGGGGTGTGGGTTCAACTCCCACCTCTGGCACCATAATACAAAATCCTCTGCATTTTTCATGTCCCTGTTTCATCAATAAAGAAGGGCTTAAATTTATCGTACAGGGTTATAAGCTTTTTCTTATAGTATTCTATATTCTCATCCGGTTTTTCATGGTCCCACTGTGAAGCGAGTTTACAATTGTCGAACACCCTTACCCTGCTCTTATCACCGATTACATAATAGGAGATTTGGTCACCCGGCTGGTGGTTGCGTTCTGACTTAATAGCTAATTCGTATGCGGCAGCAGCGCTTCTTTTCTTCTTACTTATCTTCTCAGTATAGGTGGCAAGAGACTCCTGTAAAGTTTCCGTCTTGATAAACATCTTCTTGTCCCACTTATGGTTCATGAGATCATCAGTGTACTTTTCCAGAAGATTATCTACTTTCTTATTCTCTCCCTTAAGCAGGTGAAGAAACATCTCTTCCATGAATTTGCGTTGGAAGAGTTCTAAACCTCTGGAACGCAGACCAGATCCCTTGATAATTATCTTGTCATCATAATCAAGGAGTACATAGTTTTTAATCTTATAGCTGAACATGGCCTTGTACCGTCCGGCCAGTTCAAGATTTATCCCTGCAGGAAGTGCGTTTGATAACTCATTAATAAGCTCTTCCTCATCTTTCTTTTTTTTAATACCATCCGATGGAACAAAGTAGATGCCGTCAGTATCAATCTCTATCACTTTACAATCTTTACCCTCCAGCCATTGAATCATGGATTTAATAATGCTTCTCCCCTTCTCCGTTACCTTATTTGCATTATCAAAATCACTAAAGTGGCCGTAGGCAAACCCCATATATCCGTAAAACGAATTTATAAGCACCTTGAAAGTGGCCTGCAGCGCATCAAAATACATCTTTTCCGACTTTGACTCTGCAACCGCTACCATCTCCTTAGCCTTAAATCTGAAATCTACCAGGTCCTCTAACAACGAACGAAAGATATTAAGCGCATCATCCTTCGGAAAATATTTAAAGGCTAACATTATGGATGGGTACAATGATTGGACATCGCAATACAAAATCCTTTTAACTACCCCCTGGTAAAATATATCAGTATATCCGCCGGAATATTCTCTGGCTTGAGGTGTTTTCGGAATTGAGTGATTTGAGTTTATGTATTCTCTTATGAAGAGTGAATCTATCTTCGTCGCATTACCTCTTATAATAGCATTCTGGAACGAATACGGAAATATCCGTGTCTGGTAATAAAAACTCTGGCTCAGTATTTCGCTGATAGCCCTTGTCTCTCTGACGTCATCCATTCCATATTTTAGAAGCTCATCCGGCTTGTTATCATAATACCAATTTATTTTATCCGGTTCTATGTACGTCCTCTCCGGCGATGCAACATTGAAGTGTCTGGCAATATTCTTCAGGCCGTAGCTTTCCAGATTCCTCGCAGTAACATCATACATCTGTGCCAGTAAATACGTGTCTACAATGTGACGGCCATACGCCTCATATTTCCTGTACGATATTGTTCGTTCTGCAATATTTAAACGGGATGGGTGAGACTTGAGATTCTGCATGTTGCGTCCCACAGCCAGAGGAACTTTAAACCTTCTGGCACGTGCCTCTATATAGGTCAAATCAAAATTAAATATATTATGCCCCTCTATTACATCAGGATCTCTTAAATTTATCTGTTCAACCATAATCTCCAGCATCTCTTTCTCGCTATATTCTCTACCTGAAATTGCATATTCCCAACCGCTGCTGTCTGAAAGAGATATCACAGTAATCCTGTCTTCTTCTCTATGAGGATTTGAAAATTCATATCCCTCTGCACAATATGTCTCAATGTCAAGCTGGAGCCTGGCCAGATCATTAAATGGCAATTCCTTAAAAAGTGTGCGTCCTGAAACGAGAAGATATTGATGAACAGGATCATTTAGATAAAAGAAAGGGGCGTTCAGCCTTGCAGGAGTTGCGCCTGTAGTTTTCTTAAAATACTTCAACAACCTCTGTAAATCCGCCCAATCGTCCAGACATATCAGGTATTTATAAAATGCCTCTCCCTTAAGCCTCTTTGCCTCATACGTTCCATTCCAGTCATCCATATATATAGTATCTTCCAGGAAAATAAATGGCTTGAAGGCTTCTCTCTTTGATGTGACCTGCTTTCCTTTACGAAAGAATATCTCCACAACATTGTTGCTATCAAACTCAACAGCCGTTATAAACGGTGTAGAATCACGGCCAAAAAGAATCTCGTTTTCGTGAAATATTACCTTTTTAAATTTCAGATCCATTTGAAACTCACACCCTCCTTGTTAAGGTAATTCAGAAATTCCTGAATCCCTCAATCCCTGAATCCCTCAATCCCTGAATCCCTGAATTCCTGAATCCCTAAATGAGTATTTTATGTCTCAGTTCATTTTTGTCCAGTAGAAATAAACCTTTTTTCTCATTACGAAGAAACTGTATTTTATTTGCAACAGATCAACTTAATTGGTCAATATCAAGTGGAATTTTGGCTGTTTAACGAGAGTATTAACCCCGCTTTCGCAGTGATTCCAAGAGCTGACACTGGAATCCTTCCGAAAGGAAGGATACTTAACCTCCACTTGATATTGACCAATTATTACATTTATTTTAACTTGGATATTTACCGTAGAACTTTATAAAATGATAACATGAAAATTGTATCAAAGGAACTATTTCAACACATGGTACGCATACGCCGCCAGATACACAAGCATCCGGAGCTTGGATACCAGGAAGAAAACACAGCGGCCATCATAACCGAAGAACTGAAAAGGCTTGGCATAAAGGCAACTGCCGGAATTGCAAAAACAGGTGTAGTAGGACGAATTGACACAACAAACAATACAGGACCCGTAGTAGCCTTGAGGGCTGACATGGATGCAATAGCTATACAGGAAGAAACAGGGCTTGAGTTTGCGTCTGAGGTAAAGGGTGTAATGCATGCCTGCGGCCACGACGGACACGTTGCAATGCTAATTGGAGCCGCTACAATACTGAAACAGACACTAAAGGCAGGAAGCGTAATACTTGTCTTCCAGCCTGCAGAGGAAGGTGAAGGTGGTGCGCTGAAAATTATGGAATCAGGACTCCTTGATGAGGCGAAGGCAATTTATGCCTGCCACCTGGACAGGCATTTCAAGGTTGGGCAATTGGTTGTACAGGAAGGTACAATTTCAGCCTTTACCGATAGATTTGAGATATCGATTAAGGGCAGGGGTGGACATGCCGCCCAACCGCATGACACAATAGACGCCATAGTAGTCGCCAGTCTTATCGTAATGTCACTACAAACAATAGTATCAAGAGAAGTTAATCCTATGCATCCATCAATTGTGTCTGTAGGGCAGATCGAGGGAGGTACTGTGCCAAATGCCGTTGCAGAAAAAGCATGGCTGAATGGTACGATACGTACAACTGAGGAGCACGTAAGAAAGCAGATAATAGCAGGCATCAAGCGTATCGTCAATGCGGCTGGAAGGCTTCACGATGCCGATGTGAAAGTGAAGATTATCGAAGGCTACCCTGCTGTCACTAATACCAGTTATGAGTCAGAAATTGCAAGAACGGCAGTGAAGAACATTATTGGAGAAGAAGCGCTTGTCGATACTCAGTTTGCAAGCATGGGAGGGGAAGATTTCTCTTTCTATCTGGAAAAGATTCCTGGATGCCTTGTAAGGTTAGGAGCGCAGAAGGAAGGCTTTGCGAACATTCCAGCTCACAGCTCTACCTTCGATTTTGACGAAAATGCATTAGGCGTGGGAGCCGCATTCCTTGCTGAAACAGCAAAATTAACTCTTGACCATCTAGAAAAAACGTAAGCTTCGTTTCAACATATCATCTAGTCGTATACAAGTTAGGCCTTCGGCGACTTTTTGTCGTTGCGTAGGGGCGTATAATTATCCCCGGACAAACTGCGCCGAGGACTTTACGCCCCTACATTTTGTTACAACATTGAAATTCCTATGCATTAAATTAGATCGCCTCAGACGACAGTCGTCTATCTTGTATCATCTGTCCATTGCTTCCCGTCTATGCTTTCTGCAAGAATATTGTACGAAAAAATGATCGCAGAAAAATAAATAGATGTCCACATGTAGGCAACATCGCAGAGACGCCCATAATGATGCCAAAGTAAATGTTACGTTTGTTAGCATAAGGCCTTGCCAGTGCATCCACCAGCATTCTTTTGTAATCCTCGTTTCTACCAGCCAAATCCTGTTGTACTGAATCAAGCAGATGAACTATCCAACCGGAAAAGGAGAAAACAAATAATACCCAGAAGGTCGCTAATATTGCAATCACAAGATCAAGCGAAAGGTGTGAAACATACTCCATGTTTTTTTCGGCACGTAGCGCGCGGCGAACAATAAATATGGTAACAAAAAATGAGAGGCTATCGAAAAGTGCACCTAAAAAACCAACAGGGAATTGTACCTTAAAGTAATGATACCCGGCGCTACCGCGTGTAAGCTCTGGAAAGGCAGTAAACATTGCCCACCAGTAACACGCAATATTTATCAGCACAAAGAACAGAAACAGAGCGGGATAAAAGGTATAAAGACTCCCTCTCTTTGCCTCGTAAAAACCCATCAAATTCTCTAAGGAATTTTTCCACGTAATTATTGTTGAATTCATGGCAAACCTAATCTGGCGAGGAGCAGCATGAGTGTCAGGTCTTGACATGATACATAGGCGAATTACCAATCAGTATTCTCTCTATTTTTTTCACGTCATTTCTTAAATCGGTATTTCGTCCCAGTTCTTCTTGTGTACGACCAAACAACTTACTTACCGCTACTTCTGTTACACTATTACCCAGAAAACTCTTTATTTCATTTAGATTATTATCTGTGAACCTTCTTGCAAGATATACGAACGCCTTTCGACCTTTGTTGTCTCTAACCTTTTTTACACGCAACGTAGTTTTGTCTATACCGTAATATTCTGTTACGATCATGGCTATATCATTTAAATCCTTACAATATTTCAACTTCTTAGACCTTGGAACTTGAGTGGAAATGTTTTTCTTTCTCAAATATTTGGCCACTATCTCTCTGACGAAGCCCTCTGATCCTAATATGCATTGTGCATAAATATTCTTAAAAGGATTATCTAAGCCTTCGCTTCCATCACATACAAATCTCCTATAGGCATTTCGTTTTTCCTGGAAATTATCACCAAACGGTTCTAATACAAAATCCACATTCAGCCATGGAGGGATTCCGCTTTTGCACATATAATAAGACATACTGCTATTACTATAATTTTCCGGTTTAGATGTGATACCAGCCCTTACAGGGTTTAGATGAATATATCTGGAAAGAGCCAAAAGATAATTATCCTTGTCTACAAGAATAGATTTAAATCTACCTTGAAACAAATGGCCATTCCTCTTATGACGTTTATTGAAATATATAGTATAGTGCCCGTTAAGGTCTCGCATCATTTTGCTCAAATTAGCATAGGGTGTTTCAATCAAAAGATGATAGTGGTTATCCAGCAAAGCAAAACTATAAACTATTGTCCTGTAGCGTTCATATACGACATTCAGATAATAAAGAAACTTTTCAAAGTCTTTCTTATCTAAGAAAATGTTTTTCCTTTCATTTCCTCTCGCTGTTATGTGATATATTGCATTATTATATTCAATCCTTAATGGCCTGGACATATAGCTTAAAAGTAAAATTACTGTTTTTCAGTATAGTAGAAAATTGGAAAAAAGTACCAAATATCATGTATGATGTCAAGACCTGACACCATTTACTGGTCTGGGTCCCATATTATTCCCTGTCCAGCATCGCCATTTGGCCATCCCTCATTTGTAGTTCCGTCACTATCTCCATTCCGAATTCTCTCGACATGGCCATCTGCAAAAAGTATATTTGCACCTTTTGAATGCCGCTGTGCAACGCTGCCATAGGAGCCGTCATATTTGCTTGCGACAGTTGGATTATTAACCCTGCCATCAAACAACAAGACGGTCCTGGATGGAAATCTGATCGAATCAATCATACGACGGCACATCGACTCTTTGGAAAGCTGACTATTCATTTTTATAGTGCGGGCATTATCCTTTTTGTCTTGAGATATAGTCTTAAAAACAGGGTCCTGCTTTATTCGTATAAGCCTTTCCTTTGTTGAAATCTCGGTCTGATTCTCAGGTAATGTATCCGTTATTATATATCTGTCAACTGCCTTAAACCAGACCTCACCACTACATGGAGCGCCACTATCACTTTTCGCACTATTGTCTTCTAATGGAAGATATCCACCGTTTTCAATTGTATATTGAACAAGGCACTTAAACATCTGCCCCATATTACTTATGCATACCGCCTGATTTGATTTTTCTCTGATCCTGGAAAGGACGGGAAACAATAAGCCTGTAATTACAACAATGATGAATATAACTAATATAATCTCAATTAAAGTGAAGGCGTGTTTGTTTTTGTACATGATTTAACCATGCTTCCCTGCCTGGTTAAACTAATTTAAGATAGCGATTGTACTGGACAATTTACGAACATCCTGTTCAGCCCGGTTATTTAAGACACAACAACAATTTCAAATATCTTATTTCCTGGTAACTGCAATTTAAGGCATTTACTAAAACTACTTCTCGGCAAAGCAGAAGAATATATGGGATTCCTGGTTTTGCACGAAAATTATTATGATATTCTGGGAAAAGTAAAAGTAGTTCAATCCCTACTTAAACGTAACATACTAAAATATGAGAGCTATTCAACCGCAAGCTGGTCCTTGATTTTATTAAATATTTTATCTCCAACACCTTTTACATCCATCAAGTCTTCAATTGTGGCAAAAGAGCCTGCTTTCTCGCGATGTTCAACTATTGATTTTGCCTTTTTTTCGCCAATACCCTGCAGTGATGCTAACTCCTCAATAGTTGCTGTATTAATATTTACCTTTGCATTATCTTCCGCGCTGGCCAAACCGCTAACAAAAGATACTAAGGCTACAAACATAAATACAAAACAAACTTTGCGAATAACATCCATGTTATTTCTCCTTTCCAAAACTGGAATCCCATATTAAATTGTACGTGAATTTAACGCTTGATATATGTTGCGGATAAAAGATGTGTCTGAAGCATTTGTTCTCTCCAGATAATTAAGGTTATTTTGGATTTCTGATGAACATGAAAACAACATTTACTAATTCATTTAGAAACTGAACTCATTTAACTACCCTTGTTAAACAATGTCAAGAGAAAAGAAGAAAATTCATCTAATCTTATGTATGATGTCAAGACCTGACACTATTACTTTTATGTCAAGACCTGACACTATTACTATTACTTTTTTCTACATAGAATTTATCATCCTTCTCGCTTTGAAGAACGTATGTATACAGCATCTGCAGCCCTCAAGCTATTTAACCGGGTAAACTTTTTCCAGGTGACCATGGCGGAGATATTGATGCAGAGAAAAACTGGTTTCCCTGATTAGGTCGCATATACTAAAACCGGTTTGGTTTTTGGCTTTTCTAAATGCCAAACCTTGGTTGCAGTTATCCCCGGACAAAAGACGCCGAGGACTTTACTCTGGCAAACTTGTTTGTGATGGGTACAATCGAAATATTTCGGTTTGATCTTTCACTTTTCTTTGTGTTTTTTGTGCCTTTTGTGGCTTAACCCTCTTACTGCCAGACTTCAGACTTCTGATCTCCGACATCTGTCCTCCAATCCTCAATCCTACTTCCTTCCCAATATAGCCTGGTACGCCTTGTTCATTGAATTATAATCAGGGACAAGTTCCTTCAGCATTTGAATTGCAGCATCAACATTTCCCTCGTATGCAAAGTGTATAAGTTTGTCTACATCACTCTCAAATTCTTCCCAATTTACTTTTGTAACACCTGCTATAGTTATGCTTTCATATTTTGTATTCTCCGCTATATCATCTACTAACAACTCTTCGCGTAGCTTTTCTCCGGGCTTTAATCCGGAATATTCTATCTTTATCTCTTCAGGGTTATAGCCCATCATCCTTATCATATCTTTTGCCATATTTTCTATATTTACGGGTTCTCCCATATCTAATATGAACACTTCACCACCTTTCCCCAGACTGGCAGCCTGCATTACAAGTTGTACCGCCTCAGGAATAAGCATAAAATAACGAGTTGCTTCAGGATGCGATACCGTTACAGGACCGCCATTCCTTATCTGTTGCCTGAACTTTGGCACTACACTACCGGAACTATCAAGCACGTTTCCAAACCTGACTGCAACATAATCGGTATCACTTATATTATTAAAGTTTTGAACGTACAACTCGCACACCCTCTTAGTAGCGCCCATCACACTTGTTGGCCGAACAGCTTTATCTGTTGATATCAAAGCAAACTTTTTTACCTTATGCTTATCCGCCAGTTTTGCGGCATTGACCGTCCCCTGTATATTATTGATTATTGCCTCACATGGATTAGTCTCAACAAGTGAGACATGTTTGTACGCTGCAGAATGGAAGATTATGTCCGTCTTAATCCTTCTCAGATGGTCTTCAGTTTTAATGGGCCTTATTATATTCTCCAGAATAGAGTGAATCTTCACACCATTATGATTTACACTCAATTCAGAATCAATTCTGTATAGCCTATACTCATTATTATCAACCAACATTTCAATAGATGGGCTACATTGCACTACTTGTCTTGATAATTCAGACCCTATAGATCCGCCAGCACCTGTTATTAAAACAGATTTGCCTTTAACAAAACTCCGTATAAGTCTCTGATCCAGGTCCTTTGGCGCTCGTTTTAAAAGGTCATCAATCTTTATCTCTCTAATTTGAGTAACGTTTACTTTTCCATCAACAATTTCTGACAAGCTTGGAAGGGTCTTAAATTTAACCTGTGACGCCTTGCAACTCTCAACTATCTTTCTAATCTTGTCGCCTGATGTATATGGCACCGCAATCAACACATCTTCAATACTATTTTCTTTAATTATATCATCCAGTTTAGTTGTTCCCGGATAAATAGGCAGACCATGCAATCTCATTCCCGCCTTAGCAGGGTCATCATCAACAAAACAAATAGGCGCATATCCAAAAGAAGACTCGCCTCTCATCTCCTTTGCTATCATTTGTCCCGCTGCACCCGCTCCATATATCAATATTCGTCTTCCTGCTGCACTTTTCAGTGTATAATAGTGTCTATATATTCTTGTGCTGAAACGCATACCGCCGGCTCCCATCAGGAAAAGGAACCAGTATATTATGAATATACTCCTGGGCATTCTATACGTTTGTAAAAAGAAAATCAGGACAACCGATATGAGAATACTGATAGTAACGGCCTTTACAATCGTAAAGAAACTATCAATGCTTGCATAACGCCATACTGCCTTATACATACCAATTCTGATAAATACTCCAATTGTGACAACAATTATTATGGGTAAGGAAGTGTAAATGAAGTGAGTGTAGATTAAGGCCCCTTCAAACTCAAATCTCAGAACAAATGCGGCAAGATAACAAAGAATAATCAGGAAAATGTCTGTGAATATTAATGCCAGCTTTCTTTTCATTTATCTTTCCCTTTAAGCGCTACCACTTGTTTTAACAATCAAGCTTCCCACTGTTCACCACGCCTGCCCTCTCATCATTCATATCCATAATTCGAAGTCTGAGATCAGAGGTCTGAATTCATTTCACCTGCTGAATTATAAAAGGATCAGGATTGTTAATCATTTTTCTAAGCATGCTACCAAAAAAAGAGCATTCGTCTGTCAATTTCTTATGTCGTTCTGCTGTCAAATATCCGCACCCCATAGCAAAGTTGGCCGCAAAAATGCTCAAAAATCGCAAAGTTAATTACAATTCGATAGAACATACTTTTTGACCTCCAGCTTTGGGACTCCAAAATTTATCAGCATGCCGTGTTCTATCCTGGAAGCACGAAGATAACCAAGTAATAGCTCTGATTAGATCGCACAGTCGAAATATTTCAGCTTGATCTTTCACAACTTTTTTGCGTCTTTTGCGCCTTTTTGTGGCTCAACCCTCTTACTGCCAGACTTATGATATACTCGCAAATCCTTTGCAGATTCAATTTTCATATCATTCCGCCTTCTGATCTCCGAAGTCTGATATCAGACCTCAGACGCCAACCCTCAAGCTATTTAACAGGGGTGGCTAACTTTCTTACTGCCAGATTTCAGCTCCTTAACCCCCACAAACTTGATGTATAACTTTTACTACTCTTTTGAGGTCTTGTCCATTTAAATTTGACCCTGACGGCAAACAAAGCCCTTTATCAAAGATTTCTTCAGAAACTCCGGTACCATAATTAGGACAATCCTTGAAAACAGGTTGCGAATGTAAAGGTTTCCAAACCGGGCGTGCTTCAATGTTTTCAGACTCCAGGGCCAAACGGACATCTTCTCTCGTTGCACCAAATCTGGATGGATCTATCGTTAAACAGGTCAACCAGCGATTACTTCTGCCAAATTCTGCCTCTGGCATGAATTGAACGCCGGACAAGTTTCCCAGTTCCTCTTTATAAAATTTAAAATTTGCCCGACGGCTCTTAACCCTCTCTTCCAAAACACGTAACTGTCCTCTGCCAATTCCAGCTAATACATTGCTTAGTCGATAATTGTATCCAACATGCGAATGCTGATAATGCGGAGCTGGATCTCTTGCCTGTGTTGCCAGGAACCTCGCTTTTTGTATTAGATCCTCATCACCAGAAACCAACATTCCACCGGTAGAGGTAGTAATAATTTTGTTACCATTAAAAGAAAAGATCCCGAACTTGCCAAGAGTACCTGTATGTTTGCCTTTATAATAAGCACCAACAGATTCTGCCGCGTCTTCAATTAAAGGGATATCGTATTCATTGCATAATGTCAAAATGGGGTCGATATCAGCACTTTGCCCATATAGATGAACCAGAATTACGGCCTTTGGAGTTTTGCCCTTTTTGATTCTGTCTTGTATCGCCTCCGCAAGAAAACTAACATCCATATTCCAGGTAGCATTTTCACTGTCCACAAATACCGGTGTTGCTCCCTGATAAACGATAGGATTAGCAGTGGCTGAGAAAGTAAAGGTTGAGCAAATAACCTCATCATCCCTCTGGACATTCAATAAGATTAAAGCTAAATGAATAGCGGCACTGCCGGAACTGAGCGCAACGGCAAACTTAGAACCGGTTAATTCACAAAATTCCTTTTCAAATAAATCCACATGCGGCCCTACCGGTGCGATCCAGTTAGTATCAAACGCCTCCTTTACAAACTCAAATTCCTTGTCCCCCACATGGGGAGGGGATAGATAAATACGTCTATTCATATCACATGAAGACACAAAATTAAAATTACTAAAGTATTCTAAGTGAGCTAAAGTTTAAAGCGAACTAAAGTAAATTATGGTTTCTCTTTCGCCGTCATAGGGCTATTAGTTGTCTTTTCATTTTCTGTTGTTTTCTCACGCGTAGCCGCTAAGAACGCCAGGTTTTCTTTTGTTTTTATCAATTTGCGATCATCATTTAGAAAATTCCGCAATCCCGAATCGTAAATCTACAATTAATAGTGTTTGTTCCTATCTTACAAATCGCAACTATATCCTTTACCAAAGATGGTAATTATTGTATCCTCCAAATGCAACTACAAATGCATTTATTATTAAAATAGACATTTATATAATCAGCCACATAAGGTAAGGATATGACTATTAGAACACAAATTAAAGATGGTAAATTTATGCCTTTAGAAAAAGTCAAAGAATTAAAAGAGGGAGACGTTGTTGCAATAGAGATAAAACCCAATAAGAAGTTCCTCTGGATAGGTGCCTTGGAATCTAGAAAAGAATCATCAGTTGAATTACAGCACAAAACTAAAGAAATCTGGTAATAAGATATATACCTTATCGATACTAACTTGTAAGCTAACAAAATCATGATACATTTGCACGTAAAACCCTTCCAACCTCCTCAACCTTTAAATCGTGTTTTTTTAGTCTTGATCTGACAACTTCAATCTTCCGCATGGTTTTTCTGTCATAATATCTTTCACCACAGCTCTGACAAACCAAAACTTCAAGGGAAATTAACACGATATCTTTACCTGATTTGATTTCTTCCTCGATAGTTCTCATTTGGATATCTGAACTTTTGCAAATCACACATTTCATGTCTTTCTCCTTTCTAAATTTATCCACTGTTTTGGATCCGGCTGATACGCTGTTATTATAATAGCTAAGTCAGATTCACTTGCATATGCACAAACAATGTGTAACGGTCTATTTATGGGTGTTCTTCCATATATAAGGCAACTTGGATAAGGCTCATCCACCGGATAAGACTCAATTATCTTTCCATTTAATATAGCATTATAAACCTCATTTTCTAATATCTCACCAAACTCTTCCTCTTCCATTTCGTCTCTTGCATGCTTTGTAAATAATATCTTGTCTACTTTAAAACAGTTTTGAATATCCTTTAACATCTTGATAATCTGCGTTCAACCAGCTAGATAAAATATAACTTCTTTAATTCCAACATATCTACCACACCAACATGATAGATATTCCCCTCTAATAACGGAAGTCTTTTTGTTGTCACTGGTTCAAAATCCTACACCTACGGGGTGTAATTGGTATTCTTCTTTGCATTTCTTGCGCCTTTTTGTGGCTTAACTTTCTTACTGCCCATCTTCATCAACGGGTGATTCTATAAACTCGACATCATTAATCCACACCTTCCCTGTCCTTTTTTCCATGATGAACCTTATGATAGCATTGTCGTTATCTTTAGAATTTATGGTTACCGTTTTACAAACCCATTCAAAACTGTCAGGGAGTCTATATGACTCTCCAGATATTTCTACTTTGAATCTATCACTCAATCTCGTAGTTTTATACCAGAATGTTAGATTATATAATGTGTTAGTCTTAAGTAGTACGGGCTGAGTAACGGATACTCTGTCTGTGGTGGGATATCCTTTCGGTGCATTTGATCCAGGATGGCCTTCTATACTTAAACATCTGTCACCATAAATATGGGTATTCTCAACCTTAATAGTCGGTGAACCTTGTACATCAATAATCCAGCCAACCGGGGTACCATCTTTCCTGACATCATCAAAACCAGGGTTGGAAAGATAATTAGTGTTCGGCTTTAATTTTATAAGATTCACCTGATCGATCCAGACCTTGCTCGTGCGTTGAAAAAGCTCTATCGTTAAATCCAATCTATTCTCATTCCCTGACTCAAACAGATTCATTGTCTTTGTCCATCTTGTAAAAGATCTTAAATAGTTTGCCTCACCGAAAATATAATACTTTATCGAGTCTCCACTCATATGGTCAAACTTGTACCAGAAACTCAGGATATAATGCGAATTCGGTACAATTGAAATAGTCTGAACGAGACGACCACTCTCAGATGAGAGGTAGTTTCCCTGCGCATCTTCTGTCTTGTGTGTCTCAATCATCATTGCCTTTTCTCCAACATAAGCATCTGCATCAAGCATAAGGCTGGCATCTCCAGACCTTTGAATATTCCACCCGAAAGGCATCCCTGTGGTATCAGTTATCTCAAAACTACCATTGAGCACAAGGTTATTACCTGCTTCAGCCGAGGAAGCAACAAGAAGAAAAATAATAATAAATACCATGACAATTCTATACATTAAAAACGCTCTGATAGGAACAAAAATACTTTATAATTATTCATTACTTTTTCGACCTGGTCTAACCAAAAATCGTCTTCCAAACATATCTCATGTCTTTCCAGAATCCATAGTTTCCCACATATTCACGATTCAACTTCACTTTATCCGGAAAGATAACCTCACGATTATACTTTTCTGGATCTGATTGCTTAACTAACACCTCTTCTTCGTTGCGATATTTCAACGATGCAGGACCCGTTATCCCTGGTCTTACTGATAAAATTATTCTATTATCACCACTCAACTTATCCGCAAACCCAGGTACATCAGGACGTGGTCCAACAAAACTCATGTGACCTAGAAATATATTTATAAGTTGCGGTAATTCGTCTATCTTGGTCTTTCTTAAGAAACGGCCCATGGGTGTGATACGTGGATCTTTTTCAGTTGTAACAGTAGTAATTACAGAAGGAATATCACGCATTGTTCTAATCTTGATTACCTTGAAAGGCTTTCCATGCCTTCCTATCCGTAACTGCAGAAAGAACCCACTTTTTCCGGTATTGATAGCAGCTATAATATAAGCCATCAGAATAATCCAACTTGCCAGGATTAAACCAAAACCAGAACCCAATATGTCAAAAAAACGCTTAAAAAAACGGTATCTTATTGATTGTCGACAATAAATATATTCCATTGATATTCATTATTATTTTGCCAATCTTTTGAGAACATCTCACTAAATTAAAATTTTTTCAATGGCATTTATCCGTTTATTTACGTTGTTCCAGTTATACCTGACTTTAACAAACGCCCTCGCCTTTCTACCCATTCCCCTGCAAACATCCTTATTATCTAACAAAAATGAGACTTTGTCAGCAAAACATAAAGGATTGTCTTCCACGAATATTTCCTTGCCGTTTTGTGCATTTATCCCTTCATTCCCAAAAGATGTCGTCACTACTGGCACTTCCATTGACATTGCTTCTAATATTTTGTTTTGCATTCCTGCTACAAAGCGCATTGGGGCAACCATAACAGATGCCGTACGGTAGTATTCTCTTAAATCTGAAACAAATCCCGTAATAATAATATTTACGCCATTATGGAGTTTCTTTATTTCTAAAGGAGGATTTGCTCCAATTATGTAAAACTTTACTCCTGATGTTTTAGCCTTAATCTCAGGCCATATTTCATTGTAAAAGTGTAAAACCGAATCAACACTCTCAACACCCATGTAACCGACAAAAATAATGTTTCTACCGTATGTCTTGCCTGAAGGGCTGAAGTAATCAGTTTCCACTCCATTTGTTACAACATAAAGATTTTTACAGGATTTACCATTTTCAACTGCGGCTTTATCCTCTTCCGATATTATCCATTCCTCTTCGAATCGGCCTATCAATTCCTTTTCGTATTTTCGTATCCTAGCGATTTCCAGACTATATACAAACCTTTTATACCAGGGAGCGTGCTTGCATAACCTACTCATAAAAAGAGAAACTGCATCCGTAAAATCAAGGATTCTATAACTCTCACTACAAATTTGAAGATACTGAGCCATTCTCAGGTGAAATGCGTACACCACATCAAAACTTTCTGCTATTATCAACTCCTTCAATTTATTAAGATACGTATTCGACTTAAAATAATTCACTTGAAAAGGTTTATCGTCCCAGAAACGAAGACCCAAGTTAAAATATGACTTAGTTACCGGCAAATAAACTGTATGGATTGTTTTAAAATATTTCTTAAGATACGGCGCGAATTCACTTTCACCTTTAGACTGAATGAAAGATAACAAATGTAGTTCATGTTTCTCTGATAGTTCACGTGCAAAATGGAATGGCCTTACTTTATCACCCCTATCTACGGGATAAAGTAAGCGAGGGGTTAAAAAGAGAATTTTCATTGAACTTGTAACGTTACCTCTTTGAGAACCTTCTTGTAGCTACCCAATAATTCATTGTATACTGCTTCATTTGAAAATAACGTTTTCCCTGTCTTATATGCCTGTCTGCTTAAACTATTTCTCAAAGCCTCATTATTTAAAATAGAAAGGATTTTTCCCGAATAATCAAACGGGTCATCATATTTAGCGAAAATACCATTTTCACCGTCTTTTATAATGTCAAGTGTTCCTCCAATATTGCTTGCCACGACAGCCTTTCCGAAAACCATGCCTTCTGTTAAGGCATTCGGCGCTATTGTTTCCCACTGTTCAGGTATAACCAGAATATTTGCCTTGTTAAGATACTCTCTGACCTTATCAAATGGCAATTTACCTAAAATTGAAACATTCTCTTCAAGATTATTATCCTTGATTATCTGTAATACTTTTCTTTTATACCTTTCATCGGAATCACCACCAATAATATTAAGCCTGACATTCGGCCTTTCCTTAACTATATATTTCATCGACTCCACGCACACATGCATTCCTTTTCGGGGATGGAACCAGCCTATATATAAAATAGAGTCCTTCTCCACATCGTCGTCTATTGTGTGATTGTTTACGTCTAATGGAATATGCACTACAAATATTTTATTCTTCTCTATACCATAATTTTCCAAAACTCTGGCATTCGCCTCAGACAAAACTACAAACCCATCAATTCTATTTAAATACCGATCAAAAATTCCTTTTCTAAAAGAAAGGAGTATAGACAGAAATTTTTCCGATATCCCCCCAAATCCTTTCATTTTAGAGATGCATTTACTGCAATGAGAATTGTGATATTGAGTGCAATTGGTCCCGGAATATTTGAGATAATCATCTATATACCATAGAAACCCTAAAGGACAAATAAACCAATAGTCATATACCGACATTAAAACAGGAGTTTTGGTTTTCATTATCCTTGAGATGACTGAAAAAGAGAGGCTGGTAAAGTTATGCAAATGAACAATATCAGGCTTAAATTTATTGAAAGCCTTACGTGAATAGAAGTTTGAGAGTAAATCACAGGGCAATATGGTATTTTTGATATCGAATATTATTTTCTTTATTTTTTGAGGTACATAGTCTTCAATGGCTGGTGAAGGTATTAGTTCAAAATCCTCCTGCCTATTGTTTGCTGGTCTTGTCGTCAGCACAGAAACATCATGCCCCTTTCCGGCCAGTAGTGTGGCTAACCTATAGCATACCTGTTCTGCTCCTCCCCATTTCACGTGGTGATGTGGGAGATAATCACTTACGAATAATGTTCTGATGAGTTGCCCCTCAAGGATTTAATATTTACTTATATAAAATCACAGATGTGAGAAATAAGACGTGGCTTCTTTTAATTCCATTGAAGAATTAATATTTACATAGTTATTACAAATATTGAAGGATTTAACAAATTGACCATCATCAATAGCACACTGTATTAAATCGGGAAGCTCTTTTTCACCTCTTTTTTGATTTATCGGAGTCTTGTTAATATATAAAAAAATTTCATTTTTAAATATACAATTCCCGGTTCCCATCCAGTTATTCGAGGGATTCTCAGGTTTTTCAATTAATCTGACGATCTTTTGATCGGCTCCCTGGATGACTGCATATGTTTTACTTATAAGATTTTTGTCTTTGACATCTACTATTCCACAAATACCAAAAATGTTATCTTCTCTATATCTTTTAATCATCTCACTATGCCTTGGATTTACTAAAACCTCATCCCCCAACATTAGCATAAACTCGCTTTCTCCTATTGTATCTTTACAACATTCAATAGCATGAACCAAGCCACTTTGTTCCTGTTGAATCACATATTTAACAGGCATCTCTTTATAGGCATTACCATATGTATTAATGATTTCCTCTGCTCTATAACCCACAACAATAACTATCTCTGTCATATTAACCTGTATTGCACATTCCAGACTATATTCTATCAGTGGTTTACCGGCCACTTTCAACATACATTTATTCTGTTTCTCACAGGCATCTCCAAGCCTCTTCCCCCGTCCGCCAGCTAAAACTAATGCTTTCATTTTTGTCGAATTATTTTTATTATTTTCTACAAACTTACATTAATAATTAGTATCTGTTGCTAATTTACTAAGATTAAGTAAATAAATCTTTATTGTCTTTAATCCAATCAATCAATTTTCCGATACCTTCTTGAGGTGCAATCTTCGGTTCCCACCCAAGCTCTCTTGTTGCTTTGGCTATATCACAGATAAAATATCTCAGATCTCCGTGCCTGTCAGGCTCGAAATTTACTTCAGGCCTCTTTCCATTCAAATCTTCAAGAATATCTATACACTCAAGAAGTGATATAGCGGTTGCAGATCCACCGCCTATGTTATAAATACCAGATTTTCTCGTTTTATAGAAGGCGTCAAATGCCTCACATACGTCTGTAGCATATATTATGTCTCTAACCTGCTTCCCTGTTCCGAACAATGTTATAGGCCATCCCAAGACACTTCGTATGGCAAAATTTGCCACCCAACCATGATCCTCACCACCTAATTGCCGAGTACCGTATATTCCTGTAAGACGAAAACTGGCAGCCTCAAGCCCATAAGTGTCAATATAAGTTTTGACATATACATCTCCCGCAGCCTTGGATGCATGTAAAGGCGTAAGCGTACCTTGCAGTGTAGGATAATCTTCATCTATACCTTCCGGATCTCTTATATACCTCTTTTCTCCCTCTTTGAGCGTCTCATTGATCTTATTACCATAGACATGAACAGTTGCACAACATGCAACCGGAATCTTCAGCTTCCGTGCAGCTTCCAATACATTAAAAGTGCCTATAACGTTAGTAGTTATATCCAAAGCAGGGTCTTCCCAGCTTATGGTCATGGCTGGTTGAGCCGCCGTGTGCACTATGTAATCGCAATCACTGGCATGGTCAAGTAATTCTTCAAAATTTCTGATATCGCCCTTAACCATAATAACACCGAGATCTTTCAGGAAATCCCAGTTATAATTTCTTGTCTTCTCCGATCCAAAGCCAGTCCTTGCTAATTCATGTTTTGTCATATTATCATAGCTGACAACTTCTGCACCCCTTCTGATATAAAACTCACAAACATGGGACCCAAGAAATCCACAACCACCTGTAACAAATACCTTCATGAGTGAACCTCCATCTGAATCATATAGGCCATTAAATATCTCAGATAAATCATAACAAAAATCTCAGTTTCAATATTTTTCTTCAGGTTCAGTCTTTACCGTCTAAACAAGAACATTATATAAATTAGCATTCTCAACAGCAAAACTAATAAAAACCCTAATAAAAACCCTTATGTCAGTTAACTCCAAAAACATTAACTATCAGATCCCCTTATTAAAGTACTAAATTTTCCAATAATGAATTTTAATAATATTAACACTTTTTGGGGATTTCCCACTAATTTTATTACTTCGGATGGTCTCTTCACGGCAATAAGTAGCAAATCCTTTATAGAATTCCCCCGCATAGTTACAACTGTTTTAAGAACAGTTTCTTCAAAAAATTTATCAAATTCCTCTTTTGTCATTGTATCACATACGGATATCGCATTTCGGCCCAAATTTAGGCGAGAGTAATCTAGATCAAAAGGAATAATGCCTTTCTCTATACATTCATCCCAAAGAGTGGTACCAGGCAAAGGAGTTGTTTTGGCAATACTCACATTATCTATCGAATATTTTTCTATAAACCTCATCGTCTCCATCATTTCTTCCTTTGTTTCGGATGGCGTACCAAGCATAAAATTACCATATATTTTCAAACCAACCTTTTTACACAATTCGACAGCTCTCGCATTTTCTTCAACCGTAACAGTACTTTTCTTTAAAATATTCAAAATGCGTTGACAACCACTTTCAAATCCAAAACCAATAAGTGTACAACCGTGCTCTTTTATTAGTAATAATACTTCCTCATTAATTATGTCCGCCCTGGCCTGGCAAGCCCACTGAAAGTTTAAATTATTTTCCCGTATCAAACTGCAAATATCCCTAATTCTCTTTCTGTTTGTTAAAAATTCGTCATCAAAGAAAAAAACTGCATTTACCCCATAATTTGTCATTAAGTATTTTATTTCCGAGATTACCCTCTGAGGAGAATGATATCTCACCGGCTTTGTTCTCTTGCTATTATGACAGAAAATACATTTAAAAGGACATCCTCGAGTTGTCAATAACGCAGCCCCTACGCTTTTTGGTGAAGCAAATTTAAACGTATGCAACACATTCTTCTTACTGTTAGTATAGCAAGACATATCCATTAAGTGGAAGGCGGGAATTGGCACTTCATCTATTTCATCAATATAAGGCTTTTCAAGAATAAAACCTTCTTTTCCCAAGGTACCCTGATTATATTTATGAATTAGCTCTGCCAACGCTAACTCCCCCTCACCTTTGACTACAACGTGTGCATTTTCAAGTCCCTCCTCAGGCATAGCAGTTACATGTGGTCCACCCATAACAATAACAGCATCTATATTTGATTTGCAATAAGCAGCAATATCATACGCCCTTTTGATTAAAGGGGTAGTTGCTGTTATCCCTATTATATTTGGTTTGAATTCATTGAGAGAACCTTCTACATCCTGCCCTGCAACTTCATCAATAATTTTTACTTCTAAAGGAATGTCATTATTCTTTGCATACAATAAGCTATAGCTAGCCAGATAGCCTAAATTAAATGGGGGAGCTACCTCCATTGGCGTCTCCCCATAATCTTTCGGAAATATTAATGCAAGCCTTATCATGAAGTATTACCTAATTTGTTTTATACACGCTACAACCGCTACATTGTACTGGAACTTTTCCCTCATGTACCATCTTTCTGAATTTCGTATAGCGATCACTATTCCAGATTTCCTGAAAACTTTTTTCAAATACATTGCCGAGTGCAGTTTCTTTTTGGAACCCCCTTCTATTTGCCTCATTACCAGCACAACAAGGAACAACATGACCGGTAGCGAAGATAAATGGTTCCAACCATGCCGTACAATCCTTGATCAGCGGTTTGTCCAAGCGAGCACAATCATTATAAATCACCCTGATACCAAGTTCCTTTGCTCTATTCTGGATTTCCACTCTTTTTTCAGATGGGATATCAATAGACATATCCTTCGCCTCATCAAATGGATGGAGCAAGGGAGTAAATAATACTTGAAATTCTTTTGCATTTAGTGAGTGCACCTGTTCAAGAAATGGAATCACCTCGTGAGCGTTTTGTTTATTTACAATATAATGGAAATTTAGGATCGGAAGACGTGTTTTTCTATCCTGTTTTAATTTAATTAAATATTTAATGTTGTTCATTACTTTATCAAAGTTTGAGCCAACGCACACCTTCTCATAAGTCTCTTTCGTTGTCCCATAAATCGAAATATAATAAAAATCTACTTCCATGTCAATTATCTGCTCAAGTGTTTTTTCATCGATATGATTGAATGTATCTATCAGCTCCACTAATATAGACTTGTCCTTCACATAGGAAACCATTTTGAGAAAATCCTTATTCAGGAAGCTTGATCCGATACCCGTGAGCCCAATCCATCTCAATTTCGGAAATTGGTCTACAATGCTCTTGAATTCTTCAAACGACATATTTCTTGCTTTTTCATCCCAATAGGTATGCTCACAGATGGTACACTTTAAGTTGCATGCCGTTGTTGGTTCAATCTCAATAGATGGAGGGTAGGGCACACCCCAGGGAAAAAATCTTATCAGAAACAGTTTCGAACTGAATTCAGACCACTCCCAAAAGTACATCCAGAAGTAATTATATAATAATTTAAATTTCCTCCTGCTGAACAACCAGAGAACATATCTTATCTTAAATAATAAAGAACTCTTCAACATAACACCTTATCCCTTTCTCTTCTAAGGACATTCCAAATATGCCTCTGTCAGTTTACATAACAAACCTTTAATTGTAAATTAGCTCATCACCACATATCCTCCATTAGCACCTTTATTCGACAAATTTTTTAAAGCCCTTACTTATAATATTGTTATGAATTAATATGCGTCATATATATACCTTCTATCTCTTCTATCAACCTTTCCTGCGTAAAATATTCTTTTATATGCTGCCGACCTCTTTGACCAATACTATCGGCAATTTCCTTATTTTGCAATAAGTAAACAACAGCCCTGGCCAACTCATCTGGATTCTTTGGAGGAACCAGAACTCCAGTAACCCCATTTTCAATTAGCTCGGGAACTCCTCCGGAATTACACGCAACAACAGGCTTGGCAAAAGCAAGAGCCTCAGCATTAACATTAGCCGTACCTGTTTCAAGTGGTCGCGGGTTAATAAATATATCCAGAATGGAGTAAATTCTTGCCATGTCACGATACGGTCCCAGAAAAACAATATTTTTCTTCAGTCCCAAATCTATCGCCAATTGTTTATACTCATTTGTACGAGGACCACCACCTACAATAATAAATTTTGCTTCAGGTAAAGATTTTTTTAAGATTGAAGCTGCCTGTAAGAAATATTCGATTCCTCTATCTGAATCCATCCTGGAAACGGTTCCTATAACAGGAACATCTTTCTTGATATCAAGCTGCTCTATTAATGAATAATCCTTGTCTATCGTATCCGGAAACGGAAAGTTCAAACAATTATATACGGTTTTAATTTTCTCAGGAGAAAGCCCTCCTTTTATTAATCTATTTCTTTCAAAATCACAATTAGCTATTGCAAAATCAACTAACCAATTGAAAATCTTTCCAACAATAAAATAGTTATGGTCTTTAATACCTCTACAATGCCATACAATTTTGATATTTTCCGCTTTCTTATTTATGCTTAACTTAGCTAAGTAAGCCATAATCGTAGGGACAACAGTCTGTGAATGAACTATTCTAATGCGATTTCTAATAATAGCCTTTCGTATGTCGAAAGCACCTTGAAATAATCCCCAAACGGTTCTTCTGTCTACTCTGGCAAGAACATGTGGAATTCCACGCTCCGTAAATTCTTCTGGCAAACCACTATCAGCAAACATCACAAATACATTGTGTCCTTTTTTTTTAAACCCATCAGCTAATAATAACGTGGACAAATCTGTCCCGCCAAACGACACCATTTCGTATCCATTTGAGGTAGGAGAGCTTTTCCCTGCCCCACCTGCACAGAAATAAGGAACTAATAACAGAACATTAAGTTTATTCATTTTACTTCTGACAATCTCTCATCGTCTTGGTTGCTTTCGCTTGATTTCATATAAATAACCGAAAACTATTTTGTTTTTATTGCTTATATTCATGCACATAGAATAGATTACTTTTCCTATGCGTTGCACTTCTTCATTGAACTGGGTATCTTAACTCCCAATAACGTCTTAGCATCAGGCACCGATTTCAGTTCCGAGGTATAATAAGCTAATTTACCGAAAAGCATAGGAATGATTCCCCTGAATAAATTCAATAGATTCAACAATGAATCTTTCTTTGTTTTTTTCAATATAATGCTCCATTTTACAGGAATCTTCCACGTTCACACCTGTAGAACTATATGCAAGCAAAAATTGCTTCGAGTTAAACCAATTTCTGGATATTACATACTCTAATGAATATTTTGAGCTTTCACTTAAAGCCCATGTTGAGATAAACAAATCTGCAGTGATATTATGTAGGTTGACAAAGCACACAGGAATCAAGTTAATCTTGTTTTTCTCAATTCCATCATCATCATTTTTCAAAATCTTAATATCTTCTTCCCCAAAGATCGAAGCAAGATATAGCCATTGAATACAGCTAAATAGCGGAGTATCAACAATTATATATGTACATTTACTGGACTTGAAACGCTTAAAAAGTTTTGCCATATTGCCATAGCCACCACCCCATTCAACAACAGTATTAATTTGCTCTATATTGCAGTGCGTTTTATAAATAAACCGGATAAGATGATGTAGATGATGAATACTATTATGAGACGTGAGATAAGCCGCGTTTAAGAGGAGAGGATCTCCAACATAATCTTCCTCAAGTACAGTTTTTAATTTCTCTACCGGTACATTTTTTTCAAGAAATGCCAGTTCCTTATTTAGCCACATTCCTCCTGCAGCCACAAACATTGTGCGACTGATAATCGAGTTCTCCAGGAAAGAGAAAGGAGGGACAGGCAGCATGATCTTTTCAATTTGCAAGTTGTAATTTGCCCAAAACGATGTTGCATATTTCAAATAACCGTTTTTATCTATTTCCTCGTAAATATTTGAAAAGTTATTTCTCAACATATAAAACTTGTCTTTTTGTGCATGTTTGATCATAGCTAATTGAGACTGTGCATTTGACATTCTCAGTCTAATGATCCTTCTTCTAATACTATTATAAATATATTTAAGCTTTCGGAGAAAACCTATTACCAATCTGTTATTTCTTATAATCTTTTCGATGGCAGAGAAAATCATTAGTTTACTCTTTAATTTCTTATTGTTTTGTCAGGAGTTAAAATGACGCGTCTATTCTGTGCCTAAATATTTTAGGGTTATAATATGGCCTTGCTGTAAACATTTACCAAATTTTCTTTGCAATTAAATCAAATCCAGGTAAAAATGTTATATTACTTTACTTTTACCAATGTTCATGTAGGACTATCTTGCTTAAAACAGCTTCTCAGATGGCATGAAGAGGTATCTGTTCTTTACTTGATTCTTTACCAATTTGACGGTTAAGTAAAATACTAATCTGAAAAATCATAGCACTTGCAAACCAGATGGCTTCATTCTTTGGAATTGAAAAACTAAATTGAGCGTTCACTAGATAATAAATAAATACTGTCAAACCCCAATTCATTAAACAATGCCATTCTGTCTGTTCCGCAGGTATTAAACGTTTACACAAGAAGTACTCACGAATAGTTATATAAATAAATAAAAAGAAAAGAAATAAGCCTAAAAAACCCAACTCTGAGAAAAACTCTGCAAGAATATTATGAGGATATTCACTATATGTTTCTGAAAATCCACCAAATCCCATACCAATTATTGGTGAAAGTAGGCCACGATCTATTGCTCTATTAATAAGTCTACGACGTTGGGAATGAACAACAGACTTCTGATAAATGTTGGTATATCTTTTCTCTACTAATTTCTCTGGAAGCCTAATAAACTGCGCAAAAACCAGTATACCACAAAATAACAATACAAACATTATTCTTACTTTTAAATTCTTTATTAAAAAGATATATACAATAGTAGTCGCAACTATTAACGATAAGATCGGTCCCTTGGAGCCGGAAATTAACATTATCCAGAACAAATATAACGAACTGGCAATTAAACCAATTTTCACTATCCTGTTCCCAATTAGCTGCAATAATGCCAAACAACATATAATGGCTAGCCCTACTTTACGGGAGAGGGGGATACTAAAATCCATTACACTCGTAAGATAAGAATTCTCATCTTCTATTACGAAATATAAACCTTCTCCAGTCAATCCAGCACTATGGAGAATAATACAATTAGCTAAACCAAACAAATAAATCAAAATAATTAATCTTCGCACATCTACTTTGCTATTAATGAAATTATAAACACATGCCATAATAAGTACATTTACAGCTACAAACATTAATGCCTTCAATCTGCCATAATCAGGGCTAGCAGAATATAACAAGCTGACCAGGAAATAACCTATCATTATAAGGGTAATATTCCATGCTTTGGTTTTTGGTAAATAATAAAAAATGCTACGCATTCTTAAAGATTCTTTGATAAATACAAATCCTCCAATACCCATTGCCAGTAGCAAAAATTTTGCAGAGACAAAATCTCCACGGTTTAAGCCACCTACTTGATCAAGCATAACCCTGATTATAAATGAACCTCCTATGATAACTGCAATAATAATTAGTGGATATTTTCTGACTATGAGAAAAATGGCTACAACACAAAATAATACAATTGGCATTTTCAGAAAATTATCGATATCATCCATTACGCTAAATCTTTATTTTTTTTGTAATTTATCTTTAACTACAGGCCGTACCACAAACCTTTTTTGAAATACATGTTTGGACAAATCAGTAATTTTATAGAGTTAAGACCAGAGAGCCAAATTTCTTTTCTTCATAAACTGTAATATCTTTCTTCCACGTGAAGAAGAAGAAACAGGATTTACAATTAACAAGCGCATAAACAATTCCAAATACAAGCGTATGTATACCCAAAAAGAGTAAGAAGCCCCATACCGGTTTCCAACAAATACAGACTCATCAAATAATTTCTTTACACTTATTGCCGTCGATTTTGCATTTGCATGTGTTCTAAAATTGGAAAAACATCCAGGGATTTTCCTTACATTCCCGGACATCCCTATCCTGATAAAATAATCACGATCCATTCTATATTGTAACTTCTCATCAAGATAGCCTATTTTATCAAAAACCCTGCGCTTAAAAAATACGCCCTGTTGAGGTATAAAATACCTAACATCCTTTATATATCTTTCAACATCATATTCTCTTGCTGGAAAGGGCCTTACAATCTTACTCTCATGATCTATTAAATTAACATCACTGTAAACCATGTCCACATCTGAATATTGTTGTAAATATTTGACAGCATGTATTATCGCACCTTGCTCATAAGTGTCGTCAGAATTGAGATAAGCTAGAACGTCCCCTGTTGATTTCCTCCAACCTTTATTTATTGCGTGTGACTGACCATTATCTCCTTCGCTTACCCAATATGTAAGCCATGGTTCATATTTTTTAATTATATCTACTGAGTCGTCTGAACTGCCACCGTCAATAATAATATACTCAAGATTTGAATATCCTTGCAAAAGCACTGAGCGAATGGTCTCTTCAGTAAAATATCCCTGGTTATAACTGGGGGTAATAATAGTGACTTTAGGCCAAGAATCCGAAATAGTATTCGATATTAGAGAGTTATCTTCTGTCCAGGGCCATCCTGTTTTTCCGAACGGAGGCGATGGAAGCTCAATCAGATTTGGGCAATGCATTGTTTAATGAGATTTGATTTAACTTTTTAGTTGAACCTAGAATTTATTGGTTTGATATTCTTTTATAATAAAGCTTATACCAGCTATATGCAGAAAGCTTATCGTATAAATTATCCAGTGGTAATCTTATTAAGATTGGAAGAAGCAACCTGATAAATCTATACTTAGTAGCAAGTAAAAAAAACTTTTGTAATCTTTGAATACACTTATAATCGTTATTATAAGCATAATTAACTTTAAACCTGCCAAACGAGGAGCTGAGTAATTTGTCTTTACAAGCTTCGTTAAAGTGTTCTGTGCCGGGATATGGTTGAAATATTGCAGACCACGCTACATCAGGCTTTAATGCTACATTTAATGCTACCGTTTTATAAGCCAGAGAAAGGTTTTCTCCAGGTAAGCCAAACATGTTAAAAGTATGAAATTTGACATTATATCTTTTAAATATTCTAACTGCTTTTGTTATGATACTATCTTTTAGTCTCTTTTTTAAGACTTTGTTACGAAGATTTTCATCGCCAGTTTCAACACCTATGCCAATTTCAAAACATCCCCCCTCTTTAAGCAAGCCGATTATTTCGTTTGATACAACATCACACCTCAATAAGCAATAAAAAGGGATGTTGATCTTTTTCTTATATTCTTGTATGAATTCCCTAAGCCATTTCTTATTCATGCCAAAAATATCATCCTGGAATGAAATGGTTTTTATATTTTTATTGTTTTTCTTGACTAAAAGTATTTCCTGGATGATAGCATCTATATCTCTTATTCTATAAAAACGTGATCCATACATCTCTTTCACTCCATGATTTATGCAAAAAGCACAATCATAAGGACAGCCGCGTGAACAAATGACATTTACTTTAGAGGAATAATAAATTTCCGGATAATCATTATATATTGTTCTATCTGGCAGTGGAATTTCAGCTGATTCCAGAAATGAACCATGATCATTTTTATATATTTTGTTATTCTTTTTCACCCATATTGATGGAATATCTATATAATCCTTATTGTTTTCTATTCTGTCTAATAAACTTAATATTGGTTTCTCTCCTTCCCCAACACAAATAGCATCAATGTTTTCTTCATGTATAATATCTTTATAGAATGTAGGGTGTGGTCCTCCTAATATAATAAGGCACTTGTTATTAATCTCTTTTAGTTGTTTTGATAGCTCCAGGACGTAAGAATGATCTTTGGTGAGAACATAAGCTCCAATTACATCTGGTTTAAATGTTTTATAATCTTCAATGGGTTTTCTACCTGGCCCTATAGACACTTTAACCTGATGATATTCTTTGATGTATGAAGCAATATTCATGATTGCATATAATTCAATATCACAATTTTGAACAAATAGTATTCTTGCCATAGGAAAAGAATTAGATGTTAAAAAAACCTATACATTACAACAACTCACTGGGAAAGTGAACTTTTCCCTCTTTACCCAATCAAATCAATGGGCAATTCAATAATCTCATGAAATTGTATGATATACTTCAAGTGTCTGAGCAGCAGTTTGATCCCAGGAAAAAGCTCTTGATCGTTCAAGTCCCAACCTCACTCGTTCATAGTTGCGCCCTTCAGTCACAGCAATATCAAAAGCATTGATTAAGTCATCTATCTCGGTAGGCTCAAAATAAATCGGGCAATCCCCTGCTACCTCAACTGTCGAAGGAATACAGGAAGCTATGATCGGACAACCACAGGCCATGGACTCCAGGAGAGGAATACCAAAACCTTCATAAAGAGAGGGGTATACAAACGCAACCGCTTGATTATAAAGTCGACACAACATAACGTCATCAATATTTTCAAAAAGATGTACTCTCTCCTGAATACCCAACTCCAACAACATGCTTCTTTCGTCATTCAACCATGGACGTCCAACTGTTACAAGCGCGACTTCCTTTCTCTGCGCCCAAATACTATATGCCTTAATCAAGCTATGGAAATTTTTGTACGAATTACGAGCGCCAATATATAGAATAAACGGGTTTATTTCTTTTCCACCAAAACTAACATTATGCTCAGTCAATGGCCTGAAAGCTTCACTGCAGGCTAAAGGAATAACAAAGATAGAGTCGTCGTTTACATTATAAAGCTGTTGTACATCACGCTTGGTTGTTTGAGATATACAAATCACAGCATCGGCTGAAAGAACCGATTCTCGTTTGTTCTCAACGATTTCGTCTCTCTTGGAAACGGAGACATCCTTTTTAAACAACTCGATAATCATATCATATACACTAACAACTTTTGGCCCATACCAGCGCTTTGGTAATGAATAATAGGTCGAATGCCATATTTTCTCCTTTCCACTACCAAAATATTTTTGCAACATAAGGTTTCTGGTTGTTTTTGTGATAGAATTACAAACTCCAAATGCATTCATATACCTTGCAACAGGAAGGATGGGAAGATGTGAAATATGAGGATGCTTAGGCAGCTCCTGTCTAATGCGCCCCTCAGTAAATAATTTTATGCGTAATGAATCATCTTTGCAACACACTCGGGGAAGAATTTCACTAAAAAGCCTTGAAATTCCACATTTTGGATTTTGATAAATTATCCCGTCTACAACTACCTGCATATCTTGTAATTACATTTAATAATTTAGTATTATATTCCCGACTCCACCACAATATTGTTAAGTTGTTCAAAAAGGTCTGTTTAGATTAAACAGTGGCAGTAGTAAATTCAGGACCTCTTAAGTAGTCAATTGTCAGTCTTCAATCATCAATAAAAAGGACTACACCACAGATCGATGGTAAGTGGCTATACCGCACTGTCCATATCGTTTTTGCCATGATATAAAGCTAAAATCTCATCTGGTGTATCAATCTTCCTAATTCTACCTTTATCTATCCAGATCAGCAAATCACAATCTTCCACGGTACTCAATCTGTGCGCTATAATTATTAATGTCAGTTTACCCTTAAAAGTGTAAATAGTCTTTTGAATTGCCTTTTCGTTCATTGTATCCAGAGAGCTGGTAGCTTCATCAAAGATCATGACCTGTGGTCGATGATAGAGCGCCCTGGCAATAGCCACACGCTGCCGCTGCCCCCCCGACAATCTTACTCCTCGTTCACCTATATGAGTATCTATACCCCTTGACATTTCTTCCAGAAAGTCTATGGCCGCCATAGAGCAGCAGTCAAACACCCTGTCTCTATTAATGATCCCATCATCCATGCCAAATGCTATGTTTTCTGCCAATGTTCCATCAAAAATATAAGGCGTTTGTGATACATAACCGATCATTCGTGTCCAACTGTTCTGTGAATTGCTGTCAAGACATGCTCCATCAATCATAACCCGGCCCTGAGTAGGTTCTAAAAGCCCGATAAGAATGTCTACCAACGTACTCTTGCCGGCACCGGATATCCCGATTATTCCGACCGTTTGTCCTTTTTCAATGACAAAATTAATATCCTGTAAAACTTTTCTTTCGGACTTATTATATGCAAAACTGATATTTTCTGCTCGTAATTCTTTGATGAAATTAATCTTCGGAACTTTACCCGGTTTCGATGGTGCCAATTCACTCTTATCTGCGATAGTTTCTATTTCAGCCAAATATTGAAATAACCTCTGGATATAGGGCAGTGAATTCCGTAGTGTGGTAAAACTAGCCAGAATACGATTTGTAGCCGGAAGCACCCTCCATGCTGTCACTACAAGTAAAGCTATAATCCCAGTAATTCTGGCTTCCGTCAAATCCATAAAAAACATCAAACTGACGGATGCCATGATCATAAAAAAACCGATAGTCTCTAAAATCCATGCCGGAGCGCCTTGAAAAAACTGCAACAAGCTCAAATGACGAGCCAGATCATATACATGCTTCACATAATCCCGAATAAAAAAGCCTTCCCTTCCAAATACCTTGATATCCTTCACACCATGAATTGCCCTGGTCACCTCCCTGTTAGTAACTTCCTCATACTCGTTTCGTATTTCAGCAGCGTGATCTAATCTTTTGCGTATTATCTTATATACAAATACTCCAGTGCCTCCCAGGAATACTATACACAATAGAGAAATTACAGGTTCAACACAAAGCAACGTTATAAATAAGAATAAAACTACAAAGCAACAACAAAGTAACTGTAATATAGTATTTATGTAATACGTTCCTAAATACCCGCGCCAATTTACAGCAATGACTAAATCAGCAGAATTGCGATACAGATGCCACTCATATGGCAAGCGCATAAAACCACTTAACATTTTACTACCAAAAAACGCATCAACAACAGCTCCAAACCGAATACTCCAGTAAGTGATATTAGCCAACACAACATTCTTCAAGACGACCAGGCCCATTACAAGAACACTTAATGTTACAATCAGTCCCTTTTTATGCGATAAAAATTCTACATGCAGGAATTCTCCAGCGGTAGTAATATATATTGATTTTAACATTGCATCAGGATCTGATACAGCGGAGGCGAAAAATGCGATACTGCCGAGGGCCACAGTCTCAATCACGGCAGAAAACAGCATAAAAAATAAGAGCGCCAGAAATTGCATTTTCCGCTGCTTTGGTAGACTGTTGAAAATAGCACGAAAGGCTTGTACCAGAGTGAAGGATATTTTTTCAGCGTGAAAATCCGTTAAACCTGATGATTTCATAACTTGTAGAAGCTAAGCAGTGAACTATTGCTCTAGCGGGACGTCAAAAGTAGTTTTTTAAATTTAGGTAATTTGGGCCTGCCCGATCCGTTTGAACGCCCGCCTGCCATTTGTCGGGCATGGATTCATCAGGGAGGGCTTATGGATGGAGAGCAGCTATGTCTCTCTATACTTTAACGTTCGCAATTTTCAAGCTGCATATTATAAATTGTTCAAGAGTATAATATGAATCAATCAAAATCATCAATCGTCAATCAACAATTAAGCTGCCTGCCCGACTTCACCATTCAGGCGGGTGGCTACATCGCTCTATGATATCTCCTTGGTATAAACTTTTTCATAACGGCTTTGATTCCGGATCTTATACGCCTGGTAAGAAACAGGCGAGGGTCCGTCTTGCGAATTGTTTCAAACCGCAATAAATCAGCTTCTTTGTCAGGTAGAACAAAAGATGGATGGATTATTTCACTCATTTCATAAGTCTCAGTATCAGCATAAAGGTTCCAGTTATCTCCACCACCATGAGTACTATTACTCATTCCAAAACCAATATTGCTTACCAGGTTAACAGTTGGGACTATTGTAAGACCATTTTGCGAGCATATTGCATACGACCATTGTGATGTCCATACGCTTCCCAAGCCGTCAAAGGATTCTTGAAAATAACTCATTAACCATTTTAGTACTTCTTTGTCTTCAAAATAGTTTTCTATCTGTCGCTGTTCCTTAAATAGAGGAAAACTCTTCATATTTATATCAAACCGACTCCATGCACTTCTCCAGGTTGCCCAGCCCCAAATGTCGTTCAGCTTCGAGAAATAGTAGCTTGCATTAAACGTTTTCTGACCAAGCAAATTGCTGCCACTAATTTGCATAATTCTCTCATCATCACGATACTTTTGAAGCATCTCCTGGCAGAACCGGAAGAACGATTGATTTGGCAAGCAGTCGTCCTCAAGGATTATGCCCTCATCTACATTCTCAAAGAACCAGTCTATCGCAGAACTGACGGCCACCCTGCAGCCCAAATTAAAGCTATGTATAGGGGCCGACTGTGACTTTTCAGAAATCATAATAAACCTGAAAGCTATTCCTTCAGAATAGTTATAGTTACACTTAAGAGAATCACGTCATTTTTTAATTTGAATTTCTTATGAGCCTAAGCAATATCCATCTATATTTTCTAAGAATGCAAATAATTACTAAAAGCATACGAATATATCTTCCTCGAAAACTTCTTACATGCCTTGCTATCACACGTATATGTTCGTAAATCCATCTATTATATAAATACCAAACTGAACGACGATTTATTTCAGGTCCAAAGGATTTTAAAATGTAATGTTCCCAACTTCCATAATCAGAAAGCTTACGTATATAAAGACATGACTCAGACACCTGGGCAAACGCACCTAAAAGGGATAATTCAGTTAGCAAGACAATATCTGCTCCAATCGCTCTTGGAAAAAGCCCTGTTTTTTTCAACAAACAGGATCTTATAATTCCGTAAATCGGGAATCCATAGCCAAGACCCCATATTGTCTTATAAAATTGTGACATAGAGCTTAGACCCCTTGTATCAATATTTCCAGAGATAAAAACGCCAAGCTCACCATCAGAGTTTATCCACCTTGCCTTCGGGCAACATAGAACAACGGTCTCATCAGCTTCTAGAATTTCCAAACATTTAGATATATAATCTTCCTGCCTAAGATCATGTCCTGATGCCCAGAGAAAATACTTCCCTCTCGATAATTTAAAAGTCCGATTAAAGTTTTCATTAGATCCAAGATTTTCATCGTAATGACTATATCGAATACGATTATCCTTAGCTGCATATTTGAGACATATTTGCCCTGTACTGTCCGTTGATGCATTATTTGAGATGATGAGTTCAAAATCTTTAAATGACTGGGCTAATAATGAATCCAAGGATTTTCTTATAAACTGTTCTTCATTATAAACAGGCATACCTATACTGACAATTGGGTTAAATATAGTCAATAGCTTAAAAAATACTTTTTAAATAGGAACATAAATGTTTTGATATGAATTTGCTATTTTACACGTCTCAAATACCCGTCCGGTGCAGCGGTAATAAGCAGTTTGTTTTCGATGTCTTTATCAATCACAAACTCATCATGAGTTTTCAGAAATTCATGTACGGCGGTCTTTGGATTATTACCTTTACCCCAAGGCCTATTAGAACATGCATTCTCAGGCATATCTTCTAATATTGTATCAAATACAACAATATAACTATCTTTCGTTACAAACGGAGAGTAAAGTTCTAATTCACTTAGAACGTGCTTATGTGTATGATTTGAATCCAGTACTACCATAACAGTTAATTTGCCTGCAACGTGAGTTCTCACCTGTTCAATAACTTCTGAATGAACAGATGATCCTCCAATCATAGTAATACGGTTGAACATAGGATGCTTTTCAATCTCAGCCCGGTTGTGTTCTCGAATATCCACATCAATTCCCAGCACTTCACCCTTACCAATAATCTCTAAAAGAGAAGCAGAGAATATGATGGAACCTCCATGAGCAATACCTGTTTCTATAATCAGATCAGGCTTTAGATTCCAAATTATCTCTTGCATGGCAATCATGTCCTGGGGGTATTGAATAATTGGCCTACCCATCCATGAAAAATTGTATGAATATTTAGCAAGGATGGATTCAATCATAAATCTGTCTGCAGCGTTTGTAAGTAAATTGTTGACCTTGTTTGCTCTAATTCGATCACTTTTTTCTTTCTCAAATTGTTCTATTGGAAGCATTTTTAAATTTTTTAGATAAAAGTTGATTTATTAGTAAAACAAATTTTTGAAAAACCAAAAAATACTCACGGTTTGAGGATCAAACCTTGTCCCGTTGGTAGGCTCAATACCTGTACACCCTTTTCCTTAGCGAAATCATCCCATGCATGTTTCTGTTCAATATATCCAGGATATGCGTAGTCGTCAAGAAGAAGAGCGCAAGAACTAATAAGCCTATCCCAGAAATATTCGCCAGCAGCAATTTCGGGTTCTGCACAATTCATATCAATATGAACAAAAGAAACCTTTTCTGCTTGAATCTGAGGCAGTATGTCAGGGACTGTTCCACGAATAATTATTACATTATTAAATTCTGAGAATGTTCTTTTTACTTCTTCATAACACATTTCATATTTTATGTTGCAGAAGAGATTTTTCTTCTCAGAT
>JAIQZU010000066.1 GCA_021776915.1 Candidatus Scalindua sp. | reverse complement strand
TTTACTGCATGATCAGAAATGCGATACTTACTTTCTAATATTCTATCTCGAATTGGTTTAATTACCATCTTGTGAATTTTACAGCAAAATTATATCCTACAATATATGATCTCTGCATCATATCAGGTTTATACGAAAATTGCCAAATTTTATTGATTTCTGCATCTAATTGTACTATTAAATGTTTATTAATTAAGTGTAAATATATCGAGATTAATTTATGAAGATATGTCTGGCTCAGATAAATCCAACTGTAGGCGCCTTTGAACAGAATGTAAGGAAGATATGCAGGTTCATAAATACTGCGAAGAAGAAGGGGGCTGATCTGATTGTCTTTCCTGAGATGTGTATTGTAGGTTATCCGCCAAAGGACTTGCTGGAACTTTCAGGATTCGTAGACAGTAATCTAAGGGCATTGGAAGAGGTAAAGAATAAAGTCACAGGTATCTCAGCTATTGTGGGTTTTGTTGACAGGAATGTGGCCCGGAGCGGCAAGAATTTGTATAATGCAGCCGCATACATAAATAATAAAAAGATAGTGTCCAGACATTATAAGTCTTTACTGCCTACATATGACGTATTCGATGAGGACAGATACTTTGAGCCGACTCATAGTATTTCTTTAGCAACGATATCCGGCAGAAAATTTGGTATTTCTATTTGTGAAGATGCCTGGGGTGCAAATGTAATCTGGCATGGAAAGATACATCACAAGTACCCTGTTAAAAGTATGATAAGGCAGGGGGCAGAGATTATTATAAATATTTCAGCTTCACCATTCACTATTGGTAAGCAGGATGTAAGGTTGAAGATGCTGGCAAGCCATGCAAAAAAGCATAATGTGCCAATTGTCTTTGTGAATCAGATTGGAGGCAATGACGATTTGGTATTTGATGGAAACAGCCTGGTAATTAATAAAAAAGGGGTTATTGTAGATAGGGCTTTAAGTTTTGAAGAAGATTTATTAATGGTTGAGTTCAAAGGTTCAGATGTAAGCGCTGGAGGCAGCAAGCCGAGATCGGTTGGAAAGAGAACTCAAGCCAGCGTTGGTGAAGATGAGATTGAGTCGGTATATAAGGCATTAGTCCTGGGCACACGGGACTATGTAAGAAAATGTGGATTCAAAAAGGCCGTAATAGGCCTGAGTGGCGGAATAGATTCTGCCGTTACTGCTGTAATTGCAGCCAGGGCGCTCGGTAAAGGTAAAGTTCTTGGAGTTACAATGCCGTCAGGTTTTTCATCCAAAGGCAGTGTTGAGGATTCAAAGGCGCTTGCCGAAAGACTTGGAATAGATTTTGAAATTATCCCTATAAAGTCTGTCTATAATGCGTATACAAAGACCTTGAGTGATGTGTTTGCAGGGCTTCCATTTGATGTTACAGAAGAAAACCTGCAGGCAAGGATAAGGGGTAAAATACTTATGGCAATTTCAAATAAATATGGATACCTTGTACTAGCGACTGGAAACAAGTCAGAACTTGCAGTTGGTTACTGTACTCTATATGGCGATATGTGTGGCGGACTGGCGGTCATATCAGATATTCCAAAGACCATGGTTTATGATATTGCTGAATACATCAATCGAAGAAAAGAGATAATTCCCATTGACACGATTGAAAAACCGCCATCAGCCGAATTGCGCCCGGACCAGAAAGATCAGGATTCATTGCCTCCATATGATATCCTGGATGGCGTACTGAGGTCATATATTGAAGAATCAAAGGATATAGATGACATTGTAAAGATAGGATTTAATAAAGCGCTTGTACAAGATATTATTAAAAAGGTTGATAGAAATGAGTATAAGAGAGAGCAGGCTGCTCCGGGGCTCAAGGTTACCTCAAAGGCATTTGGGACAGGCAGAAGGATGCCTCTTGCACAGCGATATACAAGATAGTCATATAGTAAGGAATTAAGGAATTGTGGAATTGTGGATAAAGTCAGGCAAGATGCCTGACCTATAGAATATAAATATCAATATAGGTCCGGCGTCTCGCCTGACTGCCCTCTGTGCAATACATATGAATTGAGGAATTAAAGAATTAAGGGGTTCCCGCCTGACAAACTGGCTGTACACGCTAAGCGGGGCGGGCAGGGAGGAGTTTGGGAATTGAGAGATAAGGAGTTAAAAGGACTGTTTTTTTGTAAGGGGACAATGAATATACCAGGACCAGATGAGAAATGGCAAATCCTCCATGGGGTATGTGGGAGGTGTTGTTGGACGAACCAGCTTATAAAGTAAAGAGGATAACAGTATTACCGGGAAAAAGGTTGAGTTACCAGAAGCATTTCAGGAGAAGAGAACACTGGATGGTGGTTGAGGGAAAAGGTGTGGTGACCATTGATGGTAAGGATAATCTTATAGAGAATGGGGAATCCATAGATATACCTCAGGAAGCCGCACACCGTATGGTCAATAATGGTGAGTCTTTTGGAGAAGATGACATTATACGTCTGGAAGACGATTTTGGAAGGGCGTAAGTTAAAATGGAACATGAAGCGCTGTTTTATCATTCAGAGGACGATAAAAAGGTTAGATGCTATCTGTGTCCGCATAGATGTGTGATTGCAGATGGTAAATTAGGTTATTGTGGGGTAAGGAAAAACATAGATGGTAAACTTTACTCCATGATTTATGGCAGGGTTTCATCTGCATGCGCCGATGCAATTGAAAAAAAGCCCTTATATCATTTTTATCCCGGCAGCTACACATTTTCAATAGGTTCTCTTGGGTGTAATATGCGTTGTAAACATTGTCAGAATTGGCAAATAGCTCATTCCCGTGCTGATAATGGCGACAGAAGCACATCCTATATCTCACCGGAAAAATTGATAACCCTTACGCAAGAAAATAATTGTAAAGGGATTTCATGGACTTATAATGAACCGACAATCTGGATGGAGTATGCAATTGATGGTGCAAAACTAGCGAAAGAAAAAGGGCTCTATACAGTCTTTGTGACAAACGGATACGTAGAATTAGAAGCATTGGACGCAATCGGGCCGTATTTAGATGCTTACAGGGTTGATATAAAGGGTTTTGACGGTTACAGGAAAGATAGATCTTCAGAAACTGATATTGAGGTAAGCGGGGAACTTCAAGACTCCAGGCATTGTTTCTATAGAGAGGTTGCAAACGTAAAAAGTGTAAAGCCGATTTTAGATGCCGCAATCAGGGCAAAGTCAAAGTGGGACATGCATGTGGAGATAATAACCAACGTGGTGCCGGGTTATAATGATGACACTGAAGAGTTGCGTGAGATTGCCGGATGGATAGTGCAGAATCTTGGAGACGAGACGCCATGGCATATAAGCAGATTTCATCCATATCTCGACCTGTCGCATGTGCCGTCAACCCCGGTCTCTACTTTAGAATCTGCAAGAAAGATAGGGGTTGAAGAGGGGCTTAAGTATGTTTACACGGGAAATGTACCAGGGCATAAGTGGGAAAACACTTATTGTCATAGTTGTGGGGAAATGCTGATTGAAAGGGTTGGTTTTGGCGTCAAGACATTTGAAATAAAGGATGGGATGTGTACAAAGTGCGGCGCCGGTATTCCAATCGTTGGTGGATTTGGATAGTATTTGGTGTATTCCTAATTTGTTGCATATAAAGGTGGATTTGCTTCGCTTAATCCACCCTTACGTCCCGTTGGTTCAATCTTGTAGATTGAACCGAAATGTTCCGGTTTAGGCTACCCGTCAGAAAGACGTGTCGGGCTGGCAAGCCTGAACCAGCCGAAAATCTCTCACTGAATTAATGTGTTGTTGGGTTCGCTCCGCTTAACCCATCCTACAGAATACATAACACGTATAGGTTCAGAGAAAACAATGCACGTAGGTTGGGCCAAGCGAAGCGGACCCAACAGAATTATTCAATAAGAGGTGTCGACAGTTCAGTTTGTGGCATGTAGGGTAGACTCCACTTATACACGCAAAAATATGACAAAAACAAACAATTAATTTAGAGGATTTATTTATGCCTAAAAAACAATCGATAATAACGTTAATTACTGATTTTGGTGTACAGGATGGATATGCTGGTGTTATGAAGGGTGTAATTGCTAATATCAACCCATCAGCAAACGTAATTGACATTAGCCATAACATTGAACCCCAGAATGTATTTCAAGCTGCTTATGTCCTTAACAGTTCATATCCTTATTTTCCAAAGGGGACTATCCACGTGGTTGTCGTTGATCCGGGGGTAGGAAGTGACAGGAAGATTCTTTGTTTAAAAACCAGGGATTACTTATTCCTTGCACCTGACAATGGAGTACTCTCGTTTATTGCTGCAAATGAGGAATCTCCGTCAATCAGAGAGGTTACTAACAGTGAATTATTCCTGCCGGAAGTCAGTAATACATTTCACGGACGAGATATATTTGCTCCCGTAGCAGCGCATCTCTCCAAAGGAATTGGTCGCAAGGATCTGGGTGAGCGGATTGATAAGATGAATGAAATTGATCTGCCAAAGCCGATACGTTCACCTGGCGGGGAGTTAACGGCTGAGATTATATATGTAGATGGTTTTGGCAATCTTATTACCAATGTCAATAAAGACGTTGTTGACAGGATGAAGATCAAGACTGAAAGAGTGGCAATTACAATGGGCAGGAAACGGATTAACGGAATCTGTAAATCATATACAGATGTAGGAGCAAATGAGGCATTGGCAATATTTGGAAGTTCCGGATATTTAGAAATATCAATAAATCGCGGCAGCGCCAGGGATGTATTAAATTTAGAAAAGGGTGATAAATTGATTTTAGGAAATTAAGGAAAATTGATTTATGGAAAAAGGTATATTCGTTACCGGCATTGATACAGGCGTTGGCAAGACAGTTATTGCCGGTGCAATAGCTGCTTCGATAAAGACGCATGGTCTGGATGTAGGTGTCATGAAACCTGTTGCTACAGGCGCAAGGGAGATAGAGGGAAAACTTGTCTCTGACGATGTCGTATATCTGAAGAAAACAATCGATAGTACCGATGATGATGATCTTGTGAATCCCATTTGTCTTAAACCTGCATTAGCGCCAACGATGGCAGCATCGAAGACTGGCGGTTCTATCGATCTTGACAAAATATGGAAAGCGTACAGGGCACTTGCGGCCAAACATGATTTTGTTGTTGTTGAAGGAATTGGCGGCCTTATGGTTCCAATTGATGACAATACGCTTGTTGCTGACATGGCACTGAAGATGGGTTTGGCACTTGTAATAGTGAGTAAACATTATCTGGGGGCAATAAACCATACCCTCTTGACGTTAGAATATGCCAGGAGCAGGAATCTTAGAATAAAGGGAATAATATTTAATATGTTAAAAAATGGTGAAGATTTTGTCGGCGAAATCGGGAGGTTTACCTCAGTTCCGGTACTCGGGACTATCCCGTTTAAAGAAAACGTGTGTGTCGAGGAGTGTGAGTATGGTGACATTGTAGAACACTTTCGCAGAGAAATAAACATATCAAATATAATGAGGAAAGAGACTTAGGCAATATTAGAAATAATAAAATTATGAAATAAAACATAATTGACTTTTTTTTGAGTTCTTGATAACATACCTGACCCAATATCACTTTATACGAGTAGAGAAATATTTGGAGTTCTATATTAGATGAGTATGGAAGCTATTTTAGAGCCTTTAGAAGATCAGATGCGTGAGGTAGAGGAGCGTCTTTATAGCGATTTATCTCCGGCGGACAAACGCCTTTCTGATTTAGTGTATCATATCAGCAAGATACAGGGTAAAAGATTACGTCCGGCATTGCTTTTACTGTCAGGTCAATGTTCAGGTGGTTTAATCCCGCAACATATTGATTTGGCAGTAGTTGTAGAACTCATACATACGGCAACCCTTGTACACGATGATATTATTGATGAAGCAGTGGTAAGAAGACACATCGAGACGATGAACACAAAATGGGGGAGTAAGATTTCTATCCTGTTTGGTGATTATCTTTTTTCAAGGGCTTATACCATACTTTCCGCCCTCGACTCCCAAATGGCAACACTCATAATGTCCCAGACCATAAATATCCTGTGTGAAGGTGAAATGGTTCAGCTCTTAAGATGTTATGATGCCGAGGTTACAGAATCAGAATATTTAAGCATTATCGAACGCAAGACAGCATCTCTATGCGCCGCCAGTTGTAAATTAGGGGCTATTTCATCGGGAGCAAATAAGAGGCAGACCGAGGCGCTTACAAATTATGGTTCGAAGATTGGAATGGCATTCCAGATAATAGATGACTGTCTGGATGTAGTGGGTACAGAGGAGAAAATGGGCAAACCGGCGAACCTGGATGCCCAGATCGGAAAACTTACACTGCCGTTTATCAGGCTGGTAGATAAACTTCCGACAGACCGTAGAGAAAGCACACTTGAACTTATCTTCCAGAACAATTGTAAAGATTCAAAAGCTGCGATAGCCGACCTGCTTGCAGAACATGATGCAGTAGACTACGCATACGAAACCGCAAGACGGCTTGTAAAGGAAGCACAGGATAATCTCTCCGTCATTCCGGATTCAGTTTATAAAACCTCACTCCTGGAACTAGGCGACTACGTAGTAAGTCGAGACAGATAAGACACAAATCAATTCTCTGCGATCTACCTGATTTCCGCTTGAACCTTAACAACCAGCATTTAAACTGCAATAGATAGTTCTATTGTATCGTATTCAACACGCTCCTTATATTCGCTTATGTCTTTATAAAAATCTTCTATAAGTTTTTTCAAATCTTTAAATTGATATGGTTCTACACGCTCTTTATAATGCCTGTGATCACCCCTGCCTTCACCATTGTCATAACCGATAACTCGCTTGTTCTTTACAATATAAGAGCGAGAGAGTATTTATTTCCATGAGGTTTGTCAGGAGATGGCGTCACTTTTCACATTTTGACATCTACAATGCTTCCATCGTCTTCGATAACCTTCACATGCCTTGTTAGACCACTTTGTATTGTTGGTATAATGTGCCTATGGTTGTGGATAATCAAGTGTTAATTAACACCTGTTGCGGAAAGCCCGAATATACAAACGATATTTAGATATGTAGGATGGGTTAAGCGAAGCGAACCCATCATTCTTATATTTGTTGGGTGTCCGTCAGAATGCCGTCGGGTTGGCGTTACACTAAAATAGTTTGACATGCTGTAGAAAATAGATTAAGTTTACGCAGGTTATATTTATTATTGAAGCACAATTTGGAGGTGTTTTAAAATGTTCGGTATTCCTGGCGGTTTAGAGTGGATTATTATACTCATTATAGCTCTGTTAATTTTTGGCAAAAGGCTTCCGGGCACAATGAGATCAATTGGGAAGGGAATTGTAGAGTTTAAAAAAGGCTTGAAAGACGTCAAGGATGAGGCTGACGAGGTAGAAGAAGATATTAAAAATATTGATGAAAAAGATGTTGATGTAAAGTGAGTCTTACTTCATGTGTTAAGTCAAACCCTCGTAAGAGAGCCTTTCATAAAAAGAAAATAATAATGTTGAAACAATAATATAGGTCAGGCATCTTGCCTGACTGCAAGCTACACCGAGGCAGGATGCCTCGGCTATTTCAAATTTACCTTGCCTCGGCTATTTTAAGTTTTTTGCTTCTTGCCTTTTGCTTCTGTGTCACTCCGTGTCATTCCGTGGTTAAGTATTTGTTTGTTTTCATTCCACAATCCACCTGAAGTATCGTATCCTGATCGGATCGACAGAACGGTCAATAATTGCCAGGATCTTCTTTTCGGCAAATACACTGGTTTGCCCCTCATCGGTTATCTGCGCCGTAACATAGACCGTAAATACATTTGATCGTGTCGTAATCAGGTTTGAGATTGCACGCAGGGGTTCCTCCTTATCCCATTTGGTAGCGCCTGTGTCTGTGATATCAGGAACTTTAACTACCAGATCTCCTATACTGGAATATGGTTTGATGCCACCGAAGATTGATGCTGCTATTGTTGTGTCGCCTAGAGTTCCTCCTGAACCATCTGGCAGTGGTGCCAGTACCTCGGCAGGTGCAGTATTTACATTAATCAGGCCGGGAATGCGGTGTTCCTGTCCGTCAAAATCACCGGATTGAAAACTCGTATCACCTGTATCATTTACATCTATATCACCATCTCCATCTGTATCATATGTGTCTATGTCACCGTCTCCATCATTGTCAATATTATCCATAGACGGGTCTATAATAGTGATGTATTCGAATACTTCAGTATTGTCTATAGCAAAACTAGTCCATAGGTTGCCTGTGTGAATATAACACAGATAGCCTTTGTTTGGAAACCTGTTTTTGTTTGCTACATAAAAGCTGTTAGCCTGTGTAACATCTGTCCAGCCATCACCACCAGCAGTCGGGTCGAAATTATTGTTTTGCACACCAGGGGTATCGTTTTCATTCGCATCCCAAATCCATGGTGGCCTTGGGTCGTTTAACTGACTGCTGTTAGCATTGTTTGCATCTCCATAGGTTGTGACCTGCACGATGTTACCGCTATCGTCCTCTAAGGTTATTTCTTGACCATCTTCATTGAGGTTGTTAATAAGGGCATCCGTCTGATCTGCTCCTGCTCCACCATCATTATCTATAAAATAGTAACCTGGAGCAGTAGGGATTTGAGGGCCGTCAAGTATAATTTCTGTTGCACCGGCATCCCACGTAATCTTCCAACCTGCTATATTAATTGCAGAATCGTACGGGTTAAACAATTCTATAAATTTACTATTGCCCCCTGATACATTTACCTCTACTTCATTAATGTAAGGAGTCTTTTCAATGCCGTAGTATGTGTTTGACCCGTCATTATATGCCGTTACCGTGCCGTTAGAATCCATAAAGTCCCATATGTTAACGGCCATCTGCTGGCTTTCAACACCCGGAACACCTCCTGCAGCCAATGCCTCCGCGATCATTTGTATCTTTTTGTCAGGAGTGTAATAGGCGCCAGTGTATGCACCTTCGTTGTTCACGAGTGCATTGATATTTAACTTAGTCGTAGATGTGCCGCTATCCAGTGTGTAGGGTGGACAGAGTATAGTGTCGGCAGAGTAAGTGGTTAACCAGTTATTGAGAGAATTCCCTGGAACACTGTTACTAGTAAAGATTTCTTCGAGCCTGCTCTCGTATGATGAAGCTCCCATGATCTCGGCCTCTGAAAGAAGGCCAAAGGGCACATCGTCACCATAGGGAAAGATTGAGTTGAATTCGCTTGGTTCATTTTTTTCTTCTTCAAACTCATCAGTAATTAAATCTCCGTCATTGTCAATACCATCTGATGCAGGGTCAGGTATTTTTGCTGAGTCATCGTCTAAAACAGTGTCACCCGGATTCAGGTCATTTCCGTGTCTTGTGTCAATGATGTCGCTTGCTGTTGCGACACCCTTACCTGTTGCCGCCAGTTCAATTATATTAGACAGGTCTATCTCAAATGTCGACCAGCCTTCGTTAGAGGTGTGTGAACCTCCACCAGCCTTGTTTCCTGTTACATTTATGTTGATTCTGGCCTCTTTATCATCTGTAATTAATACAGCATATCTTGCCCTGAGGTTGCCCGGGAGTCTTATATCCGATGCGGAAGTTGTTGCAGGGAAATATATCCATTTGGAATCGTTTGTACCGTTACCACTGTTGTCGTAATCAGTACCGGAGAAATCTCCACCACCTGGCATCCATGTTTCACCTGGCCAGTCAAAGTTTTCATCACCATTATCGTTGTTATATGCAAGTGTATCAGTTCCAAATTTGTCCAGTCTTAACACGTATATTGCATGTTCCAGTCCGGCCTTTGCAACCATCTCGCATTTAACACTGTCGGCATAATTCCTGGTAGCCCTGGTTTCTATTCGCGACAACGTGGCGAACGTAATCGTCATTAATGAAAGGATTGTCAATATGCCAATGATGGCTACTAATATGTAACCCTCTTCTTTTTTCAAGTCATTCATATTTTGACAGGATTAACTGGATTTACAAAAATTTTCAAAAATCTAACGTGTGGTTCAATCTTGTATATTGAACCTGCATCAGATCCAGAGTTTTTTCTCTGAGGAAAGCAGGAACACAGGAGAAAAACGTATGAAACAAAATCTTTGTTAATCTTCTTATCCCTTCCTGCAATTCCTGCCTTCCTAAGCGGCTTGTTCTTCTCACGGTATTGAAATTATGGTTGTAGACGTTCCTGTGTATCTATTACGCATGTCTGATATTGTCATCTCTACCGCTACCGCATCCGGCAGGTATTTCTTTGTTGTGCTATCCCATGTGTTTTCCCATTTTGGTACCGCATCCTTATCGTAATATTTAAATTGTAATGTACTGACATTAAAGCCGAGAATTCCAGTTGTGGTAGCAGTGCCAAAGTCGGATATATGCTCATTAAGGAAAGCTGTATCGGTGTTTTCTGATTTGTTCAGGGTATTACCGTTCAAGAAATACTTAATCAACATAATAGGTTGGTCATTATTATTTGAAGTACTCGATAGAAATGTGACGGTATTAAGTTCCCCTTTGAATAATTCGTAATTAGTATTTAAGGTGGAACCGAAAATATCCCTTTTTATTATATCAAATACCGCTCTTACGTTCTGGTATACCTCGTTACGAGCATCTGACTGTGAAAAGGCGCTGCTTGCCTGTTTAAAGATTATCGCCGTAATAACCATAATCATTGCAGACAGGGATATGGCGACGATGAGTTCTACAAGGGTAAAGGCTGAGCATCTACGATTGACTATTGAAGCCTGCCCTGGCCTGCCCAAGCGAAGACTTGGTCTTGGCCGGGGTGCGACCTTAGCCGTGGTGGACTGGTGCAATGCTGTCCTGGCCAAGGATTGACTATTGAATATTGGCGATTGATTATTGTTAATCTTCAATTGACGCATTTTCTTTGTTTGACAAAATTATACTGTTAACGTTGGGTCCGTTTCACTTGACCCAACCTACCATGTTACATATTTGTAGGATGGGTCAAGCGAAGCGGACCCATCAAAACCCTTATGGTTCAATCTACAAGATTGAACCAACAAAGAAGAAATAGTTCTCACGCAAAGCCGCTAAGAACGCAGAGGGAAAAAAGACTTTTATCTTTTAATTTCTTTTTTGTACTTTCTTGGTGATCTCTGCGGCTTTGCGTGAAAACCCTTTTTTTCTCTGAGCCCTTATTCGTATTCGTGACTTCGTGTCTGTAATGTGACTACTTTTTTTAAATGTTATACTTCTCTACATTTCCTGTCTTCTTCTCTGGAATCCCTGTGAAAGCAGGGTTATTTATCCTCTCTATCGGGAGGAGTCCAGAGAGGATTTATTTTTACAATAGACACTCATCTCATCGTTTCGAAAACATGGTTTCGTAGATGTCTATAATGTCGTTTGTTGTAGAGAATGTTAAGGATCCCCCCGTTCCCAGAAACGGTCCTTCCAGAGTAATCGTTGCGGTTGAAGTACCGATGCTGTCTATCCTATACCAGAACTTGTCATCACTACTAACATCATTTACCCTTATGTAGTGTCTGGATGTAAAACCTGAAGGCAGGGGAGGAGTATAGTATGCGGTATCTGAACCATTTGCAAAAACAGCTGTTCCTGCTCCGAATTGAGTATAATCGAAATTTCTGAATATGGCTATCTGTGCCCTGACAAGGTTGTTGTCAGTTGTTTCATTTTTTACAACTGCCTGCCAGGAATATTGAGCAAAAATTGTATTCCCCGAGGAATCTTCAAATTGATTAGCTTGATCCGGATCGGTATCAGGATATGTATTACTGCCGGTATTTGTACCCACAAAACCTACTATATCATTTGCTTTTAGATATGATATTGCCGATTCAGAGAGAATGGCTGCATTGGAATACTGAGTTACTTTCTTCATGGAGTCAACTCCGACAGGAAACAGGGTTAACATGCTTATCAGTCCGACGGCAAGGATAAAGATAGCGATTCCTATTTCTATGAGTGTAAAGCCATCCTGGGATTTTAGATTTACGATTTTAGATTTACGATTTAGATACAAAAGAAACAACTCCCAAATCGCAATTCGTAATTCGTAAATCTTGTTCCGATTCTTTAGAGTTAGGTTCCTAGTCACTTTTTATCTGTCCTGTATAACTGATTATCTTGAGATTTTTTGTGTTGCCCTGCTTGTCTTGAATTGTAACTGTATCCGTGCCCAGGGTTGAAGTGTCAGCAGAGCCGTTTGAATCAAAGGATACAGTACTTGTTCCGACTGTCCATGACCCTGTACTGGTGCCAAATTCAATAGTATCCGGAAGAAATTCTGCTTTTGCTAAAATAGTTGTATCAGTGCCGATGATTGATAATTTAGAGTAGGTTGAGTCAAAGACGAGCCGTCTGTTTTCTCTGGAGTTAATCGCCATAACCCTTGCTGCCAGGGCTTGTGCCTGGACTATGCGCGCACCTTTATTTAATCTCTGTCCCTTGAGGAATGGTGTAATAGCAGGCACGGCCACAACACTTACCAGGACAATGATTCCTATTACAACGAGCATCTCAACGAGTGTAAACCCCGTTAGATGCTTTTGTCCAAGAGAGCAGCCTAGACCTTGACCAGGAATTTTGACTATATTACCCTTCCATAAATGATATCGTGTTCTATCTAACGGGGTAAATGCATTCTTCTTCATTTTTAGATAATAACAAGAATATAGGTCAGGTCATAAAAAAGTAATTATATAGGTCAGGCATCTTGCCTGACCGCATGTTCAACCGGATCATTCCGCCTGTGTCGCCTACCTGTCGGTAGGTAGGTATAACACCGAGGCAGGATGCCTCGGCTATTTAGGGTTTGGTGCACCTCGGCTATATCGAGTTGTTTTCAAAAATTTCAGTTTTGATTTTGCTTCGGTTGTTTCTAATTTGCCTCGGTTATTTCAGATTATGAAAATATTTGTTCAACATCGGTTTCGTAAACAGGATTGGCAGATGAAAATTTATAGTCACTTGCCTCTAAAGATAATCCTTTTCTAACAGGATTATTATGTATGTAAGCAATCTTTTGCAATAATAGTTTTTCTGAGGGTATCGTGAAATCTCTGAAACTTGCTTGCCAAATTCGTCCATTTCTATCATTAATCTTATTTATTTCCTTGCTCGAAAAACTTTTTATGCTGTGCATTGATTGTGAGACATTCTTTTTCCCTGGTATAATTATTAAATGGAGATGGTCAGGCATAACAACAAATGAAACAAGGTTAAACCATCGGTTTTTTCTTCCATAATAAATAGCTGATATCACTGTCTGAGCATTTTCTGGTTTCTTTAGAAATAAGGTGTTATTAATTGTTTTTGTGGTAATAAACGACGGATAATTTTCAAGATTTAATCTCTGTAAATTTCCCATTTTAATTTCGTAATAGATTAGCTAGTTGCCCCTGAAAAAGTCTCTTTTCCAGACAAAATCAACTTACAGCTTATGTTTATTATTGCCTTAGCTTGCTGAAAACAATCTCTGCCTCCAGGAAAACAGACAAAAAAGAAGCACCGTCAGGAGCTTCCTCATGTTGTATCCACATCCAGATAAGATAGCATTAATATTATCTCCATCTCTGCCTTTTAAGAAGTTTCTCCCCAATCTTCCATCCGTCTTTGCATGTCCTATCACCGCTTCAATTGCAGATCGCCGTTTTATCCATTTCCTTACAGACGCTTTTAATTTCTTAGTCCCTCTGCCTACAATATGTACCAATGCCTCTCCTGTATAGTTGTGTCCACGATATCCACGGTCAACGTAAATATCATTTGCCGTAAAACCTGATATTCGTTCCGTCTGAGTGATAGATTCCTCTAACGTATGTCCATCATAAGGATTACCATGATATGCCTTCATGCCCAGTATAAAACATTCTTTCGATGTTGCCGTTACACTCACCTTACAACCAAACTCATATTTCTTATGTGCCTTACCCTTGGATATACACTCAACCTCAGGGGCATGAATACTGTAAACCTTATTCTTGTCCTGACGCCTTTGATTTAATATCCGTTGTGCCAGAGATAATGGTTCTCTAAATACATCACTTAATTCCTTACTGCCTACTACCTTCCTCTCTATATCTCGTACTACTCGCCCCAAATATGTCCTTAAACGTCTCAGCTCTCTGTTCGATCGTCTCATCTGACGAGCATGAGAATAACGGCCCCTCATGATCAATGAATATTTTGACTTAAACTTGTAACTTTGACGAAGCTTTATTCCGTGTTCCTTCGACATACCTACCAACTTCTCTCGCATACGATGGTATAGATTAGCATCTGTAGGAAAGCTTATTGCCTTTTCTTGTACTGTCGTATCAACATTGAGCTTTTTCATACTTGTTTTCTTTAAAGCCCCTATCTCCAGACCAGCCTTAATCGTCTCTCCAAGAAGTCTTTCCATGCCAGCTTCTTCTACACGTTGACGCCAACGTGTCATTGAACTTGCATCAATTGGAAATCCGTGTTCAAAGTATTCATTACCACAAAAATACTGCCAGTACGGATTCTCTAACCATTGTGATACTACTTCCTCGTCACTCAAGTCATAGGTGTGTTTCAAGTAGTGGAGTCCTACCATTAAGCGTGTTGGTTTGCCTGGTCTGCCTTTACCCTCACAGTATAGTGGACCAAAGGCATTATCAAACTCAGGCCACTCTATTCTTTCTCCCAAAATGCATAACGGATGCTTGTGGTTTATTAACTTCTTAAGGGATGTTTTGAACAATTCCATCTGCAGTGACTTCGGTTTTGCTTGCATAAAATCCTCCAGTTTTTGTGTGTTTTTGCGTATTTCCTTGCAATTTTAACATACTCAAAAACGCTTGTCTCCCTTTATTTATACGGGTCAGAGGTTTATTTCAAGGCCAACTAGCTAGCATAATATTGCAATATAAATATGAATATAGGTCAGGTATCAGAAAATTATAATAGGTTAGGCATCCCTGCCCGTCCGGCAGGCGGGCTGCCTGACTGCAAGCTACACCGAGGCGGGACGCCTCGGCTATTTCAGTTTTGGTGCGCCTCAGTTATTTCAGTTTGGGTGCACTTCGGTTGTTTCGGTTTTGGATTATCTCTTCTATTTCGATTTTTAGTTATTTTGTTTATTTCAGATGTTACCGGCTCCAGTTATTAATATCATCAGCATCACTGCCAGAGGAGCTTGTTATTCCGTCCGGGCCGGTTGTGTATAAGTCGTATGAGCCGGTATTTTGAGCCCCGGGATTGGCATATACAAAAGGATTTCCCCAATAGTCTACAATATCATTACCGTTTACTTCATTGCCATCAAATTCAATATATTGTTTTGCTGTTGAGTCAGGTGGTTGCAGAGCCTTCTTAAGTTCTTTAATCGTTGTGGGTGGGTAGGACCTGTTGTCATTGTAGTATTGCTCTATAGCTATTTCCAGACGGTTTATGAACGCCTTTGTTGCCTTTTTTTGAGTCTTTTCACGTAAACCCGGAATGACGGTCAATATGGTTGCAGCAATTACTATAATTATGCCTGTTACTACCAATAGCTCCATTAATGTAAAGCCTTTTTCACCAGTTTGTAATGTCATCACTTGTGGCTACTCCAAGATCATTTTTTTTATCAGGACCCCATGACCAAATATCGAATGATGCTGTGTTATTAGAAGGTGAGCTGCTATCGTAAGAGTAATATCGAGTGCCAAATGGGTCTTTGTACTGAAACACCTCTCTTGTTCCATTAACCCCTGTGATGGTAATGCTCCCTGTATCATCAGCAAAATCTACTCCTGTTCCTGTTATTTGCGATCTTTTGAATTCGATATACGGGCCGTATATGTCGTTAAAGCTGGTTGCACTGAATGTAAATTTGCTACCCAGAAAGAATATAAGACATTTTGAACCGGTATTGAGGTCGTCATCGCGTGGTATGCTTACACCACCGATAGAAATAACTGTATCAGATGTTGTGTAACTATCCGGAGGGAAGACGCCAAAATCACTTTCAAACTGCTTAAGCGCCAGTTCCAGTTGGCTTATCTGTGCCGAGGTGACCCCTCTTTTCGCACTGGTCTGCACAGAAGAGACGACCGGGATTGTGATTCCGGCAAGGAACATTATGATTGCTATAACGACCAGTAACTCCAAGAGTGTGAAGCCTGTTAGAGATATCTTTTTTTTGTGAGTATCATTCATGAATGTTAAACTAACATATTTTTGTTTTATGTAAATATCGAAATACGAAGCACGAAATCAGAAACAATATCAAAATCCCAATTCTTCAAATTCAAAACCTTGCGATGCCTGGTTTGAGATATTAGAATTTCTGTTATTTGAATTTGTTTCGTGTTTCGATATTCTTATTTCGGATTTTAACTAATGAAGCTTCAAGAGCTTACAAAACAACGACAACATGTTGGTAACTTTGGCGCTCTAAGCGCCTAAATCCCGCCTCCCAGGCTGTTCATCAGTTTTATAAGCGGCAGAAAGAGCGCTACTACGATTGTACCAACAGATATTCCCAGAAATATAACTATTAACGGTTCCAGCATGCTTGTCAGTGATTCAGCAATACTCTCGATCTCGTTGTCATAATTATCAGCAATCTTTACCAGCATCTTATCAAGTTCACCTGTCTGCTCTCCTATTTCAATCATGTTTACTACCATGGCTTCACATATCTTTGATTTCCGCAACGGACTTGCAATACTTTCTCCTTCACGGATGCTATCGTGTATCATGTTTACGGCCTCAGTCATTGCTGAGTTACCGGTAATGTTCTTCACATTATTTAAAGCCTCCAGGATAGGCACACCACTGGATATCAGTGTTGCAAGAGTCCTTGCAAATCTGGAAATAACTGCCTTGTTTATTAGATTTCCAAAGATTGGCATCTTGAATTTTAACTTATCAATTATCAGTTTACATCTCTTTATTTTCCCGATTGACTTGATAATTACAAAAAGAACAACAGGAATTCCAAAGATGGAATACCAATGAGTGATCAGAAAGTTACTGATTGTTATTATTGCTGAGGTTAATAATGGAAGAGCGATGCCCATTTCTTCAAACATCTTTGCAAACCTGGGAATTATAAATATCATAATACAGGTTAATATTAAACAAGATGCAGCGATAACTGTCGCAGGGTACATCATGGCGCTCATGATCTTCCGTTTTAGTTTCTGAGTTTTTTCTCTGTATGTTGCCAGCCTTTCTAACACTATATCCAGGGACCCGCTAATCTCTCCTGCATTTATCAGGTTTACATAGAGTTTGTCGAAGACTTTTGGGTGTTTTGACATTGATATGGACAGGGTATCCCCTCCCTTAATATCTGATATAATGTCTCCAACTGTATTCCTCAGCAATCCTTTTTTCATTTGTGATTCAAGGATGGTTAAGCTTTGCACTACCGGTATATCGGCATTCTGGAGTGTAGACAGTTGTCTTGTGAAGGGATTTATCTGTTTCTGACTTACTTTACCTATAGTTATAGACGATAGCGAGTTCCTGGGTTTTCCTGAGGTTGTATGTTTTGTTAAAGCTCTATCCTTGACTTGCTTAATTCTAGTGGGATAAAATCCCTTACTTCGAATAGTATCAAGCGCTTCTTCAGATGATAAGGCTTCTAACTTATCCTTAACAGATGTGCCTTTACTATCAACTGCCTGGTATTTAAATATTGGCATAGCCGGGAATAGTTTGAGTATTAGAAAAAATTATAATATAGGTCAGGCATCTTGCCTGATCGCAGGCTACACCGAGGCGGGACGCCTCGGCTATTTCTGCCTAGATGCTGACCCTGCAAAGATAAAGATATTCCTTTTGGAAGAATGGTTTCCGCAACAGATACTAATTTATGCTTGTTTCTCTTGCTACTTCCTCTAAGGTTGTCAGTCCGTTGTAAACTGCGTTCAGTCCACTTTCTAATAATGTATACATGCCGTTATTCCTGGCTACTTCTTTTATCGTCTCAGTAGATGATTGTTTAATTATGTGTGAACAAATCTCTTCATTTAATGACATTATTTCAAGGATTGACATTCTGCCTTTGTATCCTGTGTTGTTACAATTTTTACAACCTTTTCCGACGTAGAAATGTTTGTCCTGTGAATCATAATCCTGGAGACTAAGCTCTTTGATAATATCCTCACCCGGCGTATATTCTTCCCTGCATTCAGGGCATATCTTCTTGACTAATCTCTGGCTGATTACGGCTACCAGTGACGCTGTTATTAAGTAAGGTTTGAGTCCCATATTGATTAATCTTGTTATTGTTGACGGAGCATCATTTGTATGTAAAGTGCTCAATACAAGGTGGCCAGTCAGCGATGCTTGTACAGCTGTTTCTAATGTTACCAAATCTCTGATTTCACCGACCAGAATTATATCAGGGTCTTGCCTTAATATGGCTCTCAAACAATTTGCAAATGTTACGTCTATCTCAGGATTGACTTGAATTTGCATAATGCCGTCAATCTCATATTCAACAGGATCTTCTGTCGTAATAATCTTTGAGCCGGGTACATTAATATGGTTGAGACATGCATATAAAGTTGTTGTCTTGCCTGAACCCGTGGGTCCGGTAACCAGGATAATTCCGTTTGGTTTTTGCATCAGTTGTTTAACTGTTTTCAGATCGTCCGGCATCATACCCAATCTGGACAGGTCAAGTGAGATCGAAGTCTTGTCGAGTATTCTCATTACAACGCTTTCTCCATAATTAGTAGGTAATGTTGAAATACGTATGTCAACAGTGTGTCCCCTTATCGTCAGGAGGATGCGGCCGTCTTGCGGTAACCTTCTTTCTGCTATATCCATCTTTGCCATGACCTTTATCCTTGAGATAATGCCGTTTGCGAAAAGGACCGGTACCGGTATTTTCTCGCGTAATACGCCGTCAATTCTGTAACGAACTCTGAATTCGTTCTCGAATACTTCAAAATGAACGTCGCTTGCCTTGACCACGACTGCCTGCAAAAGTATCAAATTAACAAAACTTTTTACCGGTGTGTCATTGGTCATCTCCTTCAAATGTTCTATGTCTATTATTTCTCTGTCAGTGGTATCATGTGTTGTTGGAAGACCATGTTGAAAACTGCCCAGGATTTCTTCGACAGATTCAGATCCGCCAGGGTAGTACTTATCTATCGCATTTGCAACATCTTCTCTTTCGACTAAAACGGGTTTTACCTCATACTTCAGCAAAAACCTGAGGTCATCTATTTGCTGTATATCCAGCGGGTCCTGTTGTGCTACTGTAATTACAGGTTCTTCAAACGCTATCGGGATGATTCTATAAAGCTGAGCTATAGAATGTGGAATCTTGTCCAGCACATTCTGTGAGAAATCTACATCTTCAAGGTTGATAATCTCCATACCAAGATAATCACCCATGACCTCCATTATCAGTTTACTTGTAGTATATTCAAGATCTACCAATACCTCCCCCAATGCCTTGCCGTTTATCTCCTGTACATCGAGAGCTTCTTTCAACTGGTCTTCGCTTACAAGGTTTTTTTCCAGTAATACCTGCCCCAGTAATTTCCTTTTTTCTTCTTTTGTTGCCATATTAGTTTAACGCATAGGAATTTCAATGCTTTGGTAGGAGCCAACTCCAGTTGGCGATCGCCGTCAGGAGACCGCTCCTACCGTGTCAAAAGTCGCCAAAGGCCTAACTTGAGGTAGTTGTAAGGGCGTATAGCAATCATCGGACAAACTGCGCCGAGGACTTTACGCCCCTACATTTCATGCCGGTTCAATCTTGCCCGCCTGTGCCTGTTCGGGCAGGCAGATTGAACCAAAAAGTTTAGGTTCAGGCTACAAGCCTGAACCAGCAGTTGTAGGGGTTTAAAATCTTAAACCCCTGGTAACTTCAATTTGAATTTAACGTAGAGACCCGCATTACTTCTTCCAATGTCGTGATTTGTGAGCGTGCCAGTCTCAATCCATCTTCGGCTAATGTAGACATTCCATTAGAATGTGCAATCTTCCTTAATTCATGAGTTCCCATATTCTTAAATATTGCTTCTCTAATCTTTGAATTTATTTTCATGAATTCAAAGATTGGTTTTCTACCCCGATAGCCTGTTCTGTTACAATACTCACATCCTGTACCATGGAAAAACTCCGTGTCTTCAAGACCAGTTATATTAAGCGCTGCCAGGACATCTTTTTCTATTTTGTGTGGGGCTTTACACTTTGGGCATATAACTCTAACCAGCCGTTGGGCCAGAATTGCCTGGATTGATGATGATATAAGAAAAGGCTTTATCCCCATATCGGCAAGCCTTGTTATGGCAGAGGGAGCATCATTTGTATGAAGCGTGCTCAGGACTAAGTGTCCGGTTAATGCCGATGTAACTGCTATTTCTGCCGTCTCGGCATCCCGGATTTCACCTATGACAATTATATTAGGGTCCTGCCGAAGTACAGAACGGAGTATACCGGGGAATGACAGGCCAATCGTCTCGTTTACCTGACATTGGTTGATCCCTGAAAGGTTGTATTCTATCGGATCTTCTACGGTAATTATCTTTTTTTCTGAACGATCTACTTCATTTAAAGAAGCATAAAGCGTCGTGGATTTGCCGCTGCCGGTAGGGCCTGTAATCAGGAAGATACCGTTTGGTTTCTTTAATATGCTCTTGAAGTTGTCATAATCATAATCAGAAAATCCCATATTCTTCAGTTGCACAAGTACCGTAGACTTCTCCAGTATTCTCATTACAATACTTTCACCACAGGTAGTTGGTATTGTGCTGGCCCTGATATCTATTGATTTCTCACCAACTTCTGAGCTTATACGTCCATCCTGGGGTTTTCTCTTCTCGGTAATATCAATATGTGAAAGTATCTTTATTCTGGAAATCAAAGCCTCATGTATGCGGTTTTTAATTGAAAGCACTTCCTGGCATACACCATCAATCCTGTATCGTATACGGGTTTTACTTGGCAATGGTTCAATATGGATATCGCTGGCTCTGGCCTTAACGGCTTCATCAATTATATATGTAACAAGTTTAACAATTGGAGCCTCCACTTCTTCCTTAACGCCGATTGTATAATCAAATGATTTATCAACTCCGTCAATTATTGCATTAAATCCGTCCAGGTAGCCATCGAAAGATACGCCCTTTTCCTTGTCGTAATATTTTTTTATAGCGTCTTCAATGTTGTTCTTCGTTGCCAGTACACATTCTACATTAATGTTGAGAGTGAAACGCAGGTCTTCCAGAGTACTGATATCAAGCGGATCACTTATGGCAACAATGATTAAACCTTCTTGTCTCGTTACAGGTATAATATTATGTTTTTTTGCGATGTTTTTCGGGATTGTGTTTATGGCGTCTTCCGGTATGGGAATCGCCATGGGGTTCACAACTTGAAAGTCAAATTGTTCAGCCAGACTGTTTGTAATCTCCTCGGCGCCTGCAAAACCCATTTCAGTTAAAGCTTCACCCAATCTGATTGACAGCTTCTTCTGGTGTTCCAGTGCCTTGCTTAACTGTTCTTCAGAGATGAGCCCCTTTGCTTTAAGCATCTGCCCCAGAGACATTTGTGAAGTTTTCATTTTATTAAGATTGTTGACAGGATGGGCTCCGCCTGGCTTGCTTATAATTCTGGTCCTGTATTATTAGTCTTACTTTGAAAGGATTGCGGTTGAAGATTGCTTACCAGCCATACTTGCCTGCTTACGTTATAAGGATGGGGTGTCATCCTGTATGTTGGCAAGAACATTTTTAGCTGCAGTTATTCTGATTGGTTTGATTTTCTCTGTTTTCGGCTTTGTTTCCTTTCTTTTCTTGTGGGAAGTTTCCTGGCCCTTGCTTCTGAATCCCTTATGGAAAATGATAGTATTGCAGGTGTTACATAAACCGCTGAGACAAGTAGTTTTTTCAAAAAGCTTCTGCGTTTTTCATCAAAGCCTTTAAATAGTTCGTCTTCCGCAGGACTCTCTGAAACTTTATCCAACCCCTCCCGGTCTGCCGGATTCAACTGGATACTTTCATCAGGGCTGTCATCCGATTCTTCGTGTTTACTCATTTTTCTCTCTCCTTATCAGTTTACAAATTTATATTTTAAATACTGAAATAGTATCTAAAAAGAAGTTGTTTGGAAGAGGTGCCCATCTGTGTGTTCCCGGTATTTTCAAATACGAAGATTATCCATCCCAACAGTTTTATAAAATTTTATCAATTCCTCTTCCATGTCTTCCTTGCTAATGGCCCCGTATAATACTAGAATTTCGCCAATAAAATTATGTTTTTTCTTCTGTAATTTTAGGAGTTTGTCAACATCGTCCCTGGTCAAGAATCCCAATTCAATTGCAATTTCTCCAAAGAGGCCGCCACTTTCCCTCTGATGATCCAGAATTGTACTCAACTGCTTGTTATTCAGGGCATTTTCACGTGTAGCCAATACCCCTAAAGTTATATGCTTTTCCTTTTGAAACTTGAGGGCATCTTCAAGTTCACTTTTTTCGATCTTGCCCTTATTCAGTAAATACTCTCCAAATCTCATCTTGCCCTCCTTTGCTAAATCTATCTAAAGAAAATGTAATATTCAAGTAAAAAAGCTTTATCCTGGCAGGCAAGCCTGAACCAGCCAAGAGAAATTAATATAGGTCAGGCAGGATGCCTGACCTATACAACAACAAGGCATAGATGTCCCGGCTATTTTAAGTTATTCACTTTTTTATTTCTAGCATCCAGAATCAATCATCATAACCATTTTCTTCTAAGACACTCTCTAAATCGTCCTCGTCCATAGCCGGATTTCTATCGATAGCAGCCTGTAGTACATCGGCTGCCAACGGAGATTCATCAATTAATACGTCCTTAAGGTCACTGGAGATCATTGGATCTGCCCTGTCTATTGCTGCAAGGAGGACATTATCTGCTAATGACGATTGATTAAGTAATACATCTTTAAGGTCGCTGGATACCATTGCTGGTGATCTATCTATCGCCGCAGTTAGAACGGTCGATGATAATGGTGATGCGGCTATCAAAGCACTCTTCAGATCACTTGAATTCATTGGTGGCTCCTGATTAATCAAGTCAACAAGTGCCTGGTCAGCAGAGCTGTCAAGGGTAGTCGGATTACAGTCGTCGTCTATACCGTTATCAGGTATCTCAGCCTTGCCAGGATTGACGTTTGCATCGTTATCATCACAGTCTGTGGCTGCGAGATACGTGTCACCATCTATGTCGTCATCAAGAGTTGCAGGATTACAGTCATCGTCCTTGCCATTGTATGGTATCTCAGCAACCCCGGGGTTGACTGAGGAATCTGCATCGTTACAGTCACCCTGATTCTCTGTATATGTATCACCATCATCGTCGACGTCATTGGGGTCTGTTGTTGCATCCTGGCCATCGCAATCCTCATCTATACCATTACCGGGAATATCAGTAGCACCCGGATAAATAGCAGCATTAGTATCATCACAGTCTCCCTCATTCTCTGAATACCCATCTCCATCATTGTCTACATCAGCATCAGTACTTGCGGCAGCAGCCTTTTTGGCTGCCACAAGAAGACCATGGTGTGCATTATTCAGAGCCAGATGTGAGTGGTCATGGTAAGTACCATCAACATGGTAATGCATGTGTGAATGTGTTGTTATTTCTATTGTGTCATTAACTATGCCACCAATGCTGAGTACAGTTGCCTCGCCCGTTTCACGGTTTAACGTAGTGACTGTTCCGAAAGTGAGTGATACATCTGTTGTGTAGCCATTGTTTGAGGTCTGAACACTAAACTTTGTACCTCTTACGCCTACAATTGCACTCGGCGTAACTATCTCGAATTTAGACCCTGAAGTGACCTGAACATCTATATTCCCGTCATTCTCCACCCTGATGGTACTGTATACAGTACCATCAGCGAGTACGACTGATTGCAGAAGGAATACACCATAACCGGCTTGAACATTGCTGATGGTGACAGTGCTTTCATCAGAGAAGGTCATCACGTCATTTACGTTGCTGATAGTTCTCTGGACTTTAGTTCCATCCGGCGGCATCTCCACTCCGTTAGCCAGTACCGTACCTATCTTCGTAATCTCTGTGGAACCCGAGGATAACAGGCTTGTAGCGTTGGTGGCCCCTCTGTGTCTTGGGCAGCCGATGGCGAGTTCGTAACTATCATAAGAGCCTTTTCGTGCCACATAATACGGGTCATAACTTGCGAAGTTGGTGGTACTGGCTGGGTCATTATCAGTAGGGCAGATAAATGTGGATTTTGTTGTTATATAGCCGGCAAGCTCGGTAGAAAGCGGGTATGTGTCATCAGCATCATCCGGATAACCGTCATCAGGAAATACCCTGAAATCGTTATAGTACAATTGCAGTCCCTGTGATACCCCCCTCAGGTTGCTTACACACTGTGTCTGCTGGTTTGTCGCCCTTATCTTGCTGACGGTTACAACTCCTATACCTGCCAATATACCGATTATGCCCATAGTTACGATTAGTTCTATAAGCGTGAAACCTTTGTTTCTATTTTTGTATTTTAATTTCCACATGACAAATTATGTTTTTTTGTTATTGTGACACAGTCTGAATATCGTTCTTGCGGGCAAGTCGTGCCGAAGGCAGATCCGCCTAAGGCGTGACCTGAACCAACCAGGATTGCCCTACTTTTCGCTTCACGGGCATTCGCCTATGGTATCACCGTGTCCCAGATGTTCGGCAAGAGCGGATTGGTTTACGACCTTGGCACTTCCATTGTGACATACGGTTGTATCACCATTATCGTGTGTATATTGATTACAATCATCATCTATTCCGTTATCCGTTATCTCAGACATACCGGGATTGACGCTTGAATCGTTATCATCACAATCTCCCATAGCCACGGTATACCCGTCACTATCAATATCTTCTTCTTCTACACCTTCTGTTCCCGGGATATGCTTACCATGGTGAGCATTATTCAGGGATGGATGTCCATGGCTGTGCCATGTTCCATCCGCATGAGCATGATAGTGAGAATGCAATGCAGTATCTCCTGTGGCCACAATCGTTGTACCACCATCGGTCAACAGGGTTGTCTTGCCTGTTTCACGGTCTAACACAGTAACTGTTCCGGAATCAAGCGTAACATCTGCCTGGTAGCCCGCCATGGTGCCATTACTACTGGTCGTAACCGTAAACCGCGTACCCCTTACGCCTACGATTGCACTCGGTGTAACAACCTCGAATTTAGAGCCGGACGTAACCTGAACATCTATGGCACCATTGTTCTGTGTCTTTATAATACTATAAAGGGTCCCATCAGCAAGCCGGACGGATTGTACGAGGATGCAGCCATAGCTCCCGCCTGAAGCATTTTTTACTGTAACGGTACTGTCATCAGCAAACGTCATCTTGTCACCTACGCTGTTAATGGTTCTCTGTGCAGTGGTTCCATCAGGTGGTATATCCTGTAAGTTTTTATCCAGTACTTTACCAACACTTGTAATCTCTGTAGAGCCAGTGGAAAAAACGCTGGTTGAACTCTTTGCCCCTCTGTGGCGCGGGCAGCCAATTGCGAGTTCGTTACTATCATAAGAGGTTTTTCGTGCCACATAATACGGATCATAACTTGCAAAGTTGCCGGTACTGGTTGTATCTTTGTCTTCAGGGCATACAAACGTAGATTTATTATTTATGTAGCCGGCAAGGTCGGTAGAAAGAGGGTAGATATCATTGCCATCGTCAGGGTAACCATCCTCTGGGAAGGACATGTAATCATTATAGTACATTTGCAGGCCCTGAGATATATTCCTCAGGTTGCTTACACACGTTGTCTGCTGGCTTGTCGCCCTTATCTTGCTGACGGTTACAACTCCTATACCTGCCAATATCCCGATTATGCCCATAGTTACGATTAGTTCTATAAGCGTGAAACCTTTGTTTCTACTTTTGTATTTTTGATTCCACACGACAAATACTCTCAGATATTCTTAGAATGACTGGTTAAGAGTCTGCATTTCTAAACGAAATATATGTAAAGTCAAATGAGAGCAAAACTTATACCGCTTGACCAGGCATGATCTTCTAAATCTATCCAGGAGAACAATTTGTCAGGTAACCTGTTGGATGAAAGCCCTTTATCATCCGTTGTCCGGAGCAGTTATAAATTTATTTTATATCCTTTTTACTATTATTATACCTAAACCCGTAGACATATTTAACAATAGTGTATAATTTTTAGACATAATTGTGAGTTTTGGTTATACAGAGGCATCCCAAAATTATAATATAGGTCAGGCATCCTGCCTGACTATTGGCCTAACACCGAGGCAAGATGCCTCGGCTATTTCACAATTGGTTTTGTGTCGGCTATTTCTGATTGGTTTTTGTACTTGTCATCTCTGTATTTTTTTTCATAAAGTCAACAAATGCTAATGCGAGTTTGGGGTCGAATTGAGTTCCAGCTCCTTTTTCGATCTCCTTAAAAGCTACTTCCTTTGGCAGTCCACTTCTATAAACCCTGCTGGTTGTCATTGCATCGTACGTATCAGCAACTGATATGATCCTGGCAACAAGATGGACTTCGTCACCTTTTAAACCGTCCGGATATCCCCTGCCGTCATAGCGTTCGTGATGATGCCGGACGCCCGGCATCAAGGCACGTAACCGGGACATGGGCTCCAGGATATTGCTGCCTTTGACAACATGTGATTTTATTATCTTAAATTCTTCATCCGTTAGCTTACCGGGTTTGTTTAAAACACTTTCACTGATTCCAATCTTCCCAATATCGTGAATGGTGGCAGAGAGTTCCAGAAATTCTAATTCACCTTCTGATAGCCCTAACTCCTTTCCTATTCCAATGCTGAACTCTGCTACCCGACGGGAGTGTCCGTGCGTATATGCGTCCCTTGCGTCAAGCGCTGCTGCAATAGACTTGATGTAATCAAGGAATATATCGTGTATGTCAGCATATAGCCTGTGATTCTCGATTGCAATAGCTATCTGGTGAGTGAATGAAGAGATTAGTCTCAGTTCTTCGGACGTAAATTCTGCAAAAGGTGAGATCTTTGACGCCAGTTTATTATAAAGAAAAAGTACTCCTATAGTCTGTTTTTTTACAGTGAGGGGGACGGCCAGTAAGCAGCGTAAGTTGTTACTGTTTACAAATGATAGATCCGGATGTTTCGATACATTCTCAATCCAGACAGGTTTTGTCTCAGATTGAATCCATTTATTTACAATTTCGGCAATCTTTTGTGAACCATTTTTTAACTCATCGACACCCGTAAATCCAGAATATGCAAAATCTTTAGTATTGTCATCCAGGATATACAGGGCAGTCGCTTCACAGTGTGTTATCCTCTTTATCGGTTCTAATAATTCTACCGGTGGTCTGGAAGGGATTGCGAGTGCAGACGTTATCTCAATATCTTCCTTAAATGATTTTAGTGAATATTGATTAGTTTCATCCTTGGATGTTGTAATCTCACCTACCTCAAGAAGCATGTTTAATTCCAGATCTCTCATGGCAGATTCTTTACTGACTGAACTTAGATTTACGGCCAGACAGGTCCCTATAAGTATTAGAGACATGGCTACGAATGGAATCATGTCTATCATCAGGTTTAGTTTTTGAAATAAGATAATCCCTGTAAAGGCAACGATTGCTGAAATTGCAAATAAAGCCAGAAGGCCGCCGGCGATCAACAGGTAAGCACTGCCCCTGATGTGTATCCTGAAGATTAAAATGCTGAAGATTATGGATAATGCCGTTAGTATTGAGATTGTGTAGATAGGTCCTGGAATAATGATTAGTCTGTCTGCCAGGAAATTGTATAGAAGATTTGCCTGGATTAATATGCCAAATTTGCGCCCGAATGGTGTAACATGGACGTCTTGTTCTGACCCCGGAGTTGCAACTCCTATAAAAATAATTTTGTCTTTGAATTGGTCTGCGGGAACCCTGTTTTCATTCTGTGGAGATACATCAAAAAAAGAGTATAAAGTTATGGGTTTTTTCTGGCCAAGCTTTTCTATCCACTTAATATTTGTTCCATGATAGACATTAACTTGTTTCTCGAAATCAATATAGTTAATGGGTATACAACTCTTTGAATCAAGAGGTATGCGCATGTTTCCTACTTTTAATGAATCTCCTGGGTAAAATTCCAGTTTCTGATCAATTCCCTTTTGTTCAAGAAACAAGGCAAGAGAAAGTGGTATAAATCTTTCACTGCCATCTGTGCCGGCTATCTGGACGGGTGTTCTTCTTGCAACGCCATCACCATCATAAAATACGTTTAAGTGGCCTATCCTTTTTGCTGAGTTGGCGATTATGTCAATATTCTTATTTAATCTTCCTCTATATATTCCATCTTCAGGCCTTGTTCTGAAAAGATTAGTGGTAGGACTCCAGACCGGGAAAATAACCGAGCCGGCGTTATTTGCCGCCTCTGATAATGCTACATCGTTTTTGATGTGTTCTACATCCGGCAGGTCAAAGAACATATCAAAGGCAATGGCGCCGGCGCCTCCTTCCTTTAAGTAATATAGTAATTCTGCATAGCGATTCCTGGGCCAGGGCCACCTGCCAAGTAATTCCATGTCTTTGTCTGAGATACCTATCAGGGCTATTTTTGGCACATGCGGGGTTTTTTTGAGTGTGTTATTTGTGAGACGCCAGTCATATAAGAGTCTTTCGAGACCATTGAATACCCCTGTGAAATATAATAAAGATATGATTGCAGCAATTGCCAGCCCCAGGATAAAACCGTAATAGTTTTGATTGGTTGAGTATTTGATATTACGCCCCCTCCCTTACTTTTAATAGTGACACATCCCATTTATAAATGGGATGTGTCACTATTAAAACGAAACTAATTATTGGTAATAGTCCTCAGTGTTAATCCCGAGTTCCTGCATCTTTCTATAAACCGTGGATCTGCCGATACCTAATTTCTCTGCTGCGGCTGATATGTTGCCATTTGTTGCGTTCAGCGCCCTTCGAATAAAAATTTCTTCAATTTCACTTAAAGGGAGGACTTCGCCTCGTCTTATCGCTGCTTCCAATGTCGATAATCCTGATTCAAGTGATTCAACCATTCTCAAATCGTTTTCACCAAGGTCAGGGAAATCAAAATGTTCCGGGAGCAGTGTATCGTTGGTTGTTATCAGGATAGCCCTTCTGATGCTGTTCTGAAGTTGTCTGATATTGCCGGGCCAGTTGTAGCTCATCAGTTTATCCATGACAGGATTATTTAATTTATTAATTTTTTTGCATGATAGAGCGCCATATCTTTTAACAAAGACATCAACCAGCTCAGGAATATCATCTTTTCTTTCACGCAATGGGGGTATAAATATTCGAAATACGTTGATACGATAGTACAGATCTTCTCTGAATTTATTTGAATGAACCTCGCTTAACATATCTTTATTGCTTGCAGAAATAATGCGTACATTTGTTTTAATAGTTTTATTTCCACCCACTCTTTCAAATACCTGTTCTTCGATTACGCGTAGAATTTTTGTTTGCATAACTTGAGGCATTTCTGTTATTTCATCTAGAAATAATGTGCCCATATTTGATTGTTCAAGTTTTCCAACACGTTGTTGGATTGCTCCCGTAAATGCGCCTTTTTCGTGTCCCATCAATTCACTTTCCAGCAAATTTTCAGGAATTGCTGCACAGTTAATGGCGCAAAAGGTATGTCTGCGCCTTGGGCCTCTGTAATGGATGGCTTTTGCAACAAGTTCTTTTCCCGTACCGGTTTCTCCCTGAATAACTACCGGTACATCACTCTCCAGAACAGTCTGTATGCCTTTAAGGACTTCCTTAATCTCTTTACTGCTGCCGATAATTTTCCATAGCTCAGGTTCTTCCCTGAGTCCATAATTTTTGATATCCAACTGTTCCATTCTCTCCTACATTTACTTTTCTTGTCCTGTCTATTAATTTAGACAGAAATGGTTACCAATTTCAGAGCCAGGCACAGCGTAGCTCTGTAAACCTGTATTATTAACTTTATCTGCTGTAATTTTCATAGATGATTTTATATGGCGACATTAAGTTGTCAACGAAAATATAATACCTTAAGTCTTTTAAGTATTAGAATTTATAGTTTTGATATAGACTACATCCATTCACAATATGTCTTCACGGAATAAGGTTCCTTTACGTTTTCAGCCTGAACCGGCGTCTGAAAACGCATTTTTCGTGCCGAACGTATTAGTGGTGACGTAATTATGGTATATCCAGCCTCGTCTTCGTCCGACAGGTCATTCAATTAGGCAGGTACAGGTACGGGGACTGGCGATGAGCCGTGTGGAGGGTTAGTTGTGGGATTTTAACACATCTTAATTGACATGATTATCGTCAGGTGTATGATTTTGTAAAATTTATGTAAATGATAAAAAGTGCTTCCAGTTCCAGATTGTTATGGAGATAGCAAACGAAAATGAGAAAATCGAGTTTGAACTGCGATTACAGGCAATCTACCAGAAGTATGGCTATGATTTCAGGAATTATGCAAGGGCCTCCTTAAAGCGCCGCATCCGTTACAGATTATCTCAATCAAATTTCAAAACAATTTCTGAGATGCAGCACAAATTACTTAACGATAGCAAATTCTTTGCAACTTTACTTTCAGACCTTACCATCAATGTCACTGAGATGTTCCGGGATCCGTCTTTTTTCAAGGCACTCAGGGAAATAGTAATTCCTGAACTGAAGAAACAGCCTTTTATAAAGGTATGGCATGCCGGCTGCTCCAGTGGAGAGGAAGTTTACTCAACCGCAATTCTACTGAAGGAGGAGGGATTGCACAATACGTCCCTGATTTACGCGACAGATACTGACGATGTTGTTCTTAACAAGGCCAAATCTGGGATTTTTGCAATTGACAGGATGAAAGATTATACTCTCAATTACAGAAAAGCAGGCGGGCTTGCATCTTTTGCGGATTATTATACTGCTCTATATGACAATGTAATAATGGACAATTCCTTGAAGAAGAATATTGTCTTTTCCAATCATAATCTGGTGACTGATGGCGTATTCGGGGAAATGGATATGATACTATGCAGGAATGTGTTTATTTATTTTAATAGAGATTTACAGGACCGCGTATTCAGGCTTTTTTCTGAGAGTCTGCGCCCGGGAGGATTCCTTTGTCTGGGCACTAAAGAAACCATAAGGTCTTCATCATTCTCCGATGATTTTGAAAATGTAGCTGATCATGAAAGAATATATGGAAAAATTGCGTAGTGTTTATAACAAGTTAAGCCTGATTATGTATTGCCCCTCGAAAATATAGGGTATTTCCTTAGAAAACTTGAAAGTGAAGAATAAGAGTAGTATAATACGCCGCTTATCATCATACTGAAATGCTCTGCCTAAAGTTATTTAGGACACATTAAACGATACAGAAAAATGGAAATTCTTATTGTAGATGACAAACCTGCAAATCTCCTTGCACTTCGAAAGATACTGGAAAGGCCCGGCTTGGATATCGTAGAGGCTACAAGTGGTAATGATGCGCTGGCATTACTGTTAGAACATAATTTTGCGCTTATGCTCCTTGATGTTCAGATGCCGGATATGGATGGATTTGAGACTGCCGAACTAATGCGAGGAAACGAAGAGACAAAGCACATTCCCATTATCTTTGTATCTGCAATCAGCAAAGAACAAAAATTCGTGTTCAAGGGATATGATAAAGGAGCAGTGGATTATTTGTTTAAACCACTGGACCCGGATATTTTGCAGGGCAAAGTAAATATATTCCTTGAATTACACGAACAGAAGGAAAACCTAATGAAAGCTAACACAGAACTAAAGAAGGCAAACGAGAAAATCCTGGAACAGCAGGAAGCGCTTATTGAAGAAGAACGCCTCAAGGTGTTGCTTCAGATGTCAGGAGCAAATGCTCAGAAGCTGAATCAGCCTCTGGCGTCTCTCCTGGATAATGTGGAGTTAATAGAAAAATATAGTGATAATCGAGAAAAGACTGTTGAATGTATAAGCCGAATAAAGGAGTCAGGCCGGAAGTTATCTGACATAGCAAATAAAATAAAGACTATACATTATTCTGATCCCATGCCATCTTATGACGGCAGGTCTTCTATCGTGAGTTTTGATAGAGAAATAAATATACTGATAGTGGATGATTCAGAGGATGTCTTTGGAGGTACAAAGGCATTCCTGGGAGATCAGGACCTTATCAAAATGTTCTGGGCTGAGAATATGAAAAAGGCAATAACAATGTTAGGACAGGATCAGTTTGATATGATTTTTCTGGATCATTTTCTGAATGACGGAACAAGTATTGATTTTCTCAATAAGATGGAGAAAGAGGGGATTGAAACTCCGGTAATAGTATTTTCAGGGCAAGGCGATGAGATGCTCGCTTCGCAGGTGATACAGTGCGGGGCCTATGATTATTTGCCAAAGAGCAGAATCAATTCAGAGTCAATTTGCAGGGTTATAAATAATACACTGGAAAGATCCCGCCTCAGAAGTGATGTGAAAAGGGCACAGGCAAAGATGGCAGAAATGTCTATCGTGGACGAATTAACAAAATTACATAATCGTCGCTACTTCATAGAGGCATTGGAAGGGGAGTTTGAAAGGGCGAACCGTTATGATACAGAGGTGGCTCTTATCATGATAGACCTGGATGACTTTAAGAGAATTAACGACACATACGGTCACCCGGCAGGTGATATGGTTTTGTCGGAGATCGGAAAGATACTCAAGGAACACGTCAGGAGGAATGATATTGCCTGTCGTTATGGGGGAGAAGAGTTTGCAGTAATCCTGCCGGCTGTAAGCAGGGATAATATTTATGCAGCATACGAGAGGTTCCGTGAGATGGTATCCAAAAAACCTTTTGAATACGAATCAAAGCAATTTCACATAACTGTCAGTATCGGCATTGCATTCAGTAATGATGCAAAGTTAATCAATGATTTATTGGTTCGTGCTGATCAGGCCCTCTACCAGGCAAAGGAGACGGGCAGAAACAAGACGGTAATTTATATAGACAAAGAAGAGTTTGCTGATTAAGAGTTCTGGCAACGAAGGATGAAGAAAGACTGCCTCTTCGTGGCGATGACAATGGACGGTTGTTTCATCTGTCGTTTCCCTTCCTTCTTCATTCGTAATGATTAACTGTCAGTGCAAGCCTCAGTCAAGGCGAACTGATGTATTCTGTTTATTTTTCTATCTCAATAAAAACTTAATATAATGAAAACCGATGACACTAAAAATTTATAACACATTAACAAGGCAGAAAGAAGTATTCATACCTTTCAAGAAAGGAAGAGTTGGGATATACGTGTGCGGCCCGACTGTTTATGATCACCCTCACATTGGACATGCCAAGAGTTACATCAGCTTTGATGTGGTTGTCCGTTATCTAAGGCATATTGGTTATAAGGTACGATATGTGCAAAATATTACAGATGTCGGACACTTAACGGATAACGCAGATGCGGGGGAAGATAAGATTGAAAAAAGGGCCAAGCTGGAACAGGTAGAACCTATGGAATTAGTTGAGATGTATATGCGAAGCTATTATGAAGACATGGATGCATTGAATAACATACGGCCGGATATTTCACCTCGTGCGACAGGCCATATTCCTGAACAGATAGAACTTGTTGAGAGGTTGATTGAGAAAGGATTTGCTTATGAGGCAAACCAGTCTGTCTATTTTGATGTGTCAAAACTGAAGGACTATGGCAAGCTTTCAGGTCGGAAACTGGATGAGCAGGAGTCCGGAGCGCGTTTAGAGATAAACCCGGAGAAAAAACATCCGGCAGATTTCGCACTCTGGAAGAAAGCCGGAGCCGGACATATTATGAAATGGAACAGCCCCTGGGGGATTGGCTTTCCGGGGTGGCATCTTGAATGCTCGGTCATGTCTATGAAATATCTGGGAGAAACGTTTGATATTCACGGCGGAGGGGTTGAAAATGTATTCCCTCACCATGAGTGCGAAATCGCACAAAGTGAGACTGCCAATGAACTGCCTTTTGCCCGTTACTGGATGCACAACAATATGGTAACAGTTGAGGGGCAGAAGATGGGGAAGTCCCTGGGGAATTTCGTTACTCTTAAGGATGCATTTAAATTATTCTCGCCGTTAACAATACGTTTCTTTGTTCTTAATACTCATTACAGCAGTCCGATTGACTACAGCAATGAGGCGCTGGAAGCTGCCGACAAGGGACTGGAGAGATTACAAAATACAATACGTAATTTAAGAGAAAGGCTGGGGTCATCAGGGCAGGAGGAGGCTGTAGCAAATGAAGAGTGGAAGGGGAAGCTGGAAAAATACGGAAACACCTTTGAAGAAGCCATGGATGAGGATTTCAATACGGCAGAAGCGTTGGCCGTTCTCTTCAATTTAACCAGGGAAGTCAATAGTCTCCTGAGTTCTGATGAGAAAATCAGCGAAGGGGTCTTGTCAGAAATTGATTCTTTTTACAGGATTTATGGAGGTGACGTTCTGGGAATAGTCACGGAAAAAACTGCTCAACACGATACCGATGATATAGATGCTTTTAAAATTGAGGAAGATTTAATAAAAGTATTGATTGATACGAGAAATGAGTTGCGGGCAGCAAAACAGTGGGAACAGGCAGACAAAATAAGAGACAGGTTAAGCGAGTTGGGGATTATCATAGAAGATAAAAAAGAAAAAGTAGCCTGGCGGAAGAAGTAGTATGCTTATAGAAAACTTTATTAAGACGGCAAAAAAGAATTTCGGTAAAATTATCCAGGAGGACTCTACCGGAATGTCTCTGACATTTGGCCAGACACTTACCGCCAGTGTTCTCCTGTCAAAACATATTCGCAACTTTGAGGGCGAGAATATTGCCCTTATGTTTCCCGCTTCTGTTGGAGGGGCGTTGGCATATATTGCTACGTCATTTGCAGGTAAAATCCCTGTTGGCTTAAATTTTATTGCAGGCAGGGAGGAGCAGGATTGGGTAATGAATGCCTGTGATGTTAAAACAATCTTTACTTCCAGAAAATTCATTCAAAAGATCGAGATCCCTGAAGACCCAAGAATGGTTTTCATTGAAGACATAAAGGAAAAAACTTCAAAGCTGGACAAGTTACTGACCTATTTGTCATGTAAGATTACTTCAAGCCAATCATTGATTCAAAAGTATAAAGAGTTTGATGCGCCTGATAAGACAGCCATTATACTATTTACCTCCGGCTCGGAATCTCACCCAAAGGGAGTGCCATTGACAAATAAAAATATTTATGCTGCTATTCAGAACTACAGTACTGTTTTTCATCCAGTTCCGGAAGACAAGATATTAGGAACCTTACCGTTTTTTCATGTATTTGGCTTTGTTGCCTGTCTCTGGCTGCCGATGGTAATGGGGATGGGAGTCGTTTACCATCCAAATCCTACTGATTATGAAAGGCTCGGCAAGGTAGTCCGCAGGTATGGAGTGACAATGCTTTTAGGAACCAGTACACTCTATAGAGGTTATATGAAAAGATGGAATAGGGAACAGGTTTCCAGTGTTCGCCTTGCATTTGCCGGAGCAGAGAAGTTAAGCGAAGGTGTGAGAAAGAAATTCGATGAAAAGCTGGGCATAAACATTCTTGAAGGCTATGGGGTTACTGAAAGCTGCTCATGCATTACAGTAAATTATCCGGATGACTTCTGTCATACAAGCGTTGGAAGGCTCCTGCCTGATGTCCAATGTAAAATAGTGAACACTGATACTTATGAGGAACTTCAGCCCGGCGAAGAGGGGTTGATACTCGTCAAAGGCCCTAACGTCATGAGTGGATATTATAAGTCAGCAGAATTAACCAGCAGGGCGTTTCATGACGGGTTTTATATTACCGGTGATATAGGGAAAATTGAAAATGGATTTCTGTATATTACTGACCGGCTGAAAAGGTTTGCCAAGATAGGGGGGGAGTTGATACCATTATCACCCATAGAAGATAAATTATCTCATGTCTTGGATGAACATACTGATGAGGAAAAAAGGAAGTGTGCTGTTGTAAATATTCCTCACGCTCAAAAGGGAGAACAGCTTATAGCCTTTGTAGTAGAAAATAATCCGGATAAACTATCACTTAACAGGAAACTGGATAGTCTGGGGCTGACACATCTATCCCAGCCTGATCACTACATGCCCATAGACTCCATCCCAATGCTGCCGTCAGGAAAAGTTGATTATAAAAGTATTAAAAATCTGGCGATGGAAAAATTTGCACAAGTTACTTGATTTATTAAATTGGTATAAGGACAAAGTTAAGTTGTCTTTTGTAAGAATCAAGCCAATTCTGGTAAAACATTGAAAAATGAAAGGATTGTAATGAGGATGGCAATCTGAATAACCCAGCCTATCACACAAACAATAACAGCACGCAGGGTTCCTTTGTAATCAAGCGCCTGTCTCACGGCAATAACCATTGCAACTAACATCCATATTGATGCAGCCGGGAAAACAAATCTTTCTATTTCCGGAACAACACCCAATACTCGAATCAAACCCGGTGAGCTTGCAAATCCAATTGTTCTCAGTAATTCACTAATATCAGATTTAGTCTGGGGTTCCGGCAGAAATTTAGTTCCTATCAAATAAGTAAGAAATGCCCATATATACCATCCTGCTAAAGCCATAAGCGTACCAACCGCAATTCCCAGGTGTCCACCATGTGATATACTTCCCACTCCTGCAGCAACACCGGAGAGAATTACGACCAGCATAGCCTGGCGCATTGAGGCCTTGTCAGCCTCTACTTCTTCATATAGGTGTGCATCAAGCCTGGCAGCTCGAAGAATACGATTTATAAAATTACTATTCATTCTTTCTCCTTACGTCAGTCTTTGTTATTGTAACCTTGTAATTGTATACCGCTTGTAGTAAATGAATTGTGGTTTATATCAAATCATCAGAATCATTACCAATTAATAATGTGGCCTTCACCCTTATTTGCTATTGCCGAAAAAGACTGGATTAATGAATGACTTTTTGTTAGCATACGAGTCAGTTGTTTTGACATTGTATTTAGCTGTTATATTAAAAGAGGAATAGAAATGGACAAGAAAACCAGGGATAAAAAAGGTAAGGATATGTCGTGTTCATTTTGTGGTAGAAATTATAATGTTGTTAAGAGATTAATACAGGGTGACCGCAACGTATACATTTGTAATGAATGTATTGAAGCCTGCTACACGCTTATACAGAAAGATAATGAAAAGACCAGCAAACATTTAACGAGAAAGATTCCAACACCGATATATATTAAAGAACGTTTAGATGACTATATTATAGGGCAGGAGATGGCAAAGAAAGTCCTGGCTGTGGCAGTTCATAACCATTATAAGAGGTTGACTTCAGAGGTAACCGATGATGATGTAGAGCTGGAGAAGAGTAATATCCTACTAATCGGCCCTACAGGTTCAGGGAAAACTTTGCTGGCGAAAATACTTGCGAATATTCTTGATGTACCATTTGCGATAGCTGATGCTACTACTTTTACTGAAGCAGGTTATGTTGGTGAGGATGTAGAAAATGTTCTTTTAAGGTTGCTGAGGGATGCCGATTTTAATGTAGCCCGTGCGCAGCAGGGGATTGTCTATATAGATGAGGTAGACAAGATTGCCAGAAAAGGTCCAAACGCGTCTATCACACGAGATGTCTCCGGTGAAGGTGTACAGCAATCACTGCTTAAGATGTTTGAGCAGTCTATAGTCAATGTGCCGCCACAGGGAGGGAGGAAACATCCGGAACAGCAATACATACAAATGGATACCAAGGATATTCTGTTTATTTGCGGTGGGACCTTCAGTGGCATAGAGGATATAATAAAGAAGAGGATTGGTAAAAAGGCAATAGGATTTGGCGCAAAGGCGGACTTCGCAGAGAATAAATCTACGGGGGAAATTCTATCTGAAGTTAAAATGAACGACCTGATCGAATATGGCATGATACACGAATTCATCGGCAGACTTCATGTGATCACATCACTGATGCCGCTTGGCCGGGATGACTTGATCAGGATTATGTTGGAGCCAAAGAATGCCATCGTTAAGCAGTATCAAAAGATCTTTGAGATGGAGAGTGCAGCCGTAGAGTTTTCGAGAGATGCCTTGATTGAAATAAGTGAAAGGGCCCTTGAGCGTAAGACCGGGGCAAGGGCGCTGCGTTCGATATTTGAGGGTTTTACGCTGGACGCTATGTTTGATTTACCAACAGAGGGGAAAGGTGCTGTATATGTCGTTACGCCGGATGTCGTAACCGGGAAGACTCGACTCATGCCTAAAAAGCTTCGCAAAAGCGCATAAACATAGTGCGGCAAAGCCGCCCGCCTGAATGGCAAAGTCGGGTAGGCAACCAAATAAAAAGTAATTTATAGATTCAGGAATTTAGGAATTCCTTAATCCCTGAATTCTTAAATCCCTTAATATCACGTTTCTTCAATTACATAACTTGATTATCAGTTGTTCGATTATGAGAGTTGGAGACAGACGGCTGGTTTTACATAATAAGTCTGCTTCTAACATATACTTCCATTTTTCAGGCATTTCTTCTTCGTTATAATTCTGAGCCTGTTTTATAAATTTGTCAACAAATGGCCTTGGAGCATATTGTTTTTCTAAAATGTCTTCTCTGCTTCCCCCATTATCCAGTATCCGCAAAATCTTCCATAAATCTTTCATTCTTCTATGTGATGAACTTACTATTGTTATGGCAATTGACTTTGCATCGTAAGTGATATTTTTGCGCTCATTTTCCATTCCAATATCGAAGATATTTTCTGCCATTTTTACTGCTGAGATAGTGTCCTTAATGCCAATTGCATCAAGCAGATTATAAAGTTTCTCCCTGTGACTGACCCCTAACAACTTTTGAATATCATCTATGGTAATTTCTTTCCTGTCACCTATATAAACAGATAATGCGTCTATTTGATTATTAATAATTGACAGGTTGTTTCCTGTCTTTTCCAGGAGACAGAAAGCAGATTTCAGATTCATGATTTTGTCAAAACCCCTGGCATGCATAACAATCCATTTTGTCAGTTCACTGTCATATTCCGGCTTCTTCGTTTCCCAGGGGGCCGGTCTGTCATAAAGTTTATCACAGTCGATAAGTATGCCTTTTTTGCCGTCCATGGCCTTTGCTAATTTTGTCCTTTTGTCTATGGATAAGACTTCTAAAATCAAGCAGTTAGCACTACAAGGATTCTTAAGATAGCCTAAAACTTTATCCTGGTATCTACCCAGGAAGGTATCCGCATTCTCAACTATTATCAATTTGTGTTTTCCAAACATGGGAGTGGTTTTGACTTCATCAATGACATCATAAAACAAAGTGGACGATCCTGCATTTTTCAGATTATTGCCTTCTGTCAGGTTGCCTGCAAAATTACGACCGGTATCTTTGCCATTAAACTCGATTAAGCCCTGTTCAGCACCTCCTTCAGAAAAAAACCGCTTTTTTATCTCTATTAAAGCCTGTTTATGTAAGAAATACTCGCTTCCGCTTACTATATAGAGAGGTAAGTTATTTGTTTTGTTATACTTATATACAAATTCGGTGAATTTCATGGCAGAACCCTATAAACCTTATTTTTAATAAAGTTAATATAAATATAATCTTTAAAAAAAATCCAGTTAAAAAAATGGCTTTTTTCTCAAAGCTATTGACATAATTAAACTTATGTGTATAATAACCGTGATTTTATGAATTGTAAATGTTTTGGAGTAAATAGAATATGGCCACAATAACAAAGAGAGAATTAGCTGAGACTATTTCCCAAAAAATAGGAAGTCCGCAAATAGTTACTAAACAAACAATTCAGCTTTTTATAGAGTTATGCACTGAAGAACTTGTAAAAGGGAACCGTTTAGAGTTCAGGGACTTTGGTATTCTCACTACAGTAGAAAGAGGGCCGAAGATTGGAAGAAATCCTAAGACAGGTGCAACTGTAGAAGTGCCTCCAAAAAGAGTTGTACGATTCAAATCCGGAAGACTTTTAAAAGAAAAGGTACAGAATGTGCCCTCATAAGACTTTTCAATGAGTGCAGTCATCAAGCCTTCTGCATTTCTGGTTTAACGTTAACTGCTACTTAAACTTACCGGCATAGTTTCTATGCGAATTGTCTTTTGAGAAACCGTGCTCTTCCAGTATCCACTTGTCACCAGATTTCTTATAAACAATTTTATAGGAAGGATCTACTAACCGCTCTCTCCAAAAGAAGAAATGTGAAAATCCTTCCACAAAAATGTTTATCTTTTTCGCATAGGGATCAATGTCTTCAAATATTGCAATCCCTTTTTTGGTAACTCCAGGACCAAATACTCCTTTCATTTCATCCGCACTGATATATTCTTCCACTCCATCGGAAACTTTCCCCGCAATCTCCGGAATGTATTTGTCTTCATAATATTTTTTTGTGTCTGTTGTCAGCAAAGTTGATATAGGTACCGTAATCTCTTTATCAATAGTATTTCTTATTGAGTAACACCAAACTAAATATTTCTTTTCATCTTCTGAATCCTTTCTATACGAAAGGAATTGAGGCGCACTCCAGGCAAAATCTATTTGTGATGCTTCAGATATTACGTGAAAAGAGATCACGAGAATAAAATACAAAGAAAAGCTTATTATCTTGTTCACGGCATTAATAAGAATTTAGAAACGGCATCAATGTCTTGAAATATCCTGTCTGCATCTTTTAAATATTCTTCCGGAAGAGAGGTTTGTACTGCAAAACATGTCAATCCGGCATTCTTTGCAGAAGTTATACCTGCCGGTGCATTTTCAATTACTATACAATCTTCTTTCCTGGCGCCAAGTTCATTTACGGCTTTTACATAAGGTTCGGGATCAGGCTTTCCCTTATTTACACTCTCACCGGTAACGATAACCTTAAAGATGTCGTCCAGTCCCATCTGTAAAACCTTCTTCACAACCTCTAAACGGGTACCGGTTACCAGGGCAAGGTTGTACTGTCGATACTTTAATTCAAGTAGAAAATCTGTAATACCCTTCATTAGTGTCACGGTAAAGATATCATTAAATATCTTGCGTTTAAGTTTAATCACCTTTTCAACAGTTTCGTCTGAAAGAGACCGGTTGCTTTTGCTGACAAATATTTCCATTGTTTCCCTGCCTGTCATGCCTTCCATCAGGTAAATTTCCAGGTCAGATACAGACATATCAATGGTTGATAGTGCCTCTTTCCATGATTGGATGTGGTAGGGCATACCGTCAACAACCACACCATCCATATCAAATATAATCGTATTAATGTTTTTCATCTTCTATTAATTCTATGGCATACTTTATAGGGACACCGAAGTTTGCGCCACTGAAACCGCGAAAGATACCATAATTTATGGCAACTACCTTGCCTTTATTGTTAAAAAGCGGACCTCCACTGCCTCCAACAGTTGTCAACGCGTCGTAGATTATTCTTTCGTTTAAGACATCGCTGATATGTCCCTGGGTTGATATAGGTTTTATCAAACGGTGGTTTGAAAGTTCCTGAGCGGCTTCTAAAAATGGCAATCTTGATATTTCTTTTGCAATATCCGGGTCAGTTTTTGCGAAAAGAGCATTCATACCAGCCGGATAACCCAACAGCACAACCGGTTCCCCTTCTATAGCATCATGACCGCTTAAATCCAATTCAAGCACAGGGACATCTATGCCTTCAGGTTCGAAGCTTAACAAGGCAACATCGGCCACTTGAGAAACCTTTTCTAATTTAAGTAGAACAGGATTCTTTACATTCGGGAAAAAAGCCCTTAATACCTCAATTCTGGGTTTTAAACCCGGCTCTATAGGAACGAAATATGCCGTCTGGTTCCACCATGGTTCCACGACGTGGCGATTTGTTAATACCTTACCGTTTTTGCTGATTATAAATCCTGTTCCGGTAAGATTATTGGTCAGTAAACGTCCATTATTCCATGCCTTTAGCGGTTCACCGGATACTTCGTCAACTAAAGAAAAAGAACATTGTATCAGGCAAACACCTTTACTAAAATCTTTGATTATCTTCTCACCGATGGCGCTTTCAAATTCTAATAGTTCCACTCTTTTCGTTGTTTCTGTCAGGCCGGAGTATATGGTATAGAATAATGTGCCAATTCCAACAGTTGTGAGGAAAAAAATAAGAAGAGTCACAAGTTTGAATTTGGATGAAGATTGTGTAAAAGCTTCAGACAGTAAGCTTTTGAAAAAAGATGTTGCCGTAATCAGTGTTCTGCCTTTGTGTGGCTCCCTTGCAAGATCCATAGAATCTGCAAGCATTTCTCTAAACGGCTTACATACATCTCCTTCCTCAGCTTTTATTCTGAAACGTAACCTTGGCCCATCATCACCAAACTCAATAAGGTCGCCATCATGAATAACAACTTCCTTTATCAACCGGTTATTTACAAAGGTGCCTTTGGAACTGTCTAAATCATTCAGAATATAATCACATTCTCTCAGGTTTATTTCAGCATGAAGAGGTGATGTGTTCTTGTCAGTAAGCGGATTAAACCTTAGATTGCATGAAGCGTCGGTTCCGATACCGATTTTCGAGTCTGTAAATAACTCGGTCTTGCCTCTCTTGCTTCCGGATAGATGTACAAAGATGGCCTTCATTTGTCTTTATTAAGAAAAAAATTGTAAACAATATCAGCAAAAGCATTTAATCCTTTTGCGTCTTTCCCTAATTTTGATATCCTGTCTTCAAGTTCTTTATTGTTTTTAAAGTTGCTTGAAATATATTCAGCTACAAAAGTTTGAGCTGAGATAGAATTCAAATCTACACCTTTGGCGTCTGAGCATTGCGCTATTTTGTATGCAACCAAATCAGCAATTGTTTTTAATCTTATATCTTTCTTGCTGCTTATGCTTTCTTTTACCGTGTCAAAACTCAAACGATCACTGTCGGTATAGTATTGATAAATGGCATCTGCACAGTTTTGAATTCCCTTGATTCCCTTACCTGATTTTGACAAGCTCTCGTAAAATTCATCCAGAGTGCTGTAGTTTTCTGAAATATATTCTGCCGTTATCTTCTCAGCTTTAATGAGATTATTCTCCGGTTCCCCATCATACGGACCATTGGATATTTTAAGCGCCACAATGTCTGTGATGGGTTTTAATGTAACATCTTCAGTGTCACGAATCTTATTTATAATTGCTTCTACCTCCAGTTTGTTCTTCATAGGAATTCATTATACTAATGCTTAGACATAAATCAACTATATGTATAGAGGTTTTCTATTTCTATCTAAATTGAGCGATTTCGCCCGCCAGAATGAGTATCGGGCTGGTAGCCGCAACCGTTCGGCTGAGCTCACGCCGATGTCTTAAGGTTGCGTAACTTACACAAATCCATCAGGTGATGTAAACCACAGGCTAAAGTCGTGCCGAAGGACAGACCTGCCTCTGGCATGGCCAGCGGCTACAACGGCATGTAAAATAAAATCGCCCAATTCAGGTTCTACTGAAATTGAAAAAAGGTTTGAATGTCTTCTTTGAAGGGAGCATTATTAAGGAAAGGAACAATATCAGACTGGATTATTAATGAATAGTAAGTTTGTTAAGGGGAGGCATGACAGTAACTACAAATATCCTGGCATGAATCAGGTTAATAATGTACTTTGTGAAATATCTCTTTATAAAAAAAGGCTTCAGGGTTCATATGTATAACCCTGAAGCCATGTGGTTTACTATATACTAATTGAGATCAATGACTTCCGCTAGCTGGACGGCCTGCAGCGCCTAAATCGAATGTTATCTGTATGATTTCGCCCGGGCTAACTCTAACTTCTCTACTATCGGTATTGCCATGTGAATCAGCAACTGAAACTGTGTAGCTTCCCTTGTCTACCTGAAAAACACGATTTCCGTTGTGGCCTGTAGAATCAGAATTATCACCAACACTCACTTCAGCATGTTCAATCGGCGAACCCATTGCTGTAACCTGAACTATGACCGTTGCAGGTGGCTCATAAAAGGCAGTACTGACGTTGCCGAAACAGAAGATTAATCCGGCAGCCATTAGCGATACAAAAGCAAATTTTAATCTATTAAGCATTTCTCTCTCCTTTCAAAATTAAAAAATAAAACAATCTAAATTGCAGTAGACTTTTTATTGCGTAAATAAAATAAAATTATGGCTAATATCACCTCCTCTCTTCTTGAGATGTCTTGTTAGCCTGATAAAGAATATTTTAAGTTTAGGAATTATACATTAAAACATATTTTCGTCAAGAGATTTTCTGTTTTTGTTGGCCGGAAAATGTTAACTGTTTATGAGTAATTGTGAATATTTTTGTTTTCTTTCGTTATTTAATGAGGTAGGATAATAGAGAAGTGCTAAACAAAGTCATAATCACTTAACACAAAATTACTTATGCCAAATTACTATCTGAAGCACTCCTGATTTAGTTGTTAAAAAAATGACAGAAGATACCAGTTTTTTCAAACAAAAAAGAGATTTTTTAAAGGGTTACGAACCTTTTTCCCTGTTGTCTAATAATCTTTTAAAAAAGATTGTTTCAAAGCTACAGGTCCAACATTATGGGACAGGACAGACTATTTGCGAAAGAGGACAGAAGGGTAACTGCTTATTTATAATTCATACCGGATCTGTAGTAGAAACTTTAACTGATAGCGGCGGAGAGGAAATTACTGTAGCAATTCTCAGAGAAGGGGGCTGCTTTGGAACTATCTCCCTGCTAACTGATGAACCATACCTTGCAACCATAAAAGTAAAAGAAGATGTTGAGCTCCTTGTTCTTTACAAAAACGATATACAAGAGCTGATTCAGAAAAATCCTGTCTTGAGCATTTATCTAAGCAGGGTTATCTCTATGAGAATGAAAACATTCTTTGATTTTTTTGAGAAGGAAAAGATTAAGATAGTTGAGGAACTTGAAGATAAGATTGAGAAAGAGAGAAAACTGGACGTAATAAATAGAGTAACCAAGCTTTTTCATCTGGATGAAGACATCAGTAAAATTTTATCTATGGTTGTTAAAGAAGTTAATGAAGAAATGAAGGCAGATGCCTGTTCAATTTTCTTACTTGATTCAGTCTCTAACAATCTAGTATTAGAAGCGGCTGTCGGATTTGATAGTAAGACAATAAAGAAAATAAAAATGCGATTAGATGAAGGAATTACCGGATGGGTAGTCAGGTATGGTGAACCCGCAGCGCTTGAAGATGTACACGCCGACCCAAGGGTGAAATTCTTTTCTGAAGTCCATGAAGAGCGTTTGTCATCACTACTATCGGTGCCATTAGGCACTAAAAAAGATTTAATTGGCGCAATTAATATCCAGACTATTGATAAAAGAAAATACGCATACGACGATATCAGGGGACTGACTATACTGGCAAACCATATTGCCCTTGCAATTTCATACGCACGACTTAAAAAAAGGGTGCAGATTTCAGAAAGAGAGAGTGGTGAAAAGGATGTTAAAAGTTTAGGCTTTGTGGGCAGAGGCAAATATATCGATAAAATAAATGCTTTCGTTGATTCTATGGTTTTAATTGACGAACCAGTATTAATAAACGGTGAAGATGGGACAGGCAAGATACCGATGTCAAAAATCATTCATTATAAAGGTAAACGTTCCAAAGGGCCTTTTGTAGAAGTTGATTGTAGAGACATTGACAATGATTCATGGGGAGAAGAGCTTTTTGGATATGAAAAGAGCACTTATGTAATAAGTTGCGATGATGCAATGGGGAAAGATAAACAAGAAATCTCCTCTCTTGGTAAAGGTGTTGAGATAGAGGATGTTGCGACACGTCTGGGATATATCGAATTAGCTGATTCCGGCACGATTTTTCTGGATCATGTGGATAGTTTAAATCAAGCGAATCAAATCAAATTATTAAATTACATACAGGAGGGAGAATTTAATCGTGTCAATGGAAGCGATAAAGTTTTCTCGAACGCCAGGATTGTGGCATCTGTGTCTGAGGGTATTGCCTTATCTGTTGAACAGGGTAAGTTTGATAAGAATCTTTATAATATTTTAGGTAAGAATTTTTATCAATTGAAGGCTCTTAGAAATCAGAAACGCAGTATCCCAATGCTTTCAAAACACTTACTTGAGAAGTGCAGCAGGGAATTACACAAAGATGTGAAAAATGTGACTGACGATGCGATGGGAAGATTGATGAGTTATGATTGGCCTGGAAATGTAATTGAGCTTGAGAATGTTATAAGACGAGCCGTTTTTCTTGCAAAAGGTAATACTATAACGTCTGAACAGTTATTTTTTGGGATGCCAAGGGGAGAAAAGAAATGGTCTTTTAATATTCTTTCAGTGAATGCAATTAAGGGATTCTTAGAAAGTAAATATTATCCACAAGGAATTCAAATCCTGAGCTTTGCATTTCTCATAATTATACTTTGCATGTTATTCATGGGGCGTAAAGATGGTCTCTTGAATTTTGCAAATGTATTCCTATGGTCTACCGGCTTATTTGGTATGTACTTAATAACCCTGATATCTGGAAGATCTTTATGCGGAGTCTGTCCTTTTGCTGCGGCAGGTGATTGGATGCAACGTTTAAAATGTTTTAATCTTAAAATTCCAGATGTATTTGTTGTATACGGGAGATATATCACTATTGGGATGATCCTCTTAATATTCTGGCTGGAAGGTGTGACCATAATGCCACGGTCATCAATACTAACGGCATTTTTGATCATCTCTATTCTTTCCGGTGCGGTTATTTCCGGTCTTCTTTATGAAAGGAGAGTGTGGTGTAGATACGTTTGCCCGCTCGGTGGTTTGCTTGGAGCTTATTCTCTTTCATCATTAACTTCCTTAAAGGCAAATAGAAGTGTATGTCTGAATCAGTGTGAGACTCATGATTGTTATCTGGGGACGAGGCTGATAAAAGGCTGCCCGATGTTTTTACACCCTTATGGGTTGGAAAGTGGTAGAGACTGTGTTTTGTGTATGAACTGTTACAAGAATTGTAGCCACGGTTCAATAAAAGTCAATCTTCAGGTACCGGGAAGTGACATAGCCGAATTGTCTAATAGATCTCTGGCTGATTCATTCCTTTCGTTATCATTATTAGGTATACTTTTGGTAGAGTACAGAAGCCTTCTTAGTATAGATTCAGTGTCATTTCAATCTTTATACAACTTTACCGGAATCAATCAAACTGTACTTTATACATTAATTTTCATCTTTGTATCTGCAATTCCATTTGTTTTGATTGGATCTCTTGATTATATCTTCAGCGGGTTTTTGTTTGAAAATGCGAAAAAGAGGATTGCTGATTTTGGGTATGCAGCAATTCCACTTGCGCTTATGGGACATCTCGCCTTTTACTGGGATAAACTTAAGGCAAGTTTCTGGATGTTACTGGAAATAACTAATATTTACAAATCAACAGGGCATGAAGTTCTTATAAATAATAAAGTATGGGATATTTCAGCGCTTGAGCTATTATTTATTTTTGCGGGGTTTATTGGAAGTATTTATGTTTTCTATCTGACATCGAAGAAAACAAGACACATCGTAACAAAGGCTACTATTGCCTGTTACTTTACTGTTTTTGCCGTCTTTGCCCTGATATACGTGAGTATATTGTAGTTAATCAAGATTCTTATCGGATTGAATGACAGAATAATGTATTCAGTAATATACCTTATTTGGCTATAGAAGGAAGTGTCATCAATGTGTCATCAGTTCTAGGTTTTTTACGCGGATCTTTTGCCCCAAGAAAGCAAATAAACTCTTTCAGTAATTCTTCGTTAAAGCAATTTGACATTTCTGCCTTCATTTCTGCCAGTGCGGCAAAAGGTCTTTTTGCAACTGCATACGGCCTGTTAGACGTCATTGCATCGTATACGTCGATTATTCGTGATATACTTCCAAATAAATGAATATCACTACCTCCAAGTCCATAAGGGTAACCTGTCCCATCGTGGTTCTCATGATGTTGAGAGACTATTTTTAAACACAGTGAATCAACATTGCTCTTTAGTTCTAAAAGTTCCAGTCCTGCCTTAGGATGTTTTTTTATTTCACTAAACTCTTCCTTCGTAAGGCGGCCGGGTTTATTGATGATTTCCTGAGGGATTACTACCTTGCCTATATCATGTAACAACATACCTGTCCCGAGGCAATCCAACTCATGTGGATTTAGTGAAAGATATTTGCCAAAGAGTAACCCGATTACTGACATGTTAATAGAATGTGTATATGTATGGTAGTCGTGGGTGGTAACTTCAAACAAACTGGAGAATGTGTTTTCATTTTTAAGGACATGGTTAACTGTGTTATTTATCCACGCTGACGCCCTTTCAATGTGTTTACCTGTCCTTGGATTATCCAAAAGCTCTTCTGTTATGTTTGCTGCGACCTGATAAAGCGCTCCTGATTTTTCTAAGGAACTTTTATTTTTATCATCAACAATGCTCTTGAGGTTTGCTTCCTGGTATATGAGGTACTTGTCAGTATCTTTTGTTGAAATATAAAGCTTTTGTGTATTTTTACTTAGTAATTGCTCTTGTTTTGCAGCACTGAACTGTTCATCTGCACGGCAAAATAATATATACCTGGCTTGTCCACTAACGTCATTTCTCAAAAACAAGTCAAACTCTATTTTTGTGCCTTCAATTAAGGCGTTTTTTGTTATGGAGGTATATTCGCTCATTGGTAAAGATTAGTTTTTTGCTATAGAATAGTAAATAATTAAGCCAATAGTTCCTATTAAGTTATCCGTCAAAAAGAAGCAACCATACCAGGTTACCATGTGCTTTTTACAACATTTTCAGCGTTTATGTCTTATTACGCTCACGGCATACATCGCTAAAATCGTGCCTAAAGTCTTTTACATACATCAAAGATAAATGATCCAGGGAAAAGAAATGCCGTAAATGCTTATATATGGCTCTGTTGACTTACTTCATTTTGAAATTCTTACATACTAAATATTGCATGCCAGTCAGATAGTAACATACTGTATATTGATATTTACTTATTGATAACGAGGTAAATCAACAGAGTTATATACTTATTCCATTATATGTTATGGATATACTGATAATATTGCCTGGAGATAGCTCTATTTTTTCTGTTTTAATTGTTTTGTCTATTTTGTCAACGTCTTGTGGGTAAATGTTTCCGCTTTACTATGAAGGTTTTGTAGTATATGAATTTATGGTTTGAGAGGATTTGAAGGATTAAAGAAAAAGTCTTTAACAAAGGTGATATATTGTTTAAGGGCTATACATTAGTGTATTTATGACCTGGTGAGTTTGTAAACTTATAAGGAATAAACCTCGGTACATTTTCCTTGTAAAGCTTATCCTTGGCCCCAAAAATCCTTAACATCCTCTTTTCCTCAAAGAACGTCCCTATGATAAGATAGCTTACTGCACAAAACCTGTCTGTCAGTGTGAATGTGCTGATCGAAGGATTAAACAGAAAGACCAGAGAAACTCCAAAATACATTGGATGCCTCACAAATCGAAACATCCCATTAGCAACTAATTTATCATAACCAAAAAGTTCTTTTGATTTTTTCTTCATTTACATTATTTTTGTGTTATTATTACACTTATTAATCCCACATAAATTCAAATATTTTCAGGGAGATAAACTATGATAGTAGCTGAGTCAAAACCATTTAAAGAAATATATGAATTGGTTAAAGACTTCAGTAAGATTTGTATAATCGGCTGTGGAGATTGTGTAACTGTATGTCATACAGGCGGCCAGAAGCAGGTAGAAGAGCTTGCATTAAAATTACGCATTGCGGCAAAAAGAGATGGCCGGGAGCTTGAGATAAAGGAAGAGACTGTATTAAGACAGTGTGAACAGGAATATGTAGAGCCGGTAGGTAATTATGTTAATGATTATGATGCGGTAGTTTCTATTGCCTGTGGTGTGGGAGTGCAGACATTAGCAGAGAGATATACGCCGGTCAGAGTAGTTCCCGGACTTAATACCACCTTCATGGGAGCGCCCGTAGAACCGGGACTGTTTTTAGAAAGATGTGCAGGTTGTGGAGACTGTGTGCTTGATAAAACAGGCGGTTTTTGCCCTGTAAGCAGGTGTTCGAAAAGTTTGCTTAACGGTCCGTGTGGAGGATCAATGGGCGGTAACTGTGAAGTGTCGGAAGATATACCATGTGTATGGAGTCAAATATATGCCCAGCTTGATAAACAGCAGATGTTGCATTACATGGACGATATCAGGCCGCCGAAAAATTGGTCTGTAAGTACAGGCAGTTCTCCACGTAAATTAGAAATCAAACATCTTCAAATGGAGAAGGAATAGATGGGTCAACCAGTAAAGATTAAGGAAGGCGTTTATTGGATAGGTGCATTGGATCCGGGTCTCGTAACATTTGATATTGTGATACCTACAAAGCACGGTACAACTTATAATTCCTATCTGGTTCGCGGTGAGAAGATAGCTGTTATAGATACGGTAAAATCATATTGTGTCGATGACTTTATTTCAAAAATAAGATCGTTAGTCAGGCCGGAAGATATCGATTATATAATTATCAATCATACGGAGCCGGATCATTCAGGCGGTTTGATCAGATTGATGGAGTTAGCGCCCAGGGCAATCCCAGTATTTTCCAGAGGCGCCAGAACTTTTGTGAAGAATATTCTGCACAAAGAATTTGATTACAAAGAGGTGAAAGCGGGCGACAGTATTGATCTTGGCGGCAAGGTACTGAAATTTATATCTGCGCCTTTTCTCCATTGGCCTGACACTATGTTTACGTACCTTGAAACCGATAAGATACTATTCCCCTGTGATGCATTTGGTTCACATTATTGCAGTGATAAAAGATTTAACGATGAATTGGATTCCAGGGAAGATGCATTTACTGCGTATGAATTTTACTACGATACCATACTTAGACCTTTCAAGAAACACGTTATTGATGCCCTGAACAATATAAAGGATATTGATATAGAAATTATTGCTCCCTCCCATGGTCCTATACTGAGGGAAAATTTAGACAAGTATATTGATGCTTACAGAGAATGGTCAGGGAAGACAAAGAAATATCCTGACAAAAAAAAGATAACGATCATATATGTTTCATCATACGGCAGCACACAAAAAATGGCAGAATCTATTTATAGAGGGGCGTGCCTTCCCGACACAGATGTTTCACTTTTAAATGCTGCAGAAACTGATATGGACTCCATAATTGACGAAATTGATGCCTCTGATGGTATTCTCCTTGGGACTCCTACACTGAATGCGAAGGCCCCAAAACCAATATTTGATATTATTTCAAGCCTGGTAACACTGAATATCAGGGGCAAGGCGGCGGCTGTTTTTGGATGTTACGGCTGGAGTGGTGAAGCCGTACAGATAATTGAAGACATCTTAAAGAGTTTACGTTTCAAGATAGTTGCTGAAGGGTGTAAGTTAAGGATGGTGCCTTCAGAAGAAGATCTGAAGGGGTGTGAAGAATTTGGTAAAAAATTTGCAACAGATATTTAATGCCTTGATTGAATAATTAATGTATTCGTATGCCCGGCGTACAGCTTACCTGCCAGTAAACAAACAGACCATGATCTAGATTACTCCCTGTTTTGGTCTGTTTTGATGTACTTACTTGACAGTAATGAAGTTTATATTAGACTCCTAAAGGATTAAAAAAAGTAAGTTACCCCTCCTACTGATAAGTTTTATGAAATGATATTCTGATGTGAATATTTACGAAGGTCAAAGGACACCTCCCTTTCTATTGACAAGTTTGTGAGGCGGTCTTGTACTACCGCGAACCCTTCTTATCAACTCTTGAGATTTGCACTTATTAGTTGAGTTCAGGCTTCAGAACCTGAATCAAATGTGTTCAAAGCAAAGCAACAAAGTATCTATTTTTCTGCACGAACAGGCCATACAAAGCATTTTTCAGTCTTATTGGCAGTGTCCATAACACCGTAATCGCTCAAGGTTACGATCCAAGCATAGGCTATACCACCCTTAAGGGTATCACTCGACCAGTAGCTGTCCGACTGCACGCCGCTAAAGAAGTTAGAGTAGTTCGATGGAAGGGCAGGGTTGTTGTTCCTATAATCAGTCAGGCTTACTAACTCATTCCTATCTGGCAGACGCCAGTCTTTTTGGTGACTGCCACTGTTGCTCTTATCACCTGTAAAAGTCCCGTTCATCATTCCATCTCTATTCAGATTCTCCACATCTGCCAGGGCATCTGCCCACTTTCTCGCTCCCGCGACATTGGCATTCTGTAACCATATCAATCCAGTAAGGTTGTCCGTTATTGTGCCGTTACTATTATCAGTAAAGCGGGGATCGGGAGAAGCTACCTCTTTATCCGAATCAAGCATATCTGCAGCCCTAGCAGTGGGAACACACGGATAGTCGAGAGTTCCAGAGTAAGCTAAAAATAAGGCGAGTATAACCAAGCTAATAACTGTTGTACAAAAACGTAAAAAAAACATTTAAAGTCCTCCTTAAAAAAATAAAATACTATAAAAAGATATTACACCTGTTTATTTAATGGAGTTGGCTACAATATGACCACAGTAGGTTTTATTTCTATCCTATTCTGTGCCATGAGTGCCAGCCAATGTGAATTTCGTAATGATGCTAGGAAAGAATACCACTGTACATCACGCCAGATCATAATTTTAGATAGATTGTGTGAGATAGTTACACTGTTCGACAGGTAAAGTAGTAGCTATTTCACATAATAGTTGAAGAATGAATCACCTAATTGTTACGGTGTCATGGCAAGACGAAAACCTAAATTGCTACTCCTGTGACCAGGAGTGTTTCCATAGCGATTAGATGTTTGCAAGTATCTCGACTTATCGAACCAGCTACCGCCCAGATAAACACGGCAGGAACCACTAGACTCACCTTTTAGATTGTTACGAAGGCTTTTCTTATAATAATCTTCACCATACCAATCTAGACACCATTCCCAGACATTGCCCATCATGTCGTACAGGTCTAAACCGTTCGGTTTTTTCTGGCCTACTGGATGCGTTTGACCTCTTGAGTTATCGCTAGAATACCATGCATATCTTCTGAACTCTGATTTATTATTTGTACCTGCCCACGTTTCTTTATTTTCTCCACTCCTTGCCTCGTATTCCCACCCAGCTTCTGTGGGCAGTCGATAGTTCAGGCTTGTTTTATTATTCAACTTTCTTATAAAATCCTGTACATCATTCCAACTTACTCTTCACAACATACTGGATTTTTCCTTTCTGATCTAACATAAAAGTCATAGGTATTTTTTCTATGTTATACAATTTGGACACATAATTGTGTGAAATAAGGTTCTAAGATTAAATAAAAAGGAACCACCGTATGAACTATAGCGGTGGTTCCTATAACTCGTTTGTAAAGATGTAACTCAACAAACTAAGTTTTCACGAATTACTAAATATGCTAATCTTTTCAGTGGAGAACCGCCTCTAATTCTCCACTATAAAACATCTTACAGAGCCTTCATAAACTCAACCAGATCCTGCAATTCTTGATTACTCAGATGTGATGTAACCCCATGCATATCCTCTGTAGTCGCTGTATTGTCTATTGTTGCCATCAACGTCTGTGCACTGCCATCATGGAAATATGTAGCTGATGCGTAAATATCTCTCAATGTAGGCGTATCAAACTCTTTTACAAGATCAAGCCCGATAATTGGAACATCGTACTCTTCACCATAAGGGTCCACGCCTGCTTCCAACGCTGCCTGGTTATATACTGCGCCGGGTGTAGTCCTGAAACCATTTACACCAATCCTTCCGGTTCCAACATCATGAGTCTGCGCATCACTGAATAAGGCCCTTGGATTCTTTGGATCGCCAGGATGGCACTCAATACATCCAACCTTAGGATCACTGAATACTTTCCAGCCTCTCTTCTGTGCTTCTGTCAATGAACCATCTTCATTTCTGAAAGGACTTCCTGTGAACTCTAAAGACCTGATGTAAGCAATCAATGCCTCTAATCTCTCAGGTGAAAAGTTCTCACTTCTGAATACAAATCCAGGATCACGTCCGCATACCCTGTCGATCGACGAAGCAGCTCCTACGATTTCATCAGGATGACCCGTGAATCCTTCATGCCTGAATGGAGGAAGATACCTTCCACCCCGGATATACTTTGCGTTCTTCCAACTACCCCATCCTTCATCTCCAAGGTCCCAGATCACACCAGTAGTTTGGCCTCTTTCATAGTGACAGCTTGCACATGAATACTCACCCTGCAGTGTCCATGATGCTTCATTAAACTGGAACTGTCCATATCTGACCAATTCACTCTTGTATGGAGAGTGTTTTACCCTGTAATGCACTTCAGGAACTGTCAACGGCTCTCCTCTTTCAAGCGGACGCCACTCAGGACCTGTCTGTATTGTTGCTATTACCGAAGGGTCATCACCTGCCTTAATAACTGACAAATCATTTGTGAAATAGTTTGCAGCGTAGCAAGTCTTACCATCCGGTGAAAGAGCAACTGAACTTGGTCCGAGGCCTACATTTACCCTTTTTACCAGATAATCAACCATCAATGTCAGGTCGTTCTTCATGTCGTCAAGCTCTTCCTGAGTGCTTGAAGAAACGATATCAAGCAACGCGTTCAGATCAAGGACAGTTACCCTGTGCATACTTCTTATGCCAATAAAAACATACTTTCCGTCCGGACTAACTGCCACACCGTATGGATTACCATCATAATTGTTGTGCTCATCCAAAGGCATGCATGCAACCTTTCCACCAGCCTTAGTCTCCACAACAGCAAGGTTGTTTGAGAATATCTGTGCATTCTCTGCTTCACATACAGGCAGCCAGTTCTTTGGCTGTTCCATTGTGACAAGTACATATGCTCCATCAGGCGTATACTCAATCGCTCTAAGGTTGCAACTCTGATATATATTTCTGTGCTCAATAACCCTTCCTGATGCAAGATCTACAAAATCAACACCCCTGTTGATCTTACCTGTTGTATCAAGGCATATTGCCGCAGTTTTTCCGTCAGGCGAAATAGCTATATCCCTTGGGCCGTAATCAGTTGTTCTGATCTCACCGATTTTGCTATTCATTGCAGTATCAATTATGTCAACCGAATTCCACATATTACCAGAACAACATACATAAGCCTTTGACCCGTCTTTTGACAGTTTGATGCTACAAGGCCAGTCACCAACCTTTATTGTTTTAACAACTGCCTTGTTACCTACATCAATAACTGATACAGTATCGCTCTCTGCGTTACAAACAAATAAAGTACGTCCGTCCAGTGTAAACACAGACGCTTCAGGTTGAACCTGAACAGGCACCTCTCCGGTCACCTTGTTAGACCTCGCATCAATAAACGTCACGCTATGGCCTGACTGGTTGGCTATAGCCAACGTTCCACCATCAGGCGAAACGGCAATGTGGAATGGGGAAGTGCTATCTGTTCTTACCCTTGTGCCCTGTATAAAGCCGGCGCCGGCGCTTTGAGCCAACGCCAGGCTTAACATTCCAACTCCCAAGAAACCCAATAACCAACCCTTTTTCTTCATAATATGTTTCCTCCTAAAAAATTTACAAAAAATCTAAAATTCCTTCCAAATGAAACTATCGTGTTATAATAAAGATAGCAATAAGTGCGCTTGCTATAGATATCCAAAATATCGTTGTAAGCAACATATTATCACCTTTTTCCTTTTCCTGCTGACAATATAAACAACATCGTAATCATTGACATGCATGCCTTTTTCACCTCATTTCTCAACTTAGTTACAATTCATGAAGATGAACTGATTTATACTTTCGCAATAGGCATACCATATGATTATTATCTTTTGATCATGCAATTATATCCAATGGCACTATAGGCTTACAGGTATAACAATATTTGTGCCTGTCTATTTGAACATCATCAAAAAATAGGTAAATGACCTAACCCGACTTTCGCAATTCGGTCCTGATTTTAAAATATTTTCAAGTTTTCAAAAATGTAAGTACTTGTAAATAAAGGTTCTGGTTTTTTCAAAAAGCCTAAAATCCGCCAAAATCCTCTGTAGTGTAGACCTACCCTCT
>JAIQZU010000065.1 GCA_021776915.1 Candidatus Scalindua sp. | reverse complement strand
AGCAGGTGTGAAAGCAGGGCTTAGTGATCCGGCGGTTTCTGAGTGGAAAGGCCGTCGCTCAACAGATAAAAGGTACTCCGGGGATAACAGGCTGATCTCCTCCGAGCGTTCATAGCGGCGAGGAGGTTTGGCACCTCGATGTCGGCTCATCGCATCCTGGGGCTGAAGAAGGTCCCAAGGGTTCTGGAGTTCACAGATTAAAGCGGTACGCGAGCTGGGTTTAGACCGTCGTGAGACAGGTCGGTCCCTATCTTCCGTGGGCGTACGATATTTGAGAAAACCTGCCTCTAGTACGAGAGGATCGAGGTGGACGAACCTATGGTGAGTCAGTTGTTGTGCTAACAGCATGGCTGAGTAGCTAAGTTCGGAAAGGATAAACGCTGAAAGCATATAAGCGTGAAGCCTGCTTTAAGATTAGATATCGTTCTCTAAGTAATTAGAGTGAAGACATCTTAAAGACTATGAGATTGATAGGCCAGGTGTGTAAGTCCGGTAACGGATTCAGCTAACTGGTACTAATTTGTCAAAAAGCTTGATCACCCTTATTTTAATTGTAGCTATACTGTTAATAATTGCTTAAATTCTCCAGTGACTATAGTAGAAATAAAAAACCCGTTCCCATTCCGAACACGGTAGTTAAGGTTTCTGCGCCGATGGTACTGTCTAGCGATGGGAGAGTAGGTATTGCTGGGGGCTATAAATAACCCGTCCCAGGAAGTTCTGGGATGGGTTTTTTTTAATTAAGATTTATTATATAAGTGAAATTTGTATAATGTATGAATGTGGTAACCGTAAAGAATATTATATGCTTACGTGGGTAAATAATACGATCTTAAAAGTAAATATTTAATTAGGTCTGCTACCTTTCTTAGTCATTTTAAATATTAGTTAGATATATGAATGAAAGCGAGAAGGTGTTTCTAGATTACATTCAATCAAAGGGGTTAAAGTTTACACCAGAAAGGAAGGCTATACTAAACCACGTTTTTGAAAGTCATGGACACTTTGAAGCAGAAGAGTTGCTGGTTGATATGAGAAAAAGCAACAAGAGGGTTTCGAAGGCGACAATTTACAGGACCCTTGCATTGTTAGTAAAGAGCGGTTTGCTTAGAGAGGTGATTTTTGGAGAAAAACATGCGCATTATGAACATGTTTACGGTCATGAACATCATGAACATCTTGTTTGTATTAAATGCGGTAAGATTATAGAGTTTAGTGACGAAAGAATTGAGAAATATCAGGATGAAATATGTTTGGAAAACAAGTTTAAGGCGGAATCACATCGATTTCAAATTATGGGTTATTGTGAAGACTGTGAAGAAGAATAATTAATTTTATAAAGAGGGAATTTGTTATGGCGCGTACCTGTGAAATATGTGGTAAGAAAACGGCTGTGGGATATAAATATGAACGTAGAGGCTTGCCAAAGAGAAAAGGTGGAGTCGGGCTCAAGATAACTGGTAAGACAAAAAGGAAATTTAAGGCAAATATACAAACTATAAGGGCAAATATAAACGGAAGTATCAAAAGAATCAAAATCTGTACAAGGTGCATTAATGCCGGTAAAGTGGTTAAAGTTGTATAAATGACTGTAAACTCTTGGTTTTTCTTTTGTCAGAGCAAAAATGGATATTAGCGTAAAAGAGATTGAGCATATAGCGAATCTTTCAAGAATTACGCTTGCGGTAGATGAAAAAAATATATTTGCAAAACAGTTAACCAATATCCTTGATTATATAGAAAAATTGAATGAACTGGATACAGATGATGTCCAGCCAATGGCATACGCTACATCCCTAAAAAACGTTTTTCGAGAAGATGAATTAAAATCTTCTTTTTCACGCCAGGAAATATTAGAACTTTCCCCTTCAAGCGCCAACGGTTTCTTTAAGGTGCCGAAGGTCATAGAATAAAGTTTCTGATCTATAGCTCGTACTCATTTTCTTCCTGCAAAAAACTTCTTGATAAGAATTTCATTTTTGAACCATCATTGAGTATTTGAATATAGTGACATTTTGGAGTATTTATTTTGTTATCTCACGAATTAAGTGCAAATCAAATTAAAGAAAAGATAGTTAAAAGGGAAATTACTGCTCAAGAGGTAGTTGAAGATCTCTTTGAATGGATAAATCTCATGGAACCTTTAATTAAGGCTTATCTTTATTTAGACAAGGATGGTGCTTTATTAAAGGCAAAAGAGATTGATAAAAAGCTGAGCAATGGAGATAAAGTTGGTTTGTTAGCAGGAATTCCTGTTGCTTTTAAAGATAATATATGTACAGCAGGAATGAAAACAACCTGTGGATCAAAGATTTTGGAAAACTTTATACCTCCTTATGATGCTTTTGTTGTTAAGAGAATTAAAGAGGAAGATGCAATAATAATTGGTAAAACCAATCTGGATGAGTTTGCAATGGGTTCTTCAAATGAAAATTCTGCATTTCATATTACACGAAATCCATGGAATACTGATTGTATTCCCGGAGGTTCTGGTGGTGGCGCTGCGGCAGCAGTAACAGCAGACATGGCTTTTATGGCTTTGGGGTCGGATACAGGTGGTTCTGTCAGGCAGCCATCAGCGTTTTGTGGGAATGTTGGTTGCAAGCCTACGTATGGAAGGGTGTCGCGTTATGGGTTGGTTGCTTTTGCATCTTCATTAGATCAGATTGGTTCAGTTACGAAAGATGTTTCTGATGCGGCATTACTGCTGCAAGTTGTTTCTGGTCATGATGGTTTTGACTCAACAAGCGCTACTGTGGGAGTTCCAGATTACATATCAGATATTGATAGCGTTGATGGAAATCTGAGAATAGGAGTTCCAAAGGAGTTTTTTGGTGAAGGCCTTAATCCAGAGGTTGGAAGCGCCGTAATGGATGCACTGGAAATTTATAAAAGAAATGGTGCAGAGTTGGTTGATCTGTCTCTTCCTCATTGTGGATATGCAGTTGCCACTTATTATATTATAGCAACTGCTGAGGCCAGCTCAAATCTGGCAAGGTATGATGGTGTCCGGTACGGGCATAGAAGTCAATTAAGTGAAGACAATATAATTGATATGTATAGCAGGGTACGTGCTGAAGGTTTTGGAAGTGAAGTTAAAAGGCGAATTTTATTTGGTAATTACGTGTTAAGCGCCGGTTTTTATGAGGCATACTATTTAAAGGCCTCTAAGGTGCGAAATCTGATAAAAAATGATTTTGAAGATGCTTTTAAGAAAGTAGATTGTATTATTTCCCCTACTTGTCCAACGCCGGCTTTTAGGATAGGGGAGAAGATTACCGATCCACTGCAAATGTATTTATCAGATATTTATACAATTCCCGCTAATCTTGTAGGGATACCGGGTATTTCAGTTCCTTGTGGTTTTACAAATACTGGCTTACCCATTGGCATGCAAATTCTAGGTAAACATTTTGACGAAGAGAAAATTTTAAAGGTGGCAAAGTTATTCGAAAATGAAACTGATTTTCACTTAAAGAAACCGGAGCTAAATTGACAGGATTAGTTGATGAAATATGAAGTGGTGATGGGATTGGAGACCCACGCAGAATTAGATACCAAATCTAAGCTTTTTTGTGGATGTAGTACTAAGTTTGGTTCTGAGCCAAATACACAGACATGTCCAATTTGCTTGGGTTTGCCGGGAGTTCTGCCGGTGATGAATAAAAAGGCGTTTGAGCATTCATTAAAGGCGGCTCTTGCTTTGCATTGCGAGATAAGTAAATTTACTAACTTTGATAGAAAGAGTTATTATTATCCTGATTTACCTAAAAACTATCAAACTTCGCAAAACTACTTTAATATTGGCAATAACGGCTATGTAGATATAGTCGTAAAGGGAAAAGAGAAAAGAATCGACATACACAATGTACATTTGGAAGAGGAGGCGGGCAAACTAGTTCATCCTGAAACAACAGGTGCAAATTACAGTTTAGTTGACTTTAACAGGGCAGGAGTGCCGCTCTTAGAGGTAGTGACTCAGCCGGATATGAGAAGTGTTGACGAAGTGGAAAGTTATATGCAGACACTCAGGAATATATTGCTTTACATAGGTGTGTCAGACTGTAAGATGCAGGAAGGTTCTTTAAGATTTGAGGTGAGTATCTCTCTACGTGAAAAGGGTTCAAATATTCTTGGCAACAGGGTAGAAATTAAAAATCTTAATTCTATGAAGGCTGTCTTAAAAGTGATTGCATACGAAATATCAAGGCAAGGCAGTTTACTCGATAAGGGTGAGGACGTGTTAATGGAAACAAGATTATGGGATGATGTTGACTCTGTAAGCAGGCGAATGCGTTCAAAAGAAGAGGCACATGACTACAGGTATTTTCCCGAACCGGATTTAGTTCCTGTCTGGATTGATCAGGGATGGATCGATGAAACCCAGGCAACAATTCCGGAACTTCCTGTCGACAGGCATCGGAGGTTTGTGAATGAATATACTATTTCTGACTATGATGCAGGCGTCTTGACGGAAGATAAACCTCTTGCAGACTATTTTGAGGAATGTGTAAAAATGTCTCAGGATTCTCCGAAAGAGCTAAGTAACTGGATTATTAATGATGTACTTCGGGAACTAAATGAACGAAAAACAAATGTGCAGGATTTTGCTATTTCACCAGAGATGCTGGTCGAATTAATCAAAATCAAACCAACAATTGGAAGTTCAATCGCTAAAGACGTCTTTATTGAAATGATAAATACAGGAAAAACCGCCACATCTATAGTTAAAGAGAAAGATTTAACTCAGATGGACGATGTAAGTGAACTTGATGATGTTGTAACAAAAGTTATAGAAGAGAACTCTAAAGCGGCAGAAGATTACCGCCTAGGGAAAAAAAGCGCTTTAGCCTTCTTGATTGGTCAAACTATGAAAATTACCAAAGGTAAAGCAAACCCCAAAATTTTAACAGAGATTTTTAAGGAAAGATTATCTGCCGATCCAAAGTAAACCCTATAAACTATACGTCTTTTGCTTGAATAGTTTTTCTGTTGTTGCCTTGTGCTCTACTTATTGCTTTATCAATGGCATCGTAAACTGTATTGCTTAATTCACCAATGAATTCTCCGGATGTATTACATTTTTTGCTTTTTACATATTCTCTAACCTTGCTAGCAACGACAAGTACTTCTTTACCCTTTTTCTTTGCTGCTTTCTTTGCCATTTTTCTCTCCTTAAAACTATATAGGTTAAAAATACTTCGGGATAATACCAAAAAAGCTAAAGAAGTCAAGCGCTTTTCTTACAAAGAATTTGGTATGAAAACTTGTTGAAAGTTATGAATATTCGAGAAGAAATATTATCCGGCGTCAATAAGATTGTAATTAAGATCGGAACCCGTGTACTCACAAATGAGGATGGCTTCCTGGATAAGCATCAGATTATGGAATTGTCGAAGCAGGTTATTCAACTTCGTGCCAGCGGTTACAGTGTAGTTGTTGTAAGTTCAGGTTCGGTTGGGGCGGGTATCAGAGCGTTAGGATTTCAGAAAAGGCCAGGCAACCTCCCTGAACTCCAGGCTGCAGCCGCAATCGGGCAAGGGAAATTAATAGAGATTTATAACGAATGTTTTAAGAAGCATGGATATCATGCCGCACAATTACTTCTTACAAGACAGGATTTTGAAGATCGCCAGCGATATTTAAATACATGTAATACATTGCACTCGTTATTAAATTTTAAGACCATTCCAATTATTAACGAGAATGATACTATATCAGTGGAAGAAATAACTTTTGGGGATAACGATATTCTGTCTGCACTGGTTACAAACCTGTTACGTGCTGATTTGCTGATACTCTTGTCTTCTGTAGATGGATTATATACCACTCCTCCAACATCCGGTAAAAGTTGCAGCGTTTTATCAGTTGTGGATACTATTTCTGATGATATCAGGAAACTTGCATTCAAGCAAAAGACCAGGGAAGGTATTGGTGGTATGGAGAGCAAGCTTGAGGCTGCCGGCATTGCTACCGGTTCAGGAGAAGCGGTGATAATTGCTAATGGAAGACAGCCGGATATCTTGTCAAAAATAATGAACTATGAAAATGTGGGTACACTGTTTATTCCTAATAAGAAAAAGATTGCAAGTCGCAAACGGTGGATAGGGTTTATTGCCAGGCCAAAAGGAAAAATTTATATAGATGATGGTGCATTGAATGCCTTGCTTAAGAAGGGTAAAAGTTTATTGCCGTCAGGTGTAGTAAAGGTTGATGGTGATTTTATTAAGGGTGATATTGTTTCAATACTTAACGTCAATGAGAACACGGAGGCAGCCAGGGGCCTTATGAACTATTCTACCGGAGAGGTCCAGAAAATAAAAGGGCTTCGTTCTTCGTTGATAAAGAAAACTCTTGGTTATAAACCATATGATGAGATAATACACCGAGACAATATGGTTTTGTTATAAGTATTCCAGTTTATGACTTCTTTTCTTTGATTTTTCCAGTCACATCTTTCAGGTCTTTATTCATTTTTATAACCGCTTCCTCAACTGCACATTCCCATTGCCTGGCTCCATATTTTTCCTTCCAGGGTGAAAGGTTGTAAGCGTAGATTATGCCTCTGGAGGAGTTTACTATTGCGCCGTAACCGTCCTGGTTGAAGCATCTCTCAATGTTTTTTAAGCTGGCACGCTGCGCACCAAATCCGGGTACCAGGAAGTATGCATTTGGCATAATACTCCTGAGATTGTTAGTGATTTTTGGGTTTGTTGATGCGACTACCGCGCCAATAGGGCTGTAACCACTTTTATCTATTAAATCTTTTCCCCATTTGTTTACCTGGTTTGCAACTAATTGATAGATTGTTTTGTTGTTGCATCTTCTGTCCTGGATATCTTTAGATGATGGGTTAGAGGTTTTGACAAGGATAAATACTCCTTTGCCATTTTTTCCGGCCAGTTTGATGAAAGGCAGGATGCTGTCTGTCCCCAGGAAAGGGTTGACAGTGACGGCATCTACTTCAAAAGTGGTTTCTCTCGAATCGTTGGATTTAAGAATGCCGAGATGTGCATTAGCGTAGGCTTCTGCGGTGTGAGGGACGTCTCCCCTTTTTATATCCCCAATGACTATCAGGTTTTTTTTTTAGCGTATTTAACTGTGTCGGAATACGCTCTAAGCCCCCAGGGTCCGAGCATTTCGTAAAAAGCAATTTGGAGTTTCACGATTCCCACGTGTTTGTGAATTATATTTATTATCTGTTTGTTGAAGTCGAGAACTGCTCTGGCGGCACTGTTCAGGCTGCCTCCTCTTTTTTTTAAGGCGGCTTTTTTTATTTCTAAAGGCATATATTCCAGTTGTGGATCCAATCCCACAACAGAACAACTATCCTTTTCGTCAATGACTTTTATTAGTTGATTTATAAAGCTTTTCATAAATTTCTGAAGCGATATCCAGGTAGAGAATTAGTAGTCTAAAAAGTTTTTAATTAGCCCCGAACCTTGCACCGTCAGGAAAGATTCGGGATGGAACTGCACTCCTTCTAAAGGGAATTCCTTGTGCCTTATGCCCATTATTTCGTCTTTATCTGCAAACGCTGTTATTTCGAATGAATCCGGCAGAGTTTCTTTTTTTATGATAAGAGAATGGTAACGAGTAGCTTCAAAAGGGTTAGTTAATCCTTTAAATATTGTTTTATTATTGTGGTGTATCATAGATGTTTTGCCGTGCATTATCCTTCTTGCCCGTATTATCTCAGCTCCGAATGTATATGCAATACATTGATGCCCCAGGCAAACACCTAGGATTGGTATTTTTCCTGCAAAGTTCTTAATTACAGAGTTAGATATGCCCCCCTCTTTTGGGGTGCATGGCCCGGGTGAAACAATTATGTGGCTTGGTTTTTTATTTTCAATCTCCGCAATAGTAATCTTATCATTTCGGGCTACTTCTATGCTTGTACCGAAAGCTCCTATCTGCTGTACGAGATTGTAGGTAAAAGAATCATAATTATCTATTAATAATACCAATTTATGATTGTATTGATTTTATTAGTTATAGAGATGAAAAAAGCTACGTGTTTTTCTGTAATTTTTTATGTTAATAAAGATCAAAATTAGTCTATCAGAAAAAAAGTTTATGTCAAATACTTATCTTAATAAATTGCCTTGTAGAAACTACTTAGAGAAACCAGTATACAAAAATGCGCTTGACAATAAAGCATTTCTTGTTATTATCACACTTTAGGGAAATTGGAAGCAGCTTACTTTGAAAACCTTAGAAAAGGTTGATAATAACTGTATAGCCTTGAGTAAGTTCCTAACACGTTTAATAACTTTATCTTATGTTATTTGGGTTAATGAAAGTTCGATGAGAGATCTTAATTGAAATAGGCGCAAGTGGTCCTCGGATAATTGGAGCTGTTCAGGTTGTTACAGAAAAGTGGGAGTTTGCCCACTTTTTTTTTTGAGAGCATTAGAAGGATTTTAAATGGACAAAGAGAGTTTGTTAAGGTTAGTAGACCTATTACATAAGGATAAGGATATAGACAAAGACATTGTGTTCCAGGGTATTGAATCTGCTCTGGAATCTGCTTCGAGAAAACATCTGAAAACCAGCGAGCCGATTTCGATTAAAATTGACAGGGAGACAGGAGAGATTGCGGCAATGCAGGGGGAGCAGGAAATAGACCTTTCCGATCTGGGAAGAATAACTGCTCAGACTGCCAAACAAGTGATAATTCAGAAAATTAAGGAAGCAGAAAGGGATGTTATTTATGAGGAATACGTAGGCAGAAAAGGCACAATTGTAAGTGGTATGGTCCAACGCTTTGAAGGACCAACTATAATTATAAATCTTGGTAAGGCTGAAGGATATCTTCCAAAGTCAGAGCAAATCAGCAACGAATATCATCGTTCAGGTGAAAGGTTAAGATGTGTTGTTACAGAAGTGAAAAAGGTGGGACATAAAGTTAAAATCATACTTTCGAGGACCCATTCCAGTTTTGTAAGACAACTTTTCGAGCTGGAAGTACCGGAAATACCTGATAAGGTGGTTGAAATAAAAGGCTTGGTCAGGGAGGCCGGCTATAGGACTAAGATTGCCGTATTTTCGGAAGATCCAAACGTGGATTGCGTAGGTGCATGTGTGGGTGTAAGAGGAACAAGAATTAAGAATATTGTAGATGAATTGAATGGAGAGAAGATAGATATTATTCGTTGGGATGATGATTTGGAAGTTTTTGTGCCTAATACTCTTAAACCGGCAGAGGTTACGGGGATTTTGCTATCACCTGAAAATAATGTTGCAACTGTTGTAGTTCCGGATGATCAGCTTTCATTGGCTATAGGTAAAAGAGGGCAGAATGTAAGACTTGCGTCGAAATTGGCAGGTTGGGATATAGATATAATTACAGAAGTAGAGTTGGAACGTGAACGCGAGCGTGAGGAGACCGGTGGCACAACTGAGGAGGAAGCCGAGGGGGCAATGTTAAATGAAGATGCCGGTAATAAAGAGATCGAAGAAACAACGTCAAATAAAGATGCTGGTAGCGAAGAAATAGAAAAATAGACATAAGTAAAGAGTGCCGAGGGGGAGTCTTTTTTTTGTTATGGTAAGAATAAATCAACTTGCAAAAAATTTGGGTTTCAAAAATAGCTTTCTAATAGAAAAGTGTCAGGAGTGTGGTTTTGTAAATATTAAACACCATGCAAATGCTTTAACAGATGAACAGGTAGACCTGTTGCGTAGTAAGCTGGTAAATGGATCTGAGCAAGATGTTGCTGTAAAAGAGAAACCTGCAACTCCTGAGGCCAAAAAGGTAAGCGCTGAAAAAAAAGATGGTGATTCTGTTAAGGCGGCGTCTAAAGAAGCCGAATCAACCGTACGGAGACGAATCCCGCTCTGGAAACAAAAGGCGAGAGAAGAATTAATCAAGGGGAGATGGAAAGAGGTAACAAAGGTTTCGCAACAAAAGAGACCCAGAAGGTTTGAAAAACGCACCAAAGAAGTAGTATCTAAAGAAAAAGTCCCTGTCCTGTCGAAGGAAAAAGAAGAAAAGGTAGCGATAGAATTGCCTGCTTCAGTTAAAGATGTATCAGCGGCTCTGGGTGTAAAAGCTGGAGATATAATATCAAAGTTGCTGATTGGCCATAATGTTTTTGCTACAATAAATCAAGCTTTAGATGGTGAGCTCATCGAAATGATAGGTATTGAGTATGGTGTTGAGATTGAATTGAAACAGGCAAAAGAAGAGGAAGAAGAGCTTTCACTTGAAGAGACGGCTGACAGAGCAGAAGATTTAAGGCCAAGGGCTCCTATAGTAACATTTCTTGGCCATGTAGACCATGGAAAGACTTCTTTGCTCGATAGCATTAGAAAGACGGATATTGCATCTTTAGAATCCGGTGGAATTACGCAACACATAGGCGCCTACCGTGTGGAAACAAATGGGAAATCTGTTGTTTTTCTGGATACTCCGGGACACGAGGCTTTTACCGCCATGAGAGCAAGGGGGGCAAACGTTACAGACCTGGTTGTTTTGGTAGTTGCGGCGGATGATGGAGTAATGCCGCAAACAGAAGAAGCTATTAACCATGCACGTGCGGCTGATGTGCCTATTGTAGTGGCTATAAATAAGGTAGATAAACCTGAAGCAAACATATTAAAAGTAAAGCAGCAGTTAGCGGCTTTGGATTTGAATCCTGAGGAGTGGGGTGGAAAAGTCCAAATGATAGAAACTTCTGTTGTTACTAAAAAAGGACTCGACACTCTTCTGGATGGATTATTGTTGGAAGCGGAGGTATTGGAATTAAGGGCTGTTTCCGGGAAGCCTGCAAAGGGCATCGTTCTGGAGGCACATGTCCATGAAGGTAGAGGCGTTATTGCAAACCTCTTAGTCAGAGAGGGTACCCTGCGACATGGTGATATTGTCCTGTGTGGTCAGACGTTTGGCAGAGTGAGAGCGATATATAATGATCATGGAAAAGTGGTAAAAGAAGTCGGGCCATCAACGCCGGTTGCGATATCAGGGTTGTCAACCTGTCCGGAGGCAGGCGATAAATTCTACGTTATTAAGGATATTCAAAAAGCCAGAGATATTGCTTCAAAACGAGAAAGAAAAATACGGGAAGTAGCTCTGTCTGGCCGTCAACATGTTACATTAGATAATCTATATAAAAAGATAGAAGAAGGGCAAGTTAAAGAGATTAATGTAATCTTGAAAGCTGATTTTAAAGGCTCAGTAGAAGTGCTTAAGAAATCATTGGAAGAAATATCGACTAAGGAAGTCAGGACCAGAGTCTTGCATAGTGGTGTTGGTGGAATTACAGAGACTGATATTTTACTTGCAGATGCTTCTGACGCAGTAGTCATTGGTTTCCATGTGGTTCCTGAAGATAAAGCAAAGTCGCTTGCAGAAGCATGCGGGGTAGATGTACGCTTATATAAAGTTATTTATGATGCTACAAACGATATAAAAGATGCTTTAGAGGGAATGTTGACCCCTGATAAAGTTGAACACTCTCTTGGAAGTGTTGAAGTAAGAAAGATCTTTAAGGTGTCGAAGGTAGGCAATATTGCCGGCTGTTATGTGAAGAGTGGCAAAATATTGCGCAATTCCCTGGTGAGGTTGATACGAGACAGTGTAGTTTTATACGATGGCAAAATTTCGACATTAAGAATTGTTAAGGAAGATGCAAAAGAAGTAAAGGCAGGATATGAATGTGGTATTAAGATTGCAGGCTTTGATGATATAAAAATTGGAGATATAATAGAGCCGTACGAAATTCAGCATATTGCACGTACCTTGAATTAAGGAACGACTCATACAGGATAAATTATTAGTTAAGATACAAGAAGAATTATCATGGTCGTTGGGATTTTAAGTATTAAAGTAGTAATGAGAAGTTCGCGTTCTTTAAAAGACAAACGGCGTATAATTAAAAGCTTAAAAGACAGAGTCAGAAATAAATTCAATGTTTCGGTTTCTGAGACGGACGAGCAGGATAATCATAAGTGTTCGAAGATTGGTGTTGCAATGGTTGGGACAGACAGACAATATGTTAATAGTAAGTTGTCATCACTTATAAGTTCCTTCCGTTTCTTTCCACAGATAGAACTAGTTGATTACGAACTGGACTTGATTTAATTATACAGGGCCATGACGAGAAGATTGGAAAAGGTTAAAGGTGTAATTGCGCAGGAGATCAGCAAGATTATTTTGTATCGGTTGCAAGATCCCAGGATAAGTTTGGTAACAGTAACTAGAGTAGAGCCTTCTCCTGACCTCAGAATGGCAAAGGTGTATGTTTCCATCCCGTGTGATGAGCCATCACAACAAAAAACTCTAGATGCCCTGAAACATGCAAAGGGGTTTATACAGTCGGAAATGGCCTCAAATTTAAAGTTGAAAAACACGCCGTCTTTGACTTTTTATCTGGATGAGACAAAGAAGAAGAGTAGCCATATTTTACAATTAATAGAGAAAGCAGTAACCGAAGATAAATAAAATTGCAGAAAACAGAGGCAGGGAGATTATGAAGAAGTTGAGTTTCGGTTTACCAAAAGGGAGTTTGCAGGAAGCTACGATTGGCATGATGAAAAATGCGGGCTACAGGGTTTATGTAAGCAGTAGATCATACTATCCATCGATTGATGATGATGAGATGTCGGTAAGGTTAATCCGTCCGCAGGACATGGCTCGCTATGTTGAGAAAGGGATTATAGATTCTGGCCTTACAGGGCAGGACTGGGTGGAAGAGGCTGGTGCTGATGTTCGGTGTGTGGAGAAACTGGTCTATGCAAAACAGCAGTTAACAAAAGTTCGTTGGGTATTTGCTGTGCCAGAGGACTCTTCCATTAAATCAGTGGAAGACCTTCAAGGAAAGAGAATATCGACTGAGTTGGTTAATGTTACTAAAAGATATCTTGAGGAGAAGGGTATTCATGCAGAGGTTGAATTCTCGCATGGTGCTACAGAGGCTAAAGCACCAGACCTTGTTGACGCCATTGTAGAGTTGACAGAAACTGGTAGTAGTTTAAGAGCTAACAATCTTCGTATTATTGATACTGTGACAGAATCTGCTACTGTCTTCATTTCCAACCACAAGTCCTGGGAAGACCCATGGAAGAGGCAAAAGATAGAGAACCTGGCAATCTTGTTTCAAGGCGCCATAATTGCGCGTGACAAGGTTGGGCTGAAAATGAATATCTCAAATGAGGGATTGGATGCCTTATTAGAGAAATTACCTGCTTTGCGAACTCCTACTGTCTCCCAGCTTTCAGGAGATGCAGGGTATGCTATAGAAACAATACTGGACGAGTCAGTGGTTAGAAACATAATTCCTGAACTGAAACGGATTGGTGCAGAAGGAATAATTGAATACCCACTCAATAAGGTTATACTTTAGTTATGTTCAAAATCCTTGTTCTGTTTACAGAAGTTCTGCTATACATAAATAATAATCGGTAATTCTAAAACTTGTGAAGGAATATTATATCCTGTCTTTCATAAGAAAAAAACACACCTATTGAGGCATAGCATGTCGAAAACAAAAACTATAGTTTTATTGTCTTTTGTATTCATTTTTGCATTCCATTGTGAAACAACTTTAGCCGAATCCCGGAAAGACAGTGAAAGTAATTTCTTGTTGCATAATGATACAGAGGCTTATATGAATTTCTGTACGGGATTTTATCTAATGTTGGATCATCGTTGGGAAGAGGCAATAGTGTTTCTTGAGAAAACATTACAGACAAATCCAAATGCGGAAAGAATACACAATTATTTAGCTACTTGCTGCTTCCAGTCGAACAAAAAGGAAAAAGCTTTGTTTCATATTGAAAAAATTGCACAATTAAAACCTGATGATTTCAGCATTCATTATACACTTGGAAATATATATGCAAGTGAAGGTAATGAAAAAGGAGCTATTTCAGAGTACGAACGTGCTAACTCTTCTGTAATGGATGGAGTTGACAAGGTCTTTATGTCTGACATGCTGCACCGCCTGGCAGATGGTTATATGAAAAATGGTGACATAGAAAACGCAACAAATGTATATAAAAAGATCCTTGATCTGAAATTGACAGATGAGCCTGTCAAAATCCATTACAAGCTAGGCCAGGCATACGTTGAAGCAGAAAGAATTAATGAAGCAATAAATGAGTTTGTTAAGGCCAGGGAGTTTAGTCCACATTCTGAGCCTATAATTTTTTATCTTGCCTTGTGTTATGAGGAGTTGGAGGATTATGATAATGCGATTGCTACATTAGAATCTTTTATTGAATTTGATTCTGATGCCTGGCTTATGCGCATTAATTTGTCAAACATTTATGAAAAGACAAAACAATATGAGAATGCGGAGTTAGAGAGAGAAAATGCCTTTGGAACATTGAAAGAGAGTGTAAGCAAAGGAAGTAAGAATTTAAGGGAGTATACTATGCTAAGCCAGATCTACCAGAGGAGGGGTGAAGGCAGGGAGGCGATTTATACTCTGAGAACTGCAATCTCGAGTGTAATAAATGAGGATAAAGAGGCGCTGAAAGAAGTTAGTTTTATGCTGGCTAACATATATTATGAGATGAATGATTACAAACATGTAGTAAATGAATTAGAGAAGGTTTTACAGATAGATCCTGATTACCATCAGGCAAGTAACTTTCTGGGTTACTTTTTTATCGAAAAAGGAGAACAGTTAGACGAGGCTTTAGATTTGATAGAAAAGGCTTTAAGTATAGAACCTGAAAACGGTGCATATCTTGATAGTTTGGGTTGGGCATACTATAAATTAGCAGATGAAGATGACGGTGAAAAGATAACATTAGCATTACAAAAACTTAACAAGGCATCTGAATATGCTGATGATCCGGAAATTATGGGACACATTGGAGATGTATATTATTCTCTCGGTTATTGGGAGAGAGCACAGGGCCAATGGGAGGCTGCCTTAAAGTTATGGGAAGAATCTGCAGCAGAGGAATCTCCACTTTTAAAGCACAAAACTGCCCGTGAGTTGAAAGTCAGAAAAGTGGTTCATGATAAACTGGAAAAGCTTCAATATCTCAAGATGGTGGAAAGTTCAGTGGAGAGGCTGAGATCAGGAGAAAGAGTTGTTAGTAAACACCTTCAATAAAAATAGAATTTGGTAATTACGTATATAAAGTAAGGTAAAAAGTAATGTCAGGACATTCCAAGTGGTCAACTATAAAACATAAAAAGGGCGCTGCAGATGTGAAGAGAGGCAAGATATTTTCCAAACTTGCAAAAGCCATTACTTCTGCAGCCAGACAGGGTGGTGGCAATCCTGAAATGAATTTAAAATTACAGTATGCTATTGATAAAGCTAAATCTGAGAATATGCCCAAGGACAATATCGAACGTGCAATACTAAAGGGTACAGGAGAATTGAGTGGAGACACTGTACTTCATGAATGTCTTTATGACGGATATGGACCTAATGGTGTCGCTGTACTGGTGGAGATATTAACTGATAATAAGAACAGGACTGCGGCAGAGATAAGAAAAATATTTGAAAGATCTGGAGGGAATCTGGGAGAGTCAGGTTGTGTTTCATGGATGTTTCAGAAGAAAGGATTGATAAGTATCAATATTAACGAGATAGATGAGGACAAGTTGATGACACTCGTTCTTGATGCAGGATGTGAAGATTTGCAAACAATAGATGGAATGTATCAGATTGACTGTGATGCAAAGGACTTTAATAATGTGAAAAAGGTGTTGCAAGATGAGGGTGTTAATATAAAGCTGGCTGAGATTAGTTGGATACCCAGCTCTTTTATCGAGTTGGATGAGGCAAAGGGCAGAAGCATTGTTTCTCTAATGGAAAATTTGGAAAATCATGATGATGTTCAGAATGTTTATGCTAATTTTACACTTCCGGAAGACTTGTTAGCCAAATTATAAGATTCCAGAAGCTGAAACTCATTAAGATTGGTGAGTCTCTTTTTCTGCTACTAAATTATCCTTTTTAGATTCCTCGCTTTTTTCCTCTTTAAGGTTTAGGAGTTCAAGGATCTGATCGGCTTCCAGGACTTCATCTTCCTCAAGCTTTTTGGCGAGAAGATCCAGCTTGTCCCTGTTTTCTTCAATCAGCGACTTGGCTTCGGCGTAAGATTCTTTGATTAGTTTTGATACTTCTGAATCAATTTCTATTGCCGTTTTCTCACTGAACTCCTTTTCCTGGACCAGGTCATGCCCAAGAAAGACATTTCCCTGCTGCCTCCCGAATGTTTGCGGGCCAAGCGTTTTACTCATTCCGAATTTACATACATAATTCCGGGCTAATTTTGTTACTCTTTCAAGGTCGTTTTGTGCACCGGTGGATAACTCATTAAAGGCTATTTCTTCAGCAGCACGGCCGGCAAGAAGGACGCATAAAGTGTCTAATATTTCAGATTCTCTGGTTAAATATTTGTCTTCGGTAGGAAGCTGTAATGTATAGCCAAGTGCTGCCGCTCCCCTTGCTATAATCGATACCTTATGTACCGGATCGGTATTAGGCAGCATTGCCGCTACCAGTGTATGGCCTGATTCGTGATACGCCACTATGCTCTTTTCTTCATCACTTATTACCCTGCTTTTTCTTTCAGGGCCTGCAATAACTCTTTCTATTGATTCCTCAAGCTCCTCCATTTCGACAAATTTTTTATCACGTCGAGCAGCAAGTAATGCCGCCTCATTAATAACATTTGCCAGGTCAGCGCCTGAGAAGCCTGGAGTACGTTTTGCTATTGTATTAAGATTGCCATTCGGTTCTATTTTAATATCTTTTGCGTGGACCTTTAAGATAGCTTCTCTTCCTATCAAGTCAGGTCTATCGACAGTTACTTGCCTGTCAAATCTTCCGGGACGAAGCAATGCAAAATCTAAAACGTCAGGTCTGTTTGTTGCTGCGATGATAATTACGCCGCTATTTGAAGAGAAACCATCCATCTCCGCTAGTAGCTGGTTAAGTGTTTGCTCTCGTTCATCATGGCCACCGCCTAAACCTGCGCCGCGTTGTCTTCCTACACTGTCAAGTTCGTCAATAAAGACTATGCAGGGAGCTTTCTGCTTAGCCTGTTCGAACATATCACGTACTCTTGCCGCCCCCATTCCAACAAACATTTCAACAAAGTCAGACCCGCTTATTGAGAAGAAAGGTACTCCTGATTCACCTGCAACAGCTTTTGCCAGAAGTGTTTTTCCCGTTCCCGGTGGTCCTACGAGCAGAACGCCTTTTGGAATCTTACCGCCAAGTTTCTGGAATTTTTGTGGGTACTTTAAGAATTCTATTATTTCCTGCAGTTCTTCCTTGGCTTCATCGCATCCTGCAACATCGGCAAAGGTAGTTTTCTTTGCATCTTCCTCAGCATATAATTTAATCTTTGCCTTTCCGAATGACATAAAAGGGCTTCCCATTCCACCGATTCTCTTTGATATAAAAAACCAGGCTATGCCGATGATCGCAAATGGAAAAATCCACCACATTAATATGTTCCTGAGAAAGTTATTCTCTACTTCACCCTTGAACTTAATGTTTTTTGCTTCTAATTCGTTAACCAATTCGAGGTTCTGTACCGGAACAGTTACGAAAGCAACAGGTTTGTTTTTTTCGGCTGAACTTTCATAGTGACCCCTGATTACTTTTTCTCCTACCGAACAATCAATTATCTTTCCCTCACTTAAGTATGTCCTGAATTGGCTATAAGGGATTTCACCGGCTTTAGGTGACATAAACATCTGAATAATATATAAAACCACAAGAAAAAGGAGAAGATATCCTATTGAGAAACCAGTCTTCTTGGATTTTAAATTTTTTGATAGTTTTCCAGGTGATTTTTTCTCTGTTTTTTTCATTTAATTGCTGGTGGAATAAGTATTTATGATGTGGTCTATAAGTGTAGACTACATAAAAAAATAGAAGGCAGATTATATGATAATGTTAATACGAAGTCAAAGTAATAAATGTTGTTGAATACGATTGACGATGATGTTTATGAATGGTTACAAATTTTTGTGAAATCTAACCACTCAAAAGGATTTGAGTTCCTGAGAGAAACTTTTGAGAAGCATAATAAACTCTAATGCAGACTTCTATTGGAACCATTAGGGAAGCGCATGAACTGGTCTAAATGGAAATTTGCCAAATTTAAATAATATATCAACATTGCCCGGAAAGTTTGAAAGATGGAGTCGAAGCTTTAGAAGTTGACTCCAATGGCAAAAAAAGAACAGTTTGAAACGTCACAAAAATTGTCCTAACCCTTTTATAAATAATGGTCGGGGCGACTGGATTCGAACCAGCGACCTCTTGAACCCCATTCAAGTGCGCTAAGCCAAGCTGCGCTACGCCCCGAAAAGAAAGATTTATATGGGGTTTGATAGAATAGCTTTATCAAAATGCATAAAGATTCTGATTAATGTCTGCTCATTATAGCAAACAACTCCCAATCTTCAAGAACTTTCGCACATCCCTTTTACTCTCAACTGCTCTTTGTATAAAAACTTAGGAATTTCTGTATAGAAATCAGGCGATATTTCATTAAGTTTACCCGTTAATGTAAATTTGATGAAATAACTATTGATTTTCATTATTAAATTGTATATATTGTACCAACAATAAACACTACTACAATATGTAGCAGTAGTGATTTATTGAGAAGTACCCATATCAAGACATTAACTACACCCACAACCTATAACTATTGATCTTGAAAATGCAGGAAAAAAATGCTACGGGGTCAAGGAGAAGTATCGAATTCGATGCTTTGTCGGAAAGCACATCTGGAATAAACAAGAGTAGAAAAACAAATGAAGATTATAAATATATAGATAATGAAAGAAATATATTTGTTATTGCTGATGGGCTGGGAGGGCATGGAAACGGAAGCGAAGCCAGCAGGATTACAGTACAGACAGTTGCTTCTAGATTAACAAAATTGTATGAAAGGCTTAAAGAGAAAGATTACCCTCCGGAAAAGATTCAAGAAGGGATTAAAGCTGTTATTGAATATACTAATTCCCAGATAATGTATCCGATAGCGGAATTTTCAAAAGATTTACAAAATTTTGGAACAACATTGGTATCCTTTTTTTATCATAATGGCATTGCCTACCTCCACAACGTGGGAGACTCTCACGCCTTTTCGTATGGAAACAATCATCTACATGGGGTAAATTCCTTGTCTCTTTTGACCCAGGATGACAGAATGAAAAACGGACATAATGGATGTAGTAAAGAAGAGCTTAAGATTCATTCAATAAATGCAAGATTAGAACAATATATTGGAAATGAACATATTAAAGTTCATTCTAATAGAGTTAATGTACATGATAATGACATATTCTTGCTGACAACAGATGGGATTTTAGATCCTGTTTCCAGAGTAGAAATAGCCGAGATTATAACTGAAGAAAAATTTGAAGATATTCCTGACAAGTTAGTAAATAGAGCAAACCATCCTATTTTAGTGCCTCTGTTTTATTCAAAATATAAGGGGGTTTCTATTAATGCTGCACAAAAAATATTAGCAGGAAAAGATGATATAACATTTATTCTGCTGAAAGCCAGGGAGGTTAATTAGCATGGAACCTGATGAATTAGAAGATTATTTCTCAGATAAATTCAACAGCATTTCAGTTAAAACCAGTGGGACTATGGCGGATATAGCATCGGCTGTAGTAAACAAACCATTTCTTGGTCTTAAAGAAGGGGATACCGTTGCCTTAAAATCACCAAAAGAACCTTGTAAGTCGTCTATAGCAAGGTTTATGAGAGAATCAGAAATTTTAGAGATGCTTATGCGGCAGAAAGTTTCTGAAATAATAACATATCATGGTTGCCTTACAACACCTGAAGGAGTTCCCGTCCTGGTTGAAGAAATGGCAGATCACAATCTTACTTTATTAAGGAGAAGAAAGTATAAGGAAGATTTTCCTGAGGCCTTAATGGATTCTATAATTGAAAGAGTGGCGAAAGGATTGTCATCTGTTCATGGCTTGAATGAAGGACAGGGATATTTACATAGAGACATAAAGCCCTCGAACATATATCTGTTTTATGGTGGACTTGCTAAACTTGGAGATTTTGGAAGTGCGGGATTAAATATACAGGGGAGAATGGGAGACGCTGATCTCGGAAAAGGTACTTCTTCCGGAGGGGCTCATGGAACACCAAACTATTCTGCACCAGAAACGCTGGGATATAGGAAAATATATAGTGTTAGCAGTGATATTTATTCTCTGGGCTGCGTTGGGTTCTATTTAATTGCAGGCAAAACACCGTTTGATGATTTAGGACTGGAAAACAATTTTGCGGAGTTAAAGAATGCGAAATTAGGGGGGTTGGGGCATGAAGGTTATATTGATAGCGCTATAGAACTGTTGGTAAGAAAAAAGAAGGTATCTGATCATAAAATAAAAGCTGTCAGAAAAGCTTTAGACCCAAATCCTGCAAATAGGCAAAAATCAGTTGACGAGTTTTTGTTAGAGTATCAATTTGGAGTAGAAAACGCAATCTTAAGGAGAGGGTTTGAGAAAATCCAGTATTTGCTTGATAAAACTTTCGATACAAATAGTAAAGCAACGCCGATAGAAATCGTTGACGCATTTTTGTGTGAATACGAAAGAATGCAAACGCATAAACAAAAATACAATCTTAGATCTGACGTACCTGAAAACGTAAAAAGTCTTTTAGAACAAAGAGCTGATAAAGATTATGATAATTTGCGTAAATATCTTGATACAGAAAATGGCTGGGCTAAAACAGATTTACCCTCTAAAGAAAAAGTAGCAGAAAGAAAAAGGTATGTAGAGGATTTATTTGCATTGATTTTCTGTTGGGGGAATAGCGTTAGAGACAAATTTGTTTCTGACAAAACTATTTCAAGGATTAGGCAGGGTACAATGAACAGGGAGTTCTTCGAAAGATGGTATCAGGCATACTTTAAATAAATTGATTGACTCTTCCAACACGTAAGAGTAGCATAAATAAACAGAAAACTATAGTCAATTCCAACGTAACTAATCAGATGCCTCAACGGTAGTCACTAATTTAAGCAAGATGTAACTTATTGCAAAACAAGTGATAGTAAAACAACAGACATAAAACCAGGCCGTTTTAAAAAGTAACAAAAGAAATATTTTTATAAATAGGGTTTATGTGTCCAGCCGTTCGCGTAGGCTTGGCACGGCCACCATTTGTTTAAATTTAAGTCCATAAAATATTATACTAATTATGAATCATATTGCAGGTGTTGAAGATTTTAACTTCATGAATAATTTGCGCTTGGTTATTATTGTTGCAATATTTATTGGTATTATTTTTGTGATTCTCTTAAATAAGATTTTAGGGTCCCGGAAAAGGGTAAAACGAAAACATATGCAAACAGTGAATCCATATGATGATAGTAGCCGTGAAGAACGACATGCTCCTGGTGTTGTAGACGATTTTTTTGGTATGGAAGAGTCTATTGAAAAAGAAAAAAGTAAAGATGGTGAAAGTACCGCTGAGCCAGAAGTGGAAACGGAGGGCCAGTCTGTTGTTAATTACGAGAAAATTGAGGCAAATCTAAAAGCCATAATGGACGAAGTTACTACAAAAATTGAAGGGTTAATTTCAAAAGTAGACGCGGTAGAAAAGGAAGTTTTAAGTAAAATAGAAAATATTATTGATGTAAAAATTCAAGAGGCATCAAATAAAATTAATGATAGGATCGCCGAAGTACTCAGAACTCAAAGAAATTCAAACAATCCGGTTGCAGATGAACGGGTGGATTTCTTGCGTAAGGAAGAAGTACCGGCATATATTGTACCTTCTGAAGATACTGTAGTGCCGGAGGAAATAAATGGAAAAGAGCAGACTGATACAATTGTACCATCAGGGGAAATTGAGAAAAATATATCAGAAGGAGACCTGGGAGAATCGGTTGATTTTGATATACAGAAGCTTTTGGAAGAAGAACCTGTTGGTGTGTCATCTTCTGAAGAATCCAAAGAGTTAGTAGAGGAAGAAGTTGAATTCGAGGAGAAGGAAGAAAGAGATTTGGAAGCGCCAGTTGAAGATAATGATATTGTGGAGAATTTGGCCGGTTCTTTACAAATGGATGAAGACCCTTTTGGTGTTTTACTTTCTGATGAGTCTAAATCTGAAGCTGAAGAAAAAAAAGGACGAGATTTAGAGGTACCGGATGAAGTCAAAAAAGATGTAAAGGTTGATGAAAAAGAACCGATAGAGACTATTGCCTCAACAGGGGAAATTGAGGAAAATATATCAGAAGGAGACTTAGGAGAATCGGTTGATTTTGATATAGAGAAGCTTTTGGAGGAAGAACCTGTTGGTACATCATTTACTGACGGATCCAGGGAAGAGGCAGAAGAAAAGGATGAGTTTAAGGAGGAGGAAAATGAACCGATTGAACCAATTGCTTTATCAGGGGATGTTGAAGAAAAGGTATCAGAGAAATCGGTAGGAGAATCGGTTGATTTTGATATAGAGAAGCTTTTGGAGGAAGAACCTGTTGGCATATCATTTACTGATGAATCTAAGGAAGAGGTAAAAGAGAAAGTGGAAGAAAGTAAGCCGACAGAGACTATTACTCCACCAGAGGATATTAAAGAAAAGGCATTAGAGGCGGCTAAGGGTGAAGAGGCAGAAGAGAGAAAGCAATCTACCGGAGAAACCGTTGACTTTGATATACAGGCATTTCTGGAGGAATTAGGAACTCCCCCTTCAGAAAAAGGATGATACTGCTTTAAGGGGTTGTTAAATATATAATATGACCGGGCAATACTATTCCGGATATATGTCTTCTATTTCTGATTTTGGTTCACGAACCATCAGTTCATTTACAGCCTTAATTGGGTCTTTATCTTCAAAAAGTACATTGTAGATTTCTTTTGTAATGGGCATTTCAACGTTGTATTTATTTGCTAATTTGCAGACCGACTTTGTAGTCAATATTCCTTCCGCCACCTGATCCATTTCTTCCAGTATTTGGGATAATTTCTTGCCCTTGGCAATTTGTTCTCCTACCAGACGATTCCTGCCGTATGGACTTACGCAAGTGGTTATTAAATCTCCGAGTCCTGCAAGACCTGAGAAGGTGTCTCTTTGGCCGCCCATTGCCACTCCCAGACGCATCATTTCTGCCAGTCCTCTGGTTATCAGAGCCGCTTTTGAATTATCTCCAAAGCCGAGTCCGTCACAAATTCCTGCCGCAATTGCTATGACATTTTTAACTGACGTCCCAATTTCAACCCCTATAACATCGGTATTTGTATAAACTCGAAACCGCTCTGTTATGAAAATATCCTGAATTTCTTTTGCCAGTTTAATATCTTTGGATGCAACTACAACTGTAGTCGGTAATTTTCTTGCTACTTCTTCTGCATGGCTTGGTCCCAGGAGCAGCGCAATAGGCTGTTCTCCCAACACGTCTCTAAGTACTTCACTGCCGCGCATGAGTGTTTCGTTTTCTATGCCTTTTATTACACTCACAATTGGTGTTCCTGGGAGATAATGATTTTTTAATGGCTTGATGGTTTTCCTGACATAAGGCGTCGGTATGGCGATAACTATAAGATCGGTTTCAATTTGTACTTTTGCAATATCTGAAATTATTTTTAAGTCAGATGGAATTTTGATGCCTTTGAGATATTTTTTGTTTTCTCTGTGTTTCTTTAAGTATTCAACATAGTCAGGTGTAGATCCCCAGAGAGTAACATTGTGTCCCTTGTTGTGTAACACAATCGAAAGTGCCGTGCCCCATCCTCCTGTGCCCAGGACTGATATTTTTTTTTTGATTTCCTTGTTGCCCATAGAAAGTTTGGTTAATCTGTGTCGAGATGTTGAATAATAAGTTGTTAGTTTCAGGCAGGAAAAACTTTAGCTGATGATTTAACTTACCAAAGCTGAGTTGTCATTGTAAATTGGATATGTGGAACATAATTTTGCAACCTCATTTTTAATTGTCCTTAATTTATTGTCGTCTCCACGCCCATTGAGTGCGCTATCAATCCAGTTGGCAATCTGACACATTTCAGGTTCTTTCATACCGCGTGTAGTTACTGAAGGAGTTCCCATTCTTATTCCACTCGGGTCGTTTGCGGTTCTTTTATCAAAGGGGATCATATTTCTATTGAGGATAATGCCTGCTTTTTCCAGAGTTTCCTGTGCTTCAGTCCCTGAGATATTTTTATTTGAAAGGTCTATAAGGAAAAGATGGTTGTCTGTCCCTCCGGAGACTATTTTGTAGTCTTTGTCTTTCAGCTCATTTGCTAATTTCTTTGTATTCTTTAGTGTTTGGATTTGAGTTTTTCTGAATTCTTCGGTTTTTGCTTCCTTAAATGCTACGGCCTTGGCTGCGATTACGTGCATTAATGGTCCGCCCTGGATACCCGGGAAAATAAACTGATCTATTTTTGAAGCATATTTGGCCTTGCAGAGTATTAATCCGCCTCTCGGTCCTCTGAGCGTTTTATGGGTTGAAGTAGTTACAAAATCGGCATAGGGCACAGGGTCCTGATGCACTCCTGCTACGATAAGGCCTGCTATATGAGCAATGTCTGCCAGGAAAAGCGCACCGACTTCATCTGCAATTTCTTTAAATTTTGCAAAATCAAGTTCTCTAGGGTAAGCGCTGGCCCCTGCTATTACCAGATCCGGATTAGTTTTCTTTGCAATCGCCCTTAATTCGTCATAATCAATATATCCTGTTTCTTCGCTTACTCCGTATGTTATCTTCTCGTACAATTGGCCTGAGAAATTCTTTTTGAAACCGTGCGTAAGGTGTCCGCCATGTGAAAGATCCATACTCAATATCTTATTTCCGGGAGTAAGTGATGAAAACAAGACTGCCATATTTGCTTGAGAGCCGGAATGTGGCTGGACATTAGCGTGTTCTGCCCCGAAGATATCCATTGCCCGTTCGATGGCAAGTTTTTCAGCTATGTCTACCTTTCCGCATCCTGCATACCAACGCCTGCCGGGATAACCTTCTGCGTATTTGTTAGTCATTACTGAACCTTGCGCCTGCATTACGGCGGTACTGCAATAATTCTCTGAAGCAATAAGTTCAATGTGACTTTGTTGTCTTTTTAGTTCGTCGCTGATTGCAGCGAATATTTCAGGATCAGTGTTTTTTAAAGTATTCATAATTTTATAATCTATAAATGTATTCGATAAATTCTATTTGCCAATTTTCCATTTCAAGTATGCTGTAAGAAAACTATCAATTTCACCATCAAGGAACGCTTGTGTTTTAGGGGTTTCCTCTCCTGTTCTCAGGTCCTTTATCATTGTGTAAGGCTGAAGAACATAAGACCTTATTTGATGTCCCCACGCAATCTCGCCCTTTGCATCATATGCATTTGCAAACTCTTTCTCAAGCTCTTTTTCTTTTATTTGATACAATTTTGACTTTAACATCTTTAAGGCTGTGCTTCTATTCTTGTGTTGAGACCTGTCGTTCTGGCACTGCGCTATTATACCGGTTGGTATATGCGTTATCCTGACAGCAGAGGATGTTTTGTTAACGTGTTGGCCTCCGGCACCGGAAGAGCGGTAAGTATCAACTTTTAAATCTTTTTCGTTAATCTCTATGTCTATCTCAACCTCGATCTCAGGAATTACGTCAACTGCAGCAAACGAGGTGTGCCGTCTACTGTTGGAATCGAATGGTGATATGCGAACCAGGCGGTGAACACCAATTTCAGACTTTAAATAACCATAAGCGAAACTGCCCTTAATACGGGTAGTTACCCTTTTTATTCCTGCCTCATCACCGGGCAAAAGATCGATAGTTTCCATGGCATAGTTATTCTTTTCTGCCCACATACTATACATTCTTAATAACATTGAAGCCCAATCACACGATTCTGTCCCACCCGCGCCGGCATGTATATTAAGAAATGCGTTACAGCAATCATTTTTACCATTCAGCATCATGCGGAATTCCAGCTTTTCCAGCATTTGGTTAAATGATTGCAGATCTTTTGTAATCTCTGTTTCTAATTCCTTATCACTTTCGTCCTCATCATCAGCAAGTTCTGATAAATCAACGATATCATTAAGCGTTTTTTGTAATTCGTGAAAAGGTAAGGTCAGTTCTTTTAATGTCTTAAGCTTTTGTATGGTAGACTGTGCCTTTTCCTTACTATTCCAGAAATCTGCGCTTTCTAACTGCCTTTCGATATCTTCCTGTTCTTTTTCCTTGGAAGCCAGGTCAAAGAGAGTCCCTTAAATGTACTAGCCTGTTTTTTAGCGGATTCAGTTGTTTTTCGATGTTTTTAAGCATTTTTAACCTCTTGTTATTAAATGTTTTCCTTAATTTGAGTCGAAATTATAGTTTATGAAAATATTAAAGTCAAATTGTTTTTAACAACAAAAAATATTTGTTGAAAAAACGTGGGAAATCAGGTAATAATAGCTGTTTTCCTTATTGTCAGAAATTATATCAATTGTTAGCAAAAATGGTAAAGATAACACTGCCTGGTGGCATTGAAAGGAAATATGAAGATAAGGTGACAGTTAAGGATGTTGCCAGCGATATTGCTGATCAAAATCACGGACCAACAGCAATTGCCGGTAAAGTAAACAGTACGCTTGTGGATCTTGATTGTCAGATTGAGTCGGATACAACCCTGGATCTCGTGATGGCCGATTCTGAGGAGGGGCTTGAGATACTCAGGCATAGTACTTCTCACGTCATGGCTCAGGCAGTTACTAATTTATATCCGAATGCTAAACTTGGGATTGGCCCTTCTATAAAGGACGGATTCTATTATGACTTCGATCTGGATACAACTCTGTCTGAAGAAGACCTTGAAAAGATTGAGGCAGAGATGAAAAGGATTATAGAGTCTGATGAGACCTTTGACCGATTTGAAGAGACTGGCGATGCGGCTGTAAAAATGATGGAAGAATCAGGTCAGAGATATAAAGTTGAACTGATCAAAGGGTTGGAAGACCAGACGATTTCTTTTTACAGGCAGGGTGATTTCGTTGACCTGTGCAGGGGCCCACATATTGCCAGTACAAAAAAGATTACGGCATTTAAGCTGTTGAGTGTTGCAGGAGCATACTGGCGTGGAAAAGAAACAAACCCGATGCTTCAGAGGATTTATGGTACGGTATTTACGAATAAGAAGGATTTAAGGATACATCTAAAGTTTTTAGAAGAGACCAAAAAACGTGATCACAGAAAAGTTGGTACAGCATTAGACCTTTACAGTTTCCATGAAGAAGGTGGTCCCGGTCTTGTTTTCTGGCATCCAAAAGGGGCCAGGATAAGAAACATTATTGAAACGTTTTGGAGAGAAGAACATTATAAACGCGGTTACGACATAGTCTACAGCCCTCACATTGCAAAAATAGACCTCTGGAAAACCAGCGGCCATCTGGATTTTTATAAAGAGAGTATGTATGCCCCTATAGAGGTTGAAGGGCAGGAGTATATATTAAGGCCGATGAATTGCCCATTCGCAATTCTTATGTATAAAACAAAGGTTCGCAGTTATCGTGATCTGCCTCTTAGGTGGGGAGAGCTTGGTACCGTCTATAGGTATGAGAGGTCGGGTGTTTTGCATGGGCTTTTGAGGGTTCGTGGTTTTACGCAGGATGATGCACATGTATTCTGCAGGCCGGATCAACTAAAGGATGAAATAGTTGGTATTATAGATCTGGCGCAATATATGCTCCAGAGTTTTGGATTTAATGAATACGAGATAGAGCTTGCGGTCAGGGGGAAGGGAGAATCCGAAAAGTATATAGGTGAAGACGAGAATTGGAATCTTGCTGAAGACGCGCTGAAGAACGCCCTTGAACAAAAGGGGCTGGAATATAAGAGTGAAGAAGGCGAGGCAAAGTTCTACGGACCGGCAATCGACATAAAGATCAAGGATGCCCTGGGCAGAGGCTGGCAGGGGCCGACCATTCAGGTGGATTTTAATTTACCTGAAAGGTTTGACGTTAATTATATCGCCTCTGATGGTAAGAAGCATAAGGTTGTGATGGTACACCGTACCGTACTTGGCGCCATGGAGAGATTTCTTGGGTGTTTGCTGGAACACTATGCCGGTGACTTTCCTTTATGGCTGGCGCCGATACAGGTCAGGATGCTTCCAATAACAGACGCTCATGATGATTGCAGTAATAAGATAAAAGATCAATTAGCTGAGATGGGTATTCGTGCTGAATGTGATTTAAGGAATGAGAAGACCGGCTTTAAGATCAGGGAAGGCACTCTGGAGAAAATCCCTTATCTTCTTATCATAGGCGACAGGGAGATAAAGGAAGACACGGTATCAGTGAGGAGTCGTAAGAACGGAGACGAAGGGTCTCTGCCTTTATCAGAATTCCTGGTACGTATTGAAGGGGAGGCGAAAAATAAAACTTAGTTTTTCTCCTTATCAATTTCCTGGGCAACTGGTATACTTGCGTGAAGGAAAATTAAATCTTTTTAGAATGGGGGTGTAGAGATCTCGAAATATCAGAGAATTAATGAGCGAATCTTTGCAAAGACAGTAAGGCTTGTTGGTGAAGGTGGAGAGCAATTAGGCGTCATGAAAAAGCTTGATGCACTCAGTAAGGCTATAGAATTAGGCCTGGATCTGGTTGAGGTCTCACCAAATACGGACCCACCTGTATGCCGCATTCTGGACTATGGCAAACATCAATACAAACTGAGCAAAAAATCACATCAGAAAAGCCGCACCGTTCAGTTAAAGGAAATCAGGGTCAGGCCAAAAATTGGTTCACATGATCTTCAGACAAAGGTAAAGAACGCAAGAAAATTTCTTGAGAGAAAAGATAGAGTCCTGATTAACATGATGTTTAGAGGACGAGAGAGAGCACACAAGGATATGGCTAAAGAAATATTTGACGAAGTTATAAGATCTCTGGAAGATATTGCCAAGGTAGAAACACAAGCAAAGTCTACAGGAAGAAGTATGGGGATAATCTTAACACCAAAGTAAAATTTAAAGAAAGAAGGAGTATTGGAATGCCAAAATTAAAAACTAACAAAGGACTCGCTAAAAGGGTTAAAGTTTCATCTAATGGCAAGATTAAGAGGAGGAAGGCGTTTGCAGGCCACTTAATGTCCGGGAAAACCGGGGATCGCAAAAGGAGACTCAAGAGAACAGCCCTTGTGTCAAAGGGTTTTACCAGAACACTGTTACGTGCTTTAGGGAAAGCATAGTTAAAATTTAAAAATAAGCACAAGAAAGGTTTTAAGAATGCCAAGAGTAAGAAAAGGTTCAGCAAGGAAACAAGGAAGGAAAAGACTTCTAAATGCGACAAAAGGGTATTGGGGAGGCAGAGGTAATCTTTATCGTAGAGCCAGTGAAACTTATGTGAGGGCAATGGCTTTTGCTTATAGGGATAGAAAATGTAAAAAGAGAGACTTCAGGAAGCTTTGGATATTACGCATAAATGCAGCAGCTAAAATGCGTGGGATAAATTATAGCCGTTTCATTAATGGATTGACAAAGGCCAATGTTATAGTTGACAGGAAGATATTAGCGGAAACCGCTGTGAACGATCCTGTAGCTTTTGATGAGTTGGTCGAGTTATCAAAACAGCATATTTAATTTCCTTCCAATTTCATTTTTTTGATTCTACTTGAACCAGAACAAAACAATATGAATTCCGGGTTTTTGATAAAGCCAGAGTCAACTTGAACGTCAACTGTCCGTAATTATCAATGAAAGGCTTACGTTTATTGCTCCAGGCTTTCTGATTGAGTAGGAATAAACAACCGATCCGGTTCAGGTACCTCTTTCCGCAAAATTTCATCAAGCAATTAATCCTCTTTCGATTAGATTCTTATGCAAGAAAGATTAAGTGAAATACAAAATCAGGCAAAAGAAGATTTAGCAAAGGCTGAATCTCTGGAAGAAGTTGAAAAGATAAAGACAAGATATCTCGGAAGAAAGGGCGGTATTATTAGTGATGTAATTAAGGCGATTCCCGGCTTGCCCCCGGAACAGCGATCGTTAACCGGTAAATCAGCAAACAAGCTTAAGCAGGAAATCAGTAAATGGATAGAAGAGGCAAAAGTAAAATTTGTTAATAAAGAACGGACTTCTGAACCAAAAGAGATATTTGATCTATCACTACCAGGGAAATGCATGCATTATGGACGCAGGCACCCCATTACACAGACCATTGATGAAATCAAAGGGATTTTCAGAAAACTATGTTTTGATATAGAATACGGTCCTGAAGTAGAACACGAATACTACAATTTTGATGCCCTGAACATACCCGCAGACCATCCGTCCAGAGAAGATTTTGATACATTTTATCTGGGCAACAAACGCCTCCTGAGAAGCCAGACCTCAACAGTACAGATAAGGGTGATGGAGAAGAAGAAACCTCCCATAAGGATGATTGCTCCCGGAAAGGTTTTCAGGCCGGATACAGTTGATGCCCGACATGCCTCTATGTTTCATCAGATTGAAGGTTTGATGGTGGATGAAGGTGTGAGCTTCAGCGATCTGAAATACGTTTTAACCCTGTTTGCCCAGTCATACTTCGGGCAGGATATTAAGATGAGATTCCGCCCTTCTTTCTTTCCCTTTACCGAACCCAGTGCAGAGATAGATATTTCATGCTCCATCTGCAAGGGGAAAGGATGCAGTGTGTGCTCTCACAGTGGCTGGGTTGAGGTTTTGGGTGCAGGAATGGTAGATCCTAATGTGTTTGAGACTGTTGGCTATGATGCGGAGAAGTATACCGGGTTTGCATTTGGTCTGGGTGTGGAGAGGCTTACCATGCTAAAGTATGGAATAGATAACATCAGGCTTTTCTTTGAAAATGACCTGAGGTTTTTGTCACAATTTTAAAACTATGAAAATAAGCTACAACTGGCTTAAGGATTACTGCAAACACGATCTCTCCGTAGAGGCATTGGCAGAGAAATTGACGAATGCAGGACTGGTAGTTGATACAATAAATCCTGTGGATGATGATTTCTGCCTGGAGGTTGAGGTTACCTCTAACAGGCCTGATTGTCTGGGTTTTATTGGTATCGCAAGAGAGGTTGCCGCTATTGTACGCAGTGAGCTTATTATTCCAGGTGTGGATTATGAGACAACAACTGAAAATGTGAATGATTTAACCGGTGTTACAATAGAAGATAATGAATTATGCCAGAGGTATACGGCACGAATTATAAAAGATGTGAAAATAGCCCCATCACCCGAATGGCTTCAAAAAAGAATTAGCAGCATCGGATTGCGCCCCGTGAATAACATAGTAGACATTACAAATTATGTCTTGATGGAGAGTGGTCAACCGTTACACGCCTTTGATTTTGACAAATTAAGTGGGAAGAAGATTATTGTCAGAATGGCAAAGAAGGGTGAGACCATGGAGGCAATAGATGGCAGCAAGTGTACGCTTACGGATGACATGCTGGTAATTGCAGACGCTCAAAGACCGGTTGCCGTTGCTGGCATAATGGGCGGGAGGGACACAGAAGTCTCTGATACCACAAAAAACATTCTTTTGGAAAGCGCCTTCTTTGATCCGAGAAATGTCAGAAGAACTTCGAGAAAACTGGGTCTCATCTCGGATTCCTCCTATCGCTTTGAACGTCGTGTGGATCCTGAATGTATCGACTGGGCATCAAGGAGGGCGGCAAAGATGATATTGGATATTGCTGGTGGTCATGTTGTAGAAGGTGTAATCGACCGAAACTATCTTGAATACAAAAAGGTGAGTGTTGCTTTGAGGATGTCCCGGTTGGACAGTCTTTTGGGGCTTCATATAGATAAGAAAACAGCGAAGGATATCCTGGAACGTTTACAGTTCAAAATAAAGCCGGAGGGAGAAACGGAAGACAATCTGACTGTAGAGGTTCCCAGCTTCAGGGGTGACGTATATCGGGAAGTAGACTTGATAGAGGAAGTGGCCAGGATTCACGGATACGACAAAATACAGGCAGAAAGTAATATTGGTGTAAAATTGACACAGGACAACATATTCGACAAAGTTACCGAAAAAACAAAATCTGTTATTTCCGGACTGGGTTTTGATGAAGTTATTACGGACAGTATTGTAGGCGAGTTGCATGAAAGGCACGGTGCTATCTGGTCAGAAATGAGCAGTTTGAAAATTATTAACCCGATACGGCAGGACGAAAATCTTCTGAGAAAAGCACTTGTGCATAATCTGCTGCGTGTAAAAAAGCACAATCAGAACTATGGTGTTGAGAAGACGAATATATATGAATTGTCCAAGATATATTTACCTCAGGAAGATGATGGGATGCCGGAGGAAAAGGAGTGCCTGTGTATTCTTGGTGAGGAAGGATTTCTATCCTTAAAAGGTGTTATAGGGACAATCCTCAGTCAACTAAATATTGTGCAGGAGCTTGAGACCATGCGTTATGATTTTGACCTGTTCAATCCTGGGAAATCTGCAGCGCTCAAACTGGGCGGTAAGTTACTGGGATATGTTGGTGAATTGAGTAGAGAAGTCATTAATGATTATGATTTCAGGACCAAACCGTGTGTGGCAGAGTTAGATTACAATATACTGATAGATAACACAAATCTTGAAAGTTCCTACCGGAAAATTCCATCATTACCCATGGTGACGAGAGACATGGCAGTTGTAAGTGATGAGGCGGTTACATGGGCAGACATAAAAGGGTGCATAGAATCACTTAATATAAACTACGTCGATGGCATAGAATTCTTTGATGTCTACAGGGGTAAACAGGTTGAGAATGGCAAGAAGAGCATAGCCTTCAGATTGATATTCAGGGCGGATGATAGAACCTTGAAGAGTGAAGAGGTAGATAAGTTACAGGAGGAAATCCTTGAAAATCTCAGTAATGCCTTTGGTATAAAACTCCGTGCATAAGAATCTAAAATGATTCACAAGACAGCTATTATTGATCCCGGCGCCGAGCTGGGAAAGGATGTTGAAATTGGTCAGTTTACAACCATCGCGGCAGATGTGAATATTGGTGATGGATCTGTCATTGGCCCAAATGTCAATATCATGCCATACACTTCAATAGGGTCTCGCTGCCACGTTCATGCGGGAGCTGTTCTGGGCGGCGTCCCTCAGGACGTAGGATTCAAAGGAGAGAGATCATTTGTTGCTATTGGAGCAAACTGTCAGATTCGCGAAGGTGTGACTATCAATCGTGGAACCAGGGTAGATTCCGTGACGGAGATTGGTGACGATTGTTTCCTGATGGCGTACTCGCATTTCGGTCACAATGTTAAACTTGGCCGTGGGGTTATAGTGGCGAATGGCGCTTTGTTGGCCGGTTTTGTAGAGATAGGGGATCAGGTTGTCATTAGCGGAAATTGCGTCTTGCATCAATTTGTGAATGTTGGTCGTCTGGTTATGTTGGGTGGTGGCTGTGCTGTTACGAAAGATGTGCCTCCGTTCTGCATGTTGAAACCATTAGAGATAAACAAGATCGTTGGCCTGAACACTGTCGGATTAAGGAGGTCGACTTTGACTGCAAAAGAACAGGAAGAAATTAAGGAAGGCTTCAAACTGCTTTTTCGTTCCGGCCTGAATGTCGGCGAGGCACTGGAGAAGATTAAAGAAACCTATCCATCCGGCCCGGCTGCTGAGTTATCGGCCTTTGTAGAAAAGTCGAAGCGTGGTATCTGCAGGATGTGAGTGTACATACCGTCAAGGGCGATCCTCTACTACCCATCATTCCTCTAATTACTTATCCCCCCGTAAATATTAATCACAAATTGAGCAATTTTGATATTAAGCATTCTATCCCATCAAATAAAGGTGACACAGCTTTGCATAAAAGATACTATACCGCTATGTGATTGAAAAGAATACACTTGAAACAATTCAAATATACTATAAAATCCACCACTATACAGAAACGATAAATGAGGTTGCTGGCCGTCATTAGCCAAAACAACATAATGACATAAGAATGAAAAGAATATACTTAGACGTTTGCACTTTATGCCGTCCATTTGATAATCAATCTATGATGCGAATACGTCTTGAAACTGATGCATACTACCTGATTTTAAAAAGTATTCAGGATAGAACTTTTGAGATTATTGTATCTCCTGTACATTTCGAGGAGATTGAAGCTATAGAAGATATATATGAGCGTATAGAATTAACTGTTTTGTTAAACAGATACGGCAAGAAACCATCATTCCAATTGAATGAAATTAAAAGAAGAACTGAAGATTTGCATTCCTTAAATTTTGGAATTGCTGATGCAGCACATGTAGCATTTGCTGAAACATCGGCAGATTACTTTATTACCTGCGATGATAAATTGTTAAAGAACATCCACAAATTAAAAGGTATTAATATGGAAGCTGTTAATCCTGTAAACTTTTGCACAAAGGAGAACTTGAGGTGAAGCAAGGTCAATATATAAAAGACGAAAAATTGCTGAAACAAGGTGTTGATATTTTAATGGAAAAATTAGGGCCAATAGAGACGAGTAGGTTTTTATCGTTTCCATCCCAAAAGAGGATTGAATCTGTGAAAAGGCATCAAAAGTGGCAATCCGAACTTGATAAAAACAAGTTTTTAGATGATTTATTCGGAAGTAAGTAGGCTTTTCTCTGCTTTAGTATAAACCCTGCCGGACAGAGAATATTTCTGGCAACGAATCCATGAGTTGTTAAATGTCGGTTATCAGATATTGAGAGCATATTGGCCATAAAGAGATCATGTCCTTCATTTAATCACTCCAGTTATCGTTTGTATTAAATAACTCAAAACACATATTAACATTCCAAGGCTATCTGGACAGTATACTAAAACCGATTTGGTTTTTGGCTTCTCAAAAAACCAAATCTTGGTTGCCTGCCCGACATGTCGTTCAGGCGGGCAGTTATCCCCGGACTGGAAAACGCCGAGGACTTTCCCCGGACAAAAGGCGCCGAGGACTTTCCCCGGACTGAAAAACGCCGAGGACTTTCCCCGGACTGGAAAATGCCGAGGACTTTCCCCGGACTGGAAAACGCCGAGGACTTTACTCTGGCAAAATTGTTTTTGGGTTATTGCCGAAAATCATTTTGAGATGAGTAAAAGTTATCTTAAATAATGTTTGTTTTATTTCTCTGCAAAATTGTATGAATCGCTGTTTAAAAAACACTCGTTTTTACTGATGTTTTCTCGATATGAAATTATCCGAAAACACATTAATTGTACCAGCAAAGTTAACCGATTATCTGTTAGCATTTAAAAAGCGTAATGATAAATCCCGGTGGCTTAGTAAACTAGGATATACTATTGAAAATTGGAAAGTCTTGGAGTATGATTTGAGGAAGCAGATTTTATCTCTTGATGTAGTGCCGACGGAAAAAACGGAATATGGTCAGCTTTATGAAATTAAAGGAAAACTTACCGGTCCTAATGGAACAAGTCTTTCTGTTTGTACAATTTGGATAATAGAAACAGAAACAGGTATAAGCAAATTTATCACAATGTATCCAGATAAAAAGGAGTAATAAGATGGCATATAAATTATTTAATGAAATAGTTCTAACAAAAGATATTCCCGAAAAAAGATTAAAAAAAGGCGACGTTGCAACTATTGTGGATCATCATCCCGTCTCAAATGGAGAAGATGGTTATTCATTAGAAGTATTCGATGTACTCGGAAACACAATAGCCGTTATAACTCTGCCTGAATCGGCAATTGAACCGTTAACCGAAAATGAAATATTCAACGTTCGTTCTTTGGAAGTTGCTTAAAATTGTAATATAATTACCAAATAAGAAATCACTCAATCATCAATTTGCTACAATCCACTTTTACCACATTTTAAATATCTTCAAAAAGATAGTTTTACTTGTTTATACGAGTAAGAGTTTTCATATACATTTATAAACCCGACCGAGACCTGTGCAAAAGAACAGGAGAGAGTAACACATGAGTAATTCCGCAATCCGAGACAATCATTCAAACGGTAATGTTGGTGATTTCTTAAAACAAGCCATCACCAAAAAATCTGATATTTCCATAGTGTCTGCATATTTTACTATTTATGCGTATCATCGTCTTAAGAGTAACCTTGATGGTATCAATAATCTCAGATTCCTGTTTGGGGAGCCGACATTCATCAAGTCTATGGATCCTGACAAAACAAACGTAAGGGATTTTAAGATTGAGGATGAAAAAATTGTAATTCCACTTGAAAGCCGATTAACTCAAAAGACTGTTGCAAAAGAATGTTCAGAATGGATTAAATCAAAAACTGATATTCGTTCCATGGTGAAGCCTAATTTTCTGCATGGAAAGATGTACCACATTCATCAAGAAAGTGGAATAGAGAAAGCGATTGCTGGCAGTTCAAATTTTACAGTTAATGGACTGGGCCTTGGTGGCAGCAGGAATATCGAGTTGAATCTTGTTATAGACAGTGATCGCGATAGACTGGAACTTAAAGAATGGTTCGACTCTATCTGGAATGATAAGACCGGACTTGTTGAAGACGTCAAAGAGCAGGTACTTAAATACCTTGAACAGCTTTATCTGGAAAATGAACCTGAATTTATTTACTACAAAACACTGTATCATATATTTGAGAATTACCTGGATGAGCAAAAGAGAGGTGGGCTGCTTAATGAACGTACAGGCTTTTTCGACAGTGAAGTATGGGACACTCTTTATGATTTTCAGAAAGATGGCGTTAAAGGCGCAATAAATAAAATACTAAAACACAATGGGTGTATTATCGCCGACAGTGTGGGTTTGGGCAAGACTTATGAAGCCTTAGCCGTTATAAAATACTTTGAATTATTGAATAATCGTGTCCTTGTCGTTTGCCCGAAGAAGCTGACTGGCAACTGGACAATATATCAGGCCAGCCAGAATCATGTTTTAAATCCATTCAAGAAGGACAGGTATAATTATACAGTTCTTTACCACACAGATATGGCACGGGTATCAGGCCATTCTGCTGCAAACGGTATCGATTTAGAAAACTTCAACTGGGGCGCTTACGATCTTGTCGTTATTGATGAATCTCATCATTTCAGAGGAAATCCAGTTGAAAAAACAAAAGAAGACGGTTCATTAAAAATGAATCGTGCAAAATGGCTGATGGAAAAAGTCATTAAAGACGGTGTAAAAACCAAAGTCCTCATGCTCTCTGCGACACCGGTAAATAACAGTCTGCGAGATCTACGCAACCAGATTTCCTTGATTACCGAAGGTGAAGATAATGCACTCCTTGAATCCTGTAAAATAAAAGACATCGGGCAGACACTTAAAAACGCCCAGACACATTTCACACTATGGGCAGATCAAACAAAAAATCCTAACCGGACCATGAAGCAGCTATTGGAGAAACTAGATTCTTCTTTTTTCAAACTTCTCGATGAGCTTACTATTGCCCGCTCAAGGAAGCATGTTAAAAGCTTTTATAAGATTGAAACTATTGGAAAATTTCCTGAAAGAAACAAACCGCACTCTGTTTATCCAGAGATCGATTTGAGAAATCGTTTTCCATCCTACGACCGTATAAATAAGCAAATACTTGAATACAAATTGTCGGTTTTTAATCCTTCGGCTTATGTTAAGCCTGAAAAGCAAAAAAAATACGAAGAGTTGGCATCAACAGAAGTTCTGGCATTTAGTCAAACCGACCGTGAATACTTCCTTATCGGCATGATGAAAGTGAATTATCTCAAACGCCTTGAAAGCTCAATCGAGTCATTTGAGATATCTCTCGACAGGACTATTCAGAAAATTGAAAAACTCGAAAATAAAATAAATGATTTTCTAGAATCCCAAAAGGATTCTCAGGAAGAATCACTGGAAAGCATAGAACCGGATGAAGAAGAGCTGGAAGAAGATGGCGAGGACATGGAACAGTGGCAGGTCGGTAAAAAACTTAAATTCGACCTTGCGGATATTAATCTACAAAAATGGCTTGTTGATCTCAAAAAAGACAAAGAAGCGCTCGTCGATTTGCTCAATAACGCCAATGCAGTAACGCCGGAAAGAGACGCTAAACTCGCAGAATTAAAGAGTCTCATAACAAAAAAAGTAAAATCACCATTCAACGATAACAATAAAAAAGTTATTGTTTTTACCGCCTTTGCAGATACTGCTAAGTATTTATACGAAAACATCAAAGAATGGTGTCAAAATGAACTGAACCTGCACTCCGCTCTTGTCTGCGGAAGTTATACACAAACAACCTATGGTAAACCAGATTACGATAGTATCCTTCTAAATTTCTCACCAATATCCAAGAATCGCTCAAGAATGACATCGGCAGCTCAAATGAAACTTTTCAAAACAGATAATACAGCGGAGATTGATATCCTGATTGCCACTGACTGTATCAGCGAAGGCCAGAACCTGCAGGACTGCGATTATCTAGTCAACTATGATATACATTGGAACCCGGTACGGATTATTCAAAGGTTCGGGCGTATTGACAGATTGGGCAGTATAAACACCACGATTCAACTGGTGAATTTCTGGCCTACAAAAGACCTGGATAATTATATAAATCTCAAAGAAAGGGTAGAGGCTCGTATGGCTCTGGTAGATGTTACGGCAACCGGCGAGGACAACATATTAAACGTAGAACAGATCGAAGAACTTATAACAGATGATCTAAAGTACCGTAGTAAACAATTAAAGAAATTGAAAGATGAGGTGCTTGACCTGGAAGACATGGACGAATCCGTCTCTCTTACCGACTTTACTCTGGATGATTTCAGAATAGAACTCATGAACTTCATTGAGAGTAACCGTAAACGTTTAGCTGATGCTCCATTCGGACTCTATGCGGTAGTTCCATCCCTATCAGGTGAACACGCCGGTTTGTTCGGATCTGATCAGTTTACTGCAAATGAAAAAGATATAATCAAACCCGGTGTGGTATTCTGCCTGAAACAAAAGGGAGAGAACGAAGGCAACGAGGAAGTTAATCCTCTCAATCCGTACTTTCTGGTTTATATTCGTAGCGATGGTACGGTGAGATACAACTACACTCATGCCAAACAAATTCTGGAAATCTACCGCCTTATGTGCCAGGGTAAAAAAGTCCCTTATGATAAATTGTGCGAACTCTTCAATGGAGATACTCAAAATGGCAAGAATATGGACGAATATACAGAACTGTTAAAGAAGGTGGTCGAGGAAATTATTCGAATATTTAAAAAGAGAAGCAGCCATAGGCTTACATCAGACAGAGGTGCTCTGCTGATACCATCCGCGAAACAGTTGCATGATATGGATAACTTTGAACTGGTTACATGGCTAATATTGAGGTGATACATGGCGCAGGCAGACACAAAGCTAAGCATAATAGCTGCGATTGAAAAATTCCAGAAAGGCAATCTGACCGACAACTCCCTCTCTCTCTTCAAGATGCTCGGATACAATACAGAACGGCAACAGCCATTTGAAAAGAAGTCTTATGCCTATTTCAAAGAGTTTTTTCTGGACAATGATACCCGCTTTAATAAAGAAAAAGCGCTTGTTCCACAGTGGGATTACATAGATCTGCTTTTCCAGCTTTCCAGAGACGAGATAAGTAACCAGCTTGATTTATTTGATACTAAGCAGGTTGACCGGACAATTTATGAATCCTACCTCTTTTTTGCCATTAAACTCAGCAAGAAACAATATAGCAGAACAGCTCTCAGCCAGATAACCCGTGAAATTAATAAGGTATTTTCCATGCCGGTCATGGTATTGTTCAAACACGGTAAGACACTCACCTTATCTGTGATCAACCGCCGTCCGCATAAAGGAGATGAGCAGAAAGATGTGCTCGAAAAAGTCACGCTTATCAAAGACATTTCAACTGAAAAGCCGCACCGTGCTCATATTGAGATACTTTTTGAGTTAAGCTTATCTGAATTAAAATTAAAACATTCTATAACAAACTTTGTTGCGCTTCACAATGCATGGCAGAAGACACTAGACCTCAAGGAATTAAATGAAAAATTTTACCAGGAAGTTTCAGCTTGGTATTACTGCGCACTAACTAAAATCAAACTACCTATTAAGCCTGATTTTTACAAAGACGATAAAGAGAACGTAAAACATTTTGCGGTAAGGCTAATAAGCCGAATTCTTTTCTGCTGGTTTCTAAAGGAGATGAAACTAATTGATAGAGATTTGTTGGAGATTGATTTTGATAAAGCATTTAAGCTACTCAAAAATATCACACAAAGGAATACGTTTTTCAAGCAAAACGGCTACTACAGGTCAATACTTCAAAATATCTTTTTTTCATCTCTAAATACACCTCAAGAAGAGAGACAGTCGTTTTATTTTGCCAAATCACTTGCCTTTGACATTGATAAATTTAAAAAGATACCATTCTTAAATGGTGGCTTGTTTGACAAACTGGAAGAAGATAATTGCAATGACTGCATTGATGACGATTCCATAACAATACCCAATGAGCTTTTCTATTCAGAAAATTTAGAAATTCGAGTAGATAAACATGTGAGAAAGACAAAAGGCTTAAATAAAATATTTGAACAGTATAAGTTCACAGTTGATGAAAACACCTCTCTTGAACAAGAGGTTGCGCTAGACCCTGAATTACTCGGTTTGATATTTGAAAATCTTTTGGCTGAAATAGATCCAAATGAAACCATATCAACGACAGCCAGAAGAGCATCAGGTTCTTTTTATACTCCGAGAAATGTAATAGAATATATGGTAAACGAGTCGTTGCTTTTACATCTGAATAATTACTTTGCTAAAAACAACTTTGACGCTACAAACCTGAAAAATCTTATTTATTACGAACGTGTAGAAAATGATAAAAATGAATTTAAGCATAATATTATTCAGGCGGTTGATCAATTAAAGGTATTAGATCCGGCTTGCGGCTCAGGGGCTTTTCCTATGGGAATGCTTCATAAGCTTGTAAGAATATTAAAAGTTGTTGATCCTGATAATAATCTCTGGATAGATGCACAATTAAACCGTCTGCAGATAGAACTAAGAGAACAGGCAAAAAAAGACCTGCATCGACATGAACTTAATTATGCACGAAAAATCGGAATTATCAGAAATAGTATTTACAGTATTGATATTAAGCCAATGGCGGTAATGATCTCCAAGTTAAGGTTCTTTATTTCACTGCTTATAGAACAGGACATTAATCTTTCTGACGCTGAGCATAATTATCATATTTCTCCGCTTCCGAATCTTGAAACAAAGATTATCTGCGCCAATACTCTGAAAGATGCTTCGCCTCAGATGGAATTGTTTGGACAATTAGCAATAGAGAAACTTATACCTGCAAAAGAGAAGTATTATCAAAATAGCAATCTGTCGAATAAAGCAAAAGATGAACTTTTAGATAAAATCATAGACACGCTTCATCAGGCATATCCTGATTTTGCAAAAAAAGTAACAGGTAAGAAAATAGCTGATAGCAAAAGCGAAGAAATCAGAAATAAAAAATATTTAATGGAGTGGTTTAAACATGCAAATATTTCCGCTCCATTCTTCAATCTTGATATTTTTTTTCCTGAACTTAAGGGTGCCGGCTTTAATATTGTTATCGGTAATCCACCTTACGGCGGTGACAAAATATCCGATGACATCAAAAACACTCTCTCTCTTGGCAGTAAAGACCCATATGGGGCTTTTATAGCCCGCTTTCTTGCTTCTGGTAGTAAAAGTACGCCACTTAAAAGTGGTGGTATATTAGCTTATATAGTTAGTGATACTTTTATGACCATAAAAAGCCATTTCAAATTACGTAAACAGATTATGGATAACTACATTTATAAAATGATTCGTGTTCATCCCGATACTTTTAAGGCAACCGTAAATACTGCTATTATACTTTGTGAAAGAAATGTATTTCCGGAAGGTGAAAGATTAGAAAAGACAAAAAAAAATTATAATGACAACCACCAATGTCTGATGGCAGATCTGACAACCGTAAGCATACATGATAATCACGACCGTTTTTTAGAACTCCTTTACCAGACAACAGATGCTGAAATTATTGAAGATATCGAAAAAGAGGGTGATAAGCTACCAGTGTTAAAAATGCAGAGAAGCAACTGGGCTAGCGAAAGTAGTGAAGAGTATGCCATCTATACCTATCGGCAAAATTTAATAGAAACAAACTCTAATCTACCATTCTTTGTAGCAAGCCCTAAACTATTTTCCTTTATGAATGACAAAACCTCGAAGAAAAAGGATATGCAAATAGGAGACAAACAAGTAAGAGCAAGGCTGATTGAAGTAAACGGAAAAGAAATTCCAGTGATAAAACTGAGTGAAATTGCAGATGTAAAAGCAGGTTTACAAACAGGTGATAATTATGCATATCTGTTTAAAAAACCATATGCAAGAGGAAGTTATAGGAGTATTGATGCTTACAAAGAGTATTTGTTAACCGACGATGATTTGAATAAAATAAGAAACAATGATGATCTGAGATTATCTGTTATTGATAAAGGAATATCAAAAAATAATTCTAAAAGTACAAGATATTTTGATGGTAGATATATTGTTCCCTATGACAAAGGTGGAGCAAGTGATGCCGGTGAGGGATGGTTGCCAAATTATTATGTTCCGACTGATTATTTTATTGACTGGAGCGAGTGGGCTATTAATAGAATGAAAAGTTACACTATAGCTCAAAGAATTAGAGACAGAAAGGAAAATAAAAAGATTACACCTCATTCTAAGACAACCCTTTGCGCAGTTATCAGGAATCCAGAAAAATATTTTACTGTTTCAATTAGTTATTCTAGAACGGGAGATTACAGTCCAACCTTCAGATACGGCTCAAAAACTCCATTTGATTCGAAGAGTAATGCAGTTTTTATTTCTGAGCAATTTATTGGACTTTTGAATTCAACTCTGTTTAGATTTCTTTTTAAAGTATACCAAATACACACTGTACAGTCCGAAGGGGATACTTTATTAGAATCTCCATTAGTTACAACAAAAATTAAAGATACAAATTATGTAAGAAAGTTAGTTGAGAAACAGAAACAAAATCCACGTTACAATTACGCCAGTAATGAACAGGTAGAAATAGACAGACTTGTATATGTAGCTTACGAATTAAACGAAGATGATATAAAAGAGGTAGAAAACTGGTATGCCCGCAGGTATCCGAAATTGGCTAAAGCGCAAAGAGAAAATTTAAGAAAAGTAGAAACCGAAGCAAAAAAATGAACTACTGGCTTGTTAGATCACCATATAAAACCCGTACATGGGAAGATGTGTTAATGGCGGGTGTTTTTAAACTATACGGCATCCGCAATCATGCAGCAAAAAAAAACATTGCACAAATGCGAAAAAGTGATATTGCATTATGGTACAGCAGCGCTATGGGTAAATCTGTTTTTGGAGTTATGAAGGTCAAAGGCAAAGCATATCAGGATACAACAACTAAAGAAGAATGGCTTGCAATAAATTTTGTTCCCGTAAAAACCTTTAGAAAAAGCATCACATTAAAGGATATAAAAGAGGATACGCTTTTGAAAGCATCAGATATTATTAAACAAAAGAGGATTTCCGTTGTACCTATCAAACTAGAAGAATATAAAAAGATATTAAAATTTGACAAAATCACTTCCCAAGATGAAAATAATACTAAATAGCAGGATTATTTAAATATCCATGTTAATCAAACAAAAGTTCAAAAACACGAAAAACAGATTGATAGATTAATTTACAAACTCTACGACCTCACCCCGGAAGAAATCAAAATCGTGGGAAATTAGGGACGGGAAACTAGGGACAGCGACTGTTTTTAAAAAAGAACTCGACTTTATCCCTTCGACTTGACTTAAGAAAGACATAAACTACGACATCAAATACCGCATCTGCCTGTACGTCTGCCTGTAGGTTGCCTGACTGCGAGCGTTCTTGCTCAGGCAGGCACGCAGACAGGTGGGCAAGGCTCTATTTGGAGAGAATGAGGCTGAGCGGAAGTGTGCCGGGGTGAGATATAATCATTCGTGGATATGCAATTC
>JAIQZU010000064.1 GCA_021776915.1 Candidatus Scalindua sp. | reverse complement strand
CATGAGGAAGCTCCTGACGGTGCTTCTTTTTTGTCTGTTTTCCTGGAGGCAGAGATTGTTTTCAGCAAGCTAAGGCAATAATAAACATAAGCTGTAAGTTGATTTTGTCTGGAAAAGAGACTTTTTCAGGGGCAACTAAATTAGAAGAATACAATCTTATGGATAACGCACAGATTATTGCGGATGAACTCAATCTTGCAAAACCAACAGTTGAAAAGGTTCTATCACTCTTCGCCAAAGGCAACACGGTTCCATTTGTCGCCAGGTACCGTAAAGAGATAACTGGCGGCCTTGATGAGGTTGTCCTTCGTAAGATTGAGGAGCGTAATATTTACCTGAGTGAGCTTCTACAGCGCAAAGAGACGGTAACAAAGACTATCAACGAGCAGGGCAAGATGACTCCTGATCTTGAAAAGACTATCCGTGAGTGCCTCTCCAAGAACGAACTGGAAGAGATATACCTTCCCTTCAAACCCAAAAAGAGGACCAGGGCTACCATTGCCAGAGAAAGAGGCCTGGAACCATTGGCATTAATGATTTTAGAAATGGAAGATGGTTTCGGTCCTGTTGTCTTTGCAACAGAACAAATGACCAACTTCAAAGACATAAATAGTGTTGATGATGCACTGGCTGGCGCTAAGGATATTATTTCAGAAGTTATTTCAGAAAATGCAGATCATCGAAGCGTTGTCTACAGTTACATGCAAACAGAAGGGCATTATGTTTCAAAGGTAAAAGATGAATACAAAGACAAGAATACAAAATATAATATGTACTATAATTATCGCCACACTGTCAGCTCTATCTCCAGCCACAATATGCTTGGTCTAAGGCGCGCAGAAAACGAAGGAGTAATTACTTTTACAATTGAAGTGTCCGATGAAGAAATCATTACGAAGCTCAGAAATAACATAGTTGGAAGCAGGAAGAATAAATGTGCAGAGATAGTATCAGAGGCAATTGAAGATTCATACAACCGCCTGATGAAGATATCCGTAATATCGAGGATACGTCTGGAAAATAAAGAAAAGGCTGACGAAGAGGCAATAGAAACCTTTGCCGCCAATCTTAATAACTTACTTCTGGCGCCACCGGCAGGCGGTTGCCCTATTGTGGGAATTGATCCGGGCTTCCGTACAGGCTGTAAAATTGTAGCGTTGGATAATACCGGAAAGCTCCTTGATGAGACTGTAATTTATCCCACTGAACCCAGGAAGGATTACGAAGGTTCGGCAAAGGTATTATATGACTGGTTTGATAAATATAATATAGAGCTGGCTGCTATTGGCAATGGTACCGGTTCCAGGGAAACAGACAGGTTTGTTCATTGGGTTCTGGATCAAGATGAGGCAAAAAAATATAAGGAAAAAATAAAGATTGTAATAGTTAATGAATCCGGGGCATCTATCTATTCCGCATCTGAGGTTGCTGCAAGGGAGTTCCCTGATAAAGATATTACTGTTCGCGGGGCAGTAAGTATTGCCCGCCGTCTGCAGGACCCGCTGGCAGAGCTGGTAAAAATCGATCCGAAATCTATAGGTGTGGGGCAGTATCAACATGATGTTCAGCAGAAGAAACTCAAAAAGAAGCTGGATGATGTTGTCGAACATTGTGTCAACTATGTGGGAGTGGACGTTAATACCGCTTCAAAGGAATTACTCTCCTATGTAGCCGGCATTAGCAATGGTCTGGCGGAGAACATTGTGAGCTACCGTAACCAGAACGGATTATTCTCAAACAGGAACCAGTTCTTGAAAGTCAACAAACTCGGCCCAAAAGCGTTTGAACAGTGTGCGGGTTTCATGCGTATCCGCAATTCCGACAACCAACTGGACAATTCAGCCGTTCACCCTGAGAGTTATCATATTGTAGATACAATTGCCACGCACCTGCAGAAGAAACCAGGAGATATAATTGGACACGAAGAACTGATTGTAAATATTGACCCACACTCTTTCGTCAGTGAGAAGGCGGGGCTTCCTACGGTAACGGATATACTGGAAGAGCTTAAAAAGCCGGGACGCGACCCGCGTAAAAAATTTGTTACTGCTGCATTCAATGATTCAATCAACGAAATCAAAGACCTGGAATCCGGTATGGTGCTGGAGGGAACTGTAACTAATGTAGCGAATTTTGGCGCCTTTGTGGATATAGGAGTACATCAGGACGGCCTTGTCCACATCTCAGAGATTTCTAATAAATTCATAAAGGATATAAAAGGTCATGTGTCCGTTGGTGATATCGTCAAAGTCAAGGTGCTTGATGTTGACGTTGAAATGAAAAGGATTTCTCTCTCCATGAAACAGTTGGAAAAGTGAGATGTTTCCGCCAGTGGTGAAAACATCTCACTAAAAACACAATCAGAAATTGCATTTAGAACTATAACACAAAATTCAGTTTTCAGGGTTTTTCAAATATATCCTTAATCCATGTCATGGCTGCTAACGCATGTGGTAAACCGATTGTAGTAATCGCAAGTATACAGACGTGCAGAATCTCCTCTTTTGATATTCCGGTCTTGAGCGCATTCCTAACCGCAGAATGCACTGCACCCTCTGAACCTGTACCAATTGCAATACCAAGTTTCGCAAGCCTTCTTGTATTTTCATCCAGGGGGCCTGCTTCATGACATTGTGTACCAAGATTTTCAAACGCTTTGCATACATCAGGGTATTCCCTTGCAAGATCCTTAAACTGTGACGGTAATTCATAAGGCATTTTTCTATCCTCCTGTAAAATGTGAAATTCTATTGGTTAAATCAGGTCGCTATCACGACAAAAGACTATCCTTCGACTCCGCTCAGGATGGCGTCAAACGGAGCCTCTCAAAACAACGTCACACTGAGCGGAGTCGAAGTGTTATAAACATTGAAATTACTATACATTAAATTAGCTACAACTATTCTTTCTACGCCCGGCCGGGGTATTGCTCCATAAGGGGTTTGTTGTCTCTATTAATATGTGTTTGTTCTTTCAGGGCTTTCCTGACATATTTCGGAAGGTTAAAGAGCGCCTGGTGGGTAATACCATCATAGAACCTTAATTCGCCATCAACCCTTTCAGATATCCTCCGGTCTATTTCATCCTTATTTATCTGATTAGGATCGAGACCATTTGAGGCGAGGCAGAATCCCCAGAGCATGGCAAAAAATGGGATATGCGCTACAGAAGGAGATACATTTGTAAATACCTCCTTAAGGGTTCTGCTAATAACGGTATATGTGGCAAGAGCTGTATGTGAGACTGTGCTTGCCTGAACGGATAATGCTCCCTGTGGTGTAAGTTTTTGTTTCACAATATCATAGAATTCTTTAGTAAAAAGCTTGTAAGCAGGTCCCTCTTCAATCGGACACGTAATATCAATAATTATCACGTCAAATGTTTCATCAGTTTCTTCCAGGAACTTACGGCCATCTTCAAATAAGAGTTTGGCTCTTTCATCAGAAAAACAACCGTTATGAAAGCTTGGCAGGTATTTTTTCGCACATTCCACAACCTTTTCGTCTAAATCCACCATTACAGCTTTGGTAACAGTCCTGTGGCGAAGAACTTCTCTGATTGCAGCGCCTTCGCCACCACCTATAATAGCTACCTTTTCAGGTTTGGGATGCAGGATAAGGGCCGGCTGCACGAGAGATTCGTGATATATAAACTCATCACGCTCGGCTGATTGAAATTCATTATCAAGGATCAGGCATCTACCAAAGCATTCGGTTTCCGCTATCACAATCTCCTGATATTCTGAATGCCCGTGATACAACGTCTGCTTTAAAGCATGCTTATGTACCTCATACGGACTAAAATAGTCATAAATCCATCGTGAAGGAGTTTCTTTTTTCAGCATATATTATTATATCCTTATTTCAGAGTTTACCCTGGATAGCATAGTGCCTTTAATATATGGAGAACCCCTCTTAATCTCTACGGAAGTATGCTCTTTCGGTTCAAAAACCTCCAGTAAGCCTTTAATCGCTAATTGAGGGTCGGCAACTGTGCCACAGGTAAATATATCAACGGCTACATAACCTTCGATCGGCCATGTATGAACTGAAATGTGCGACTCTGACAGGATAGCGACAGCGGTGATTCCCGGAGGATTAAACTCGTGATAGATTGATTTTACAACAGTTGCCCCTGCATCATTAGCGGCATCACTCATAAGCTGCGTTATCTTTTCACCGTCATTAAGGATTTCCCTGTTACAATCCCACATTTCAAGTAATAGATGTCGTCCGATTGCTTCCATTCCCTACCCCCCCTATTTCAAAAAGAAGAAAGATAAAGAATAATTTGCAGCGATTGTCTGCCAGCCTTAAAAACGATTGGACTCTTAGGTACAACGACCTTAACATTGCCTTAAATTACTCTTAAAACTCACTGATTTACATGGTTACCAACCAAAAAAAATAAGATTTAAACTTTATACATTATAATTAATTTGTCAAGAAAGTTTTTCTAAAATCTGTTTAATAATGGCCTGACCAGCCGGCCTTTTGGTAAAACTTCAACAATCCCAATGCATGTTTTTATTTTTGTTGCGAGTCTGTGTGAAAGCCTGAGTATTACCAGGCCTTTCTTAAATGATAACTTGTCCATTGAAATCAGATTCCAGTATTTTATATTTGCCATATCTTTTTTAAACAATTCTCTTAACTCAGGAATCTTATTAAGGTCTATAATATACGTGCCATCAGGGTGAACCGTAAGTGAATCTTTATGAAAAATGCTCTTTTTTATACCCTCTTCATTTTTGTAAAATATGCTTATTACTGATAAGCTGAACCAGAATAAAACCTTTGAATAGTAATTATTCACTTTCTCTATTCTTTTTTCACCAAGCTTAAAGGTAACTGTCCTTGTCTCCTTATTGAATATAAAACTTTTGACCTTAAACGGTATCTCTATTACGCCTTCAAAAAAGTATTTTTTCAGCTCTATGAAGAAAGACGCATTTCCATCCATACAGTTAACTCTGATTGATTGGAAGTCCTTCTCTCGAATGGATATTTCTTTCACATAATCATTGATAAAGCCCTCTTTGATCTTTATCTCCCCCCTGTCTACATCAAATGATATATTTTTGCCCATTCTGGCAAGTGTTTTTAAAAGATCAAGATAAACAGGCACCCTTTCCCTGATCTCTTCAGAAATAGCCTTTGCACCCCTGCCTAATCTCTCAGCAACACCTTTAATAGATGACAAGTTATCATTCATTTTTGTTTCGCATACTATAACCATATTATAGAAAAGCTTATTTTATAGCCTTATCGGCAATGTCTCTGCGATAATGCGCACCGTCAAATGATATTTTACTTACAGCTTCGTACACCTTCGTCTGTGCTTCTTTTATATCTTTGCCACAGGCAACAACGTTCAAGACACGTCCGCCATTCGTTACTATCTTCCCATTTTCGAATTTAGTGCCTGCATGAAAAACAGATATACCCTCTTGATCTTTTAATGAATCCAGTCCCTTAATTTCTTTTCCATTGTCGTATTGACCCGGATAGCCATCCGAAGTCATTACAACACAAACAGATGCATGTGGAAACCATTCCAAATCTACACTGTCCAGACCCCCTGAAATTGTGGCCAGCATTATTGGAACGATATCGCTCTTCATTCGAGTTAGAATTACCTGCGCCTCCGGGTCTCCAAGACGAACATTAAATTCCAATACCATAGGCCCGGCAGACGTTATCATCAAACCAATGTAAAGAACCCCCTTATAAGGTCTTCCTTCTTTATTCATAGCGTGAACTGTCGGCACAAGTATGTCTTTCTCTATCCTGCGGTATAATCCAGATGTCATAATTGGTACAGGCGAATAAGCTCCCATGCCCCCTGTATTTGGGCCTTTATCGCCGTCATAAACCGTCTTGTGATCCTGGGAGCTTTCCATGGGCACGATGGTCCTTCCATCTGTAAATGCCAGCAGAGAAATCTCTTCTCCTGTCAGGCATTCTTCTATTACAATCTGATCTCCGGCATTTCCAAACACCCTGTCCTTCATTATAGAGTCAATTGCCTGCAGCGCCTCGTCATTAGTTTTACAGACAAATACTCCTTTACCCTTACTCAACCCATCTGCCTTTACTACTATTGGAGCCTCTCTTGACAAAACATAACGCCTGGCCTGGCTATGATCATCAAAGCATTTAAAGTCTGCAGTTGGAATACCGTGCTTCCTCAAAAGGAGTTTTGAGAACACCTTGCTATCTTCCAGGATCGCCGCTTTCCGGTCAGGCCCAAATACTTTTAAATTATGTTTACTGAAAACATCCACTATCCCATCTACCAGAGGGGCCTCAGGGCCTACAACAGTAAGGTCTATATCTTCCTTAACCGCAAATTCACAAAGCAGGTCTGTCTGATCTGCGGTGATGTCTATACATTCGGCAAGTTCTGAAATTCCCGGATTCCCCGGTGCACAAAAAATCTTACTTACCTGTGGGGACCGGGCTATCTTCCATACAAGGCTATGTTCCCTTCCACCACCACCAATTACCAATACCTTCATCTTAAATTAACTCCTTATGACCCGCCCGTACCGAACAGTACGTTCGGGCAGGTTGCCAAATTTATCTTGCCTGAACTTTTATGGAAGTCCAATACTTGATATTCTATTAATGTTCAATAATTTGAGCAAGCAAAATTGTAAAAAGTAGAAGCGGATAGTCATGCCACAGGCAAGCCTGTCCTTCGGAATGACTATACGCCCATACATGAACCGGAATTTTTTATTGGAGAAATTCTGCCTTCAATGTTATATTCTTAGCGATTTCTTATGTGGTTTGGCATATTGTAGACGTTCGCCTGGGCAGATAAAAGTTAAGGAAGGAACGCAACCGTAAGGTTTCAGCTACCTTTAAACATTTTATATACAAACAAAATCAAATGAGTACCAAAAAGGTTTTTATTACAATTGGAGTAGCATTTACTATCTTTTTAATCACCCTTCCACTCATAAGTTACAGATTTCTTAAAGAAGCGGTAGAAATTGAAGTTTTTAATCATTTAGTCACTGTCAGAGAGTTGTTGAAGGGCCAGATAGAAGGTTATTTTCAGGACAGGTTTGGTGACGTAGACGTCCTTGCAAGCAATCCTGTAACCGGACAGGCTTTTTCCAGACTATCAAAGGCCTTTCATGCCTCTGGCCTTGACGGTCCCCAATACACTAAAATAGCAGACCTTTATCAACCTCTGATGGAACATTATTTAACTGATTACGGTTATGCAAACATATATTTTGTTGGCAGTGATGGCGATGTAATCTTTTCTGCAATAAGAGAGGAATTCTCTGGAACAAATGTACTTACCGGAAGATATAAGCAATTCAGTATTGGCCAGGTTTTTGCACGTGGTCTGGATGGAGTGGCATTTGAGGACTATACGTGGCATGAAGAGATGAAGGAATTTACTTCTTACTTTTCCGCACCGGTATACGATGGACAAATGTTATTGGGTGTATTGATTATAGAAATCCCTTTCTCCCATTTAGATGCTATTATGACTCACAGAGCAGGCATGGGAGAAACAGGAGAAATGTACCTGGTAGGTGACGATGGCTATATGAGATCGAATTCCAGGTTTTCTGAAAAACCAACCATACTTCAAAAAGAAGTAGATACTGAAGCATCAAGGGAGGCATTAAACGGAATCGTTGGAAAGAAATTAATAAAGGATTATCGAGGTGTTCCCGCATTAAGTGCGTATACGGCGTTAGATCTTAAATTTGTTAACTGGGCGCTTTTTGTTGAGATTGAAGAAAAAGAGGCGCTTGCCGCTATTCATACAATAGAAAAAAGGGTTATATTACTAGGATCCTTAATCACGTGTATAACATTCCTCTATATTTATTTAGTAAACAAGAGAAAAAATCAGCAAATAATTGCAGAAACTTTAGCAGAAAGATCCAAAACCTGACCTGCCCGAATGATTCGTTCAAGCGGATTTACTCTTTTATCTTTTTGGTTCGATTTTGCATATAAGCATCCTGAACCATAATGTACGGATCTATAGCGCCTTCAACCAGGTTCTCGTAAGTATCCCCTTTATCTATAGAAACATCATTTAGTGTATTATAGGTATTGGCTCCTGTACTTGCGTATGGGCTGACAAACGTTAGCCACGCTATCGGGTCCAGAACCATATCTCCCAGAAGTCCAATACCATCACGCACGTTAGAAGGGCCAAATAAAGGTATTTCAATAAATGCCCCTGATCCAACATTATATCTGCCAAGGGTCTGCCCAAAGTCTTCATCTTGTATGTCCAGTTTGAAGTATTTCTTCGCCGGGTCAGAAAAGCCACCTACCCCCAGGGTGGAATTAATAACCAGACGCAACATTTCCGTTCCGGCGCCTTTAAATTTACCTTGAAAGATGCAGTTGAAAAAACGACCAGGCATTCTGATATTTGTAAAGAAATTCCTGACGCCTAAACGTGCAGGCTCAGGCAAAACAGCCGCATAACCTTTTGATAAAGGCCTGAATAACCAATAGTATACTTTATCATTAAAGGTAAACATGGCCCGGTTAAAAGGCTGGATCGGGTCTTTAACAAAGACTGCCTCCATCTCAATATCTATCTCTTCTGTGTCTTCTTCATTGGTTGCATCTACTTCAGTAATGCTTTTGTCTTCGCTCGCAACTACACCAGGTTGTTCCTTTGAATCAGGCACATCATCCGCATATACGGATATATTAAACGCATACGTTATTGATACAAAAAAGAATACTAATAAGACTAACTTTCTCATCCGTTTTTCTCCCCTCTGTGAAGGTATTAAAAACATTTAATGGTTTTTTATAAATTGTATTTATTAATCTTTCTTTAAGAGCTTTAAAAATCACCTCTTTCTATCTAAACGAGGTGATACTAACAAAATGCCTTTAAATTGACTACGATAATTTCTGAGAAATTTTACAGCCTCAACTATTATTATCGTATATACCGCGAAATTGTTTAAATTATTTATATATTTACAAATAATACTAATTAATATTCTTTTGTCAATAGATTAATTCTAAAGGGCTTATGACTCGCAGATTTGCCAATATGACTCTCGGAGAACCGTGTCTATCTTCCGAATGGTTTAAATACAATTATCAGTAGCGGAAGCAATGTTAATGCCGCTATAATTGCAATAAACATTGCAAGCCCGGTGAGAAGTCCGAAAAGAATCGTAGGGATAAAATTCGAAAAAACCAGGATAGAAAACCCCGCAATGATTGTAAGTGAGGTATAGTACATTGCATTTCCTATACTTCCATGGCAGCGGTACATTGTGCTGATATAATCCCGATCAGTTTCATATTCATCCCTGAATCGGTGAATATAATGAATGGTATCATCAACTGCAATACCAATGCTTATTGCCGCTATAGTGATTGTCATCATATCCAGCGGCCTGCCTGTCAGCCCCATCACACCGAGCACAGCGATTGCGGAAAGTATATTGGGTATAATTGCAATCAGGGAAATCTTGACAGAACGAAACAGTATCACAAACATAAACATTAATGCAATCACAACAAACCCTATGGTTAATATCTGAGAACTGAAAAGGCTCTGAAGCATATTGTTATAAAGAATCATTATACCGGCCAGATGAACTTGATTCTCCTGCAATCCAAGTTGGTTCTCCATATCAGACTTGATTTCTTTAAGCAAACTGTCCCGTTTTAATCCCTTTAAAGAATCTTTTATCCGCACAGTCAGACGGGCCTGGTTATCCAGGATAGAAACATATGGTGTAAGAACCATATCTTTAAATTCATCCGGTAATTGAGTATAAAGAAGGGCAAGTTGAAAATCATCAAGAGGCTTACCTTCATTAAATTCCTCGGCAATCTTCATCATTGTCCCAAGAGATAAAACCTTGCCGATTTCAGGTAAATTCTCAAGATAATCATGGACTTTTTTAATCAAAGCCATCTTATCAGAAGTAAACCAGTACTTTCCGGAATCATCCCTCTCTTCAAACTCATCAAATTCATCAAACTCGTCAAACTCTTCATCAAAATCTTCATCAGACTCTGTGATTGTAACTTCATTCGATAACGGAGCATTCTTTATATCCTGAGAATTCGCAACACTATCAAGAGGCGTTGTGCCTCCCATATCCTGATCAATAATCTTAGTTTCTGCAATGGCATCCTGATTTGATAACGAAGTATCTTTTACCTCTTTAAAATTCACAATAATATCAAGAGGCGTCGTACCTCCCATATCCTGATCAATAACCTTCATCCCCCGGTATATCTCAGTTGATTTCCTAAAATAATCGATAAAACTGTTCTCCACAGTGAGCCTTGATATACCGAAGGCCGTAATAACTATCAGTAATCCTGTTAAAACAAATACCGTTTTTGCATAATTATGGGTCACCTTTGCAAGAAAACGGGTGAATACTCCGCCAAATTCTCTATGTTCCCCTAATCTGCCTTTTGGGAATAGAAGGAGTATTGCAGGAAAGAGTAAAAAAGTAACTATCAGAGATACAACTAGTCCGACACTCATCATCCAGCCAAAGGTAATAACAGGCAAGATATCACAAACGAGCAACGAACTAAAACCTGCAATTGTTGTTAAGGTGGTATAGAGACAGGGGACAAACTTTGAAATTACTGTTTCTTTAACCAGATCCTTTTCAGACCATTCAGGATTCCTCACCAGCAGTTCCCTGTACCGGACAATCAGATGAATAGTCAACGCCATGGTGATAATAAGCTGAAGAGAGATAAAGTTTGAGGATATTACAGTAACCTCCCATCCAAATATTCCAAGCAGGCCTGTCATTACAAGTACCGAGAGAGCACAACAGAGTATTGGCAGGATTACCCACCTGACTTTTTTAAAGATTACCCCGAGGGTTACAATTAAAAAGACGAGAATACCGATTCCGAAGACTTTAATATCTTTTCTGATAAATGTGATCATATCGTCGGTGATCATCGATACTCCGCCGAGAAACAGCTCGGCATTCTGTCTATAGCCTTCCATTATCCCACGAATTGCAGCAATATCACTGTGCTTCTCCTTGTCCAGTCTGATTTTGCAGTCTCTATACGAAATTTTGAGCTGTTCAAGTTCAGAACGTTCAAGTGGGCTAATGGTACTGTCGGCCTGTTTCTGTTTCAGCTCATTACGTCTGGAAATGATTCTGTGAAACTCCTCATCATCAACAAGATTAATCACAAGCGCAGTCATCTTCAGATCGGAACTGATTAGAAGCTCCTGATAAATCGGGCTATTACTTAACTCAGTCCGTGCAAGTTGTAAGTCAACAGCCGGATCCTCAAGGGTCTTGATGTTTTCCAGCAACTCCTTGATGGGCACAGGTGGATTCCGTAGAAGTGGAACGTCGAGGATTGTAAATACGGAACTGACACGTTTTATCTCCTTTAATTCATCCCGCAATGAACCAAGGTTTCTAAGCGTCTCAGGAGAAAAAAGGTCACCCTTGGGCTTATATGTCATCAGCAAGTACTGACTTGTGCCGTATGTTTTGTTTATCTCGCGGAAATACTTATAATCTGCGTCATTCTCGAGTATCAGAGAATCTGCCGATGCATCAAGCCTGAAATCCCTGGCATGAAACCCAAGATACGAGAACAATCCCAGCAATGCAAGAATAACAAATATTGGCCTGTTTAAAATATACCTGGAATAAAAATTCAGAAATGATTGCATAAGAATGAGTAGCTAAAAGTAGGATGAAAAACTATAAACAAGGATTGTCGACTGAGGACGATCCTGGGCAGGCCCACAGATCCGACTCAATGGGGCTGTCATGATCCTTCATTTTCTATTTTCTTTTCTCTCATTTTTGTTAGTAGATCTTCAATCTCACCACTTTCAAGGATATGATTGTACTGAGATCTATATGTATGAATCAGGCTGACACCTTCAATCTCAATATCATAGATTCTCCACCCATTCTTGGTTTTGGACATCTTGTATAACATAGAGTACTCTTTTCCTTTGGAGAGCAAAACTGTTGGTATCTGCACTTTCTTTTCGTTCTCTAAAACAGGTGGCTGAAAAACAATCCTTTCATCGTTGAAAAGATCCAATTTGTCGACATAAAAGTCCTGAAACAGCTTGATAAAGAGGTTTGTAAACTCTTCTCTCTGCTCAGGATTAAACTGTGACCAGTGTTCTTTCCCCAGGGACAATTTAGCCATTAAGGGAAAACCAAAGACGGTCTTGGTTATCTCAATAACCTTGCTTTTCTTCTGATCCATTGTCAACTCTTTATCAGACAGTGTCGTAATTACTTTATCAACTGACGTTTTCAAGCTTTCTTCAGCTTCAAGTTCAACACCTGCAACGGCAACTTGTGATAACAGGAAAGTAAACAACAACAAACAGAAAATCCTTTTCATGATTTACTCCTCTTTAACTAAGATGGATTTGTTTCGCTCCCGCCCGGTTGGCTATTGCCGGGCAGACAAGAATCAAATCCACTGATAATAGAATAATTCGCTCGATACATTTAACAGCACGTAATTAAATCATCTGTAATGAAAGTTGTCAAGAAATGAAACATGAACTTAGCGCCACCATATTTTTGAACGTAGTTCATCAATCCATTTGGTTACTTCACGTTCAACTTTTATTGCCTCACCAATTAAAATATTCATTTCATCTTCAGGAAACGATGCACTTGCCCTCACTATCTCCAGCAGATAAATACATTTGCCTGCATTTTTTAACGAGCGTTTACAATTTGCTATATTTCCACACAACGAATCTTTCTCATAACCCATGCCATGCCCTCCTGCTATTTTAGCAGGAACTATAGATGCTGCGGTAATAGCATCCCTGGCGTTTTCGTCGGTTTCTATTCCTTTATTGTTTTTAAAATACTCCCTGAGCCTTATACAAAATCCATAGCTTCTCTTATAAGCCGTAATCTTTTTAACATCTTCAATATCTCTCTCTGTTGCTTCATCGTACTCAATAGATTTATTAAAAATCTGGCTTATCTCGTATGTATGGCATTCATCAATTTTCTCACAATCGTCACACGATTCATTCTTGTCATCGCAATCTTCATATTTATGATCCCATCCCATCTCTTTTGCGATAAGGCCGTCACAGTCAGGATGGTTATGTAGAGTCTCGAACAACTCCATATATTTTGCATTGCGGACATCAGCTTTTTGCAGGAATCGCTCCCAATCCTCTTCATCCCAGTCATCGTTTTCATGAAAATCTTCATCGCTCATGTCTGGCTTCCTTTTAGAATATTGTAATAACAGTCTCTCTGCATCGCCTCAAAACCCAGGCCTTCTATCAATGATATCATCTCCTCTTTCTTCAAACGATAATCCACCCCGGCCGCCCTTACCACATTTTCCTCAATCATTGTGCTTCCCAGATCATTTGCCCCGAACTTTAATGCAAGTTGTGCGATCTTAGAACCCTGTGTCACCCATGATGCCTGGATGTTAGGGATATTATCCAGAAATAAACGGGAAACGGAGAGCGTTCTGAGATAATCAAATCCGCCAATCTTGAAGCCGGTTCTTTTTTCTGAAGATACTGACAAGGCCGTATTTTTTGGCTGAAATGTCCATGGAATAAATGCTGTAAAGCCTCCTGTCTCATCCTGGAGCTGCCTGATTTTGTCCAGATGCACGATTCTCTCTTCCATGGTTTCAATATGGCCAAACATCATTGTTGCAGTGCTTTTTATCCCCGCAAGATGCGCCTCCCTCATCACCTGCAACCATTCGTTTGCAGAACATTTGTGAGGGCTTAGTATACCCCTGCATCTATCGGTGAGTATCTCGGCTCCGCCGCCGGGAATAGTATCAAGGCCTGCATCTTTCAGCAAGGACAAGACCTCCTTTATTGGCAAATCATTCAGGGTGGAGAAATGAATTATTTCCGGAGGAGAGAAAGAGTGAATATGTATGTTAAATATTTCTTTGATAGACCGTAAGAGATCAACATAAAAATCAATCTTCAGGTCAGGATGTAACCCCCCCTGCATTAAGATTTGTGTACCGCCGAGAGATATTGTCTCCTCAATTTTCTTAAAAAGGGCCTCCTTAGCTAACACGTAACCATCTTTTTTGCCTTTGTCTCTGTAAAAAGCACAAAACGTGCATCCGGAAGTACAGACGTTTGTATAGTTTATATTACGGTCTACTATGTACGTCCTGTATTGCTCCGGGTGAAGTTTCCGGCATAATCTGTCTGCGGCAGTTCCCAAGCCTATCAAATCATGTGATCCAATAAGATTTACGCCGTCTTCGAAAGACAACCTTTTTTGTGAACATACCCTGTCAATTACACTATTAATTGTAGAATTCAATCTTAACCCCTTCCCTGACTTCTCCAATTTCCAAGGCGTAATCATAAAAAGTCTTAAGGCCGCAGATTTCCTGCTCGCCTAAATTGTATTTAATCGACTCATTGAGGTACCGGAGACAACGTTCTTTTCCCATCTCAAGTCTTTTTGCCTCAATGCCTGCAATTTCATTTGCAAACTCCAGGCCGTGTTCTTTTGCACCAACTAATAGCTCGCTGAGTCCTTTTAGCTTAGATTCAGACTTGGTTACCCAGACTGCGTAAACAAAAGGCAGCCCGGTTAACTCTTTCCATTCCTGTCCTAAATCCAGGATGATAAAACCCTCTTCCCGTACTTTCATGGCGTCGTCACCTATGACAAGAAATGCGTCAGCATATTCGTTATAAATTTCCCTTTTGTCATTTAAAGTTATGTACTCTGGCTTTAATGAATACCTCTTCCAGAGAATGATTTTTGTGAGGACACAGGAAGTCATAGAATCTTTGTCCAGGGCAACAGTTTTGATTTGAGCAATCGAAGACACTCTGATAAACAGCCTTACGCTTTCAACCAGACCGTTTGAGGCAATAGAGCTTCCGGAAATAATCTTGTAACCGATACCTCTAAAGTATCCCACAGAAGGCATTAAGATAATGTCTAATTCCTCGTTTTCAAGCATTTTTGGTAATACAGATGGAACGCCATATACAATATCTACTTCGTCAGCTTTTTCCTGAAACCCATATATAAAAGGTTTCGCATTCATGTACGGAACGACGCCAATCTTCAATTTTGCCATTATATTGAATTTCTCACAAGAGCGACTTTAACTATCTAACCGTTGTAATTGCTCAAATATTTATTACAAATTAAAACTAGGCATTATATCTGTGAAGACATACGGAAGCAATGAGAAAGTATGACATATAAATGATTCGAAATTAAGGAATTTGAGAATTGAGTGAGTTTCGCCCATAGTTGGCGAGGAAGGGTTATTAAGTTACTGCTCAATCAAAACAACTTTTTTTGAGGCCAGGCGGGAGAGGTTTTCTGCGTATGATAGAATTTCTTCCTTTTTAGGATTTCTGTCGAAGTAAAACTTGCCCAGTTCCCTGCCTTTCAAACTCATCAGCCAGTATCCAAGCCGCACCCCTTTACCTGTTCCCTTTGCCGCTGCCCTGTGCATGGCAACCGTCTTACTATTGCATACATTTTCTATTATAATTTCATCTATCTTGGCAAATTTAATTCTAATCCGCCAAATAGGGATGAATAAAAATTTAAACCGCACACAAATCTCCTCCAGCTTCTTATCCACTATAATATTTTTATCATAAAAGAGTAAACAGAACCCAAGAATGGGAAAGCCGAAGAGAGAAGTCATAATAACAAAGAAGAGGCCTTTGTCTATAAAAGAACTCGAGTTAAACAGGAACCATATATATACATCTGCGGCTTTGTACATTATAAGGAAGACGAAGCTTATGCACAGCATCATTATCCCCATTGCCTTGGGAAATCTGGAACGTTTCATGACCATTCTATTTTCGTCTATTTCTGTAATCTTTAATGTTACAACCAATCCCATAATTGTTTCCTTTCTATATGTGAGTAGATTTTAGCCTGTATCTAAAATGCGTCAACTAATTTCTGAAAAACATTGTATTTTTATATAAGGGGATTAAAATAGCCCAAGCTCTTTTTAGTTTCTGTTATTTATAAGTAGATCCCAGCGCTGGCTTGTCCGGCAGAAAAGCCAACAGGCCGAACCCGCACACACACCGTGAGGCTCGTTACTAATGAGTGGAATTACATGGATTGAGATTGATCTCGATGCGATTGAACACAACCTGAAAGCTGTTAAGAGGAAGGTGGGAAACGACACAAAAATCCTCGCCATTGTCAAGGCTGATGCTTATGGACATGGAGCGGTCAGGGTCAGCCAGGCACTGATTGATAATGGTGTAGACATGCTTGGTGTGGCTTTTCCGGAGGAGGGTATAGAGATCCGGAAGAATAACATCAATATACCCATACTTGTCTTAAATCCTGTTTTGTCAGAACAAGTAGAAGATATCTTAAAGTATTCGATGGAAGTAACAGTTTGCAGCCTTGATATAGCAAGAGAATTATCTAAAACTGCAAAAAGACATTGCTGCAATATCAGGATTCATGTAGAAGTAGACACCGGCATGGGGGGAGCGGGCGTAACTCCCGGCAAAGCGCTATCTTTCATAAAAGCACTGCAGTTAATCGAAAATCTGGAAATTGAAGGGATATTTACGCATTTCAATTCATCTGAAGAAAAGGACAAATCTTTTGCACGTGAACAAAACAACATCTTTAAAGAAGTGATCAAACAGATTGGAGATGAAAAGATCAGAATTCCTCTAATTCATGCCGCTAACAGCGCTGCCATATTAGACATGCCTGATTCATATTTTAATATGGTAAGGCCCGGATTAATCCTTTATGGAATTTTTCCCTCGAATTATGTTTCAAGGAAAATTGACTTAAAGCCGGCAATGAGCGTTAAGACAAAAATAATAAACCTTAAACACCTGGATCCTGGAAGAACTATTGGCTATGGCAGGACATTTGAAATATTGAAACGAACGACTGTGGCCACAATACCTGTCGGATACAGATATAGTTATAACAGGCGTTTTTCAAATCTTGGAAAAGTGCTCATAAATGGAAAACGCGCATCCATTATAGGCCGGGTATGTATGGACAGGTGTTTTATAGATGTAACTAATCTCCAAGATGTAGAAATTGGAAGTGAAGTTATATTGTATGGAAACCAACGCAATGAAGCAATCTCGATCGAATCTGCAGCAGAATTAATAGGTACTATACCATATGAAATAGTTTGTAATATCGGAACAAAAGTACCAAAGAAAATGTATAAAACAGCAAAGTACCCTTAAAAATATAGGAATTACAATAACCACACTTCGTAACTATACATTTGTGCAACGACAACTCAGTACCATAAAAACACATCTTTTTACTTTCTTTGCAATTCTGTTAAGTCATTTACTGATTGATCGTTACGCAAAACGATACGGTATTGTTATTATGTAAAAATCAAAATATAGCACTGCATACTTGACCAACATCGTATATGTTGTATAATTACACAAAAATAGCACAAGGAAATCTCTTTCCGGCAAAAAAATAGATATCTATTTCCTGGAGCATAAATGGGAATATAAATACTTTAAACTGAGAGGTTTAAGAAAGTCTTGACTTTTGTTTAGTACATGATAATATTAATAACTTTTGTTAAATCGTATATATTATGACTTCTTTTATTCCGCCTGAAAAAATCTCTGAGATTCAAAGGTCATTAAACATAATAGATATTGTTTCTGACTATATTACACTTAAGCAAACGGGAAGAAACTTTCTTGGATTATGCCCTTTTCATCATGAGAAAACTCCGTCTTTTACCGTAAATGTTGAAAAGCAGATATATAAGTGTTTTGGATGCGGAGAGGGAGGTACAGTCTTCAACTTTTTGATGAAACAGGAGGCTTTGACTTTTCCAGAAGCAGTTAAAATGCTTGCTGAAAAGGCGAATATCAGAATTGATACTTTTAATACAAAGGAGAAGTCTCAGGGAGCAAGTACATTATATGAAGTGAATGAAAAAGCAACATGCTTCTTCACCGATATATTGTTGAAAACCAAGGAAGGTAAACGATCGAGGGATTACGTTTCAGGCAGATTGATAAATGATGATTCGATAAGGAAATTCAGATTGGGATATGCTCCTAATCGATGGGATTCGATAGTAAACAAATCAAAAGAGTGGGGTGTTAATACGCGGATACTTGAAAAAGCAGGACTCGTTATAAGCAAGCAGGATAAGGCTTGTTATGACCGCTTCCGCAATAGATTAATGTTTCCAATCTTTGATTCTCAAAACAGACCTGTAGGGTTTGGAGCAAGGGCTCTGGACGAATCATTGCCTAAATACCTTAACTCTCCTGAAACACCGGTTTTTAATAAAAGCAAGACACTTTACGGAATTAATCTTGCGAAAGAGTCTATAAACAGAAATCGTGAAGTGTTGCTTATGGAGGGTTACACTGACGTTATAATGGCGCATCAACATGGAATAGATTGGTCAATTGCGGCACTCGGCACTGCATTAACACGTGAACATGTGAGGTTTCTAAAACGTTATTGTGACAAAGCTGTTCTTGTTTTTGATGCAGATACAGCAGGACAGAAATCTTCTGAAAGAAATCTGGATATCTTTGTAGAAGAAGATTTTGATGTAAATGTTGTTCTCCTGCCCAAGAATTATGACCCATATGACTTTCTTGTTAAAAATGGTAAGCAGAGTTTTCTGGAACAGGTGGAAAAAGCCTATGATTTCTTCAGCTTTAAAATAAAACTTTCGGAAACAAAATGGGATATGGCTTCAGTTTCCGGCAGGACATCAGCAATTGACGATATTCTATCAACAGCCATGAAAATTCCTAATTTTGTAAAGCGTGAATTAGCTATAAAGAAAGTTGCTGAAGAAATGTCTATAGAGGAAAATATATTGCGTGATCACCTGACTAAGTTCAAGGCTATGAGAAGCGGCCAAATCAATAGAAACAAACTGTATGAGCAGAAACCCGCCAATTTAAACAAAACAAAATCAGGCGATTATCAGGTAGAGATGACCATCTTGTACATCATGATTAACAGAAATGATTTAATAAAAAAGGTTGAAACCGATATAAGTCTGGATAGTTTCAGAAATAAAGAAATCCAGAGTATTGTGGAAAGAATATCTGAAATTTACTCTCAAAAGGGGCAGGTAACATTAAACGATATTTCCCCGATGCTGAATACCTCTGAAATAAGCAGAGATTTAATAGATATAATCTCTAAACAGGAATCTACAGAAAGAGATCCTGTATCTGGCCAAACGGATAGTAATGAGAAAACGCTTATAGAATGTATTCAATTTATTAAAAAGATGGAAAGCAGAAAAAGCAGGGAACAAGCAAGAAAGAAAATGTTAGGTTTGGATGGGTCAAAAAAATATGAACAGGAAGTTGATCAATTGCTTACCGGATATCATAAAGAGAATATTGCTTTTCATGCTTTAAAGAAATCTTGATAGAAAAACTTTTAGTTTTTATTAAATAGGAGACTCCTTAATGGAAAAGACGAGTCAAAAGATTAAGACACTTGTATTAAAGGGTAAAGAAAAGGGGTTTTTAACTTACGAAGAATTAAATAATATTTTGCCTGATGACACCCTGGTCAGACCTGAAAAGATTGATGAAATATTGATGATGCTGGACGAGCTGGGTATTGATCTTATTGAGGAATCTGAGATAGAGGCTCGCGATGCGGCAGATACGGAAGATGACGACGAATTAAAACAGGAGGCAAAGATGCCAGCGGCAGTAGGTACTTCAGAAAAAATTGATGACCCTATAAGGATGTATTTAACACAGATGGGGGTGATTCCTCTATTATCACGGGAAGAAGAGATAGCATTAGCCAAGAAAATAGAGATGACCAGGAAAATCTATCATAGAAAAATAATTAAATCAGACTATTCGCAGGAAGTTTGCTTAAAGATTTTAGAGGACATCACTAATGGCGAGTTACCTTTTGACCGTACTTTGGCAGTTAATGTAGAGCCTGAAAATTACAAGGAAAAACTTCTGAAACAATTTCCAGCACACGCAAAAGCATTAAAAATAATCTTAAAGAAGAACAGAGAAGACTATGACCATTTAAAACTGAAAAAGACTTCGGCAAAAGACAGGTATAGGCTCCTCAAAAACATTAGAAACCGTCAGAGAAAAGGCTCTACAATTATTGAAGATCTAAACATTCGTACCAAAAAACTACAACCAATAAATAAGCGCTTACAGGAAATCTCTTCTGAAATGAATAATATTAAGAAACAGATTGTATTACACAAGAAGCGTGACAAGGACAGGGTAAATGGTAAACTGCGAGACTTAAAATCCAGGCTGAGCGAATTTGAGAATATGGCGCTTGAGACTCCTGAAAGGCTGGAACAACGTGTAGCATCTATTGAAAAGGTTTATAAAGAACATGAAATTGCCAAGCGTAAACTTTCCAGTGCAAATCTCAGATTGGTAGTAAGTATTGCAAAAAAGTACAGAAATCGTGGACTGAGCTTTCTCGACCTTATACAGGAAGGAAACACAGGACTTATGAGGGCAGTTGATAAGTACGAATATAGAAGAGGCTACAAATTCAGTACTTATGCTACCTGGTGGATAAGGCAGGCCATAACCCGCTCAATTGCCGACCAGGCCAGAACTATCAGAATACCCGTACACATGATTGAGACAATGAGCAAAATAAGGAATGTATCAAAAAAATTGTTACAAGAGAAAGGTAGAGAACCCGGTATCGAAGAGATTGCAAAGGAAGTAAAGATATCTGTGTCTGAAGCCAGAAGGGTATTGAAGATTTCCAGACATCAAATCTCTCTTGATAGAACTGTGGGAGAAAGCGCTGATAGCGCATTTGGAGATTTCATAGAAGATGACAAGGCGGAATCTCCAGTTTCTGCGGCGGCACAAGAGATGCTTAAGGAAAAGATAGAAAGTGTACTGGATACTCTTACATATCGTGAACGCGAGATTATTAAGCTTCGCTATGGCATAGGAGACGGTTACACATATACTCTTGAAGAAGTTGGTAAAAAATTTATGGTAACCAGGGAAAGAGTAAGGCAAATTGAAGCAAAGGCAGTGAGGAAGTTGCAGCATCCTGTCAGGAGCAGAAAGCTGGAAGGGTTCTTAGATAGCGTCGGGGAAAGTAAATAAGAGACAAATATAATGAAAACAATATATTTCATGGAAACAGGAAGTTGTAATGATTGAGAGTATTGAAGTATTAAAGAGATTACAGTCATTGAAAAGTAAGATAAATGAACTGGAAGAATGCCAAGAACGCAGGAAACAGGACGTCCAGAAGAAAAAAACTCAGATAGAAGATAAAAAAACTCTTGCAGAAAAAAAACACGAAGAAAAGCGGTCAATACAAAAAGAAATTGACAGGAAAGAGCTGGATCTGAAGACTGATGAAGGGGAAATTAGTAAATATAATGTTCAACTTAACTCTATCAAAACAAATAAAGAATATACTGCTTTGTGTTCTGAAATAGGCAGTAAGAAAGCAGACATGTCTATTCTGGAAGATGATATTTTGAGCACCATGTCAAGATTGGAGTCAGTTAACGAAGAATATAACAAACTGCAAGAAGATTTAAGATGTGAAGATGAGAGTTTAAAAGATCTCACTAAAAGTGTGGATGCAGATGTAAAAGAAACTAATATTGAGATTGAAAAGACTCAAAATGATCAAAAGAAGTATATAGACGCTCTGGATGAATATTCTTTAAATCATTATAACCGGTTATCAAACATAAAAGGTGGAAAAGCGATAGTAGCTGTAGTAGATAATATGTGTGGCGGCTGTTCTATGAAAATTACTGCACAAACGTTAAATGTACTTATGGGTGGTAAAGAGTTGGTTTTCTGCCAAAGCTGCAGCCGTATACTTTATCTTGAAGAAAAATAAGGATTCAGAAGCAGGCAAGATGGCCGCTTCACAGACTACATGTGTGCAGTCTATGAAGAGGAAAGTCCGAGCCCCATAGGATGCAGTGCTCCGTAACGCGGAGTGGGAGTGATCCCAAGGAAAGTGCCACAGAAAATATACCGCCCGCCTGAGGTGGGTAAGGGTGAAAAGGTGGGTCCGATGATTAAGACGGATTAATGTAAGAGCCCACCGCTCTCTGAGCGATTGGAGAGGCATGGCAAACCCCACTGGGAGAAAGGCTAAATAGAGAGGAATAAAGTGATCCGCTTTTTAAACCTCCGGGTAAGCCGCTTGATTCCGATGGTAACATCGGAACTAGATTAATGGTCATCAAAAACAGAACTCGGCTTACAGCCTGCTTCTGACCTGAAAACACTCTACAAGAATTTATCACTATTTAATTTATCTGTTCACGCAATTTTTTAAAGGAACCATAGTGTTATGAAAAACATAGCTTTTACATTTGGTGCAATAATTTTTACACTTGGCATGATTGGCAATAATGTGATTCTTGGTTCAGATGTTAAGGCGGACACAAATGTGGTTGCAGTAGTAAACGGAGAAGAACTAAGCCGTGACAAACTTGCCGACCTGCTTATAGGTATGTATGGGGGTGAAGGGCTTAACCTGTTGATCAGAAGAACGCTTGTGAAGCAGGAATCAAGCAAACGTAATGTTATTGTAACGGAAGAAGAGGTAGCCGAGAGGATTCAAACACTTGTTGAAGGTCAGATCAAACAACAGATGAAAAAAGGTGGCCTAAAGGACGAAGAGGCCCTTAAAAGGGAACTCGAAAAAGCCAAGATAACTTTAGACCAGTATAAAAAGAACATACAGAAAATGTTTAAACTCACAAAGGGCCAGGTAGAAGCTGAAATCTTAGCTGAAAAAATTATAAAACAAACAATTAAGATCACAGATGAAGAATTGCGTGAAGCTTATGAGGACCAATTCGGAGAGAAAATACTCGCCAGACAGATTGTATTGCGCACTTCGAGAGATGCAGAAAAGACCCTGGAAAGGATAAAAGCTGGCGCTGATTTTGAGGGACTGGCAAAAAAGGAGTCTATAGACAGAAACTCTGCTTCACGTGAAGGCAAAATGCTCCCGTTTGGGCCACAAGGAGTTATGGGAAAAGCAGTCGCAAAACTAAAAAATGGAGAAGTGAGCGAAATTGTAAAAACAGACAGCGGATACCATTTAATAAAGCTTGATAAACGAATACCAAGAAGTACGAAGAAATTTAGTGAGGTAAAAGAGGATCTTGCCAAACTTGTTACCGCACAGAAAGTGCAGACAAGGATAAGTCCATGGCTTTTAAACCTTGCCGAAAGCGCAGAAATTACCACGAATTTGCCTGATTAAAGGATTTAGTAATTACATATAATGCTATAGAACGAACTTTATGTTATTTACATGACCTTTTACGTAATCATTTAGCGATTCTAAAGCAATTAAGTTAGCGATATTTTTGTTAGTACAAACTTTGTCAGCTTCATCTGTAAATATCGCAATCAAATCCATTATTGAATACTGTTGGTTATGTTGTATTGCTATATTCCTCTTTAAGTTTTTTCTCGTATTCAGCCTGTTGGGCTTGGCCAATTCTATCGATTCTTTCACATCCGTATCACTGCCCCAATCATATTGTAATTTTTCTAACATGGCCTAATTACCTCCTTTTAAATGGTTTCAAAGATTCATTAACCTGAAAGTAAAGTTAGCAATTAATGTGCCCATGCTATATAGCAAATCAAACCACAATAATATACGATTCGTAAGTTATGAGCTTCTGGCAACTTAGAAATTTACAAGAAAATCTACTAATATATAAGGACAAAGAAATTAATAAACTTTTGTTGAAAATTTATACTTCTTATACTTAGTTGACTGTGTACCCATTACGGTTAAAAGGGTCATGCGCAAAAAAGATATTTTTTTAACTAGCCATAACTGCCTGATTTAGTGTCTGTTATGTCGCTATCACTTTATATCATTATGACTTATAAATTTATTCTATTCCTGTTGATTCCTGTGGAGTTCTGCTGATTACGATGGAGTTGACTACGTTTTGACTACAATTTGACTACAGTGAATTTTTACTTTTTATAAACAGTATATCCGTTTTTCTCTGTAGATATACTAACCCGACTTTCGCAATTCGGTCCTGATTTTAAAATATTTTCAAGTTTTCAAAAATGTAAGTACTTGTAAATAAAGGTTCTGGTTTTTTCAAAAAGCCTAAAATCCGCCAAAATCCTCTGTAGTGTAGACCTACCCTCT
>JAIQZU010000063.1 GCA_021776915.1 Candidatus Scalindua sp. | reverse complement strand
GTCGAGATACTCAGGAATCAGCTCTTCACCTTCCCCCCTGCCAACACAATCGATGTATGGCGCATCTTTCAGTATCTTAACAGCATTCATCGTTGCAAAAGCACCTCCGATAATAATGGGGGTTTCTGGCGCCGTCTTCTTTAGCCTTTGCGCCATACTCTTCACAAGAAGGTAACAAGTAGTTGAAAGAAATGAAAGGGCAATTATATCAGGTTTTTCATCTTTTACGGCCTGCTCGATGTGCTCCTCTTTCATCTGTGGATGGCAGGTATCGAACATGGTTACCTCGTGTCCATGACTGCGGATTACCGGTGCCAGCACCTGAATGCCAAGTGGCGGGAAAGCCATCACCTCAATGCGGTCGCTGTTTCCTGATCTCCTGAGTTTCTCAGGAAGAATATTGTAATAATCCTCGTCTCGGACGTAAATAAGGTAAATTTTCATAAACTAATTTTTTGATTTACAGATAATGAATGTAGGCAAAATATATGTCCTTTCCAAAAACTATGTGCTCTGCACTATACCCTCATCAGAAAATGAATACCATCAAATAAAAAAGGCGTTCCTGTATCTTAACTAATACAAGAACGCCTTTATTATAAAAATACTTTTTTTATACTACATTACGGTTTACTAATAGTACCCTTCACCACGTTGCTTTTTTTTGGGGGGAGCTGCCTTAGAAAGAATAGGAACTGCTATTACTCTCACTATTAAATATTATATTTCTTGATTATTCTAAAAGTCCTTTTCATTTCATCAACTAAAAAACGAACAAAGGGATATTCACTTTTCCTTTGAGCATATTCCAGAACTTCATAATACTCAGCTTTTCTTGAATTTTCGATGATAACCGGGGCATAATTTTCTGCCTGACATTGCAAAACCATTATCAGCCGGCCAACACCGCCATTTCCGTCACCAAAAGGATGAATCAGTTCAAAGTCACTATGAAATTTTGCGATTGACTGTATGTTCTTTTGTTTACCGGAATTCCATCGCCTGATTAATCGGCCCATCTCTTCCGGAATATCCTGTGGATGCGTCAACATCATATCGAGCCCTCGAATCCCCCTCTGATGTTGCGAGTACAACCCTCCGTCTTCCCGAACACCTTGCAGTAATAGTCGATGGATCTCTTTAATTGAAGTCTCTGTGATTCTCTGCGGAAACTCTCTCTTTAATATTTTACGAAGCACTACTGAATAATTAATAACATCCAGATGCTCAATAAGTGATTTATTCTTGATAGTTAATTTATCAAAGATAACAGCCTCTGTCTGCTTCTTCGTGAATGTAGTTCCCTCAATAGTTGTAGAATTATAGGTGTGCTCCAAAAGTAAATCGTCCAATAAATCCTGCCTGCTTTCGATAATTTCCCAAATTCTGCTTTCCCTATAGTTATCTGCCTCACTAATTATTCCATTGATATCTTCTGCTGTAATAGAACTATATCCGACAACCTCTCTGTGCAATCGGCTGATCTGCTCTAATCTTTTTTTATGAGGGACTGCGTGTTTATTTAGCCAGCGGTTTAATGTCGCAAAAGATACTCCCAGTTTTTCTGCCAATTGCTGTTGGGTTAGCGACTGAGAACCCAGAATACTTTTTAATTGTAATATATAGTTTTCGCTCATTATTTAAATAGTATATACAAAACTATATATATTGCAATTGAAAAGTACGCAGAAAATTGCAATATTCAGGACAAAAAAAGGCGTTCCTGTATCTTAACTAATACAAGAACGCCTTTATAAAAATACTTTTTTTATACTACATTACGGTTTACTAATAGTACCCTTCACCGCGCTGCTTTTTCTTTGGAGGAGCTGCTTTATGAGTCTCCCTCTTTCTTTCCACCTTTGAATATTTATCGGGGTTTTCATTATATGCGTTCGCACAACCTTCACAGCACAAATGGACGGTTTCACCAGCGTGTTTTGTATCTACTTGCTTACCCTTACTGTCTGCAGCTTGCCCACAAACAGGACATGCATTATCTGAACCTTCACTTGCGGAAACTTTCATAGCGCAATCACTGCCACAGTCCTTGTGATCTTTCATACTACAGGACTCTTTCTTTTGACATTCTTCAACATCTTTCTTAACGCCGCAACAACTGTTGTTGGCAAATGTCGTAGTATTAGCAGTCGCTAACACAAACGCAAGTACGACAGCACCTGTAAAAAAACTAATACGTGTCATAAGTATTACTCCTTTCATGTTTTAACAATTCAAAATAATATATAATCAGGAAATTCATTGTAACGTACATTTAACAAATTATAAAACAAAATTTAGACATAATGGGTTCCATAATTTCAATTTATACTCATCTCAAAGTCAAATTGAGTCTGTTAATCTAAAACTGACTTGATATAATACTCCCCGTATTTTTGTGCGATAAACGGTATTTTTACAGAGAGGAAGGCCATGCGATCATCTTTAGCGTATATAGGATTATTATCTATGGTTGCGATGTCGATAGTCGGATGTACTACCGTAACCAACATAGCCAACTCACGACAGGTAAATATGGTAGCGACCATAAAGAGCAGTCAGGTGCAACAAACCCGGCGTCTGGACCAGGGAGGAGTTGTCACGGTAAACGCCAGTGAGAGTCGTGCACTTGCCGAATACTCCCCAAAGTGGGATTCGTATTGGACGCATTTGGCCCTATTGCTTGAAACCGGCAAGTCTGAGGGTGAAGCAGTCTGTGAACTGAAAGAGACTTACCGAGCTAATGAAAAGGGAATTTATGCTATACATCTGGATGGAATCGTGGAATCAGGACCAGTTCCCATTAACACCATCAAATCTGAACTGGAAATCTCCATTGAAGTTCACTTGAGTGAGGATAATCGTATGGTTGGACGCATGCACAAGATAATCCACGCAAAGGAGTTTACGATAGATGGGAACCAACATTTATGGATGAGTACGGTAGAGGAGCAGAAGCCGCTGACAATTGAAATGGAAGCAGGTGTTCAGTATCTCGTGCAAACCCGGCTGGCCCTGTCCGCCAGAAGTGAATCAGGATCTGGCAAGATACCAATGTCAATAGAAGGAGAATTCAGACTAATCCAGGAACCTCTTGCGCAAGTACAAATCAGGGATGAACGTGCTAAAACACTGGCAGATAAACTTATTGAGCTATGGGCCGGAGAAGATGCAAAATCCACAGAAGACCCTCAGTTACAAGAAGCGGCTGACTCACTTGCCAGGCTATTTCTTAATGATGCTGTCAGGTACGTAGATATTCATGCTCCTCCACATAATAGATTAGCGTGTTTTGAACACGCCCGGATCGTACGTGAATGGTATGAGATCAGGATGAGGCTCAACCAAAACCTGGCCAGATGGTTTCGTATGACTACGGTACGAAGAAATGCCCCGTTCCTCTGGCAATCTTCCAACCTGATCACGCCAAATGTCAGCGACTTACCTGACAGATGGCTCGATAATGGGACTGGTATTGTAGTCGAAGCCAGAGATGCAGGCATTAGTAACTTTTATGGACGTTACATTACCGCCAAAGAGTTTTGCATGATGGGATCACGTCCAAAGATTCAGCAATCGGCCCGGACGCCTCTGTTAAACACTAACTAGGTTTCATTGAATAAAGTTTTCACAACCAGTATCCAAATTGATTACCTAACCAGATACATATCTAACATCACATCACAAATGTTTTGTTTGCATTCTTTATTTGTTTATGTAGAATTAACTCTCTTTTTTCACATATTTTTTACACAATACTCAGATAACAGAAAGAAAACTCTATAATAATAAAATGGAAAAGATTAAATTAACCATTAATGATAAAACGTATGAAACAGAGCAAGGAAAGACCGTACTGGAAGTAGCAAGAGCAAACGACATCTGGATTCCGACCCTTTGCCATGATAATCGCCTTGAGCCATACGGTGGATGCAGAATATGCCTGGTCGAAATAAAAGGGGCAAGACAGTTGATGCCATCATGCATATCCAAGGTTAATGAGGGCATGGTTGTTAAGACTGAAACTGAGGATATTCGCAGGACGAGGAAAGGAGTCCTGGAATACATCTTGTCAGATCATCCTCTTGACTGTATGACCTGTGAGGCTACAGGGTGCTGTGAGCTTCAGGATGTTGCATATGCTACCGGTATCAAGGGAGACAGGTTCAGGAGTAAGGAAAAGAGAGGCGGAGTTATACCGGATAAAAATGAGCTGATTTATAGAGAAACTCCTAAGTGTATCAGGTGTGGTCGTTGTGTAAGGATATGTGATGAAGTAACGCAAGAACATGCAATAGAGTTTGGAGGCAGAGGATTTCAAATGTGGGTTGCCACACCATTTGGCGAAACACTGTTGGACGGTCCGTGTGTCTTGTGTGGTCAATGTGTGTCCACGTGCCCGGTAGGCGCCATACGTGAGAAACAGCCAACCGGCAAAGGCCGCTCTTACCAGACCCAGAAAGTCAGATCAACATGCGGCTACTGCAGTATCGGTTGTCAGATCGATATCCATTCCAATCATCAAGAAATCAATAAAATAACCTCAGAAGTTGGGTCTACACCAAACGACGGCAATCTGTGTATGAAGGGCAGATTTGCCTATGATTTCATAAATCATCCGGACAGAATTGATTCTCCCATGGTAAGAAGGAATGGAAATCTTGAGAAAGCAAGTTGGGAAGACGCATATAAGGTGATTTCCGAAAACCTGAAAGGCATTAAGAAAAAACACGGAGCAGACGCAATTTCATTTATCAGTTCAGGGCGGTGTACAAATGAAGAAAATTATCTATTGCAGAAATTCGCCAGGACTGTTATTGGAACAAATAATATTGACCAGTCAGAAACAGAGTGCCACGCCCCAACCTTAAACGCCCTGAGAAGTACTCTTGGCCTGAGCGCTACAACAAATTCAATCGAGGAAATCTCAGAATCAGATGTGATATTTGTGATTGGCGCTAATGTTACAGAATCACATCCCATAATAGGACTTGAGATAAAGAAGGCAGTACGCAATGGAAAAACTCTGATTGTAGCTGACACACGCAGGATATGGCTGGCGAAGAAAGCAGAGGTCTTCTTAAACCTGCAACCCGGAACAGATACCGTTCTTATCAACACTATGATTGACGTAATCATCAAGGAAAAACTCCATGATGAGAAGTTTATAGAAAAGAAAACAGAGAAGTTTAACACGCTTAAAAATTCTGTTGCCAAAGATGATATTAAGAAAACCGTAAAACTAACCGGTATATCAGAGGAAGCGATCAGGGAAGCTGCCAGGATCTATGCCAATGCAGAGAACGCCATAATATTATACGGAAATGGCATAACACAACACAGGGCTGGGGTTGATAATGTAAAAAGCCTCGTAAACCTCGCCCTGCTGACTGGTAATATTGGGAAGGAATGCGCGGGAATATATCCGCTCCCGGGCCAGAACAATGGTCAGGGAGCTTTCAACATGGGCGCTATACCTGATTTCTACACAGATTTTCAGCCTGTCTCAGATAATACGGTTCGCAAGAAATTCGAGAAGATTTATAAAACCTCATTACCTAAAAACAGAGGTCTGCAAATCAGGGAGATGTTTAATAGCGCACAAAAAGGAGATATTAAGGCGATGTACGTTATGGGCACTGATCCCCTGATGAGTGAACCCGATACAACAAAAGTAAAGAAGGCGCTAAACAAACTTGAGCTATTGATTGTACAGGATATATTTATGTCCAACACTGCACAATATGCTGACGTAATACTACCGGCAGCCTGTTTTGCGGAAAAAGATGGTACGTTTACTAATATTGAAAGACGGGTACAGAGGATAAAAAAGAGTGTTGAACCACCGGGTAAGGCAAAGGCGGATTGGAACATAATATCTGAACTCTCTACTTACATGGGATATCCAATGAATTACAATTCACCGGAAGACGTCTGGGAGGAGATCAGGAAGGTTTCACCTAACTTTGCCGGGATTAATTATGAAAGACTCGAAAATGGTGGAATACAGTGGCCATGTCCAAAAGCCGATCACCCCGGTACAAAGTTCCTGTACGAGAAGAAATTCCCCAATGGAAAAGCAACATTTTCCGCAACAGAAAATAAGCCATCTCTTGAAAAAGCTGACAAGAGTTACCCCTTTATTCTCAGCACAGGACGCACTCTTTATCACTTTAACAGCGGCACCATGACTCACAGGGCAAAGGGGAGCGTACAAAAACAGCCTTATCCATTTGTAGAAATATCTCAAGAAGATGCCGATGACACCGGAATAAAAGATGGAGAAATGGTCAGGATAACTACCAAACGCGGCCAGATTTCTCTTGCAGCCAATATCACAAACCGTGTAGTGCCGAAACAGGTCTGGATTCCATTCCACTTCATAAGCGCTCCGGCAAACCTACTTACAAAAGATCCCTGCGCCCCACGTACAAACGGCAATTCAAACCTGATTCCCGAATACAAAACCTGCGCTGCCAGAGTAGAAAAGGTACAGTAGAAGACGGCAAAGCCGCCCGCCTGCCTGTCCGTCAAATTTGTTCGGACGGGAATAGCAAGGTCGGGCAGGCAATCAAGTTTGAAGTGCATAAATTTAGGGTGAAATAACGGTTTAAACGGCTTAAACGGTTCAAACCGCGCCCGTTCCCTAACTTTAGACACTCTTAACTTTTTCTGAGGCTCAAAAAACTTTCTAAAAAAGAATATCTACTTCTTTTGAAGGAGGGGATGAGAAAAGGTAATACCGTATTATGAAAGAATATGACTTATTGATTATTGGAGGCGGACCCGGCGGTTATGTTGCGGCGATTAAGGGCGCACAACTGGGGCTGAGTGTAGGACTGGTAGAAAGGGATAAAGTCGGAGGGGCCTGCCTGCACAGAGGCTGCATACCCACAAAGGCGCTGATTCAGTCCACCCATTTATACGAACTATGTAAAAGGAGCAAAGAGTACGGTATAGTTACAGAAGGCGTCAGTACAGATTTCAGTGCATTCCACAAGCGAAAGAACCTGGTCGTAAACAGATTGTTCGGAGGCATCGAACACCTGCTCAAGAAAAACAAGGTTGATGTATTAAAAGGTACAGGCCGGATAGCATCTCCTGATAAAGTTATCGTCAGGGAAGGAGGCAAAATCAAAGAGGAAATATCGACAAAATATATACTTATCGCTACCGGTTCTTCTCCAATGATTTTTGACGGCTTACCATATGATAAAAAGAACGTATTAACGAGTGATGATGTTCTGGAGTTGGAAGAAATACCATCTTCGCTTCTGATTATCGGGGGAGGCGCAATAGGAGTCGAATTCGCTTATATATACAATGCGCTTGGAAGCAAGGTAACAGTGGTTGAAATGATGGACGAAATTCTTCCGGCAAATGACAAAGATGTAGGAAGTGCATTGAGAAAGAGCCTTACGAAGAAAGGCGTCAACTTCCTTACCCAAACTGCCCTTGAGGGAATTGAAATAAAAGAGAGCTCGGTTGAGACAACGATCAAGAAGAAGGATGGAAATAGTGACGGTAATACGGAAACACTTCAAAGTGAAAAAGTCCTGCTTGCCATGGGCAGAAAACCTGAAACTAAAGATTCCGGTCTGGAGGACCTTAATCTTGAATTTAATGGAAGGTTCATAAATGTAGACGAGAACATGCAGACAAGCCGGTCCGGCATTTATGCAATCGGCGATGTCATCGGCCCGCCTCTACTTGCCCATCTTGCATCTGCACAGGGCATGCTCGTTGCGCACAATATTGCCGGTAAAGACTTCCCGCCAATAAATAATAATACAATTCCGGCTGTAACCTACACCAATCCGCAGGTCGCAAGCGTTGGCATGAGTCAGGAAGCGGCGGAACTCGAAGGTTACGATGTAAAGATTGGCAGATTCCCATTCATGGCTAACAGCAAGACTCAGATAATTGGTGAAGGAGAAGAAGGTTTCATAAAGGTCATAACTGATACATCAAGCGGAGAGATCCTGGGCGTGCACCTGATAGGCCATGAAGTAGGAGAATTGATAGGCGGCATGTCCCTTGCCATGAATCTGGAGGCAACAAACCTGGAAGTCAGCGCCAACATCTTCCCGCACCCCACACTCTCAGAAGTATTAGCCGAAGCCTTTCATATGATTGAAGGTAAGGCAATACATATTTAGACTCATACAGCAACACCCTCTTCCTCAATAAAAGCATGAATCGGAAGTAGAGAAAAGCGAGAACTCCCCCATTCATTTTCTGACATTATCAGGGGGCTTATATTTGCTTCAATTAATATTAATAAAGAGTCTCTTTCAGATTTTATAAGCTTAAGTCCCTCGGCTATAGATTCTATCCTTTTGTTTCCATTTGTTTAGTTTACATCCAACGGCAATAGCAGATTGAACCAGAACTTACCGGGCGCTGTCAAGTCTATCTGCCAGATTATGCGGCCTCTAACTCTATTCCATTTACCCTGATTTCATATATCAGAGGAACCCATGTATCTTTTTCATATGACTCAAGAGAGAGAGGTACAGGTTCAATCAAAGAGTCTATTTCGCAGGCAATTTTAAAGAGCCTCACTCCCTCTTCAAATCTGTCTTTCCCAAAATCCGGAGACACAATAGCAACATCAATATCGCTGTATTCATGAGCTTTGCCTGACGCTCTTGATCCGTACAGGATTACTTTAGCAACATTTATGTTGTCTCTTTTCAAAGCTTTTACAAATTCTTCTATCTTTTTTACAACCTCTTTTTCAACCATGAAACATTTATAATTTCTTTAGCAGAAATTGTATTCTTATTTCAGAAACAAGACAAGTAGAATTTAGAGAAACTTGTCATTTCTATTCTTGACATGTAATACAGATGTCATAAAATCATGATTATGCATGACACACTTAAAAAGGTTTTCGGGTTCCAGACATTTCGACCTAATCAGGAATCTATAATCAGGAACATCCTTGAGAAAAATGATGTCTTTGCCGTGATGCCTACAGGGGGAGGAAAATCACTCTGTTATCAACTGCCCGCCAAAATGATGACCGGAACTACGGTTGTTATAAGCCCTTTAATATCCCTGATGAAAGACCAGGTGGATGCGGCCATTGAAAATGGAATTTCTGCAGCTTTTATAAACAGCTCTTTGAGTCCGCAGGAGATGTCTGAGGTATACCACAGATTGAGGAATCGTACATTAGAATTACTCTACATTGCGCCCGAACGTTTTGCCATGTCAAGTTTCATCGAAACTCTGAAAACTATTCCCATCTCTCTTTTTGCCATAGATGAGGCGCATTGTATTTCAGAATGGGGACACGACTTCCGTCCTGATTACCTGAGTCTCTCCGGTCTTACTCAAACCTTTTTTCAGATTCCCGTAACGGCATTTACGGCAACAGCCACACCAAGGGTACAGGGAGATATTATCAACAAGATCGGCCTGAGGTCTCCATATGTAATCCGTGCATCATTTAATCGCCAGAACCTCTTTTATCAGGTAAAAAGTAAGATTGAATTAAAATCACAAATACTGGAGTTTCTCAAAGAGCATAAGAATGAACCGGGCATAATTTATCGTACTACACGCGACTCGGTTTTCAGGTTAGCTGAGTTTCTGGTAGATCAAGGCATCAGCGCTCTGCCGTATCATGCCGGATTAGCTGCGGAAGAACGCAAGAGAAACCAGGAGGCGTTCAGCCGTGACAAGGTTACTGTAATTGTGGCTACAATTGCATTTGGAATGGGGATAGATAAGTCAAATGTTCGCTTTGTAATTCATGCCGATCTACCAAAAAATATAGAAGGGTATTATCAGGAAACAGGGCGTTCAGGGCGCGATGGAGAGCCTGCTAATTGCCTCCTCTTCTTCGGCAGACAGGATATCCCTAAAATCAGGTATTTCATAGATCAGATGCCCAACGAAAATGAGCGGTCAATCTCCATGGAAAAGCTGAATAAATCGGTCAAGTATGCTTCTCATAATGTATGCAGACGCAGACAGCTTCTTGAATATTTTGGTGAAAATTATCCTAATGAGAATTGCGGAGCATGTGACATCTGCACAGGTAATATTGAGAAGGTTGATATTACGACTGATGCACAGATAGTGATGTCGGCTATATCAAGGACCTATCAAAGTTTTGGGATCAGGCATATTATTGATATAGTAGCCGGCGCTGATACAAAGCGTATTCGTGAACTTCAACATAACGAGATCAAGACCTACGGCGCAGGCAGGCACAAAGAGAAGAAACACTGGCAATTCATTATTAACGAGCTCCTGGCACAGGATGCCATCGTACAGGACGGCGGCCAGTACCCGGTGTTATTAATGACAAAAAAAGGTACAGATATACTCTACGGCAAAGAAATAATCGATGGATTAAAAAGAGAAGAGATTAGGAAAAAACCTAAAGCATTCAAAGTCAGTGGATTTGAGCCTTATGATGAAGCCCTTTTTGACAGGCTTCGTGTTCTTCGAAAGAAACTTGCTGAAGAGCACAGGGTCCCTCCTTACATAATATTTTCTGACATGACCCTTCATGAAATGTGCATTTACTATCCCGCAACGTTAACTGACATGAAAACCATCAGCGGTGTAGGGGACACTAAACTTGAGAGATACGGCACAGATTTTACAGAGGAGATAAGGGCGCATCTTGATGAAAATCCCAACATTTCAATCCCTGATAGAAAGCCCGTTACCATACCTGCCAGCACGTCACCACAAAAGGCAAAAGCGGGAACCATCGAAAAGACCTATGACCTTTTCAATAAAGGGCTTTCAATTAAGGAAATTGCAAAAGAACGCAATCTTGCAGTATCTACTATCACAGGACATCTTGAAAACCTGATAAGGGATGGCCGTGATATCGAAATAGACCGTCTCGTTGATCCCGCAAAGCGAAACACAATCGAGGAACTGTTCCTGACCCTCAAGACGTGGAATACAGGACCTGTTGTTGAACATTCCAAAGGCACCGTAAGCTATGATGAGGCAAAACTTGTGAGGGCTTATGTACAGCGAGAGACAAATCCAGCTTAATTCCCAGTTTCAAGGTTTGCAGGTTTTCTTTTATCTGAGAAGCTGAATACCTTCTTCATAAATACCGTTTCGCTTCCGGTATTGTTTCTTTGATTTTCCTTATCCTGGTTTCGTCGGAAGGATGTGTGCTCAAAAATTCTGGCGGTGCCTGACCATCTTTCGTTTGTACCATTCTTTTCCAAACCTCTACGGCCTCATTTGGGTCGTAACCGGCTATAGCCATAAACACTAAACCAAGGTGGTCTGCTTCAGATTCCTGGAGACGACTGAAAGGAAGCATGACTCCATATTGAGCGCCAACACCAAAGACCGTCATCCAGAGTTGCCTGGTTTTTTCAGGTTTCTCTTCCAGGGCTTTTAAAAGTGCCATCCCACCCATTTGTGCAATTAAACCCTGACTCATTCTCTCGTTACCATGTTTGGCAATCGCATGCGCTATTTCATGCCCCACAACTACTGCCAGGCCCGCCTCATCTTTAGTAATCGGCAAAATTCCCTCATAAACGACAACTTTCCCTCCCGGCATAGCCCATGCATTCCTTTCTTCACTTTCAATAAGATTGAATTCCCACTTGTAATCTCTTAATTCATGAGACATATTATTATCTGTAAAATATTGTTCCACTGCCATTTGAATCTTTCTGCCAACCTTTTTGACCATTTGAGTCTGTTCCTGGTTACGGCTGATTTTATTGGTTTTAAGGAATTCATCATACTGTTGAAGACTCATGGAGAGCATTGCATAATCTGGAAGTATACTAAACTGCGGCCTGCCTGTAATTGGTACAGTGGTGCAGGATAGTGAAAAAAACAAAATAACTATGATTAATCTAATACTGCCCCTGGAAATCTTCATACAAACTTCTCCTATTTCAAAATAACATTTTTATTTCCATTTTATTTCTTAGTCCTCGTCTAAAACTTAACATATCCTTTTTCCTCAAGATAATTTAATACTGCCCTTGTTGATTCCTCAACCGTCAGCCTTGATGAATCAATAGTAAGTTCAGGATTAAGAGGCTCTTCATACGGTGCTGAAATACCGGTAAAGTCCTTCACCTCGCCGGTACGTGCCTTTTTGTATAATCCTTTTGTATCTCGCTCCTCACAAACACCCAGAGGGCATTTAACATATACCTCTATAAATTCACCATCATTCAGCAATTTTCTGACAGCATCCCGGTCTTCTCTATACGGAGAGACAAAGGCAGTAATTGTTATTATGCCTGTATCCGTAAACAATTTTGCAACTTCACCAATCCGGCGGATGTTCTCAGTACGGTCTTCAGGCGAAAAGCCAAGGTTTTTATTCAGGCCATGACGTATGTTGTCACCATCGAGTATGTATGCCTGATGCCTGTTTTCAATGAGGGCATGTTCAAGCTCAACAGCTATTGTTGACTTCCCTGAACCTGACAGGCCCGTAAGCCATATGGTTACACCCTTCTGATTCAGTAATTTCACCCTGTTTTCTTTTGTAATCTTGCCGTGATGCCATTTGATGTTAGTTGATTTTTGTCCTGCCATTTTATCTCCTCTCTAAATACTCGAGAATCAATTAAGTGCTTATCACTAAAACCTACACTATTTACAGCCCCTTTAAGTCCACCTCTCCTAATCCCTTCGCTTCCTCCATGATGTCTTCTGCCCTGCTTACGAGGGTGATTACGATATTACCGGGATCAAGTACCCTCTTTATTGCACGATCAATGCCTTCCATGGAAACAGCCTTGATATTATCCAGATATTTATCCAGATAATCCTCGGGCAGGCCGTAAAATTCCTGATCTATTATCTTGGCGGCTATCTGGGCAGGTGTCTCCATACTCAAGGGGAAGTGTCCAACGAAATATGATTTGGCACTGTCTAATTCTTCCTTTGTCACACCGTTTGACGTCAGATTCTTCAACTCATCCAGAACCAGCCTGAGAGTCTCAATTGCAGTTTCATTCTTGCTGTAAGTTCTTATATAAAATGGACCCTGTAATTTTCTCATCGCAAATCGACTGTTGGCGCCATAAGTAAGACCCTTCTCCACCCTTATCCTGGTATAAAGCCTTGACACAGGCCCCCTGCCAAGAATATAGTTCATTAACATAACCTGGAAATAATCAGGATCATTGCGGGTAATACCCGGATGCCCCAGGAGTATTTCTGTCTGTGTCAAATCCGGCTTATCTATAATCCTTATCTTATAACCGTTTATTTCTGGTATAGGCGGTAATATTAATTCCTGAATCTTACCTTTTTTCCAATCACCAAAGGTTTCTTTAATGGCAGCAAGTGTGTTTGCAGGATCTATGTCACCAACTACTGTAAGTATAGAATTGTTGGGAAGATAATTAGTCTTGTGAAAATGTATGATTTCATTTTTCGAAATCTCCTTAAGACCTTCCACAGTTCCAATGGGAGGATGAGCATAAGGATGATCACCGTAGAGCATCTCACTGAAATGCCTGCCGGCTATGGACGCCTTATCATCCTTCTCTCTTAGAACAGATGTTATGGCCTTATCCCTGTGAAATTCCATGTCTTTTGATTGAAATGCAGGAAACCTTGCAACTTCAGAAACCAGGTCAAGTATAGTCTTAAAATGCTTTACAAGTGCCGTAGTTGTAATTGACGTTGAGTCATATCCACAATCCAAACTCAGTGAGCCGCCTATGAAGTCTATCTCCTCAGATATCTCCAGAGAATCTTTTGAACGCGTGCCTTCACGGAGGAGTTGTGCAGCTATATGTGCAAGACCGGACTTCTCCTGCGGGTCATGTGCAGAGCCGGCCTTCACCAGCAGATCTATAGCCACAACAGGTAATTCATGGTGTTCTACCATGATTATTCTTAATCCGTTATCAAGTTTTGCCTTCTGGTATTTCATAGATACTACGTTTCCTTCATCCATTCCTGCACCCTGCAGGTATCTATAGTTAACAAGGATTGAGAATGGAATCAAAATAATTGGGAGCACATAGCGACAGAAATAAGAATTAATAATCTTTGCCATAATTTTAAGACAGATTCTCGCTTATTGCTTACTGCCGATTTTATACGGACAAACAAGTTTGTCCATGCCACCCATACCTGCTATCCACAACATGAAATGATTCATCTATTTTACTGAGACGTACTCTTAACTGTTTCTGGTTTCTCCCCCTTAGGAAGCAACCTCACTATGGTTCGATTCTCAGGTGTAAAATATTTCCTTGCTACCTTTTGTATTTCTCCTGTAGTTGTATGTCTGTATTTTTCCAGATTCTTAAAAAATCCCAGCGGATCACCAGTTCTTGCCAGACTAAACCCCAACCGGATACCTCTGACAAAGTTGGTCTGGAGACCAAAGACCAGGTTTGTTTCCATTTGATTTCTAGCCTTCTCAAGTTCACGCTCTGTTACTTTTTCAGTCTTGAGTTGTTCCAGACTTTCATTAATCACGGATGCAACTTCATCAGGAGTATGCCCCTGCTTTATGCTTCTGACCGTAATGACAAATAACCCCGGGTCTTTGTACTTGTCAACAGATGCGAAAACGGACAGGGCAGACTGGTCTTCATATATGATCTTCCTGTAGAGTCTGGAACTGCGTCCTTCCGTAAGTATATTTTCAATAAGTTCCAGTACCGGAATGTCATCATGGGCTGCTTCAGGTATGTGATAGGCAACAGCAAGCCAGGGAAACCGGGTATCAACATAAAGGTCTTTATGCCGTTCCTGATTTTGCGGTTCCTCCATTGGGATCAACTCATCCTGACGCTCTGCAGAAGGTATATGTCCAAAATACTTCTCCACCATGGATACGGTTTCATCAAAATCTATGTCTCCAAGTATTATGACGGTAGAATTATCTGGTGCATAGTGTGTACTGTAAAAAGAGTTGCAGTCATCCAGAGTTATGGCATCTATATCGGACATCCACCCTATTACCGGCCATCGATACGGGTGTCTGGTAAATGTAGCAGAGTAAAGGCCCTCATTCAGTTTGCCAGAAAGTGAATTATCAACCCGCATGCGCCTCTCCTCCTTCACCACCTGCCTTTCAGACTCCAGGGTCTCAGCCGTAAGCCGAAGGTGGGCCATCCTGTCTGCCTCCAGTTTTACTGCTAATTCAAGCTGGGAGCTGGGAAGATTTTCAAAATAAGCGGTCATATCCTCAGTGGTGAAGGCATTATCCGTACCACCATTCCTCTGAATAATACGGCTGTGCTCCTCAGGCTCTACGTTTCTTGACCCCTTGAACATCATGTGTTCAAACAGGTGTGAAATGCCCGTTATGCCCGGTCTCTCATTCCTGGAACCTACGTCATACCATACCTGGAAACTTATGATGGGTGATGAATGGTCCTGGTGCATAAGCAGCCTCAAGCCATTTTCCAGGCGGTGTTCCTTAATATCAAGTTTTACTTGTTCTGCAGTTGAAGTATGCATATAAATCAGCAAGTATGAAAAAACCAGGAAACATAACACGGATAACCTTAACATTATACCACTATATATCATTATGTTGAAAAAACATATGCGAGGCAGCAACTTTCTCGGAGAATATTCCTTTGCAAAAACCGATTGTATTCCCAATACAGAATCAAGGCAAGGAGATTTTGAAGATACAACAAACGAAGCTGTTTTCTATTGATATTTGTTTAACACTATAGTAGTTTTAAGCTGTGACGCATAGCACAAAACGAATAACGATACTACTTAATAAAGGAAAGAATACATCGATTAACTTATTTTTAAACTGAAATAAATATGAAGAAAAGAAAAACCGTAATAATGGGTGCGGCAGGAAGAGACTTCCACAATTTCAATGTCTTCTATAAGGATAACGAAGACTATGAAGTTGTAGCCTTCACAGCAACCCAGATCCCCAACATTGATGACAGGAAATACCCATCTGAACTTGCCGGCAAGCTATACCCTGATGGTATTCCCATTTACGACGAAAAAGAGTTAACGAAACTTATCAAGGACCACAGGATTGACGAAGTGGTTTTCTCCTATAGCGATGTATCCCACGAATACGTTATGCATAAGGCCAGTGAGGTTCAGGCTGCCGGTGCCAATTTTATTATCATGGGTGCTGAGCAAACGATGCTCAAGAGCAAGGCGCCGGTCATTGCTGTCTGTGCAGTCAGGACCGGATGTGGAAAGAGCGCTGCCACAAGAAGGATATGCCAGATATTAAAAGAAGCAGGAAAGAAGGTTGTAGCCATCCGTCATCCCATGCCTTATGGAGACCTGGTAAAACAGAAAGTACAGCGATTTGAAACTTATGAAGACCTTGACCTGCACGACTGCACTATTGAAGAGATGGAGGAATATGAACCTCATATTGAACAGGGAACTATCGTCTATGCAGGTGTTGATTATGAAGCCATATTAAGAAAGGCAGAAGGCGAAGCCGACATTATTATATGGGATGGAGGCAATAATGATTTACCATTTTATAAACCCGACGTCCACATAACCCTTGTAGACCCCCACAGGCCGGGACATGAAGTAACATTTTATCCCGGCGAAACTAACCTGATACTCGCAGATATAGTAATTATAAGCAAAGAAGAATTTGCTGATGCTGAAAATATAATCAAGGTTAAAGATAATATTAAGAAAACAAATCCAAAGGCTTCTGTAATTGATGCGTCTCTGCATATTACGGTTGAAAATCTGGAGAGAATAAAAGGCCGCAGAGTCCTTGCCGTGGAAGACGGACCGACAGTAACTCATGGAGGTATGACTTATGGCGCCGCAGTCATGGCAGCCAGGAAGTATGGTTCATCCATACTTGTTGACCCAAGACCTTTTGCCGTTGGAAGTATAAAAGAGACTTTCAAAAAATATCCAGGTATTGATAATCTTCTCCCCGCTATGGGTTATGGCAGGAAACAAGTCCTTGAACTTGAAGAGACTATCAATAAAGCAGATTGTGATACAGTTATAATTGGCACTCCAATAGATTTAGGCAAGATAATCAAGATAAACAAACCCATTGTGAGAGCAAAGTACGAACTTCAGGAGATAAGTAAACCGGGTTTAAAAGATATAATCAGTGGCCTTATAAGACTATATTAATACCTTGTATAGAAATATTTTAAACAATTCTGGTATACAAGTTAGGCCTTCGGCAACTTTTTGTCGTTGCGTAGGGGGGCGTATAATTATACGCCCCTACATTTTGTTACAACATTGAAATTTCTATACACAAATTTAAGGGCAAGCCTCATCAGATACAGAACTGTAAAATTATTTAAAGAGCAACCAAATCTTTAAATAGACAACTCGGTAACTGACCACACATCTTTACCAATTCCAACTGCAGGCCGAAGGACTTTGGATACTATAAGAAGTGTGTCATAGCACACTTTTCCGATGCCACACTTCTGTGGCATGACACACTTCTGTAACGTAACGCACTTTTTGTCCCAATTTGATTTCCTTTTTTCATCTATTAAATACAGCAGAAAAGACGCTTAGATAATAACATAACCCCTGAATTAAAAATAAGTTAGACATTACAATATCTAATTATATTAAAAAAAAAATTACTTCTCATTTCCTATGGCACATATTTTGTTAATATTAATATGAAAAAGAAATCCTCTAATATTACTAACGTGTTAGCTGAGAACATGTGTCACAATTTGACCGTTACAACTTTAACGATAAATATGAATAACCTGAAAGATAGTTGACAAACAGGAAAATACTTCCTATATAGAGTATTCCTACCATGTTTAGAAAATAAAGACTTTATGTTTGAATAAGAAAACGCCTAATTCGTATCAAACGGGATTACGGCTTCGCTTATATTTAATCATTTAGTTATGAATACTTCCCAATGTTAATTCTGTTTTTTCCGCAAATTGACGGAAAGTTATCGTAATAGCGTATTCGATAAATCTTTTATTTCTTTCCTGATTCAGGCACTGTCAAGAAGGCATACTATTGAATATTCACAAGATAAAACCAAGAGGGTTTATTTGTGTTATACCAATCATTAATCTCACCAATTACTTCAGAATAAAGTTTGATTATCTTTGTGGTTATGTCTTAAAGGATTCTAAACTAATTATTCGCCGATTTTTGTCTATATCTGCCCGGACTGCAAGCGTGATCTATCCAGAATCACCTTATTTTTCCAACAATATTTAAATGGAGGAAATATGAGCAAGGCATCTAAAAAGGAGATAATAATAGACAACCACTGTCACATTTTTAATCATGATTGTATTGCCACAGAGCTTACTGGCAGATTTACAAAGGACATAGACCTGAATCCTATAAAAAAGATATTAAGGTATTTTCACAATTGGTTCGATGATAATGATCCACTTGATCGACTTAGAAAGTTCATAACGTTATGTAAAATGAGCAATACCAGGGAAACAGCAGAAGCGCTTTTAAAGGAAAGTAAATTTAAGGACAAGAATATACAGTTGGTCTTTACACTATTAATGATGGACACTGAATATGCCGTTAAAGATCACTCAGATGCAGACCAGTTACCAAAAAAGGACTTTGCTCGACAAAAAAAAGAGATGACAGCTGCAGTGTTGAAACATCCGGGAAGGTTTTTACCTTTCATTGCTGCAGATCCTCGAAGGATCGAAGCTAACAAGAAGAAGGAGAAGGAGAGGAAGAAGAAGACCAATGACCCTCATGGCATAAAATATATAACCAACGCACTTGAAACACAAGGATTTTGGGGAGTTAAAATTTACCCTCCACTGGGCTACCTCCCAAATGATCCTCGTCTTCATCCTCTATATGCGTACTATGAAGATAATGGAATACCTATCACTACCCACTGTCTTCATGGTGGTTTTTATTCAGACGAACCAGTACCCAAAAAGAAAGGCCAAAAGAAAAAACCTGAAAAAAATAAATATTACTGGAAAATGGCGAATCCGACACACTGGAAACCTGTACTGGAAAAATATAAACGCCTTAAATTAAACCTTGCACATTTTGGTGGTGATATTTTTGCTACGAAAGGATTAATCTTTAAACGTAAAGATAAGGCTCAAATTAATATTGAAAGAAAATGGCGCGAGACTATTGAGGGCTATTTGAAAAAGTATGATAATGTCTATGCAGACCTTGCCTACATCGAGGCCATGCTCAAAAAGCCTGGTCCTTATTTCAAACGATTAAAGAAATATTCAGAAAATAATAAAATCTGGAACAAAATCCTTTATGGAACTGACTGGTGGCCACTCAGGATATTGTGTTCTGAGAGTGAACATCTGAAAATATTCAGCGACCATGCAAAAAAGCAGGGAATTAAGAAGAGCCTGATTACACGTCTGTTAAAAGGTAATGCTGTAAAATTTTTAGGTCTCAATAACCCCACAAGTGGACCGTTATTTAATCATATTAATTTTCTGGCAAGTAAAGATAAAAAGTTACCACCATGGTTTAAGTTTTCATCATAAATTATAAAGGTTGAGAAGGAGGTGTATAATGGGAATTGAAAACGACAAAGACCGTGAAAATGTCAAAAAAACTGAAACAAGGAAATTTTACGACGTTCATTGTCATGCATTTAACTGGAGTCATCTAAACGTTTTGGTTTTTCTAAAACGTTTCAAGATTAAACTATTACTTCCGGCAGGCCCTCTAGTATGGCTTTATAATAAAATCAACCCTGACACAAGTATGAAATTTAAAAACTTATTATCACTTCTGGAGAATGATTTAGGCAACTATTTTCTTTTAACAGAATACTTCTTAAGAAACGTAGACCCTAAAGTCGTTTCTCCAGATAATACGTTTAAAATTGGTAATGTAACATTTAATAAGATTGTTCTGACTCCTTTGATAATGGATTATGGCTATAGAAACATTGAACAACCTGGCATTTTTTATAACATACCACCCAGAAAGCCAATTAGATCACAGGTAATTGATGTGTTTAATGGAATCAAATTTTATTGTGAGAATAAACTGGTTCTAAAGGATGGCAAATTGAAGAGTTATGAAGATAAAGAAGGTGGTAAGGATAATAAACTCTATGAAATCTACCCTTTTCTAGGACTCAATACAATAAATTACACCGAATTCAAGTTGAAAAGAATGTTGGATAAGTATTTTAAAGATTATAAGGGCAAGCAACAACCTTTGTATGAAAATATGGGTGAATTCAATGGAGACATAGATGAAGCAGGATTCAGCAGCAATTTCTTTGCTGGTATCAAGGTCTATCCTCCTCTTGGCTTTGATCCATGGCCAGATGATGGTGAAGAAAAGGATAAGGTCATAACCTTATATAATTATTGTATTGATAAAGGCATACCAATAACAACACACTGCAGTAATGGCGGATTCAGAGTTGACAAAAACGCTGATAATTATACAGCGCCGGGAATGAAGTGGAAAGAAGTCCTGAAAGAATATCCCGAACTTAAAATCAATTTTGGACATTTTGGATACCAAAGTAAACGTTTATGGCTTTTCCCACGAACACGGTGGAGAGATACAATAATTGAGCTGATGTCAGAGTACCCGAATGTATATGCAGATTTTTCGTGCCTTTCACTTAGCGATAAAGAGTGTAAACATCTTGAAGACCTGATAGAGGAAAAAGAGAGCGCCAATCATGAATTGAAAAACAGAATCCTTTTTGGATCGGATTTCCTGATCAGCCTTATTTGGACAGACTCCTATAATAAATATTTGACCGATTTTAAGACAACACAATATCTACAGTCCCTTAAAGAAAATTTCTGCTCTAAAAATCCTGAAGCGTTTTTATTTAATCAATAAGGCACTGCATAATCGCTAATAAAATAAACTGGTTTCTTTCACACTAACTATTTGCTCAAGGGAGAGGGAGGATCATTTGAGTCATTTAACAGCTTCAAAACTATCCAGGAGGCGTATTCATAACCGGAAGCGCATTCTCATAGTTAATTGCTATTTCGACTATACCCGTCTGCCTGTTCCCCGTCCTTTCAAGGCGCCACAGGCTATGGCGCCTGTTTATCTTGCGGGTGCTTTCTCTGAAGAGCTTTGTGATATACGCATGTACAACGAGCAGTATAGCGGACCCCTTGAGGACGAACATCTCTTCTCCTGGCCGGATATGCTGGTCCTGACAGGTCTAACTTCCGCATTTGATAGAATGTTACATCTTACCGCCTATGCGCGCACGAAAAACGCAAACGTCATTGTTGTTGCCGGGGGCTCTGCTGTCCGTGCAATTCCCAATTACTCTCGAAGATTTTTTGATTACGCCTGTTGCGGCGACATAGAAGAGATGAACGAAGTTATTGAAGACGCCTTCGGCAAAGACTACGTCGCACGAGAGATGTTGCCAAGATATGACCTCTCCTACTGGACTAAGTCTCGAAGAATCGGTTACGTCGAAACCAGTCGAAATTGCAACTTTCGCTGCCCCTTTTGTGTATTGACGGGTGAGGGAACAAGCTATCAAAAATATGACCTTGAGTATATTCGAAAACAATTCATTGCCATGGGAAAGAAGAAGCATATTCTTTTCCTCGACAACAATTTTTATGGCAGCGACAGAAAGTTCTTCCTGGAACGACTGGAACTCATCAAGGAAATGAGGAATGCAGGTTACTTTCGCGATTGGGCGGCATTAGTCACTAATGATTTTTTCTATAATGACGAAAACCTGAAGCTGGTTAACGATGCCGGCTGTTTCGGGCTTTTCACAGGAATTGAAGCCTTTGACACACAATGGCTCAGCAAAAACAAGGTTCAAAATGCACGCCTCCCGCAAGTAGAACTAATCCGCAAAACCCTGGATGCCGGTGTCGTCTTTCACTACGGGCTCATTCTGGACGTCACCACACGCAGCATCGCTGAGCTTCGCCAGGAACTCGATTTTGTTACCGGAACACCTGATATCACACTACCGGGATACCTGGTACAGCCTATCCCAATCCTGGGCACACCTCTCTTTAATGAGAGCCTGGCCAAAGGGAATATTCTTCCTGAGACAAAGTTGCGAGATCTGGACAGCGCTACACTGGCGCTGCGGCCATTGGATCCCATCGACGAAGTAGCTGACTTTTTACGTAGCATTCATAGTTTTTCAGGTTATCGATCACGTGTGTTGAAACATTCACTGGGTTTCTATAAGCGGTATAGATCAAAGCTTTCTACCTTTAAGATGCTGGTTGCCTTGAACAGCAGTTTACTGCTATGCGCGGAGAGACTTGTAACCTCCTGCGGCGGGATCAGATCTCAACGCAAACGAACCAGACAGCATACATATATCAGTACAAGGGAACCGCTTGATGACGCTTATAAACCGGCATTTCGTGTAGACCCGCGTTATGAAGACTATTTTAAGCCCACAATGGTTACTGACAAAGCCGGTTATCTGGCAGAGGAGCTCGCTGAAGATCTGCTTGTTACTCAAAAAGTTGCCCAGGTAAATAAATAACCTTTGCACTTGAATTTAATAAGGCTATAAATCCTGACCACTCTTTTGCCTACATATAACATTTCCTGAAAATATTTTATGGTATACTATTCCCCAATTTAAGAAAATGATACCTAATCGTATCGACCGGTTCATTCGGGTAAGTAGCCGCAAGCTTCAGGTTGTGTCGTTTACATGAAAATACAAATGGTACTAAATTGAAAATTCTCTTGACTTAAAAGTGTAATATATAGTTAATTACATATCGTATCACCTAAATTATCCAAATGAAGATAGAAAAAAAGGATGGCAAATAAATGCATGCCCTTTTGAGAACCATACTAAAGCACATCTTAATCTCAATTCTGTTGTTGAACCTCATGCTGTATACTTCCGGAGATTCACTTGCTCAGGATGAAGAAACAGGCATTGAAGACATGTTCGCAATCTTCACGGAAGAACAAACAGTTGTCAGTGCCTTAAAAAGGCCCAGAACAGTTTCTAAATCTCCGGCAATAATGAGTGTGATTACGGCCAAACAAATTAAACAAATGGGCTTCAGGACGTTAACGGAAGCTTTAGACATAGTACCCGGTTTTGATATCATCTGGTCCGAAACAGGAGAGAGAGAGATTGCCGTAAGAGGTATCCTGGATACTAACTCACAGAAAGTAAAGGTCTTGATAGATGGACATTCCATTAATGAACCACACAGTGGTGGGATTTCGTGGCAGTATGACGATCTTGTGGTTGAAAACATAAAAAGGATAGAGATCATCAGGGGTCCCGGTTCAGCACTGTACGGCCAGAACGCGTTCCTCGCAGTTGTTAACGTTATTACAAAGGATACGGATGATATTGACGGCTTTCAATTGACAACGAGTGGTGGAGCATTTGATACTCAGAATTATAATATGCTATTCGGTAAAGAGTACGGAGACCTGGCGGTATCCGGTTTTTTTGATTATTTCGATACAAACGGTCATAGCGAAAAGGTTGAACAAGATATTATTTTCGGTACACCTGGCTCTCAAAGCCCGGGAAGGTCTCACAACAGGAGGGAAAAGACAGATCTGAATTTAAAGCTGTCCTATAATAACCTGGAAATCAAGAGTAAATATACGAAAAAAAGGAGAGAAGATTATATAGGTGTTGCTAATGCCCTTGGTAATGATTCGATGATAAGAAGCACTCAAATGTTTACCGAACTTACTTATAAATTAGCCCTGGGAGAGAAACTAAATATATTACCCAGATTGTATTATGACCAGTTTAACTATAATCCTTTTCTTGAGCGGCGTCCTGATGGTGTTACTGGCTTTCCTGACGGTTTACAGGGGCAAGTGCGACATAAACAGAGGACTATTGGCTTTGAAAATCAATTCAATTATAACTTGTTTAAAGGGAATGAATTAACTTTTGGTTTCCAGTACGAGTGGATACACCAGCACGACATAAAATCAACCGAGTTCACTTTTCATCCCATAACAAATGCACCACTCGCTTCACCTCAGGATTTTTCAAAAGACCTTCCATTTACCAGAAAAGCAACGAGACATATAATGGCTTTCTATCTTCAGGATGAATGGAATATTACAAAAGACATTGATTTAACGGTTGGCGTGAGGCATGACCGGTTCACGAGATTCGAAGGAACAACCAATCCGAGGTTTGGTCTTATATGGCGATTTATAGAGGATGCACATCTGAAACTCCTTTTAGCAACTGCCTTCAGAGCACCGAATTTCCAGGAGTTATTCCTCACAAATAACGGCTCAAGGGAAGGTGATCCCAACCTTGATCCGGAAAAGATAAATACCTTTGAGTTCGGCCTGGGTTATAATTTCACCAAACACATAAGGGGTAACATAAATTATTTTTATAACCGAATAAGAGACCGGATTATATTAGACAAAACACTAAGTCCTGACAAATTTGTGAACAGCGGGGGGGCAAGGGTACTGGGTGTTGAAGCCGAACTAAAAGCAGACTATGGAAATGACAATTATGCTTTTGCCAATTACGCTTTTCAAAAGGGTGAAGAAACAAGGAATAGAAACCGGCTGCCTGATGTCCCTGTACATAAAGCAAATCTTGGTGTAAATGTTGGGTTCTGGAAGTATGCCAATGCCAATGTAAATACCCTCATAAGCGGGCCAAGGCCGAGGGAAAATGGTGATACCAGACGCAAAATTCCCTCTTATGCACTCGTAAATCTAACAGTCATTACAAAAAATTTCATGGACAATTTTGAGATTAAAAGCTCAGTCTTTAATCTCTTTGATAAAAGTTATGAAGACCCCTCCCCAATAGATACAGTTCCTACCGATTATCCTCAACCGGGAAGATCCTTCATTGTTGAATTGCGATACCAATTTTGATTGACTATTAAAGACTATTCAACCGTGCATATTTTATACTGTGATCACAAAGCCTATTTCCCCATGTAGTGTTATATCCAAAGATTATAATTTTTATAGATAATAGTATTTAGAATAACAGACCCATATCCACGATAATTATCCCTAATGCAGTCATACAAGATAAATCCACCACCATCAAAGCAAGAACCGGACAGGGTCTTGAACTATTACCTTGCCTTTATAAAGTGCGCCATGACACATTTCTGCAATGTCACACTTTTGCGCCATGGCACACTTGCTATTCAATTGTCCAGGATTACAAATAATAAAGAGTTGTCTAAGCTTTGATCTAACCAGAACTTAAACGGTTATAGGTTTTTTAAATACAATCAAATTCTCTACTCCTTATTGGCATTCTTTTTGTTAATTACATATAGTTTTTACTATAACAAACTGAGTGTTCCTACTATGTTACATCCAAAGACTATATTTAACAGAAAGAAAAGGGGGATAATGGAGAAAGGCAAAATAGAAAGCGGCAATTACAAGGAAATTGATTTTGAATTTTATAAAGCCAGTAAAGCGAATAAAATTCTAATTATTGGTTCTGGTGGCACACCGGAACGGCAAAAAGGAGTGAATGTAAATCTCGCGAATATTTTAGAACCATATAATTTTTCTATTATAAATTTCGATATTCAAAATAACAATCATATTGATTCTGTTAATAAGATGGCAGAGAGGTTTCACCGTATGGTTGAATATGCGGGATCGCATGGATTTAAAATAGACGACATGGGTCTTGTTGGCAGAAGCAGTTCCGGTCTACCGGCAGTAGTTGCTTCTACAGAATATAACAATATGAAGATTTTGCTAAAGTATCCTGTAATTTATTATCAAGATATGCTTGAGAAAGAGATCGGTAAATTCTTTTTAACAATTTGGAAATATTGGGGAGAAATCAGCAGATATGGTTGCCATGCACCTTATTCCTTATACAGTGAATGGAGAGATTCTAATTTAGACGAGCTTGCAAAGAAATTAAAAGAAAAATCTAATAAATTACATATAGTCCATGGAGACAAAGACAATATAATATCATGGTGCTATTCAAAAAGCTTTCATGAATTGTTAAATAAATATGATGTTAACTCAAAACTTACAATATTAAATGGAGCCGGTCACAACCTGGATGAAAGAAAAAACTTACATAAAATTACTGAGATAATAATCGATCATTTTAAATGATAAAATCCTTTATTTTGTATTGTTCATGTTGTTATGTTTCACATTTTTTAATTTAGCAAATTTATTTGCACGGAATGAATAAACAGGTTACAGAAAGACATTCGCGATCTTTAGCAAGGTCATATTTGATTAAGTTGCTATTCTAATTTTGAGAGATGATTAATAGAACACGCATATATTCCATTCTTGTTTTTATCCTCTGGATACTTTTCCACAGCACTTACTGTGCTTATGCCGAAAAGATTGCGATAGTGATTAAGAGCCAGAACCTCTCCGCATATAACGAAGTTATAAATGGATTTGAAGCCGAATGTATGCAAAACGATATCACCATAAAATCCATTTACGATCTGAAGGGCAAGATGAAGGTTGGACATAAAATAATACGCAACGTAAGGAAAGAAAACCCGGATATTATTCTGACAATAGGAATTCTGGCTACAACCATAGCGAAAGAGGAAATCAAGAATATCCCTATAGTTTTCTGCATGGTAATTAACCATGAACGGTTTCAGCTTACCGGAGCCAACATAACTGGCATTGCGGCCGAAATCTCGATTGAAAAACAATTGAAAGGGCATCAAGCCATCCTGGGTCCGCTTAAGAATATAGGCGTAATTTATGATCCTTCTAAAACAGGAAACATTGTAGTAAGCGCGGAGCAAAAGGCAAAGGATATCGGTATGAATTTAGTTAAATATGAGATTAATTCTTCAAAAGAGGTATCTGAAGCCATGGAAGGCCTTACCGGCAGAATTGATGCCCTGTGGTTACTACCTGATAGCACAGTGTTAACTAAGAAATCTTTTGATCTTATTAAATCCACAGCGCTCGAAAACAAAATCCCTTTGCTTTGTACATCAGATGCTTTCGTGAAGACAGGTGCATTAGCGGCCGTGTTCTCAGATTATAAATGCGTTGGAAGACAAGCTGCCCAATTAGCCGGAGAAATATTAGAAAGTCCATCTTCTGAATCACTCGGCACAGTCAATCCGGACAGCTTTAAGTTAGCCATAAATGCAGACACTGCAGAGAAACTTGGATTAAAATTGGAAGCAATTCTGGGAGAACCACACATAATTGTATATCCATAAACTTTTCAATATCGGAAAATAAAATGTTTAAGATTGGAATAAGATTCAAATTTATTTTGTTCACCAGTTTATTAATTACATCCATAGGTATCGCCAGTATCTGGTTTTTTTCCACCCAAACCAAGAAACTGCTTGAAGAAGAACTCAAGAAACGCGGTTATTCCTTAATAACTCAACTTGCGCAGGATGGAGAGGTCAAAGACTCCATGAGTGTCGCACAAAAGGCATTCTTTGAAGAACCGATCAGGAGGTTACGCAACCTTGACATAGAACGTGAATTGGCATATTGGCGTGTATTGCTGGCTCAGGAGAATGTACTGCTTGAAGAAAAGGAACCATGGATTAAGACAGAAGTTGATAAAATACCTGTACACAAGAATATTGAAGGTATCACTGATCCTGTTTTTAATATTCTCTTTGCAGATAATGGTGAGCAATTCTATAATTTTATTGTGCCAATTTATGAAAAACGTACAATAGCTGAAGAAGAATTTGCCACACAGGTTTTTGGTCCTGATGAGGATAATAATGAGAACGAAGAAAAACTCCTGGGGACCATTCAAATCGGTTTGACTCCTGAACGGATTAATAAGAAAATGCAAACGATTTTGTGGACCAGCATTCTACCACTGGGGTTTGTTGTTATATCGGTCGGCATAGGAATTTCATATTTCATAGCAGGTAGTATTGTAAAGCCTGTTGAATATCTTGTAGAAATAACTGACAAGGTGGCGTCCGGAGACCTGAGCCAGAAAGTTGAAATAAGTTCAAAGGATGAAATAGGATTGCTCGCATCTAGATTTAATCAGATGACAAAAGGCTTAAAACAACTCATAGATGAAAAAGAAGGCGTCATGATTGAGTTAAAAGACTTGAACAAAAAGCTATCATCAATTAATGATGAGTTAGTACAGAGAAACGAGCAGTTGAAAGACACACAAGAACAATTAGTAAGGACAGAGAAATTAGCCGCTGTAGGTACATTAGCTTCCGGGGTAAGCCATGAGTTAAGAAATCCACTGAGTGCCATAAAGAATGCCGTTTTTCTTTTGAAAAGGAAATTATCCAGAGAAGTAATGCCGGACATAGACGAAAAGGTACCACAATTTCTTGATATTATGGATAAGGAAATTGACAGGAGTTCCAGGATCATTAATGACCTTTTAGGATTCACGCGCGTTTCCAAACCCACCAGGATTAGATCTGATATTGAAATAGTTATTAATGAAGCTCTGTCGAGAGTAAAGATAGCGGAGAACATAAAACTATCCAAAGATCTTCAACCCGATTTGCCCATGGTAACAATAGACTCAAATCAAGTTGGCCAGGTACTTATAAACCTAATTGAAAATGCTTGCCAGGCAATGAATGATGGTGGAGAATTGCAAATTAGCGCTATAAAATCAAAAGCTTTTGTGGAAATTCAAATAAGCGATTCCGGATGTGGTATTCCAGAAAAAGAGGTAAAAAAAATATTCGATCCACTATTTACTACTAAACCCAAGGGTATAGGGATGGGCCTGGCTGTATGCAATGGAATAATTGATAAACATAATGGAATTATCGAAGTGAAGAGCCAGGAAGGCAAAGGTACAAATATGATCATAAAACTGCCACTAGAGGATAAAGATGCAAGAAGAACAGGCTAACATATTAGTAGTTGATGATGAACAAGGAATAAGAATAACCCTGGCTGGAATCCTGGAGGACGAGGGATTCAATGTTGTCGTGGCGGAGGATGGATATAAAGGGATTGAGGCGGCTGAAAAAACGAAATTTAAAATTGCATTCATAGACATGAAAATGCCTGGAATTAACGGGATAGAGACGTTCAAAGGAATCAAGAAGGTCAGCCCTGATACTATTATATTTTTTATGACTGCTTTTATTGATGAAGACCTTCTGAAGGAAGCTGTAAAACTGGAAACACAAGCGATACTTTATAAACCTCTGGACATTGATTTAGTCCTGAAAGTTATAAAAAAAGATCTGACAAAGACCAATATCCTGGTAGTTGATGATGACTTTTCCATTCGTGAGACACTAAAAGGGGTATTGGAAGACAGGGGATACATGGTTTCTTCTGCTGAAGACGGACTTACTGCGATAGAAATGACCAGAAAAATTCATTATGATATTATGTTTATCGATGTCGTAATGCCGGGAATGGACGGATTTCAAGCTCTTGGCGAGATCAAGAAGATCAGTCCAGAAACAAACGTAATAATAATGACAGGCTACAACATAGAACATCTTGTTGAGAAAGCTACCTCTCTTGGCGCATCCACATGCATACCTAAACCAATCGACGATATGGACAAATTATTACAAACTCTGCAAACTATCAAGGAAGACACGACACGGTCCGCTATTCTTGTGGTTGACGATGAACCTTCTTCTCGAGAAACATTGAAGGGAGTATTGGAAGAAAAGGGATACAAGATTTCTACTGCAGAAGACGGACTTACAGCGATAGAAATGGCCGGGAAAACACATTTTGATATGGCGCTTATCGATGTCGTAATGCCGGGGATAGACGGATTTCAAACTCTTGATGAGATCAAAAAGATTGACCCGGAAACAAAGGCAATAATGATGACTGGTCATGACGTAGAACATTTTGCTGAAAATGCCATCTCGCTGGGCGCCTTTGCACATTTATCCAAGCCCATAGATATGGTTGAACTATTACAACTGACATTTAGCGCCATAAAAGAATAAAAGAAGATAGAATAAAATGATTTATAAATATTGAGGGATTCAAGAATTTAGGGATTAAGGAATTCCTAAATCCCTAAATTTCTAAATTGGATTTTTCTAGACATGGATGTCAATTCATACGAAAAAGATAAACCAAAAGTTATGGTAGTAGACGATGAAAAATCGATTCTTGAAACTACCGGACTTATACTTGAAGATGAGGGTTATCTAGTTGAACCGTGCTCAACCGGCGAAGAGGCGATTGAGAAAATAAACAAAAATATTTATGCCGTAGTCTTAGACATTAATATGCCGGGTTTAACGGGTCTGCAGGCATTTAAGAGAATCAAGGCAAAGAATCCGTATGTACCTATAATCTTACATACAGGTACTGTCGCAAGACAAGAAGAGAGAAGAGGCCTGAGAAGACAATTCAGGCCGCATGCTTATATCCAGAAAGGAGGTGATCCTGAATATCTCCTGGATACGGTAGTAAGCGCTGTAGAATCTTATGGAAATATCCTTAGAAATGTTAAAATTAGCGAAGAACTTTATAGAGAACTCAAGAAAAGCTCGGACGTTATAAAGACAAACATAGAAGGTACCATCCATGCTATGGCATTGACTGTGGAAATGAGGGATCCTTACACTGCCGGACACCAACGACAGGTAGCAGGTCTTGCCAGAGAAATAGCAGGGGAAATGGGTATCCCCGGTGAACAGATTGACAGCATTCACCTGGCAGGGACTATCCATGACATAGGAAAGATGCAGGTCCCTACTGAGATCCTCAGCAAGTGTGGCAAATTAACAGAACTTGAATTCGATATGATTAAGACACATTCACAGGCTGGCTATGACATATTAAAGACAATAGAATTTCAATGTCCAGTCGCTGAATATGTACTTCAACATCATGAAAGGATGGATGGCTCAGGCTATCCATCTGGCTTAAGCGGCAATGATATTCTCATGGAGGCTAGAATCCTGAGTGTAGCCGACGTTGTGGATGCGATAGTTCCGCACCGGCCCTATCGGCCTGCTCTCGGTATTGACAAGGCATTAGAAGAATTATCGAAAAACAGGGGGATTCGTTACGATTCCAATGTAGTAGATGCCTGTTTGAGCATCGTTACTGAAAAAAGGAGAAAAAGGAGTGAATAGACTCCCCAATCATCAAAGCGACAGAAATACCGGCAACCACAAACCAGTCAAACCTATGATTATGGTAGTAGACGATGAAGATTCGGTTCTTAAAATGACTGAACTTGTACTGGAAGAGGAAGGTTATGAAGTAGAACCATGTTTAACTGGTAAGGAAGCAGCCGATAAATTTAACAAAAGTATTAACGCTGTGGTGCTGGATATCAGCATGCCGGACATGACAGGACTTCAAGTGTTTGAGAAGATTAAGGCAAAAAACCCTTACGTACCAATAATATTTCACACAGGCAGCGTTACCCATAGTGATGACAGGAGGGACATAAGGAGGCAATTCAGGCCGCATGCGTACGTTATAAAAGGAAGTGACCCTGAACAACTGCTTGATACTGTGGCAAGTGCTGTAAAATCTTATGAAAATATTCTGGAAAATGTTAAATTTAATGAAGAACTTTGCAGAAGAAATGCAAAAATCGATGAACTCAATAAGGATCTGGAAAAAAAGGTTAAAGAGCAGGTAGATGAAATACAAAGAATTAACAAATTAAAAAGATACCTTTCTCCTCAAATTGTTGATACTGTAATCTCAAAGGGAAGTGATATTTGTTTAGAAAATTCCAGAAAACTCTTAACAATATTCTTCTCCGATATAAAAGGGTTTACCACTATGACTGAAAACCTGGAACCGGAGGACACCGTCAATCTCCTGAATGAATATTTTCCAGAAATGACGAAGTTAGTATTTAAGCACGGAGGAACGATAGATAAGTTTATGGGCGATGGTTTATTAGCCTTTTATGGAGACCCTCTGGAATATAAAGACCATGCTGAAAAAGCTGTGCGGACAGCTATTGAAATGAGAGAAGTAGTAAATTCACTACAATCAAGATGGAAACACATGAACTGCGAATTACATATGAGCGTTGGAATATGTACGGGCTATGTAACGGTAGGAAATATTGGTTCAAAGGAACGGATGGAATATACTGTTATAGGAAACCATGTGAATCTGGCACAGAGATTACAATCCGAGGCTGAAGCTGATCAGATTTTTGTTAATCAAAGGACATTCAGTATGGTAAAAGATACTTTTGAAACAGAAATAATCCCGGATATAACTCTTAAAGGAATTAATAAAAGTATTGTAGCCTATAAAGTTCTGGGAATAAAATAATCAATTTTTTTGATAAGGAAATTTTTTTGACAGTAGAAGAAAAACTATCTAAACTGAAGGAAATTATCAGCGGACTGAAAAGCGTTGTTGTCGCATTCTCAGGTGGCGTGGACAGCACGCTTGTTACTAAAGTATGCTACGATATACTTAAAGACAACTCTATGGCCGTTACGGCAAGGTCGGAAACCTATCCTGACTTTGAATTCAAAGAGGCACAAAAACTGGCAAAAGAGATAGGCATAAAACACCTTGTAATAGATACCAGTGAACTGGCTATCGAAGGATTCGCAGACAATCCCCCTGACAGATGTTATTTTTGTAAAACTGAACTATTCGAAAAATTGAACGAGATTGCCAGGCAGCATGGTTTCCTGCACGTTGCAGATGGTGCAAATCTGGACGACACAAAGGAATTCCGGCCAGGATTGAAGGCTTCTAAAGAGTTGAATGTCCGGAGTCCTTTAAAGGAATCCGGTATGACAAAACAAGATATACGCGAAGTCTCAAAAATGTTAAACCTTCCTAACTGGAATAAGCCAGCATATGCCTGTATGTCTTCCAGATTTCCATACGGACAGTCTATTACGGAGGAAAAACTCAGAATGGTATCAGAAGCAGAAAAATACTTAAGGAATCTAGGCCTGGAACAATTCAGAGTAAGACATCATGAAACGATTGCAAGGATTGAGGCCTTGCCCGAAGATATACATATTCTTACCAGCCCTCCCACAAGAGAGGAACTGCTCTGCAAATTTAAAAAAATAGGTTTTACATATGTTACACTGGATTTAGAAGGTTACCGCAGCGGAAGCATGAATGAGGTGCTCAGCACCAGCACCACACAAAACCAACAATGAATACTGATAGTGAAATACCACAGGAAGAACTTTTAAAGAAAAAAGCCGAAAGCATAAGAAACATGTTTGGCTCTATTGTCAGGGTATATGATTTTCTGAATGCGCTTTTGAGTCTTAACTTCGACAAATCATGGAGAAAGTTTGCGGCAAAAGTAAGTGGCGTAAAGCCTGATACCAAAGTACTGGATGTTTGTACCGGCACAGGCGACCTTGCCATCTCATATTCAAAGTTATTAAATGGAAACGGGCTCGTAGTCGGAAGTGATTACTGCCACGATATGTTAAGGTATGGATTACCGAAGATCAAGAAAAGGCATTTAGAAAATAAGATCAAGCTTATAGAAGCTGATACATTGCAACTTCCCTTCCGTGACAACGCCTTTGAGATATCTACGGTTGCCTTTGGTATAAGAAACGTAGCAGACCTGGATGCTGGAATAAAAGAGATGGGAAGAGTGGTCAAGCCAAATGGCAGGGTTGTAATACTGGAGTTTTCTCAACCTACAAATTTCCTTTTCAGGCGAATATACTTTTTTTATTTTACCAGGATATTACCAATGATCGGAAGGTTGATATCCAAGAGCAAGATTGATGCCTATACATACCTGCCGCAATCCGTCCTTGCATTTCCGGATAAATTAAGTTTGAAGAAAAAGATGGAAATGTGTGGCCTGGAAGATGTGAAGTTTTTCACAAGGACATTAGGTATAGTCACAATTCACATAGGAAGAAAGCCCCCAAGTCCTCGATAAACCGAGGAAGATTTATAAATCTTTAACCGCTCCATTCCACCAATTCGCAAGAATGGGATTAAGGAATCCCCGAATTCTTCAATTCCCAAATCCTTAAATCTTAAATTTTTATGTTGATATTAAAAAGATATGAAATAAAATAATAAACCAATGGGGTATAGTGTAATGGTAGCACAATTGATTCTGGTTCAATTTGTCCGGGTTCAAATCCTGGTACCCCAGCCATTTTTCTTACAACGACTTACGACAATTTAGAAGTACCCAAAAAACCGCTTTTTCACCGATTGTAGTCAGCATCCAGAGTTCTTTTCATCCTTGATCACATCACTCAATTTTGCAGGTTTTCCGACAGAAACTGATGGTATGTTGTATTATCAGGCAAGTAATCCGGTAGGAGATGCCGTAATGCTGTATGCTTTGGTGGAAGGACCACTATGGAACGAGGTACAAAGGAGAAGTATACAATGAATAATGAAGAGAGCAGTACAGGTAAACCGATTAACACCGTACCATCTTTCATTTCAGGTCTTTCCTGTAAAAGATTCATAGCTTATGCAATATTGCTGTCTCTACTTTATATGGGAGCACATCTGTTAGGATTTCGTGAATATACCGCCGTACTTTCAGGAACAGCCTCTTTCAGTAAGCGCCACCAGTTCTTTGGAGCATTTTATATTATTTTCTATATGTGCTTTGTAGTGATTGTGCCGGTTTTGCTGATTGCAAGTGTGCTTACAGAGATGAGAGTAATTATTAAGCGTTATTATATGAAGGGTTCTAAGTAGCCTGAACTTCAAGTGAGATTATACTCCTCGTAATGGGAAGATAGCCGCGTTGTTAAAAGAGAGTGGGGATAATTGGGATGATTTGCCTCCTCCAAATAGTCGATAATTACTGTATTAGAGGAACGATAACAAACTATACTTTTGTATATATTGTCAACTGCTCTCCTTTTTTATTGTCTAACAAGTCATTATATAGTTTCTGTATAACACACTATTGTAATGATATCCATCATCTGATGGTGTATGTCTGTGCGGTACGGAATCATGTATACTATAGAAATATCAGAGATCATAATACTCAGGTAACTACCAATATCAGAAGTGGAAATGATAAACAATACCGACTGGCAGAAACCCAGATCAAACCATACTTTTATCAAATCTCACTTAAGTGCATAAAGAAGCTGATTGGTTATGTGGAAAAGATTAATGAAGGTGATACATCATCAACTATCGACTTCTCAGTTTAGACAGTAAATGGAGAATCTCAATGTAAAGCCAGACAAGCGTAATCATCAGGCCTAAGGCGGCTCTCCATTCCATGAATTTGGGAGCACCCTGTTCTACTCCCTGTTCAATAAAATCGAAATCAAGAACAAGGTTAAGCGCTGCAATAACAACAATAAAACCACTAATCCCAATCCCCATAATGCCATTACTATGGATAAAGGGAATGTTTGTCCCAAAAAAACCAAGGACAATATTTACCATGTACATCATGAAGATTCCACCTGTCGCAGCAGCTACGCCAAGTTTAAAATTTGCAGTAGCCTTAATCAATCCGGATTTATAAGCAAACAAAAGTGCAAACAAGGTTCCAAAAGTAAGCCCTACCGCCTGAATCACTATTCCAGGATAACGCGCTTCCATAAGAGAGGAGATACCACCTAAAAATAATCCTTCCAATAGAGCATAAATCGGTGATACAAGCGGTGCTGTAGTTGGTTTAAAGATAGCCACCATTGCAGCAATGAGACCTCCAATAGCTCCCCCAAAGATGTACAATGAAATTTGAGGTGTTCCATAAACAAAAAATTGACGCCATACCCAGAATGCGGTTATTAGAGCTAGAATGAGTAGTATTCCAGTCTTGTTGACTGTTCCCTGCAGCGTCATTAAATTATCTGGAACCGCAAAGTCTCTAACTTTAGAAAAAGTATTTTTATTTAAAGCTGGATTCGCTGATCTTGCTATCATCTTTAACCTCCATTCTCTTTATTACAAATAAACACTGACTTGATTTTTGATACGGATGATCTTCAGATACTGAAATTTTTAACCAGAAAATGAAAAAAAGGAATCTTACTCTCAAAATATTCAAATGCTTTGTTATATTTAGGGGTGAGGTCTCTTTTTATCTCGGGGAATTCCTTTAAAATATCGGCAACAATCTTTTTTGATATTTCTTCCATGCGTTCTCTTTCTTCCGGCGCCGCTTCCGTATAAGGAACTTCATTCAACTCCGGCTCTAACTCTACGTGTTCCCATTTTATGAACCAGAATTTCTTTGATGAGACCTCATCAAGCCTTATACTCATAAATGCTTTTCCGTTTAGCGTTATATATAGACTGTGGCGTAATTGCTTTAATTTAAGAATTTCTTTTAATGAATACGGATCTACTCCAATTTCTGTCATTCTCTGATTAAAATCTCCCCTTAGTGGTTTATCAATTAATCCAATTACCGGATGAAGTTCATCGCGCGTATTGGGATTATCCGAGGGGTCTATTTTAAACTTCAACTCACCTCTGTTGAGTTCATTGCCATCAATGTCATTTATTTTGACCTGAAGAAGCCTACGGCCGCTTTTCTTATGATCTGGATTGTCAAGATTCCATCTTGTTCTATAACGAATTCCGCTCTTTTTTTTCAACATTTGCAAGGCAGGGCTATCAAAATATATATCAATGAAAAGTTCATCGTAGCAATAAGATTCAAATCCGGAATCTAAACTTTTCAGGTAACTTTTGTCATTGACCAGTTTTTTTACCATATAATTCCAGACTTCTTTGGTTTTTTCTCTGGGAACAACTAACTTATCCTCATTTTCTATACGCATTACATTGTAATCACCGGCATACTCGTTTGAATATACATGATTTACATTATTGCTTAAACTCACGGCAAAAATCACACTGGAAAATAATAGAATCTTTTTCATTGGCGCTCTCCTTTTCTTAGCTGGAATATTTCAGCGTTATCTTTAGAATGAATCACAACAATTGTTGGACTCTCAATTTCCCCCTCATTAGAAATATAGATACTTCCATCGGATAAAATATCTATCCCCTCAGGTTGTTTATATATTGTTTTATTGAGACAGGAAACATTTATAATTTGTCCGTCAGGAGTTACTTCGATAATCAGAGAATCAAGAGATGAAACAATAAAATAGTTTTTCACGATAGGATGGATAGCAATCCCTGAAGGACGAAATCTTATTTTTTTCTTTTTACCTTTCTTGTTCTTTTTGACTGGAATACCTATGTCTTTTTCTTCTGCGTATTTTATTATATCATCCACTAAAATAACGGTTGCGGGATTATTATCCAAGGTTTTTATATTTAGATCAAAGTCATATATAAAAATTTTATCTTTATATTCTTTGCCTCTGCCCGGTTTACTTTTAGAAACTATTAATAAACGATTATTGTTTATGTCGAGACATAAACTTTCGTTATTTTTAGCATAAAAACCTAATTCGTGCTTAACTATTTCATTATGTTCAGAAGTATAATCTTTAATTTCAAATAAAACCCCGTCGCTTCTTAACAAATATACTGTTTGATCAAATAGAGCAATATCTTCAAAATCTCCTGAAATATCGTAGTCAAACTCTTTTTTTATATTTCCTTTTAGAAGATCAATTACATATACAGAACACTTTTCATCTTGAACGCATATTGCTGTATTTTTATTTAATATTTTAATGCCGGATATTTCCTGGAGTTCACAGGGTAAATTTATTATCCTGGAAGGATTGTTAATATTTTCAACTGCATAAGCATCTAATCTGCATAGCAAACAGATCAGCATGATTATTATAACATATTTCCACATATTATTATTCCGCGATTAACACACTACATTCATTTGACAAAAAAAAAGAGGGTAGGAATTGTGATAGCTCCTACCCTCTCAGAATACAGCAATAGTCTATTACCCTGCTTACATGTTTTCCCGCTTCATCTATTCCTTAAATATTGACTTTATTCAAATATAATAAGGGCTTTACTTAGAATGCTCAGCCTTGGGATGTTCTGATTTTGTTTTATCTGCTTCATCAGCTTCAGCCTGCTTATCGATTACAAGAAGTGAATCTGTATATTCACCTTTCTTCCAGAAATCATATGGAACATGGCTTATACCCGCCTTCTCTTCCAGAGCCTTTAACCTCCTCAGCTTGCTGGCTTCGGACTTTACCTTTAAAAGATATTCGTCCTGTCGGAAAGCAGCCACGTATGTCGCCATATCCGCGGACATATGGAAGGCCGCCTTGAAAATAGTCGTTCCCTCGTATACAAGCATATCAAAGTAATGACGCTCAATTTCCGTGATATTATACATCCTGCCTCCCAGGTTCCATTTATGCCCCTCGTCCAGATATGGAGCCAGATCCTTTGGCATGGCTTCAAGGAATCCATCCTTATGCAGATCCTCAATAACAGCCTTTGCCTCTCTGGCTTTAGCATGGCTCACCTTGACTGTTTCGTCAGCTCCATTTAAATACGCAGCCGCAAATCGAGACGAATGGCAATCGTTACAGATGTTTACCCATTTTTTTCTTTTATCCGCATATTCTTCAGACCCACGATCAACTTCCAGAACTCCCATATGGGCATATACCGTGTTCTCAACAGCGTTGTGAGTACCCTTGTACATGTGACAATAGGCACATGTAGGTGCCCTGTAGTTCCCTGCCTTTAGAGTCTTGTCCCAATCCCAGTTATCTCCGTCAATCTTTGTAATAACTCCATGTGCCGACGATTCATAACATTCTATATCACGGTGGTCCGGGCCATTATGACAATATCCGCATGTCTCCGGCCTCCTGGCCTCGGAAGCCTTGAAACTATGTCTGAAATGACAGGCGTCACATTTATTTTCAATAGAATGACACTGTGCACAGCCGGCAACCTCAGGTTGAGGTTTGCTGATCTGCCACCCAGCTTCAACTACGTCCGGATGAAAGGCCCTTGCATGAGCGGGATGCCCTGTTTCCTTTTCAGATTTAAACTGTTTAACCTGTTTGGCATGACACCCTTTGGTTCCGCAGGTATCCGGCGTCGGCATATATAGATTCTGGTGGTCAGAACCATGGCATTTATCACAGGTCACTACTGCACCGCTGTGCTTGCTTGCCTTCCAGTCTATTACAATTCCCGGTGTTGTTACTTTATGACAAGTAATGCACTCTGTTCCTTCAAAAGTACCTTCAACCTTATTGTCCGGTTCAAAATAATGCTCAGGATCCCACCACCGGTACATCTCGATAGGTTTCCAGAATTTGCCCCATTTACCTTCTCCATTTGCAAGCTTTCCAAGTTCTCCATCTGCATGAACATTGACCGATGAAAATAATCCAAAAGATACCAGTGCAAATACAAAGAAAAATGTGAATATCTTCTTTTTTGTACTCATTACTATTACTCCTTTCTCAATCAATCTTTTTGTACTCGGAATAAATTAAAATTACAATCGGAAGACGCATTACTGACATTACCTTCACATAGTGGGTTGAGCTTTACCATTTACATTTTTTTCTTTTTAAAATCTTAAATACATGTATCGTAATTTATTTCACCCCCCCCCCTTCTTTAATAATAGCTAAATTGAGCGATTTTATTTTACATGCCGTTGTAGCCGCTGGCTTTAGCCTGCGTTTTTCATCACCTGTTGGATTTGTGTAAGTTACGCAACCTTAAGGTTGCGGCTACGAAATCGCTCAATTCAGGTAATAGCAACTTATCCTTTATCATAATTGCTGAAATAGCCCATAAGCACTGGAATATTTCGCTAAATTTACTATTTCACATGGGATTTGTAAAGAAATAAATGTATTATATATCCCTGCCAATTTCCATATATAAGTTTCAAAATAATTGGATAATTAAACCGGCTCCTGGAGTGTGATGCAGTGAGGCCCTCCCAATCCGATGAGCAGATCTACCGCATTAATGCCGATTACATCACGGCTGGGAAAAAGCTCAGCAAGGATACCAATGGCTTTTCTATCTGCAGGGTCGCCAAAGGTGGGAACCAGGACAATTCCATTAGCAATATAGAAATTTGCATAGCTTGCCGGCAGTCTCCATTTCTTGAAATAGACAGGTTTCGGCATGGGAAGTTTTACAACTGCAGGCCGTGTCCCGTCCTCCAATCTTACATGTTTTAATCGTTCCAGGTTTTCAGCTAGAACGTCGGCATTGACGTCCGAAGGATTGGTCTCCATTGCCAAAACCAGCGTTCGCCTGTCAACAAAACGGCAGATGTCGTCTACATGACCGTGAGTATCATCACCCTCAATGCCACGGTTCAGCCAGATAATATTTGTAATGCCGAGATACCTGCCGAACAACTTTTCTATTTCACTCCTGGTAATGCCGGGATTGCGTGACTGTGTCTTCGGGTCAAGCAGGCACTCCTCCGTTGTTATTAATGATCCAAACCCGTTTACGTCAATACTACCGCCTTCCAATACAAGCGGCGAATTCCTCCACTTTGCGGAAATCACTTTAAGGTTTAACCGGTTGGCAATTTCCAATGGTACGCTGTTGTCCTTTCTGTGTGCTGGATAACGGGCCCAGCCATTGAATCGAAAACGAATGATCCTCTTTGTTTTACCTTTAGTCCGATTATCCGATACGAACGTAGGCCCGTAATCACGAATCCAACTCCGATTGGTTGATATGTGATGGAAACTGATATTTGCAAGGTCTGCTTGGGTCTGTCCAAGATATTTCCTTGCCCTCGCTTCGTGTTGCCCCGAATTTACCAGAATGCAAACCTTTTCAACAACCGCAAGTTTTTGAGCCAATTCCGCATAAATCTTTTGCACTGAAGACATTCTACCCGGCCAATCGGTGGGGTTATGTGGCCAGCTCAGCCATGTCGCTTTATGCGGCTCCCACTCGGCAGGCATACGATAGTGAATCGATTCTTTTTTATGCATAATCATATCAGTTAATTGAACCTTCAACAGCTTTTATTGCAACTACGCAGGGGCGTATTGCCACCTGCCCGAATAGGTACCCGTCCGAACGGCATCGCCGGGCGGGCAGGCGGGTACGCCCCTACATTATTTGTGTCAACATTGAAACTCCAGGACAATAAATCATTCAGCCAACTTGCCATATGCGTCGATGCGTCGATCCCTGAAGAAAGGCCATGTCTGGCGTGTTACAGGAATAAGTTGCGGTTCAATCTTTCCGTAGAGTATTTCCTCGTCTTCTCCGGATGCTTCAGCGATGACGTGACCACTGGGATCAACTATAAAAGAATGCCCCCAGAATTCGATCTCGGAATCACCGGCCTGGTTAGGTTCTATACCAACCCGATTTACAGAGGCTGTATATATTCCATTGGCAATAGCGTGACCACGCTGAACTGTCTTCCACGAATCCAGATACATTTTGCCATCACCCTCCTTTTCTCCCGGTAACCAGCCGATTGCAGTTGGATATATCAATACTCCGGCTCCGTCGAGTGCACACAAGCGGGCCGCCTCCGGGAACCATTGATCCCAGCAGATCATAGACCCGATTTTTCCTACAGCAGTTTGAATAGCCTGAAAACCAAGGTCTCCGGGAGTGAAATAGTATTTTTCCTGGAATTGCGGATCATTCGGGATATGCATTTTTCGATACTTTCCTGCTACGGAACCATCCGGATTAATCACGACCAGACTGTTGTAATAATCGCCCGACGTACTTCTTTCAAAGAGGGGAACCACCAGAACACTATCCACGGTTCTTGACAATTGCGAAAAATAGTCTGTTGTATAGCCGGGAATCGGCTCAGCTAACTCAAAAAAACGAGGGGCCTCCTGCTGGCAGAAGTAGATGGAACTGAAAAGTTCCGGAAGGCATATCAAACGAGCTCCCTGCTCTGCCGCTTCAACGATTCGCTGTCTGGCACGCTGCAGATTTTCTTCCCTTGATCCCTGGCAGATCATCTGTATTAGCGCTATTACGTAAGGTTCTTCCTTTTGCATAGTTTCTAAAGTCTTTTTCGTGTCATAATAAATTAAAAGTGCCTAAGATAAAAATTGTTTTTTACCTCAACTTTAGACACTTTAGACACTTCAATCCTGGCTTCGGCGTGAACTCAGCCAACGGTTGCGATTACACCGCATTATGCTATAATATACAACAATTATGTTTTTTCTCAAACAGTCAAATTCGGGATAAATATGAAAGACCTGCTCCATTTCCCGAACTTAAAAAACAATTAATCTGTAAGTATATTAACTTTTTCCAAGGAGGTTGATATGACAAATGCAAGATTCAACCTGAGCTTACCATCCAATGAGCCAATCAAGAGTTACGCCCCCGGAACACCTGAACGCAAAGACATTAAGGCCAAATTAAAAAATTTAAAAAACCTGCAGATAGAAATACCGGTTATTATTGGCGGCAAAGAGATAAAAACAGGAAACCTGGGGAAATGCGTACTGCCACATGACCACGGAACCGTTGTGGGTACATATCATAAGGCGGGAGAGAAGGAAGTTCACGAGGCCATCAATGCATCTCTCAGTGCACGCAGGCAGTGGGCGGAGATGGACTGGCAGGACCGCGCTTCAATTTTTCTAAGAGCGGCGGAACTTCTTGCCGGCCCATGGCGTTCGCTGTTAAATGCAGCCAGTATGTTGTGCCAGAGCAAGAACGTCTTTCAGGCAGAAGTAGACGCCGCATGTGAATTAATTGACTTTCTCCGTTTCAACGCATTTTATACTACGAAGATTTACGAACAGCAACCGCCTGTCTCGACTACCGGCACCTGGAACAGACTGGAATACCGGCCGCTTGAGGGTTTCATCTTTGCCTCAACGCCCTTCAATTTTACTTCTATTGCCGGCAATCTCCCATCCGCACCGGCCATAATGGGAAATGTAGCATTATGGAAACCGGCTTCAAACGCTACATACTCGGCTTATTATCTAATGAAGCTTTTCCAGGAAGCTGGCGTCCCTGACGGTGTGATTAATTTTATACCCGGAGCAGGAAGCGAGATCGGCCCAATTATTATGAACTCCCCGGATCTTGCCGGTATTCATTTTACCGGCAGTACGGCTACCTTCCAGAATATGTGGCAGACTGTGGGCAATAATATCAGGAATTATAAAAGCTATCCGCGCATTGTGGGTGAGACCGGCGGCAAGGATTTTGTCTTTGTTCACAAGGATACAAGAGTAAAAGAATTAGGCACTGCCCTGATACGGGGCGCATTTGAATACCAGGGGCAGAAATGCTCCGCTGCATCCCGCGCTTATATCCCCCGCAGTCTATGGGCGGACTTAAAGGACTTTATACTTGAAGAGATGAAAACGGTGAAGATGGGAGATGTGGAGGATTTCAGTAATTTTATAAATGCTGTGATTGACGAAGCGGCCTTTTCCAGGATTACAGAATACATTGAATTTATAAAAGACAGTAATGAGGCTGAGATTGTGTGTGGAGGAAATTATGACAGCAGTAAGGGATATTTTATTGAACCTACAATTGCCGTCACTACAAACCCTCACTTCCGCACCATGGAAGAGGAGATATTCGGGCCTGTTCTTACAGTATATATTTATGAGGACGATAAATTTGAAGAGACACTTCATCTATGTGATGAAACCCCTCCCTATGGGTTGACAGGGTCTATTTTCTCACGCAACAGGGAAGCGATCAGGATGGCGGAAAAGATACTCGTTAACGCGGCAGGCAATTTCTATATCAACGACAAACCGACAGGGGCGGCTGTCGGTCAACAGCCTTTTGGCGGCAGCCGTGCAAGTGGAACTAATGATAAAGCCGGCAGCTTTTTAAATATGATCAGATGGGTAACCCCTCGAACAATTAAAGAGACATTTGCACCGCCAACAGATTACAGATACCCGTTCATGTCTGAAGAATAGAAGGCCATTTAATACGTCAATTAGCCTATATATCAGTGTTTGCAAAATAGCAGGTTTTACAATGTTCTATGATTTTTGTTAGCCTCCTTTAATACAAATCAAACCAAAAGTAATAGAAATAACCCCCACTATCTTCGCAAGGGTCAATTGCTCTCTCAGAAAAATGATACCAAGTAATGCCCCTATAACAACTGCAAATTCTCTAGCCGCTACAATGTAGCTTACTGAACCCATTGTAAATGCAAAAAGAATAATCAAATACGAACCGCTTGCTCCTATCCCAATAATCAATATGTAGCGATAGTATTCCTTCCCTACCTGCAAGATTGTTCCCGAATGATAGTACATAACATACGGCAACACGAAAATCGTGGAGACAACAAACATTGACCATATATACAGAACCGGAGCTACGTGAGAAACTCCTATTTTATCGATCATTGAATAAGCCATAATTATACTTCCGATATACAATGCAAGACTAAACTCATGAACCTTATTAGCCTTATTATATACTGGCAATCCCATCGAAATAATTCCGACGAAAACTAATCCAATACCAACTGCTCCGAAGAACGAAATCTTTTCGCCTAATATTAACCATGCAAGTATAGCTGTTAAACCAATCCCTGAACCCCGTGCAATCGGATAAACAGATGATATTTCTCCATGTTTATATGCATGTGCCAGGAGTACAAAATATACTGAGTGAATCGCACCACTGGCAAAAATATAACCGATGCCTTTAGAAGAGATTGATTCGCCAAAGCCAAAATAAACACCCCAACCTACTGTAAATGGAAATAACAGAATGCTTCCGCACAACAAAGCCAACCATATGACAACCATATTCCCAGAAACTTTCCGTGCTGCATAATTCCATCCGGCATGACAGGCCGCAGCAAACAGTACCAACAAGAATACTCCTAAGGTCATGTGTAACCTTTATAACATAGTGCGGCATAGCCGCAACCAGGTTTGAAGTGTCTACCTGTCCGCCAGTTTGTTAGGCGGAAAATGAACTAAAGTACCTAAAAAAATAAAAGATTTGTTTTTTGCCACAACTTTAGCTCACTTCAAACTTCCTGCCCGAACTGCTTGGCAGGCGGGTAGGCACTTTTAACTTTTTATGACACGAAAAAAACTTCTTTAAAAAGAAGTTTTTACAGCGTCAAGAATTCCACATACCATCAAGGCGTAATACCTCTCAGTGACATCTCTTCCTGAACTTCTCTCAACCTCTCACTTGCAGAATTAATTGTATATTTCTTTGTAATATCGGCAGCCTCTAATGCAGCCCAGCTTCCGATACCACCTCCTACCGGCACATCAGTTGGGACATAAGAAATGGGACCGGAAACAACAGATTTTAATTGCCGGTATTCACCTAATAACTCACTGTCGGAAAGTCTGCTGACAGGTACCGTAGAACAACCAATCAGAAAAGAAAATGCTGATATTAACAGTACGCCCAAAACCTTCCCTGAATATTTCAGCATCGTTTAAGCACTTTTAGATTGAAAAAATAACTCCATTCTGTTAAATTTCTATACTATAAATTTCAATTAAGTTCAAGTAATTTACGCCCCCATCGTCTAGCCAGGCCCAGGACACATGGTTCTCAGCCATGAGACAGGGGTTCAAATCCCCTTGGGGGTACTTTACTTTCTTTCATCACATTTGTAACATGCTGATGGAAAATCTGGTTCGGTACATCAGTCAAAGACCCGCATTTTCCCATAAGCAACCATAATTTTCAATTCTAATACCTGAGATTCTGAATTTAATTCACGACTCTAATATCAGTATCGCCGACTGAGTTGTCCCTGGAAGCTGCTCCAGGGCATGCATCAGGCGGCTTGTTCTCTAGAAATATTATGGCTGGAAAACTTGCATACGAAAGATATTACTGGTTCCACGAGCAGATCAAGTGCAATAAACATCCCAATTCCAAGGTTCTTGCCGGAGAATTTGAAATTTCTCAAAAGACCGCCCAGAGAGATATAGAATTCATGAGGGAGAGGATTGGCGCTCCGCTTGAATATTCTCACACTGATAGAGGTTATTATTATACCGACAAGGGCTATGAACTACCGCCCATATGGCTGAATGAGAGTGAGCTTGTAGCCTTTATCCTGGCCAAAAGACTGGCCACAGCTATACCTGACAGAAATCTGAAGGATGCTCTTAGTACGTTTATAAATAAATTCTCCTCACGGGTTTCAGACAAAGTCGGATTTAATCTGGACGATATACAGGATAAAATATCCCTGAAAAACATAGAATATTATACTGTCGATGAAAGCTTATTCAGAAAGGTGGTAAATGCGCTTCTTACCAGAAGATCTTTAGAGATTCAATATTACTCTCCACACAAAGATGAAAGGACGAATAGGAAAATAATTCCTCTTCACCTTCTCGACTATATGGGCAACTGGCACCTGATATCATTTTGCACACTAAAAAAAGGACTCAGAAACTTCGCACTTTCAAGGATAGAAGAGTGTGACTATGTTGACGAAGAAATATCACTCCCAACCGGCCTGCCGCCGATCAAGGCCTACATACGTAAAACTTTTGGAATATTCCACGGAGGACAAAATCATGAAGTATCACTCAAATTCTCTCCCAGGGCATCCAGATCTGTAAAAGAACAGATATGGCATAAAAAACAGAAGATAAGAGAACTGAAAGACGGAAGTATTATACTAAATGTTCCGGTTGCGGATACTACCGAGATCAAGAGGGAAATCCTTAAATACGGAGCTGAAGTAGAAATTCTCAGGCCACTGCGATTAAAGAAGGAGATAATAGAAGAAATCAAAAAAATGAAAAATATTTATCAGTAGGACACTATTTGGGGGAGTAGGTATGGGATAAAAACAAGAAATTGTTCAAACAGTTTAAACAGATCAAACAGTTCAATCGGCTTGAACAGCTTAAACTATTATCTAAATTGAGCGATTTCGCCTGCCCGTACCAAATGGCACGTTCGGGCGGGTAGCCGCAACCTTGAGGTTACGAAACTTACGTGAACCCCCTCAAGTGATGAACAACGCAGGCTAAAACCAGCGACGACAACGGTATGTGATAAAAAATCGCTCAATTTAGAATACAATAATTCTGCGGTACAATATTGAAGAAAAAATATTTTGCACACAGCTTGAAAAACAAGCCAACTGAGGAATGGCATCTGCTTGATGATCATTTAGCGGACACGGCAAAACTTGCGAGATCATTCGCTGATGTATTCAGCTCTGGCGAATGGGCATACCTTGCTGGATTGTGGCATGATCTGGGGAAATATTCTGAGGAGTTTCAAGAAAGACTGGAAGGAGGAAAGAGAGTAGATCACGCAACAGCAGGTGCACAACATGCGTTTAAGTGTCTCGACGAACAAAAAGGCAAATTAGTTGCATATACAATAGCAGGGCATCATTCAGGACTGGCTGATGGCAAGTCAAATGACAAATCGTGCTTGACCAAGAGGCTCAAGAGAAAAGTCTCTGACTGGTCGGTTTATCCACGTATTGAAGATGTGAAGAAGCTTGAAAACCCTCCTTTAGGTATTGATAAAAAGCGTATTGGGTTTCAACTTTCATTCTTTACACGAATGATATATTCCTGTCTTGTAGATTCCGACTTTTTGGATACTGAAAAGTTTATGAGTTCGGATAAAGCAGCATGGCGTTCCGGGTATCCCTCTCTAAATACAATGGAGAACCGTCTCGATACAATGTTGAAACAACTAAAGCAGACTGATGTTTCCAAGACTATTAATGTGGAACGGGCTTACGTTCTAAAATGCTGCCTTGATACTGCCAAACAAATGCCGGGACTGTTTTCACTAACTGTTCCAACGGGAGGAGGCAAGACATTATCCTCTCTGGCCTTTGCGCTAAAGCATGCTTTGGAGCACAACCTGAAAAGAATCATCTACGTAATTCCCTATACAAGCATTATCGAACAGAATGCCGAAGTCTTTCGAAGTGTTTTTGGGAAAGATGCCATACTGGAACACCATAGCAACTTTGAACCTCAAAAGGAAGAAGGAGAAGAATTCAGCCGTCATAATCTTGCGGCAGAAAACTGGGATGCCCCGTTGATTGTAACCACAAATGTCCAGTTCTTTGAGTCTCTTTTTGCAAATAGATCATCACGTTGCAGAAGAATTCATAATATTGCAAAAAGTGTTGTAATTCTGGATGAGGCGCAAATGCTCCCTGCGCCTTTTCTGAGACCATGCATGGAAAGCCTGAGAGAATTAGTTTCATCATATGGCGTATCTGTAGTTTTGTGCACGGCAACACAACCTGCACTTTCTACAACGGAAACTTTTCGTGACGGGATTAATAATGTACATGAAATAATATCCGATCAGACCAGACTATACCAATCTTTAAGTCGTGTTCATACTCACAATATTGGCAATGTTTCCAATGATGAATTGTCTGGCAGGTTATTGGAGGATAAGCAAGTATTGTGCATTGTCAATACCCGTAAGCATGCCCAACTTCTCTTTGAACGCTGTCGGAAAAGTGAAAGCTTTTATCATATGAGCGCTTCAATGTGTCCGGCGCACAGGACCTCGGTTTTGGATAAAATACGATCAATACTCACCAATGGCAAACCCTGCAGGGTGGTAAGCACTCAGTTAGTTGAGGCCGGAGTGGATATCGACTTTCCTGTAGTTTACCGAGCATCCTCTGGCATTGATTCCATTGCACAGGCAGCTGGCAGATGCAATAGAGAAGGACTGCTGCCTCAAAAAGGAAACGTTTATATCTTCTCTCCTGAAAACGGTCTGCCTCCCGGCTACCTTAGACATTCTGCCGAGATAGCTGAAGGGATATTAAGAAAACATAATGATCCTTTATCACTGGAAGCAGTTAACGACTATTTTGAAGAGCTTTACTGGAGAAAAGGAGAGATGCTTGATGAATACGGAATTATCAACTTACTCAATGAGGACATTGCAAGACTCAACTTTCCATTCAAGGAAATAGCCGACAAGTTCAAACTTATCAAAGACGGTATGGAACCTATAATAATACCGTGGAATGACGACGCTCAAGACATCATCAGGAATCTGAGATATGCGGCATATCCGTTAAAATACGCTCGGAAGGCGCAAAGGTATACAGTTCAGATGTATCCCCAAGTGATTAACAGCCTCCTTGCCGTCGGAAGCGCTGAACGTATCGGAGAAGATAAGCAATATACTGTATTAATAAATTCTGATTTGTATAGTAATGATCTTGGACTGTATCCTGAAGATCCCACATTTCATAAAGTGGAAACATTAATTTTTGACGAAACGAGGAAAGGAGGTAATTAATATGTCCTATGGAGTAAAGCTGAAAGTATGGGGTGACTACGCATGCTTTACAAGGCCGGAAATGAAAGTGGAGAGAGTCAGTTATGACGTAATGACGCCATCCGCCGCCAGGGGAATTCTGGAGGCCATCTATTGGAAACCAGCAATTACATGGGTAATTGACCGTATTCATGTGCTGAAGCCTATTCGCTTTGACAATGTCAGACGTAATGAACTTGCAAGCAAAATTCCATTAACAACCGTCAGGAAAGCAATGAAAGATGGCTCATCTCCTGTCGGTATATTTATCGAAGATGATAGGCAGCAGAGGGCGTCAATGGTACTGAGAGATGTTGCCTATGTTATTGAAGCTCATTTTGAGTTTAACGGTCAGGAAGACAATAATACTGTTAAGCACAAAGAAATTTTTGAACGCAGGGCCGGTAAAGGCCAGTGCTTTCACCAACCCTATTTCGGTTGCCGGGAATTTCCCGTACAGTTTGAATTGATAGAGGAAGACATTCCGGACAGCCCATATGAAGGTGAAGGTGAACGTGATATGGGATTTATACTTCATGACATTGATTTTAATAACAATCTGGAAGCACGATTCTTCAGGGCTGTCATGAAGGACGGTGTCATAAGCGTTCCTCCCTTTGCAAGCGAGGAGGTCAGAAGATGATCCTTCAGGCATTGAATGAATATTATGGGCGCTTGGTGGAAGATTCGGATTCAAAGATATCTCTTCCCGGTTTTGGGGACCAGTCAATCCATTTTGTATTGGTCCTTAATAAAAATGGAAACCTTTTACAAGTGAGAGATTTGAGAGATTCCACAGGTAAAAAGACCATTCCTATAAAAATGAATGTGCCGGAAGCAGTAAAACGATCTTCTGGAATTAGTCCAAATTTTATGTGGGATAATACAAGTTACGTACTCGGTGCGGATAATAAGGGAAATCCTGAACGAGCAATAGAAACATTTCAATCTTTCAAACAGCTTCATCATAGATTGGGTGATAAAATGAACGATGAGGGGATGAAGGCGTTATTGCGTTTTGTTGACACCTGGAATCCAGAGAAAGCAACAGAACTTGACCATTGGGATGAAATGGCGGGGATGAATATTGTATTTCAAATTGACGGTGAACTTAGATACCTGCATCAAAGCCCTGATATAAAAGATGCATGGCTGAATCATTATAGAAGTAAATCGTCAGAAAAGGAAGGTACATGTCTTATTACCGGGAAACGATTGCCAATTGCAAGATTACACGCAAATATAAAAGGAGTCAGAGACAAAGGGGCACAACCCGGCGGTGCATCACTGGTCTCTTTTAATAAGCCATCTTTTCTATCTTATGGAAAGGAGCAGAATTATAACGCACCGATAAATGAACAAGCGGCTTTTGCTTACACTACTGCATTGAATTACTTGCTCAGTTCCGGCAGTCGTCAAAAAGTCTGGATCGGCGATGCGACAACAGTATTCTGGACTGAGAATGAATCAAAAATAATTGAGATTATGGGTAATATTCTAGAATCAAAAAATGATAGTGAGGTGAAAGATATAAGGGACTTTCTCAATGCGGTACGGACAGGCAAGAAGCCTTATGATATTGATTTTGATGATAAGTTTTACATTCTTGGTCTTTCTCCTAATGCAGCACGATTGTCCGTCAGGTTCTGGCATGTTAGCACAGTAGGTGAAATGAGTGCAAGAGTTGTTCAGCACTTCGATGATTTAGCCATCTGTAAAAGTTTTGATAATGACCCGGAATTCCCCGGTATGTGGCAGTTGCTGATTGAAACCGCCGCTCTGCGAAAATCAGAAAATATCTCTCCCGTACTCGCCGGTCCTTTAATACGTTCTGTTTTAACCGGCTCCGCCTATCCCAGTAGCCTTTTGTCTGCAATAATCGGGAGAATTCGGGCAGACCAGAAAATCAACTATATCCGTGCATCACTCATTAAGGCATATTTAAACAGAAATTGGCGTATAAACAAAAAATCAATGGAGGTAACCATGGCTTTAAACAAAGAAGAAACCAGTACCGCTTACAGACTGGGAAGATTGTTTGCTGCGTTGGAAAAAGTCCAACAGGACGCTATTCCCGGAGCAAATTCAACAATCAGGGACAGATACTTTGGCGCGGCGTCGGCAACACCGGGAGTTGTGTTCCCTCAACTATTGAGATTAGCACAGCATCATATACAAAAGGCGGAATACGGCAGATCGGTAGATAAGTATATTGAAGAAATAGTAGACGGAATTAAGGAGTTCCCGCCACAACTTACACTAAATGATCAGGGGCTGTTTGCGCTCGGCTACTATCACCAGAGAAGAGAATTTTATACAAAAAAAGAAAATAAGGAGGATTCATTATGAGTACATCTATTGAAAATCGATATGAGTTTGTCTATTTGTTTGACGTTGAAAACGGAAACCCTAACGGCGACCCTGATGCGGGTAATATGCCGCGCATTGATCCCGAAACGAGCTATGGCATTGTTACGGACGTATGCCTCAAAAGAAAAATCCGTAACTATGTTGAAATTGCGAAAAAGAATATGAATCTGAACAAAATATATATTAGAGAGAAAGCCGTCTTATCTTCAGTCCGTGGTGAGGCATATAAAGCGGTTACCAACGATGATAAGAGCAAAAAAGCACAAACCATCGAGGCAGCGCGCGAGTGGATGTGTAAAAACTTCTATGATGTTAGAACATTTGGCGCTGTCATGTCTACAAAGGAAAATAACTGTGGTCAGGTCAGGGGGGCGGTACAGATCAACTTTGCCCGGAGCATAGAATCTATAGTTCCTTTGGAAATAAGTATTACAAGAATGGCCGTTGAAACCGAAAAGGAAGCAGAAAAACAGAGCGGAGACAATCGTACAATGGGAAGAAAACACGCTGTACCCTATGCCCTTTACAGAACGGAAGGCTACATATCAGCACATCTTGCGAAACAAACAGGATTTTCTAGTGATGATCTTGATCTCTTATGGGAGTCTTTAACAAACATGTTTGATCATGACCACTCCGCCGCTCGTGGCAAGATGAATGCCAGGAAATTGATTGTATTTCAGCATGATTCTGCTCTTGGCAATGCACCGGCACATAAGCTGTTCGATTTAGTTAAGGTGTCACGGTCAAACGGCAGTAACGAACCGGCACGGGCATTTTCAGATTATGAGGTTGAAGTAGACAATACTAAAGTTCCTGATGGCGTAAACTTGGAGGAGAAGTTTTAAATGATCAACAAAAATGATCCCCCTAAACTCATCCCGCCGCATGGCGGGTATCAGGGTTTACAGTCTTACCAGATGTCGGAGATTGTCTATGATGCTACGATTGTATTTTGCAACCGGTTTATCAATATACGCTCACGCACCCATGACCAGATGGTGCAGGCTGCGCGCAGCGGCAAACAGAATATTGCCGAAGGCAGCATGGCGTCGGGCACTTCGAAGAAGTTTGAGCTGAAGCTCGTCGGCGTGGCCCGGGCGAGCCTTGAGGAACTGCTTCTGGATTTTCAGGATTTCTTGAGGCAGAAGGGGCTGCCGCTCTGGCCGAAGGATCATCCGAAGGCCAAAGAAGTCAGAAATCTCTGTTATCAAAAGGATAGGTCTTATAAGACATATAAGACTTATATTGAAGACTCTTCTCCTGAAGTTGCTGCAAACACCATGGCCTGCCTGATTCATCAGACAAACTACCTGCTTGATCAACTGTTGAGAAAGCTGGAAAAGGATTTTATAAAAGACGGTGGGTTTACAGAAAGACTCTATAATGCGCGCTCAAAGAGAAGAAGGAAATAGGGTAAAAGAAAATAAGACTTATATGACTTATCGAACCTATAATGAAGACGATCTTATTATGCTATCTGCTCTGCAGCACATCATATTCTGCGAGCGGCAGTGTGCATTGATACACATCGAGCAGTTGTGGAGTGAAAACCTGTTCACTGCCGAAGGCAGGATCATGCATGACAAGGTTGATACTGCCGGGCAGGAAAGACGCTGTGATATCCGCATTGAATATGGCGTGCCGCTCAGGTCGCTGCGGCTTGGCCTGATCGGGAAGGCGGATGTGATGGAGTTCCACAAGCAGGGTGATGACTGGCATCCATTCCCTGTAGAATACAAGCGCGGCAAGCCCAAAAGGGACAACTGCGATATAGTTCAGCTTTGCGCTCAGGCGATATGCCTTGAGGAGATGCTCAATTGCACGATTACCGAAGGCGCACTGTTTTACGGGACAACCAGACGAAGAGAGGACGTTGTTTTTGACACGGCCTTGAGAACAGAGACGGAAGAGACTGCAAAGAAAGTGCACGAACTTATCAGCGCTGGAATTACTCCTAATCCGGAGTATTCAAAGAAGTGCAAAAGCTGTTCTCTGGAGCAATTATGCATGCCGAAGACGTGCGGCAAAAAGGGAAAGGCGAGCGCTTATCTTTTGAAGATAGGAAGCGTAGAAAAGAATAATATTTAATAAAAAATTCTCACGCAGAGCCGCAAAGAACGCAGAGAAAATAAAAAACATAACATGAAAAGACATCTTAATACTCTGTTTGTTACAACACAAGGAGCATATCTCGCAAAAGAGGGCGAGACTGTTATCGTTAAAGTAGATAGTGACGTCCGCCTGCGTCTTCCAGTGCATACAATTGGCGGAATCGTCTGTTTCGGGCAGGTATCCTGCAGCCCTTTTCTGATGGGTTACTGTGCGGAGCAGAATGTGGCAATAAGTTTCCTGACAGAATACGGGCGGTTTCTTGCGAAGGTGCAGGGGCCGGTATCGGGCAATGTCCTGTTGAGGCGTGAACAGTACCGTCAGGCTGATAATCCTGAAATATCTGCATTCGTTGCAAGGGCGGTCTTGACCGGCAAGATTGCCAATTGCCGCATAGTGCTTGAACGTGTGCTGCGGGACCATTCAGATAAAATTGAAACAGGCGCGGTGGCCAGGGCTTCGCAGAAACTTGCATATTCATTAAGAAGGCTGCAATCAGGATTACCACTGGATATTTTGCGCGGAATCGAAGGAGAAGCGGCATTGACCTATTTCGGCGTATTTGACCATCTGATTACTTCACAGAAAGAAGATTTTGTATTTCATGAACGAAACCGCAGACCCCCTCTGGACAAGGTGAATTGTCTTCTGTCATTCATGTACACGATTGTTATGCATGATGTCAGATCGGCTTTAGAGAGCGTCGGCCTTGATCCCGCGGTCGGCTTCCTTCACAGGGACCGTCCCGGACGGCCCAGCCTGGCTCTTGATTTAATGGAAGAGTTCCGCCCGTTCCTTGCAGACCGTCTTGTGCTTTCACTGATTAACCTCGGCCAGGTGAAGGCTAAAGGTTTTGAAGTTAAAGAAAACGGCGCTGTACTGATGGATGATGAAACTAGAAAGACCGTACTTACCGCTTATCAGACAAGAAAACAGGATGAGATTGTGCATCCATTCCTTAATGAGAAGGTGACAATAGGACTTCTATCCCATGTGCAGGCAATGCTTATGGCTCGTTATCTTCGAGGCGATCTGGATGCCTATCCGCCATATGTGTGGAGGTGAGATAGTAGAATGTTTGTATTAGTCAGTTATGATGTTGCTTCAGAAGGTAAAGGGCCGAGACGATTGCGCAGGGTCGCAAGGGCATGTCAGGACTATGGCCAGAGAGTGCAGTATTCGGTCTTTGAGTGCATTGTAGACCCCGCACAATGGACGGTCTTGCGCAACAGGCTAATCGATGAGATTGATCCTGAAAAAGACAGCCTTAGATTCTACTTTTTAGGGTCAAACTGGAAGCATCGGGTAGAACATGTAGGCGCTAAGAAATCTTTAGATCAGGACGGGCCATTGATTATTTAAGGGGTTTTGCGAACCTGGAGTTCACACAGTTTTCCCTGTCAGGTTCGCAAAGCAATAAAATATGACTATTGTGTAAGTTATGCACGATGCTCTTTGACAAGCTGACAATTAACTGTCTAGAAATAAAGATTCGCAAAAAGAAGTGAATAAGCTGTTTGCTATTAATGACTTATAAATTCGTAGTCGCCCCCCGTGCGGGGGCGTGGATTGAAACCTGCCAATTTCTGTGCCTTTTCCATTGCCTCAACGTCGCCCCCCGTGCGGGGGCGTGGATTGAAACCTGTATCTCAAATATCTGCTCCTGCATCTGTTCAGTCGCCCCCCGTGCGGGGGCGTGGATTGAAACTTGATCGCCGCAAAGGAATTGGCGGCCACATTGGGTCGCCCCCCGTGCGGGGGCGTGGATTGAAACTTATTCCTCTCGATCCCCTTTATCGCCGGTAGCTGGTCGCCCCCCGTGCGGGGGCGTGGATTGAAACTGCCAGTCAGTGTGCAGGGTTGTGTAAGGTTTGCGTCGCCCCCCGTGCGGGGGCGTGGATTGAAACATTCTCCACTCCTCCTGTTTAACGGTTATAAAAGTCGCCCCCCGTGCGGGGGCGTGGATTGAAACCCATTCTCCTGGTTGAGGTCTGCCACACCGGCCTGTCGCCCCCCGTGCGGGGGCGTGGATTGAAACCTGGCTTTGTAGCGGATATCACCTGTGTCTAGGCGTCGCCCCCCGTGCGGGGGCGTGGATTGAAACAGAATAGCCGTCAACGGCTCACTCACACAGTTCAGTCGCCCCCCGTGCGGGGGCGTGGATTGAAACACACATTAGTCCCTTGAGTCTTAAACTTAAGATGTCGCCCCCCGTGCGGGGGCGTGGATTGAAACATAGCATGTATCATAAAATTTAGGCGGCCTTAAGTCGCCCCCCGTGCGGGGGCGTGGATTGAAACGAAAAAAACAAGGGGCATAGCAAGCTGTTTTTCCGTCGCCCCCCGTGCGGGGGCGTGGATTGAAACTCTCTGCTACAGGTGGTAGCGGTGCAAGTACTCCGTCGCCCCCCGTGCGGGGGCGTGGATTGAAACGCCGCAGGCATAATATCTAATTTTTACAGGAAAGGTCGCCCCCCGTGCGGGGGCGTGGATTGAAACCATGATGCCGTCTGATTGTGAAGCAATTTTCCAGCGTCGCCCCCCGTGCGGGGGCGTGGATTGAAACCGCAGACCTTGAGATAGCAGGGCTGAGCGAGGATAGTCGCCCCCCGTGCGGGGGCGTGGATAGAAACAATAACCTGGTCATCAAACAGGCAACATTACATGGACGCCCCCCGTGCGGGGGCGTGGATTG
>JAIQZU010000062.1 GCA_021776915.1 Candidatus Scalindua sp. | reverse complement strand
TTCCGGGCAATAATAACAGTCCTGGTCTCTATCATAATCAAATTTATCCTTACTAAATGGTTTGTCTTCACGATTATGCAATGCCTGACGCTGCGATGGAACAATTACCCTTGTACCTCTTCTGTCTATTCTCTCCAGTTCATTCGTATTTGCATATCCTGCATCTCCACAACATGTCTCGCACTCCTTGCCAGTAACCTCCTCTGCCTGTGTTATCTGATTTGAAAATTGGCTTTTATCATTTACCTCACTTACTACATCCGCATGAGCAATAAGACCATGTTTATCATCCACTACACTCTGTACGTTATAGCTCGCATGTGTGCCCTGTATACTTCCCATCATGGCACTCTCCGGATCTGTCTGGTTTATAGTCTTTGGTGATTTCCCTTGTTCTTCCTCTTCTTTAAAGCGATTCAGGATCTCTTGTATTCTGGACCTATACGACTTATTATTAACAAGCTCCTTCTTCATCTTCACCAGAGATTCATTAGCGCATTCTTCCCGGTCTATACGTTCACATTCCTCAAAAAGCTTATCTATGTTCTGATCTATTTCTAACAACTTTCTCTCATATTCTTTATTGGTATAGTTTCTACCTCGTCCTGCATTGGCCCTGATTTTTGTACCATCTACAAACAATACATTGCCTTCTATCAAATCCAATTCTATACACATACGTACACACTTCTTCAGTACCACATTTAACGACTCCTTATTCTTGCGACGAAATTCTGATACCGTCTTATAATCCGGCTTCAGCCCTCCCATTAGCCATATGAATGACAAATTATGATGTATTGCTCGTTCCAGCTTACGGCAACTCTTCCAACCGTAGGAATATCCATATACAAATAATTTGAGCATAGCCTTCGGGGCATATTCAGCATTGCCAACCTTATGCAAATTAATTTCAATGCCGAGATCTTCTAAATCAAGTGTCTCTATAAACGCGTCATATGCTCTTACAGGGTCTTCTGCACTAACATACTCCTCTATGCTTTTAGGCAATAAAGCCATTTGATTGCGATTACCATATCTATATGCCATTGACATACCTCCTTGGGCTACATTATACTAAACTCTTATACGCTAGACTACGTTTTCTGTGTTCCCTCGCCTATTAATTATGACACAGTCTGATGTTTAGCGGGTGTATGAGGAGAAACTCCTAATCAAAAATTTATTCCCACGCTGATTTGAGCTGTGTTTTTTATCATATCGCCACCCGCCAGATTACTATTACGATCCTGATATCCGTACGATATCTCACTAAAGAGCCATCCGCGAGGCGCATCGTATCTGCCCTTTATCTCAAATCTTACCGTATCTACCTTTTCATGCTTGAAAATAGCAGTTCCACTTTTTGAAGTAAAAAAATTCTTTTCACGAAACCTTAAATGCTGAAAGGTTGGTGAAAATATAATAGAAAATCTCTTGGGAAATCTGTGGATCCAATCTATATCTATCTGTGTAAAATAATATGGATTGGTATCCGGGACAGTTTCTGTGGATGAAATTACACGTGTTTGAAATTGTTGTTCAATTAAACTTCTTTCTAGCTTTATTGTCAAATTATTTCTCTGTGTAACGTTAAACCTGTATCCCAGCGTAGCATTATAACCTGAAAAATTTTCAAAGGGACTCCTTCGGCTATAATCTCTATCGTTAAAACGAGTACTAAGGAAAAAAGTACTTTTAAGCGTGGGTTGCCATGATATATCGAAGGGTATACTTCGGTATATAGAATCACTACCTAATGCAGAGTCGTATTTTGTAACTGTATAATCAAAACCTGTTTCGATGTTGATTCTTGGTAGAGGTTTGATGATGACTCTACCTTTGAAGGTATCATCATTACGCTCGTTGCCATTCTGCTCTCTACCTTTAAAAGAAACATCTGTGTTTCTATATTCTATTCTAAAATCAAGCTTACTAAAAAAGTCTGGTAAGTCTATGTTTATTGACGCATTGTTATTAGTTGCTTCTCTCCCGGTTGTAACTGTATTAATTCCAAACCGTTCCTCGACCTCATTTGAATCTTGCGGTTCATCAATTGGATCATCACCAGGGAATTGAACTCTTTGGTTATTACGCCGTGTAAAACCGCCAGCAGGTGTTCTGATAATAGAAACCCGGTTGGACAGATTAAGGCTGAAACCATTGAGAAAATTAAGGTTTACTGAGCCTCCAAAGTTTCGGTTAACACGGTCCTGTTCCGGAACACGTGAACTAAATCCCTCATATTCAAAAATTGTATAACCATAATCGAATTCAATTGAATGGTCTCTGATTGGTAATGCAAGTGCAATCCTTGGATTATACGTATTGTAGAAATCATGGACTGGTACGCTTGGTGCATTAAGAACATTGTCATCATAAGTCTCCGATATTTCTATAGAAGGATGTATTCTCAGTGGGCCAATGTAAAGATTATCCGCGGATTGTGGGATTTTTTCTAATAATTTAAAAATTTTGTCTTTAAGCAAATTCCCTTCAATCTCTTCCGTTTGCACCTCTTGGATGCATAATATCCCTGAGATAATAAAACAAATTACACCATAAACAGACGTCTTTATAGTAGAATGAAATAAGTAAATAAACTTACACCTATCCTTTCGATATACGGATTGCTGCAATATATTGTCTACCTGATTTTTGATATAGACTTTATCAGAGATCTTTATACATATATGAAAAGGTTCACAAGCAATCTGGTCAAATTGCTTTATTATAGAGCAGACGAATAAACTTATAATGGTGTTGTCTGTAAATGAGTTATGGCAAGAGGCAAAAGAGACGGTTCTTTGTAAAATAAAAGTCAAAGTATAGGTATCAGCTCGCCATGAAGCAAAATTATTGAGGGTGATGTATGATAATTATTAAAACTAATAAATGCTAACATTATCACAGATTGAAAGCAAGCAAATTTCTCTAATTCGTATAGTGATAAAAATGACATAGCTGTTTAATACACCGGAACTAGACTGGTTTAGAATATTAAATGATTGTTGCGGTTATATTGTGACACAGTCTGATAGCTGGTGGTTTACTGCACAGATGAATTAATAGGTAAAATGATTGCTTATCGGTATCGTATTTTACATTATTGTTCCACTTATATGATGAAATAGAGATTGAACAGCATTACTCGTTGCCACTGTTGTACTCAAGTAGATAGGCCTATTATATTATTTTCCTTGCGAGAAAAACTGCAAATTTGGTGCTGAATAATACGATTTGCTTTATAAATGTAACAAAAGATGAGAGGAGAAGATGCTAGAAGATATTCGAATTGCAGACATTGAATTAAGAAAATAGATTTCGAATATGTAAGTTTTGCGGAAAGGTGCATAAACAGGGAATGGATCTAAGAAAAAGGTATGATTTGAGCTGTTTGCTCGGGATAAAGATGACAAATCGGTATTTACGGAATATCTGTATTTATATTTAGAGAGTTCCGCTCCGAGGCGATACATATCATTTTGCCAATCCTTTTAAGGATTAGAATTGCCAATAAGATACATTCCTTTATAGCAGGTTTTTTTTAGGGTTAATAGTTCAATTTAAAGCTTTCTCTATAAGTGGTGATTGATTGCTACAGTGGTAAAGAAAGTAGTGCCAATAAAATTGCCCAACAGAATCTATACAGAAACATTAGATAAGGATGGGTAAGGTAAAGACTTGCGTTTGTAGCTACTAGGAAAATAGCACAAATCTGATTAAGAGACAGTTGCTCTGCCACGCTGAGCTAAGAGTGCAACGGTGTAATTTCTGAATATTCGATGACTAATGACTTACGCTGTAACAGCTTTGCAGAGTAATATCCAATTGTCAAATTGGTACGCCCGGCAGGACTCGAACCTGCAACCATTGGATTCGAAGTCCACCACTCTATCCATTTGAGCTACGGGCGCACACTATTCATAAGTTGTTGCAGAAAAAAGTGCAATAAATCATATAGTTATAATTTCAGTAAGTTTATAGTTTCAAACAATATGGTTTTATAACTATGGATTACCCATAGTAGTTAAAAAATTTAATAATACAACTAAAAAAACCAGTGTTTGCGTACGCTCACCAAGCGTACGCAAACACTGGTTTTTTTGCCTTTAATTTATTGCTTGAACAATTTTGTTTGAGCGTTTATTATGAAGAAATCTATGAAATGGTATGCGATTCATACACGTTCAAGGCATGAAAAACAGGTAGATTTGTTTCTTAGCGAAAGAGGGATAGAGACATTTCTGCCTCTTGTCAATACACTCAGCCGGAGGAAAGATCGGAAGAAGTATGTTGATATACCCCTTTTTCCCGGATATATGTTTGTTTATGCGGAAAAAGAGCGTCTGTTTGATGTCAAATATACAAGAGGTGTGACAAGGATAATTGGCACTGATGTGGATTCACCGACACCAATACCGGATAAGCAGATCCTGGATATAAAGTCGATTATGGAAAGCGATGTTCAACTGGATCCGTTTCCATACCTTAAAAAGGGTAGAACGGTAAGGGTTATATCAGGGCCACTCAAGGGGATAGAAGGGATCCTTGTCGAAAGAAAGGGTCATTACAAGCTTGTTATACGCATCGACCTTCTACAAAAAGGAGCTGCCGCTGAAGTGTATGTTTCTGATATTGAACCAATTTAAAGTGCTCTTGATTTAAACTGGGTAAGCACAAATATCGAACAGTACATAGTTAACTCTTCTCAGATTCAGTAATATTGTAAAACTGTCTGGTTTTTTTCTTTTTCATAATACGTTAACTCCTTCCATTATTAATTTTCATCTATTTAATCCATTAAAAACAAAACCATTATCGCTTCAATTATTGTCTTGTGGCATGAAACAGGTATTTTGTTTCTAGAGGCTGTTTAGCCACATCTTCGGTATATTAAAGTAAAATATGTAATAAGAGCTTTTATAGGAAGGGTTAAACGCCTGTCGACTAGTCATTCAGGTGGAATTTTCCTACACCTGATCTCAATTAGATGGTCAAGTTTTTTAAAAGTAACACCCTGTTAAACCAAAAGCAAACAGTTTTATAATTAAGTTATTCTT
>JAIQZU010000061.1 GCA_021776915.1 Candidatus Scalindua sp. | reverse complement strand
AAATGCCCTCGCCTTGGCAAAACCACTCTTCGACAATGTGTTCGTTATCACTGACGTCAGCGTCGTCTTACCGTGATCCACATGCCCTATCGTTCCAACATTCACATGCGGCTTTGTCCTCTCAAATACTTCCTTGGCCATAATATAAACTCCTAAAATTCCCTATATATTAGTGAAATAACATCCTATTTTTATTTTCTAAACTATACACACAAATGAAAGCTGCTGATGGGATTTGAACCCATGACCTCGTCCTTACCAAGGACGTGCTCTACCCCTGAGCCACAGCAGCATATAACGCAAAATCGCTAAATAATTTAGAATTTGGCGCAAAGTGTTATAATATAACACCATATGCAAAAAAAGTCAAAAACTTTTTTTAAAAAGCAAAAAGTACATATAACCGCTTGCCCTGCAACAGCTTAATAGCCCAAGATGGCAATATTTACCTGGTTTGTTTAAAATATTTATTATAAAGCGGGCGGCGGGAATCGAACCCGCATGGCTAGCTTGGAAGGCTAGGGCTTTACCATTAAGCTACGCCCGCATATTTCGATCCGAATAGTCGTTTCAGGCAGGAAGAAAAACCTTCTTCTTTGTCTTAGACAATAATCCTCGGGAGATTCCAGTGATGATTCTTTGGAAGCACTAAAACACCTTCTCAGCTAGTAATCGCCGTCTCATCCGCAAACCAACACACAACGTAAAACCCATAACCTTAAAAATATGGGGAGAGGAGGATTCGAACCTCCGAAGGCTACGCCAACAGATTTACAGTCTGTCCCCTTTGGCCACTCGGGTACCTCCCCATAATACTGGACAAACCCTAACCATACAGATAAACCGGTTAATCAATCAATATAAAGCTAGCGGTGGGATTCGAACCCGCAACCTGCTGATTACAAATCAGCTGCTCTGCCGTTGAGCTACGCTAGCTTAGAAACCTATACAGAATATCAAAAAAAATAGTTTTTTCAAGCTTAAACTATCTAATTTTATATTGCGCAGATTTGCTTCATATAACCTTCGTAATTCCGGGTTACTTCATTAATGCTGTCACCGCCGAATTTTTCCATAAAGCACCTGGCTATTTCAAAAGCCGTAACCGCCTCACCAATAACTGATACAGCAGGCACAGCACAAACATCCGACCTCTCTGTTGATGCACTTTCCGGCTTTTTAGTAATTATGTCTACTGACCTCAATGGCTTCATAAGCGTTGGGATGGGCTTCATAACCGCTCTTGCAATTACTACCTCACCATTTGTCATACCGCCTTCTATCCCTCCGGCGTTATTAGTTGTCCTGCTGAAAGCGCCCCTGTCTTCACTATAAAATATCTCATCATGTACCTGTGAACCAAACTTTTTGGAAAAACCAAACCCAAGGCCAATCTCAACCCCCTTTATCCCCTGCACAGACATCAAGGCGCCTGCCAGGATTCCATCCAATCGTAATTCCCACTGTGTATGGCTTCCCAGTCCGGGTGGAACTCCAAACGCTATTACTTCAATAACACCTCCCAGAGAATCACCGTTCTTTTTAGCTTTTTTGATTTTTTCTATCATTTTAGCTTCAGCCGGTTTATCCAGGCAGTAAACCTTGCTCTTATTTCTGTTTTTTAAGATATCATTTGGAGTTTTTACTGTTTTTTTTGAACTTATGCCTCCAATACTCTTAACGTAACCCAAGACCTCTATATCAAATCTGGCAAGCAGAATCTTTGCTAAAGCCCCTGCCGCCACCCTGGCAGCGGTTTCTCTTGCACTTGCCCTTTCAAGGATATTCCTCACATCCCTCTGATCGTACTTAATAATCCCCGGCAAGTCGGCATGTCCCGGCCTCGGCCTTGTTACAGCCGGCAGAATGTCTATTTTGCTATCTTTATTCTCTATCTTTAAGCAAATAGGACTTCCAATAGTTGTACTCTTTCTTATACCAGACAAAATGCAGACTCTGTCACTTTCAATCTGCATTCTCCCGCCCCTGCCAAAACCGCCTTGCCGCCTTTTTAATTCCTCGTTAATGTCAGATTCGTCCAATTGGACTCCTGCCGGAAATCCACTCACTATTACAATCAGACACTTCCCATGTGATTCACCGGCGGTAGTAAAAGTCAGCATAAAAATACCTTTTAAAAACATGAAATTATGTAAAACGGCTATTTTATATTTAAATATAACTTCTTTTACAAGCTTTTTTTATATAAAATGGAAAGGGGTTGTCGTATATTCTTAAATACGTGGATTTTTAATTGCTTATGTCCATATTGTTATGATAGTATTTTTAAAAATCCAAATTTAAAAACACAAAAATGTACAAATTATTTATAAGTCTCAGATATCTGCGAAGGAAAAAAATCACCTTTTTCGCGGTTGCGGGGGTTGCCGTTGGAGTTATGACGTTAATAGTTGTGCTATCGGTAATGAGTGGGTTTGATAAAGAGTTACGCACAAAAATAAGAGGTACGTTAGCACATATCATAGTCGCAAAAAGAGGTGTCTATGGTTTGGATAATTACAAAGAGGTCATAAAAAAGATAGAATCTTCTGAACATGTCAAAGCGTGTTCCCCGTATATAGAAGGACCAGCACTACTAAACATAAGAGGAGCAAAAGAATTCACATATTTTAAGGGCATTGATCCTCTTGCAGAAGCAAAGGTGGGAGGTTTTGAAGACTATATAAAACAATTTGGCAACAAACCACAGGATTTATTAATGGTGCACGGAGAAAAAGAAACTCCCAGCGCTTTCGGTGGCATCGAACTGTTGCGTATCAAAGAAGGCGATCCTGAAACAAGTCCTGAAAGCTTTGTAGGAAACGGAGAAAAGATTGTCCTGGTGACAATAAAGGGTTGGGACAAGATCAATGTAAAACCGTTTATTCTCACTGGAAAACTCAAATCAGGCATGTATGATGTTGACAAAAACTATATTTACATACCTTTAAAGATTGCCCAGGAATTAGCAGGGACTGAGGATTCTGTTACGGGAATAAGCGTCAGGTTAGATGATTATAAAAACGCACCAATGGTGCGTGAGCGACTTCAAAGAGAACTTGGATTCGGTTTTTATATTCAAACATGGGAACAAGTGCGCGGCACATTCCTGAAAGCCGTTGCTCTGGAAAAACGTGTTATGGCATTTATCCTGTTCTTCATCATTATAGTAGCAGGATTCAACATACTTGCAATCTTAACCATGATTGTATTTGAAAAATCTAAAGACATTGGCATCCTGAAGGCGCTAGGCGCTACAACCAGAGGCATAATGCTTATTTTCCTGATGAATGGCCTGTTCATTGGCCTCTTCGGTTCAGCAATAGGCACCGGCCTGGGACTTGTTTTCATAAATAGAATTAACTGGATTGAGAGAACCGTATACAATTACTCAGGCTGGAGACCATTCCCGCCGGAAGTTTACTATTTCAACGAAATACCAACCGTTGTGGACGTTAAGGACATAATCGTAATTATCTCCTTCTCAGTTGCATGCGGCGTTTTATTCAGTATATACCCGGCACTGAAAGCTGCACGTTTAGACCCAATCGAAACGCTTAGGTATGAGTGACAAACCTTGCTTCCCCGGACAAAAGGCGCCGAGGACTTTTCGCAAGGATTCCAGTATTGGATTCCTCTCGAAAGAGATGATATGTCCTTGTTTTCACTTTTAGGGGGCTTGAAGCCCCCGGCTATCCCCGTAAACTCAAAAACTTTTGACTTACGGGCATACTGATGATAATATGCAAGGAGCGGCAAAGCCGCAACCAAGTTTGAAGTGCCTTAAGTGAACTAAAGTGCCTAAAGTTAAAAAAAATCCACAACTTTAGCTCACTTAAAACTTTAGGCACTTTTAACTTTTTCTGAGACTCAAAAAACTTTCTAAAAAAAAGTTTTTATGGTGTAATAGTATAGAGCTTTAACATAGAAAAAGAGGTAAATCTAAATTGATTAATTATTATCAAGTCTTACAAGTACAAGAGGGATCTGATAGAGCCGAAATCAGAAACTCATTTAGAAAACTTGCAAAAAAATATCATCCGGATAAAACCAGGACAAATGGAATCTCTTCAGAAGACAAAATTAAATTATTAATAAAAGCATACAAGACGCTAACGGACTCCGAGAAACGAATACATTATGACACTCAATTACAGAATAACAATGCAAGAGGTTTTTACTACAAAGAAAAAGTCGAGAGAGAGAGCTATAAGCAGGACTTAAAATCTCAGGCAAAAGCGGTATTAAATGACCTCTTAAACAAAAATGGCCACCAGGCAATCAGAAATTATGAACGCTTAAAAGAGGAAAATAAAGAATTTGAACTTCTGGCCTTTTTAAATTTAAAAGATTATCTGGATTGCAAATTTCTTCTTGCCGAAGAGTATGAAAAACAGGGGCATTATGAATTGGCATTTAAACTGTACGAGTATGTTTATCAGGAAGAAGATGGCAATCCTGCACGCAAACACCTACTGGAGGAGATCAAAGAAAGAATCATTCGTTTATCATGTAAGAAGTTAATAAAACTGGCTCAACCCGGCGCTGCACTGGCCTACCTTACAAGGGCATTAAACTTAAAATTAAACAAAAATGAAGAGGCTTTCGTTTACAAAAAAATTGCGGATAGTTATGTGGCTTCAGGCGAATGGGATAGTGCATTGGAAAAGTTCAATAGAGCGCTATCACTTTGTCCCAATCTCAAAGGCGCTCAAACACTGAAGAATAAACTGAACAAACACTTCTCACACAAATGACAGATTCCAACGAAACAGTTTTATTAGAAACAAGTATCCCTTACTTAAAACTACACAACAAGGGAAAGGTCAGGGAGATATTTGAGGTTAACGGCAATCTCCTGCTCGTTGCGACTGACAGGATTTCAGCTTTCGACGTAATCCTTCCGAATGGCATACCGCATAAAGGCAAGGTCCTTACACACATGTCAGAATTCTGGTTTAAGCTTACAAGCGAGTTAACGGAAAACCACTTAATCACGACCGCAATCGACGAAATCGACAAAATAACAAAAGAAGACAGAGACCTGCTTAGAGGGCGCTCAATGCTCGTAAAGAAAGTTGACGTAATTCCCGTTGAATGTATAGTAAGAGGCTATCTCGCCGGTTCCGGCTGGAAAGAGTATAAAGAGCTGGGAACTGTCTGTAAGATGAAATTACCTGACAACCTGAAAGAGAGTGACAAGTTGCCCGAGCCTATCTTCACACCATCAACAAAAGCAGAATCCGGACACGACGAAAACATTTCATTCGAAGAAGCCGTCAAGATTACGGGCAGAGAACTCGCGGAAGAAATAAGACAAAAAAGCATTGCGATATACAAAAAGGCAAGCGAATACGCCCTGACAAAAGGAATTATAATCAGTGATACTAAATTCGAATGGGGCAAATATGGCGATAAAGTAATTTTAATTGATGAAGTCCTGACTCCCGACTCATCCCGTTTCTGGCCGATGGAAAGCTATTCACCCGGAAAGCCACAACCATCTTTTGATAAGCAATTTGTCAGGGATTATCTGGAAAATTCAGGATGGGATAAACAATCCTCACCACCCTCACTCCCCGAAGACATAATCCGTATTACATCTGAAAAATATCTTGAGGCTTACAGAAAGCTTACTGGAAAAGAACTACCGAAATAGTCCAGCCCAACCCATCTCTTTTTTCTTGACTTCAATAGCATATAGATTTAATATCCCATTTCATTCTACAAGCCATAAAACTTCACCACATCTTGCAATGTGGACCAAGCTGTCTTAAATAAATATTTATGCTTACAGAAACGTAAATACATAAGCTTTCTTGCCAAGCAAGTACACGTTATTTTTAAGTTGGATCATTGATTTACTACAGAGAGCATAAAGTAGTTTACAGTGATGTCATCCTGAGTATAGCGAAGGATCTCAAAGATAAGAAGATTCTTCACTTCGTTCAGAATGACATGTAAACTATAATGTGCTCCCCTTAGTTAAGTTAAAACGTCTTGCTGGTATATTGTTTTTGTAAGTCCCTTAATAAACAACAAAACAAACACTTTAGAACATACCGCCAATGGGAAGAAAGATATGCCAACTTGGTTCTAGCGGTAGCGGTTGCCCTATTAACACAACGAGAGTACACATTAAATAATGAAAGGCATATAAATGAATTGGCCTGAGTGGTGGGATTGGGAACTTGAAATAACCCCTCATGTCGAAAAAAGGATGATACAACGCTCTTTTACTGAGATAGAATTAAGAGAAATGCTTGATAGAGCAAAAACATTAAATCTTGATAAAGAAATTGGACGATATGTTGTTGTGTCAACTTTGCATTCTACTAACTAGGAAATAATACTTGAACCAGATTTTGATGAAAAATTAATAGTAATTGTAACCGCCTATCCAATAGAAGGTAAAAAATTATGAATGATCGATATTTGGAAATTACATTTCGAAAGGGACAACCCTTAGCAGCATATCTATACTTAACCAAAACAAAAAGAACTCAAAGTCTTAAAACAATTAAAATTGATGAAGATTTAATTGCTGATTATGATCAAAATGATGTTCCTGTCGGATTGGAAATAGTTTCACCAAAGACAACTTCAATACAACAAATAAAAGATGCATTAGAGAAGCTACATGTTGAGCCAATAAGTGAAGATGAACTTGCCCCATTAAATACGACTTAAATATAATATATAACATATTAACAGGCTTCAAATATGAATGAGTTCCACAAAAAACTAAATGCATTGTCCAGAATTATTAGCGAGAGCATCACTAATCCGTTAAAGAAAACAACTATTATCCAAGATGACACATCTACCATATCCATAAGTAACGTATCTGAGGGCAAACCAGGTTTATACCCGACTGCCAACCTGAGTCATGCTGAATTAAGTTATTCAAATTGTACTAACGCAGTATTTGAAGGTGGCGATTTTGAAAGCGCAAAATTTTGACACGCAAATCTATTAAATACAAGCTTCAGATACGCTAACTTAAAAAATGTAGATTTCTCATTTGCTAATATCATTAATACTGACTTTCGAGATTCTAATTTGGAAAATGCAAATTTTCATGGCGCTAAAATTGAAGGAGCTAAATTCGAAGGTGCTGTTCTCACGGGAGCGAAGTTTGATGAAAATAACAAAATCAAGAAGAATGAGGTCTTATAATGAGCAAACCCTATACTCCTTCACTACTTACTATAACTCCTCTTTTTAAACTTGTATTTTTGACAGTAGCTGGATTTACTTTTATCACTTTATTAGCAGCTATAGGTATATCATTTGTTAGTAACCCATCAGATCTCTAGCAAAAGTCTTTCGACCTTTATGCAAGTGTGGCTTTGGTGCTATTGTAGGCTTGCTTGGTGGCAAAGTGACATGAGATCTATCGTTTGGCATCAGTATCGTGACATGGAATCCGATTTTTAGCTTCGTGGAAAGACGCACATTACCTAAATCTTTCCACACCAACCCTTTTACAATACTTGAAGATTTTGCATTTGCTGCACCAGGGTGAAATGGGTACACAGAGGTTCTGGCCGTATGTCACCAGGAGATCATTATAGATTAGCCAGTGTTTTTTTGGTAATTTCTTTCTTAAGGCAAATTCTGTCTGCTCCGGGGTCTTTGTCTTTACCAGGCCAAGCCTGTTTGAGATCCTGTGTACGTGCGTGTCCACGCATATTCCCAGCTTACCGTAACCCAGAGTAACTGTAAGATTGGCAGTCTTGCGACCAACGCCATTCAGCTTTAAGAGCTCGTCAATCTCATCAGGAACAACACCTCCGTAATCATCAAGCAGGGCCCTGCATATTTCTTTTATCCTTTTCGATTTTGTCTTATAAAAACCAACAGGATAAATTGTTTTTTCAATATTCTTTATGCTCAGACCGAGCATCTTTTCAGGATTATCCGCTAGTTTGAACAGCCTGTTTGAGGCTTCGGCTGTTACTTTATCTTTTGTCCTTAAACTGAGGAGACAAGAAATAAGAACCATAAAAGGACTTTTTGTCATGGAAACAATCGTAACAATAGGCACAATATATTTCTTATTTTCTCGTTTAAGAATGGCTACTATATCGTCAATTTTATCCAAATGTCTCTCCCGCAAGCCTTGCACACATATAATACACAATACTAGCAGCAATGCAGTATTACATTAAAATAGTGCAGTATGTTTACTGCACTTTAAGGTAGTTTTTTAAGAACATGTCAAATGTAAAATACTTTTTTAAATATACATATGACCATAGTGCTTCAGGGTTTACAACGATTTATGCATATTTTCTCTATAAAACCACATTACTGGCATATTTTTTGTTACATACAAACCATCATGAAAAACTTACCGTTTTTTCAGCAAGGCATGGCGAAATTAAAAAATTATCTGGCTACTATAGTCAGCATGGGAAATCTCGCCTGTGGCTTTGGTGCAATTGTATTTATTATAAACAATGAACTGGCCTATGCAGCCTGGCTCGTTATAGTGGCGATGGTGTTTGACGGATTGGATGGCCAGATCGCGCGATTAACAAAAACAAATGTTGCCTGGGGTGCTCATTTAGACACGCTTGCAGACATGATAACTTTTGGACTTGTTCCGGCATTCCTGATCGGCAGACTGGGTGCTTATAATGCCCCTATTGCCGTTTGGTTCGTATGTTTCTTTTATACCTTATGCGCAACAATCAGATTAGCAAAATTTGAATTCGAAGCAATAAACAACTCCGGCAGCACACGAAGTAATTATTTTACAGGATTACCCACTACACTAGCAGGTGGTACAGTCGCGTCATTAATATTATTAGATTCTTATCTCAAGGCCACATTGAACATTCAAGCCGTTTCAACATGCCTTCCAAGCATCATCTTTATTCTAAGCATCTTAATGTTGAGCAAAATCCCATACATAAGGATTGTAGATGTTGTAAAAAGCAAACGCGATCCGGCTTCTCTGTTAATCACAATTGGACTCTTTTTCACACTCCTTATCTTATTCATTCTGTACCCGAGTATTATGCTGCCAATTGGTTTTTGTGTGTATATTGTTATCGGTAATCAAGGAGTCTTCAGAAAGAAGGCAATTCACAGCACTTAATAACGGTTACACAATCTCCACTTTTTTATTACCCCTTACCACCTTTCCTATAATAAAGGCGTCTTCCTTCATTCGTTTTAATTTCTTCATTATAGAAGGTGCAAAATGCTTCGAAACAATTAATACCATCCCTATCCCCATATTAAGGACATTGTACATCTCGCCTTCATCTATTTTTCCTTTTACCTGTATTACCTTGAAAATCTCAGGAACAGGCCATGAGCCCTTACTGATTCTCACCGAGCAGCCTTGCGGCAAAATCCTGGGAATATTGTCTATCAAACCCCCTCCCGTAATATGAGCCATCCCCTTAATCACCTTTTTCCGCTTGTAATGACGCAAAAGATTACTAATCGATTTAACATATATTCTTGTCGGCTTTAGAAGTTCATCACCTATAGTTCCGTTTATAGCCTTAATCTTACTGTTTACGTTCAGCCCGGCCTTTTCAAATAGAACCTTACGCACCAGGGAAAAACCGTTACTATGCAGCCCGCTTGAACTCAGGCCGATAACTACATCCCCAGTACTTATGTCCTCTCCATTTATTAACTTTCTTTTTTCTACAATACCTACGGCAAAACCCGCCAGATCATATTCACCCTCATGATAAAAACCCGGCATCTCGGGAGTCTCCCCTCCAAGAAGAGCGCATTCCGCCTCACAACATCCATTAGTAATACCGTGAAGAACTTCCTTCATTTTCTCAGGAATCGTCCTGCTGCTAGCCATATAATCCAGAAAAAACAAAGGTTCAGCCCCAAGCACTAAAATATCATTAACGCACATCGCTACTAAATCTATTCCTATGGTGTCATGCCTGTCCATCATAAAGGCAATCTTCAGCTTTGTTCCAACACCATCAGTAGATGCTACCAGCACTGGCTGCCTGTAATTCTTTGCAAACAGTTTCGAGTCATAATTCAGCGAAAAAAGGCCAGCAAAACCACCGGGATTTTCTATAACTCGCGGGTCAAAAGTCCTGCGCAACTGATGATAAATATCAGTAGTAAACTTACCCTTAGCTTCAATATCAACCCCTGCATCTTTGTATCTTAGTCCAGCCATTCTATACCGTAATCTTCTTTCTGTTCTTTAGGGGTTTTTTAAGTGTCTTTTTGCCAATATTTTCAATAGTCGCGGGATAATCACCGGTAAAGCAGGCGTTGCAATAATGATTACGAGGAGAAGACGTACAATCCAGCATCCCCTCGGTACTCAGGTATCCCAGGCTGTCCGCATTCAAAAAATCTTTTATTTCTTCAAGTGTATGGTTGGCGGCAATAAGTTCATCCTTAATCTGGAAATCAATCCCGTAATGACAAGGGAAACGATGTGGAGGACAACTGATCCTCAGATGTACCTCTTTAGCGCCTGCCTTACGCAAAAGTTTCAACCTGGACTTTGATGTAGTTCCACGCACGACAGAATCATCGACAACAATAACACGTTTGCCTCTCACAACTTCCGCTATCGCATTAAGCTTAAGCTCAACCTTCTTTTGCCTGCTCCCTTGCTCAGGCTGTATAAACGTCCTGCCAACATAGTGATTTCTTATAAATCCACGGTCTAATGGTATACCCGAAGCCTCCGAATAACCCATAGCGGCAGAATTTCCCCCCTCAGGGACAGCGATTACAATATCAGCGTCTACGGGAAACTCCTTTGCGAGCCTCCTCCCAAGCTGTTTGCGGAAAAGATGAACGTTTTCACCAAAAACATTACTATCAGGACGGGAAAAATAGACTAACTCAAATATACAATATGCCGGACGAATCCGCCTTGGCGAACAATATATCTCACTTTTCAGGCCGTCCTTATTAATATAAACCACCTCACCGGGTTCAACATCTCTTATGAATTCTGCTCCAATCTGATCAAAAGCACAGGTTTCGGAAGAGAGGACATAACTATTATTCAACCTGCCTATTGAAAGTGGCCGGAATCCATTGCGATCCCGCACTCCTACCATTTCATCTTTTGTTAAGAATAGAAGAGCAAATGCACCTTTTAAATGATTCAATACATGAGAAAGATTTGGCTTTTCGACATGACTTGGCTTAGCCATTAAGTGTACGATGACTTCTGTATCTGATGTTGTGTGGAAGATTGAACCATGCTGCTCATAATCGTTTCGCTGTTCGCTTGCTCCCAGCAGTTGGCCATTATGTGCAATTGCAACTTCACCCTTGGAATATAATACCACCAGGGGTTGTACATTGTCTATGTTATCACTTGAGCCAAAAGTAGAATAACGAACGTGGCCAATGGCATGTGGGTTTTTTATCTTGCGTAGACTCTCAGGAGTGAAAACATCACTTACTAATCCAAAGTTTTTGTGATAGATTATACTCTTACCGTCAGTAGAGGCTATTCCCGCACTTTCCTCACCGCGATGTTGTAGAGAATAAAGCCCATAAAAGACCTTTTCTGCCGCATCTTCACAATCGTAAATCCCAAATAAACCGCAATATTCTCTTGCTTTCGCCAAGGCAGAACTCTTTTTGAGGAGTTTTAATATTTCTGTATCGATTATAACAAGACGATAAAACGTGTCAAATCAAAACAGGGTTCGGGAAAAAATAACTTAAATTTTATCGCTCTCAGGTTTAGATCAGATCTGGTCAATCTGATTGAGATGAACCGGAAGCGCAGCCTTGGCTGCGTTGAGGATTCGGCGAATGAAGATCGGACGAAGATGGCCTGAAAATGTGATGCGAGAATACAAAGTTATTTGTTCTCGAACCCTCAAATAAAACTTGAAGTACTCAGGCTATTATGTTAAGAATTTTACGTCATTCCCATAGAACAATTATTCAGAAAGCCATTAAAAAAACAAAATATTATGACAAAAAAAGACCTCTTTCATAGAGTAAGGCTTTATGTCTTAATAAGCGGCAACATTGCGGCAAGATCAGTTAATGAAACGGCAAGACTTGTCATTGATGGCGGGGCAGATGCCATACAATTACGCGAGAAAACAATATCTGACGATGAATTCATATCACTGGCCGGAGAGATACGTGATATAACGACTAAAAGAGGAATTTTCCTGATCATTAATGATCGCGTAAATGTTGCCAGAGAACTTAATGCCGATGGCGTCCATTTAGGTCAACACGACATGAGTATAACAGAGGCAAGAGAAATTATTGGCAATGGAAAGATCATCGGGGTATCAACACACAATATAATACAGGCCAGGCAGGCGCAAAAAGATGGCGCCGATTATATTGCCATTGGACCCGTCTATCCCACCACGACAAAAGATTATGAACCACCTATAGGACTCGAAGTTATTCAGGAGATTTCCAGAGAAATAAACATCCCATTTCTTGCCATAGGCGCTATAACCCTTGAGAATCTGGACAAAGTTCTAAAGGCCGGAGCGTCAAGGGTAGCAGTGTGTTCAGCAATCATAAGCTCAAATGATATCCTTTCATCCACAAAAATATTTAAAGAAAAATTAACTACCCGTCAGACTGTACCAGAATCGGACGGATAGATCGGGACGAGCCTAAGGGGGCCAATTTATATATGCAGGAAAAGAAGAGTTTCTTGAAATCCGCAAAGACCGTAAGCCTCTGCACACTGCTGAGCAGGATTCTGGGACTGGCAAGGGATATTATATGTGCAAGCTTTTTTGGTACCAGCCTGGCCTGGGACGCATTTGTCGTTGCCTTCAAGATACCAAACCTCTTCCGCCGTCTCTTCGGCGAAGGGGCATTGAGCGCCGCCTTTATTCCAGTCTTTACAGAATACCTCGAAACCAGAGGCAAAAAGGACGCATGGGAACTGGTAAACATAACCGGAACACTACTTTTTATAATCCTTGGGGGCCTGGTCGTACTGGCAGAGATTTCGTTCTCGGTAATACCTGCCGTTTTCTCTCTTAACCAGAAATGGGAATTAGTATTAAGCCTGCTCATGGTAACATTCCCGTACGTACTGTTCATATGCATGGTTGCATTCGCAATGGCCGTCCTGAATTCACTCAAGCACTTTCTCATACCCGCCCTGGCGCCTGTCGCCCTGAATATATGCTGGATAATGGGCGTGATATTACTTACACCCATATTCGGGAATACACTGGACAAAAAAATATTTGGCGTTGCCATAGCCATACTTTTCGGAGGTATGATTCAATTGGCAATGCAGTTACCTGTATTGAGAAGCGAGGGAATAACCTTCAGGCCTTCATTATACTTTTCACATCCAGGACTGAGACGCATCATGGCACTGATGCTGCCTATAATCTTTGGCCTGGCCGCAGTTCAGATAAACGTATTAATGGATAGTTTTATTGCAATAGCTTTTGCCAAACCTCCCGGCGGTCCTGAAAGCTTTCTAGTTGCGGGAATTGCAATACCGTATCCCCTGGAAACGGGTGCGGCGTCAGTATTGTATTATGGTGACAGGTTGATTCAATTTCCACTGGGCGTATTCGGGATAGCAATGGCAACCGCTGTATTCCCATTCTTCTCCACACATGCCGCACGTAAAGACTGGACAAGCTTCACCGACACATTCAACCAGGCAATAAGGGTTGTATTATTTATCGGAATACCGGCGTCCGTGGGCTTGATACTACTACGAAGACCGCTCGTAGAATTATTTTACGAAAGGAATGCATTTACGGCAGAATCCACTTACAGAACAGCTACAGTTATCCTCTGCTATTCTCTTGGCGTATGGGCCTACTCCGCCTCTCACGTAATCGTAAGGGCTTTCTATTCCATGCAGGACACACTAACTCCCGTAAAGGTAGGAGCCGCTATGGTAGGACTCAACCTCATTCTCAATCTGACCCTCATCTGGTCTCTTCGAGAGGGAGGACTTGCGTTGGCAACCGCCATAAGTGCAACAGTTCAAATAATAATCCTGTTTGCCATTCTCCAGAAGAAGCTTAATATCACCGGATATAAACACATTTTTACATCAATTCTCAAGACATTGATTGCCGCCTTTTTCATGTTCATTACGTGCTGGATAACGCTGAAAGTTATCCCAACCGGTGATGGAAAACTTATGATAAAGTTCATCAGGCTCCTTATACCCCTGGCAGCAGCCCTCACAGCATTCTTTACCGCATCATTTCTGCTGAAATCAGAAGAATTAAGATATCTATACTCCTCACTACGGAAGAAAAGAGAATAGCATAGTGCGGCAAAGACTTGCATGATGGGTTAAGCGAAGCGAACCCATCATGTTAATATTTGTTGGGTGCCCTCCTGAATGACGTGTCGGGCCCGCCTGCCATTCTTCGGGCAGGGATCCATCCGGGGGCGGGCAGACATTACACTTCACCCAACCATTTTCTCAAATCATCAAATTACCGACGTTACCATAGTCAAGAAAAAGCGGACAGTGGAGTCTCTACGACCTCTTTAATTCTTTTCACTTTCCAGGTCCAAAGAATATGATCGCAGGTATACCCCATATCCCTTTCTGTAATTCCAGAATCTCATTGCCTTCGTAAATTACAAATTTAAGGATATGAGGTATCCCGGTAACAGATTCTAAATGCTTCAAATGCCTTGCATCCTGTTGATGTACTCTATCTGAATTCTTAACTTCAATCGCTATAGCCTTGTTGCCATTAACTAATAAAAAATCTACTTCCAGGCCATCAAATGTCCTGACATGGTAAATATTCCAGTCTGATTGGAGCGTTGAAATGATTTTTTTTAATTCTGATGCGATCACACTCTCATACTGCTGTCCCGTTATGCCATCCCATTGACCGCTGAGGACTTTCTGTATACCGATGTCAATCATATAGGCTTTAGGAGATTTTATCAATCGTTTACCTGTACTTGTAAAATAGGGTTCCAACAAGATAGTCTGAAAGCTGAGTTCAAGATAAGAACTATAGTTTTTTGCTGTTTGAACGGATATCCCCGTATCACGCGCAAGCTCCGAAAAGTTCAGGATATTCCCTGTTCTCAAGGCAATCATCTGTTCACACTTTCTAAATGGCGCAAGATCATTAATTCGGGCCAAATCCCGAAGATCACGTTGCAGGTACGTGGCAACATAATTTTTCAACCATTCTCTCCACTCTTTCCCTTGCTTAATTTCAAGCTGAGCTGGCATTCCTCCCCAGTTTATGTGCTTTTTCCATTCCCTTCCAAACTCACCAACTGTTTCTCGTATATTTTTTCGTTCTGGAATTGACAGTTTGAGATCTTTTTTGAAACGATTCAGGGCGGTGGCAATCCATGGTATGGGAGAGTTGGATAACCGTTCACAAAAGGCCAACGGGTAGAGCTCCTTAACAACAACCCTTCCTGCAAGTGATTCTCTTACTTTTTTTAAGAGCAGTATTTGCGCTGAACCAAGCAGCATATACCTGTTTTGACGCCTTGTATCTATCCCATATTTCACAAGATGAAACAGCGCCGGTACTTTTTGTACCTCATCCAGTATTGCTTTTGGGTAACTTCCGGCAAACTCTTTACCACCCATTTTCTCAAACTCTGAATGCGACAATGGGTCGTCCAGGTTGACATACTCCATGCCCTTGCACACATGCCCCGCAAGAGTAGTTTTTCCCACCTGTCTTGCGCCGGTAATAATCATACCGCGCATTGATTCTTGACTCTTCCATTTTTCAATAGAATTTTCCAGCCATCGCTTGAGCATAAAAGAATATTAGCAATATTGGCGTAATATTTCAATCATAATTATAAATAATAGCGTATTTCTTGAATAAACAGGAATAAAGAGAGACACTCATAATAAGCAGTATTCCTCTTTTATCCACAGGGTATAGTTGGCGAGATGTAGTTTTGGGGCGGATAAGGCATAAGATTACACCTGCATCCCTCAGCGTATGTGGAATACAGGTGTATGCATAAAAACCAATCCTGGTAAATTATTACCTGTTTTTATTCTTTTTTTTAATGGCCTATTTGTTTATAATCCGCAGAATTATTTTTACCACTCATCCTGTTATCCAGTAAAAAAGAATGGCAAAAAAAGATATTTCGAAATCTTCAACAAGTAATAAATTATCTATTACATTTTTTCTCATAATAATGGCATATGCTTTCTACGTATCATGTGTCAGTTTCTACGAAAGAACAAACTTCACTCCCAGAAATACAGTGCGTCATTACAGCGGCAACGAGGAAATGATCAACAATAAGTCAAATTACAAATACGACGAGAATCTTCTGCAGGAAGGTTTCCATTTCCCTAAGTCGTATAAAGAAATAGTTGATATCACTCATGTACATGCATTCACAATCCCCCTGATCCTATTCGTCATGTCACGTATCCTTTCCATGACGTTGACAAGAGACTGGATAAAGATTACGATTTATAGTGTTGGTTTTGCCGGTACTATAATGAATTTATCCGGGCCCTGGCTGGTAAGATTCAAATCAGACGTATTTTCCATATCCATAATAGCATCATATTTTCTTCTCGGTATCTGCTTTATAGCCCTCATATCTATACCTCTGTACGATATGTGGTTTAAGCCAAAAGAAGAAAATATATAAATAAATTATTAATTCTATATTCTCTCCAAAAAACGATTTCTGTTTATAGTATCTTCGGGCTTGGTTTTTATTTGATAACCAAGCTACATATTTTATAATAACCTCGTAACATGTTCATCTTAAAAGACTTCTTATTTGACGGTTATTTGATAAATAGGATAAAAAGTGACAGAAGATGAGCTAAAAATATTACTCGAAAAGCTTATAAAACAAAGCAGAGAAAGTGAATGGGTAGAGTTTAAACTTAACTACCATAGTGCCGAAGAAATAGGTCAAATGCTTTCTGGCCTTTCAAACGGTGCCTGCCTGGAAGGACAGCCTTTCGGCTATTTAGTATTTGGAGTAAAAAGCGACAATAATACCATAGAAGGAACTAATTTCAAACCTAGGTCATTCAAATATAAGAACGAAGATATAGAGCATTGGCTTTTACAAAGACTCAATCCTAGGATTGATTTCAGAATTTTCGAGTTTAATTACAAAAACAAACATATAATATTAATTGAAGTCCCTGCAGCAACTAACCAACCTGTAAAATTTCTACATACAGCCTATATTCGCATTGGTAGCATTACCAGAAAACTAAATGACTTTCCAGAAAAAGAGAAGAAAATATGGAGTAAAACACCCAATATTCCATTTGAATATGAAGTTGCTATGCGAAAGCTCACTGCAGAGGAAGTTGTTAAGTTTCTTGATGCGCAGAATTATTTTGATTTAATGAAATTGCCTTTTCCATCTACACGAGATGGAGTTATAGACAAATTTATAAGTGAACGATTAATTTTAAAAGATGACAAAGGCTATTCTATAACAAATTTAGGAGCATTATTATTTGCAAAGAATCTTAATGAATTTGAAAACCTTTCTAAAAAAGCAGTACGAGTTATTATTTATAAAGGCAAAAACAGATTAGAAACGATAAAAGACCAAATTGGCAATAAAGGATATGCAATTGGTTTTGAGAATTTGATAGATTATATCAACGATAAACTTCCTTCAAATGAAGAGATAGGCAAAGCGTTAAGAAAAACCGTAAGTATGTATCCTGAACTTGCTATTAGAGAACTAGTAGCTAACGCATTAATTCATCAGGATTTCTACGAGAGAGGTTCAGTTCCTGTTGTAGAGATATTTTCTGATAGAATTGAGATTACAAATCCTGGCAAACCTTTAATTATGACAATGAGATTTATTGATGAATATCAATCTAGAAATGAAAAACTAGCTTCACATATGTATAGAGTTGGTATTTGTGAGGAACAAGGAAGTGGTATTGACAAAGTAATTTTTCAAGTGGAAGTATTCCAACTTCCAGCTCCTGAATTTATGGCCACAGAAAATCATACTAAAGTCATATTATACGCTTATCAAAAGTTAAGTGATATGAACAGAAAAGACAGAATAAGAGCTTGTTATCAGCATTGTTGTCTCAAATATGTTTCTAATGAAAAAATGACAAACAAAACTCTTAGAGAAAGGTTTAAAATTGACACACGTAATGCATCAATAGCTTCTAGGATTATTGATGCAACAATGAAAGCTGATTTAATTAAGCATGAGGACCAAGAAAACATTTCAAAAAAGTATACCAGGTACATACCATTCTGGGCTTAGTTTTTATTTGATAATTAAGTCATATTTTTAATAAAAATTTTGTAACATGTTTATTTTAAAGGACTTCTTATTTGACAAGTAAGTTGCAAAAGTAAGAATATGAAGAAAGAAAATAACGGTAATAAAAAAGAGAAAACTCTTGAATCATGGCTTTGGGATGCTGCGTGCTCAATCAGGGGAGCGAAAGATGCACCCAAGTTCAAGGACTTTATCCTTCCATTGGTCTTTGTGAAAAGGCTTTGTGATGTCTTTGATGATGAGGTTGATAATATTGCCAGAAATGTTAAAACCCGTAAGAAGGCGTTTAAGCTTCTTGAACGTGACCACAAACTTGTCCGTTTTTGTCTCCCCATAAAGCCGGAAGATGAGGAAAATGATTCTATCTGGTCTATCATAAGAAAGCTTTCAAACAAGATTGGTGAACAACTTACGACCATTATGCGTGACATTGCCAAACAGAACCCTTCTCTATCAGGAATCATAGACAGGGTAGATTTTAACGCTACAACACACGGACAACGTGATATTGATGATGACCGCCTGAGTAACTTGATAGAAGAAATCAGTAAAAAGCGGCTTGGTCTCAATGATGTTGAGCCTGACATTATTGGCCGTAGCTATGAGTATCTCATTCGCAAATTTGCTGAAGGTTCAGGGCAGAGTGCGGGTGAGTTCTACACGCCCAAAGAAGTCGGCATAATCATGGCCAAAATCATGCAGCCGGAAGAAGGGATGGAAATTTATGATCCCACCTGCGGAAGCGCAGGGCTTCTTATCAAATGTGAGATTGAGCTTGATGAGAAAATGAATGAAGAAGGCAAAAAGAAGTATTCTCCTTTAAAACTCTATGGTCAAGAGTTTATCGGTAATACCTGGGCAATGGCAAAGATGAATATGGTTATACACGATATGGAAGGCGATATTGAAATCGGCGATACCATGAAAAATCCAAAATTTAGAAACGGCAGTCGATTGAGAAAATTTGATAGAGTTGTTGCCAATCCCATGTGGAATCAGCCCGGTTATGGTGAGGATGTTTATATCAATGACGAGCTTGACCGCTTCCCAACAGGCGCAGGATTTCCCGGGAACAAGGCGGATTGGGGATGGATACAGCATATTTTTGCAAGCCTGCATGATAACGGTAGAGCAGCAGTTGTTATCGATACAGGCGCAGCCTCACGTGGTTCAGGTAATGCCAACACCAATAAAGAAAAAGACGTGCGCAAATGGTTTGTAGATAAGGACCTGATAGAGGGTGTTATCTATCTTCCTGAAAATCTGTTTTACAACACCTCTGCTCCTGGAATAGTCATCTTTCTTAATCTGAACAAAAGCAGGAAACAGAAAGGCAAACTGTTCCTAATAAACGCATCAAAAGAGTTTGTTAAAGGTGATCCGAAAAACTATATACCTGATGATGGCATAGATAGAATTGCCAAGACCTTTAACAAATGGAAAGAGATTGAAAAGTTTTCAAGGATTGTTGATAAAGAAGAGATTGTAAAGAATGACTATAATATTTCTCCTTCTCGTTATATTCACGTGAGTGATGAAGAGAAGTATCGTCCCATTGGTGAAATAGTTGAAGAGCTTTTTGGACTTGAGGAAGATGCTAAGGGGATTGATAAGGAGTTGAAAAAGATTTTGAAGAAGGTGGGGTATTAGGATTATGAAAAATCTCTTCAGTCACATTCCAGATTCATGGGAATATGATAAAATTGAAAACTTTTATGAATATACAAAGAAACCAAGAAATAGCTTATACAATGGTAATATTCCATTTATCCCAATGGATAGCATTCCGTTAGATAGACTTTTTGTTTCTGATTATATTCTAAAGCAAAAAGTTTCAAGTGGAACCTATATAGAAAATGGTGATTTCTTACTAGCAAAGATCACGCCTTCATTTGAGAATGGAAAGCAGGCAATTGTAGATATACCTTTTTCTTCAGGTTATGCGACTACTGAAGTTATACCAATTAAAGGAATAGAAAATAAAAGCATTATACTTTACCTCTTCTTTTTACTAAAGAATCCTGAACTCAGGAAATCACTTGCAGGGAAAATGGAAGGATCAACCGGAAGACAACGTTTAAGTAAAACGGTTTTAAGTGACACAAGAATTCCTCTTCCCCCTCTCCCCGAACAACGCAAAATCGCTTACACCCTGGCCACTATCCAAAAAGCCATTGAAAAACAGGAAGAGATCATCAAGACCACCGCCGAGCTGAAAAAGGCCATGATGCAGAAATTCTTTACCGAAGGATTGCACGGAGAACCACAGAAAGAGACAGAAATCGGACTGGTGCCGGAGAGTTGGGAGGTGGTAAAATTTAATGATTTTTGTACATTGAAAAGAGGTAAAGATTTAACTAAAGAGAATTTTGTGGAAGGAAATATTCCTGTTGCGGGTTCAAATGGTATTATAGGTTATCATAATACATCTAATACTAAAGCTCCGGGTATTACAGTAGGTAGAAGTGGTTCATGTGGAAAAGTAACTTATTACAACAGAAATTTCTGGGCACATAATACATCCTTAGTTGTAATTGATTTTCATAAGAATGATAAGCTTTTTACTTATTTTTATCTTATACACATGAATCTTAGTCGTTTTAAATCAGGAGCATCTGTTCCTACTTTAGATAGAAACCAATTTAAAGAAATGCAAATAGGTGTTCCAGGTTTAAATGAACAAAAGGAAATTGCAGTTTTTTTATCAACCATTGATAGAAAAATTGAATTTCATTCCAAAAAAAAGGAAAAGATAAATAGTCTCTTTAAATCCCTTCTCAACCAACTCATGACCGGACAACTTCGAGTCAACAATATTGATTTCCCCAATATGGAGGATTAATGCCGAAACCTGAGTCCGTCATTCCCGCAGTCCTCTGGCGGGAATCCAGAAGCCAGGCAACCTGGATTCCCGCTTAAAGATTGCGGGAATGACGTAGTAAGCGCAGAGGTGGTATGTGACTGTAGGAATGATGTTGGTGGTTTGATGAAGGGTGGATGACATAGGAGAGGAGTAAGGAAACGACGTTGTGGAGGGAAGATTGACTATTATGGTTGCAGGATTGGCTTTGGAGGAGTGGTAAGAACGCCGTTGTTGCGGGAATCTGGAATGAATAGATATGGACAAACAGTTTTATGTTTACATCCTCGCAAGTAAGAGAAACGGTACCCTATATATCGGGGTAACGTCTAATTTATTACAGAGAGTATGGCAGCATAAAGAAAAGCTGGCTGAAGGTTTTACGAAAAAATATGGTGTTACGAGACTGGTATATTACGAACACCATCCCAGCGCTGAAAGCGCCATAATAAGGGAGAAACAGATGAAGAAATGGCGAAGGGCATGGAAGTTGAGATTAATTGAAAGTCGCAATTCGAGATGGAGAGATTTGTACGATGATCTTGTTGAATAAATGGATTCCCGCTAACGGACTGCGGGAATGACGTTGGGTGGTATGGCGGAAGGAATGTCGAATATAAGATGCTAATTTATGCAATGAAGTGATAGATCAGGAGTAAAAAATAATGCCTCAACCCTCAGAACACAAATCCGTCCAGGCAAGGATATTAAAATACGCTGATGAAATCGGCTGGACTATTGTTAAGCGTACCGAATCGGAAGAACGCCGTTTCTTTGATAAAGATGGTGCAACACCCAGAGACAGGGCCAGAAATGCCTCACTCTATTATAATGACCTGCTGTATGAGAAGGTGTTGGAGTTCAATCCCAAATATAAGGAAGAGAAAGGGGGATTAATAAAGAAATTCAACTTGCTCCACACAGATATCTTCGGCAACAGGGATTTTCTCAAGTATCTGCGAGAAGGACAGAAATTCTACTGCAAGTCTGAAAACCGTGAATTGGATTTAAAGCTTATTGACTACGATAATATATCAAACAATGTCTATGAAGTAACAGAGGAATTCTATTATAATAACGGACATTTCGGCAATCGTGAGGATGTTGTTTTCCTTATTAATGGCATTCCGATCCTTGTTATTGAGTGTAAGAATGCAACCAGGGATGAGGCGATTGCCCTCGGTATAGATCAGGTACGACGCTACCACGATGAAACACCGGAGATGTTTGTTCCCCAGCAGATATTTACGGCTACAGAGAGTATAGGTTTCTCCTACGGTGTCACATGGAACACTATCCGGCGCAACATTTTTAACTGGAAAGACAAGGAGATTGGTAACCTTGAAGCCAAAATCAAGACCTTCTGTTCGATAGATAATATTCTCGGTTTTTTAAAGCACTACATCATGTTTGCCGAAAAAGATGAGGAACTGAACAAGTATATTCTTCATCAGCATCAGAGAACTGCAGCCGAAAGGGTTGTTGAACGGGCACATCACAAATCTAAAAGACGGGGGCTTGTCTGGCATACACAGGGTAGTGGTAAGACATTTACCATGATAAAGACGGCAGAAATACTGTTCAAGGCACCTGAGTCTGATAAGCCGACAATCCTCCTGATGATTGACAGAAATGAGCTTGAAGACCAGATGATGAAGAATCTGGATTCAGTGGGAATGAATAATGTCTCCAAAGCGGTTAACATAGATAAACTTAATGAGCTTTTGGGTGACGATTACCGTGGAATTATTGTGACCATGATTCATAAATTCCGCGACATGCCGGAGAATATTAATTGCCGTGACAATATCTATGTACTCATAGACGAAGCTCACCGGACAACACAGGGGGATTTAGGCAATTACCTGATGGCCGGTCTGCCCAATGCCACCTTTATCGGTTTTACCGGCACACCGATTGACAAGACGGCATACGGCAAGGGAACGTTTAAGACCTTCGGGCTGGATGATGAAAAGGGTTATCTGCATAAATATTCCATCGCCGACAGTATTGATGATGGCACAACTTTGCCGCTCTTTTATGCTGTTGCGCCAAATGAGATGCTCGTTCCTGAAGAGATACTTGAGGAAGAATTCCTGAAGCTTTCTGAAGATCATTGTGTTACAGATATAGACGAACTTAACAAAATACTCGATCGGGCAGTGAATACAAAGAACTTTCTTAAAGGAAAGAGGCGTATAAAAAAGATTGCTAAATATGTTGCTCAACATTTCCAGGAAAACATCGAGCCTATGGGGTATAAGGCATTTCTTGTTGGTGTTGACCGGGAGGCCTGTGCACTATACAAAAAGGCTCTTGATAATCATCTGCCCCCTGAATATTCCGAAGTTGTTTATACCGGCAATAATAACGATAAAAGGTTGTTAAAAGAGTTTCATCACGACACAAAAAAAGAGAGGGCCATAAGGAAAAGTTTTGCTAAATTCGGGGAATTACCAAAGATTCTGATCGTTACAGAAAAACTCCTTACCGGTTATGATGCTCCGCTTCTGTATGGTATGTATCTCGACAAGCCTATGCGTGACCATACCCTTCTGCAGGCTATTGCCCGCGTAAATCGGCCTTATGAAAATGAGGAACAGGATATGGTAAAACCCCACGGCTTTGTACTCGATTTTGTCGGAATATTTGAAAAGCTTGAAAGGGCTCTTGCCTTTGATAGTGACGAAATCAATGCAGTAGTCAAGGACATCAAGCTCCTTAAAACACTTTTTAAGAACAAGATGGAGGGAAAAGTGCCGCAGTATATAAGCCTGATTGAACACAATTTTAATGATAAGGACACGGATAATCTGATAGAGCATTTCAGAGATAAGGATAAGAGGAAAGAATTTTTTAAAGAATATAAAGAGATTGAGATGCTCTATGAGATAATATCTCCTGATAAATTCCTCCGGCCTTTTATTGACGATTACAAAACTCTCTCCTCAATCTACGCTACTGTTCGAAATGCCTATGCGAACAGAGTGTATGTAGACAGAGAGTTTCAGAAGAAGACCAACGATCTGGTAAAGAATTATGTAAGTACTTATGATATAGCATCTGTCGATGAATTTATTGAGATTAATGCTCGAACGATTAAGAAGATTAAGGAGAAGGGTGGAAATGATAATACTAAGGTAATCAACTTGATCAAGAGTATAGAGAAGATTTCTGAAGAAGAAAGTACAGATCCGAACTTACTCGCTCTTTCAGAGAGGGCTCAGGCTGTTAAGGACCGTTATGAAGACAGGCAGCTTTCAACACAGGAAGCCCTTGCAGAAATAATTAGACTATGCGAGGAAGAAGAAAGACGGAAGAAAGAGCAGGCAGAGAAAGGTTTTGACGGATTGACATTTTTTATCTACAGGACGTTGCTTGATAGCAAACTTGAGAATGCGGAGAAAATAACAAAAAAGGTAAAAGAGGCATTTGTCAAACATCCAAATTGGCAGACCAGTACCAGTGACCTGAGAGAACTGCGCAGACAGGTATATTATGCGATATTGGCAGAGGAAGATGATATTGATAAAGCAGCAGCACTTGTTGATGAGCTTTTTAATCTACTTTCTAAAGCATTTGACATATAGACATGAAGTATTGGAAAGACAAAGAAGATTTTAAACAGAGGGTGCGTTATTATGCTGAAAAGCTTGATATTGCCATTAATGCACTCTATATGAGGCCGATGAAGACAAAATGGGCCTCATGTTCAACTCATGGAAACCTGAACTTCAATTCTGAACTGCTTGAGTATGATACAAAAATTGGAGAGTATGTCATTGTCCATGAATTGCTTCATTTCAACGTACCCAATCACGGCAAACTATGGAAAAGCCTGATGCGTGCGTATCTGGGGAATTATGATAAGACTGAGAAACGGTTGAAGAGTATTGGTAGGAATAATGGGAGTAGTGACCGTTAAAAAGTATTATTCCTATCTTTAATAGAAAACATTGTTTTAGCCCCAGTTAGAGTTTAGAGGATTTGTGTATTATGTTTATAAAAAGGAGATTGTATGGAACCGTATATTCCACGGGAACTGCCAATAAAGAATTTAGATTCTTCCCGGCTTTACTGAATATTGCCGAAGGGAAGAAAGCTTTGTAGTCAGGCTTGTGTCCAATAGAGGATACAATATTTTATTTGTGTCCCACAATATGATAAATACGAGACACAAGATATTTTGTGTGTCGCAAGTAGGACACAAGTTGTAACACAAGGAGTAAATTATGGAAATGCTTGATCTCGCCGCTTTGCTCTTGAGCCTGGCGGCAATTTTCAGTTATATCAATTTCCGGTTTATCAAATTACCGACTACCATAGGCATTATGCTGATCGCCATGCTTATCTCTGTAAGCCTGGTAGCGCTCGGCCACTGTGGTTTTGAAGGCATTCAAAACAGGGCAACTGTGGTGTTGGGGGGTATCGATTTTAATAAAGCCCTGATGCACGGCATGCTGAGCTTCCTCCTGTTCTCCGGGGCATTGCACGTAAATCTAGAGGATCTGGACCAGCACAAATGGATCATCAGTATACTGGCTACATTTGGTGTAGTGATGAGTACCTTTATAGTTGGCGGCGCTGCCTGGATAGTTTTCTGGCTTGTCGGGCTTAAGCTGCCGCTTATTTACTGTTTGCTGTTCGGAAGCCTTATAGCGCCGACTGACCCGATAGCCGTGATCGGAATCTTGAAGAAGGCAGGGGTTTCCAAAAGTCTGGAAACCAAGATCACGGGTGAAAGCCTGTTTAATGATGGTGTGGCGGTAGTTGTATTTCTGGTTATTATGGAAATTGTTATGGGAGGCCATGACATTACTGCCGGACATATATTACTCCTGTTTATAGAAGAAGCCATAGGCGGTGTGCTTTTCGGATTGGCCATTGGCTGGCTGGCTTACATGATGCTGAAGAGTGTGGACAATTATCAGGTTGAAGTGCTGCTTACCTTAGCGCTGGTCATGGGCGGTTATGCCCTTGCAAACGCCATCCATGTCTCAGGCCCTATTGCAATGGTAGTTGCCGGACTATTTATTGGCAACAGGGGACGTCTTCTTGCCATGAGTGAAAACACCAGGGAGCGCCTGGATTCCTTCTGGGAGTTGATGGACGAAATATTCAATGCAGTTCTTTTTCTGCTAATTGGCCTGGAGATACTGGTACTTACCAATAAGGGGAATTATTTAATTGCCGGCCTGATTATGATACCGGTTGTGCTGCTTGCACGTTTCATCAGCGTGGGTGTGCCTGTCACGTTCATGCGGCTCTTCAGGGATTTCAGCCCTGATGCCGTAAAGATTATGACGTGGGGCGGCTTGCGCGGCGGTATATCAGTGGCCCTGGTCTTGTCTCTTCCCAATGGGCCTGAAAGAGAAGCTTTATTAACGGTCACCTACATCATAGTGATATTTTCCATACTGGTGCAGGGTCTGACCATTGGGCGTCTTGTAGCCTCAAAGAAATTGACAGAGTAGCTAAAATGCATAGTGCGGCAAAGCCGAAGCCAAGTTTGAAGTGCCTTAAGTGAACTAAAGTGCCTAAAGTTAAAAAAAAATTCCACAACTTTAGCTCACTTTAAACTTTAGACACTTTTAACTTTTTCTGAGACTCTATATATCTCATAGAAATGAATAAGTTTATTGATCCTGAATTGTTTGACCTGCTTCCTTCGACAAAATTAAAACAGGTAGGCCCCAATCAATTTGACATAGTCATTCAACGTAAAAGCCGCATCATTATGAAGGACGGTAAAGGCGTGCTGACGAAGGTTGACAAAATCAAACATCACGTTCCGAAAGCAAAAGTAAGCTTGAGGACGTCAGCCCCTGTTTGCAGCAAGACAAAGGCGTTTCTGAAAGAACGTGGCATAAGCGTGCTGGAGTGTTAACAAAGCGGGGCAGGAGAAAAAGACGAAAAGGCATATTTAACGCAGAGTACGCAGAGAACACAATGGGCAAAAACTACAAATCTCAAATAGCAAATTACAAATAAATTACAAAACACAATGTCCAAGTAATCAAACTCGTAACTCGCAACTTGTAACTTTTCAATCTACAATATTCAATATCAAATATTCAATCCTTAAAACTTGAGTTCTGTAAGGAATTTTTTTAATAGCTCTTCCGGCAGGCCAACCACGGTTGAGAAACTACCATTAACGCTTTCAACAAATGCACCGCCGTATTCCTGTATTCCATACGCCCCAGCCTTATCCAATGGTTCGCCAGATTCGACATAATCATTTATTTCTTTTTCAGACAACTCCTTAAATTTAACTTCGGCTCGTTCGTATCCCACTAATTCCTTATATATTCGTGTATCGATAACTGCCAGTCCGGAAAAGACACTGTGACAGTTACCGCTGAGTTTTTTCAACATCATATATGCATTGTCGGGAGTCAGGGGCTTACCAAAGATTTCATTATCAAACATAACTATGGTATCACAGCCTATTATGACGGAATCTTTATGATTTCCTGCTACCTCCATGGCCTTGCCAAGGGCATTATCACAGACCAGTACTTCCGGCTCTGTCCCGTTAAGTTTCTCTTTAAAATCTACAGGTTGGCTGACTGTAAAATTCAGGCCTAAGTCTTTCAAAATCTGCTCTCTTCTTGGTGATGATGATGCAAGATATATATCTTTCATGCTCGCAATCTCTCCAGTTAGTTGCTATCGAGACAAAAAAATCCTTCGACTCCACTCAGGATGACGCGACACTAAATACTCAAGGATGACGTCACACTGAGCGGAGTCGAAGTGCTACTATGCATTAAATTGTATTGTTTAAGACAGTGCTTAGGGCGAAAGCAATGATTCAGCGCAAGGCCTTGACACTTCATTACGAAATTGATACCATCCGGATACCTTCAAATAAAAGCTCACTTTAAATGTGTGAGGAGATTCAAAGTCGGCGGGTAAGAAACCCGCCCTACAAACATATTAAATTATTACGCGTAGGTCGGGTTTCTTGCCCGGCATTTCTTATAAGACAGAATGAATACATAAGAATTTTGTCGAAGGCTTAAATTAAATTTCTCAAAAATACAGTAGTGTCTTTAATTTATCTACCGCAAGACATTCTTTTATAATGTCTAACAATAAATAGCAAACAAAAACCACTACTGACAAATTTTAAGGATCTGCTAATTTTTTTGTTATCTCATAATTTTTACAGAACTTAAATTGAGCGATCTTATATTACATGCCATCGTAGCCGAAGGCTTTAGCCTGCGTTCCTCAATGTTTGACGTGATCACATAAGTTTCGCAACCTTAAGGTTGCGGCTACAAAATCGCTCAATCTAGAAATTAAGGCCATGAAAGACAAGCGATTGTATATTGCTATGGTGGGTCTTCCGGCAAGGGGGAAATCTACCATTGCAACCAAACTCAAAGAAAGCCTGGTGCATGAATCTATTAAGGCCAGAATATTCAATAACGGCGACCTGAGAAGAAAGACAATCCGGAAGAACACGTCCTATGCCGGGTTTTTCGATTCAAACAACAGTGAAGGAGTTTCAATCAGGGAAAAGATTGCTCTTACCAATATGGAAAGAGCTCAAAGGTTTCTCAGGAACACCGGAAACGTTGCAATTCTCGATGCATCAAATGTCAGCCGGGACAGAAGGGAGAGGATCGAGTCCAGGTTAAATGATCACCCCATCCTGTTTATAGAGTGTGTGAACAACGATGAGGAAATCCTCAGTGCAAGCATACTCAGAAAGATCGATCTGGCCGAGTTTGGACATCTAACCAGGGAAGAAGCAATTAAGGGTTTCAGGAAAAGGATATCCTATTATCAATCTATTGAGGAACCGCTGGAAAGGGAAAGAAATTACATCAGGCTCGATTCCCTCCACAACAGAGTTATTGAGGAAGAGGTCTCCGACACTATTCCTTATTACGAACAGATCAGGGACTTTCTGGTCACAAATACTGTAAAAAACCTTTACCTTATTCGGCATGGCGAAACATACTATAACGTGGAAGACCGCATCGGCGGAGACTCGGATTTAACCGAAAAAGGCCGTGCACAGGCCAGAGCGCTCGCCGATTATTTTAAGAAGAAAAGAATCCCTTTAATATTCACCAGTCAGAAAAAACGGACGCACCAAACCGCTTCACCCATTAAAGAAGCCCAGGAAGACTGCACCATCATACCCCTGGCAGAGTTCGACGAGATCAACAGCGGAATCTGTGAATGTATGAGTTACGAGAAGATCAAGGTACAGATGCCGCAAGTATACGCTGAAAGACAAAAGGACAAGTATAATTATATCTATCCTGAGGGAGAAGGATATGCCACCATGCAGGAGAGGATAAACCGTGGCATCAAAAAAGCCCTGTACCTGAGTAATCCCTCGGACAACATTATGATTGTTGGCCACAGGGCTGTAAACCGTATGATCCTTTCGCACTTTATGTTTCGCAGGGAAGAGGACGTTCCATTTATCTACATTCCACAGGATAAGTTTTACTACATTTGTACCACGCAAAACAAAAAATATTTTCAATTAAAAAAATTCAAGTAGTTTTTTCCACTCTATTGGATAATATTACCTTTAATTGAACCCTTTCTATACCACTCTTTCTATGGTATACTGACAATCGCAACTTATATCATATTAGCAAATCGGCATTTAAGTAGAGTGTAAAAGAAAACATCTATTCTAATACATATGTGGCATGCAAAGTGCGAAATAGAGAAAGCGCAGAAAGCATTCATATAAGAAAAGGAGGTTATGTCAATCGAAGAAAAAGATTCTAACAGAAGAACTAATGAAAGATTAGATCTTTCATTACAAATATCATTGTGCGGCCAAAATGGCAAGACGATAAATGTTAGTAATACCGGTGTTTATTTTGAAATAATAACTGACGACATGGAAGCATTCTCTCCCGGAACAACAATTCCAATTCAAATAACCGCGGATACGACCACATCTGGTTTAAGTGAAAAAAAGATCAAACTCAACGGGAATGGAACAATTATCAGAAACAGCATTAAAAATGTCACCAGTCATGGTAACCAATTGGGTGTAGCTTTGGAATTCAAGGACAAACTTGATATTTCAGATTATTTAACATAATAAAGAAACGATCAGTGATTAGTATGATCACTGATCAAATATTTGAATATCTAAGGCATCAGTTATTTAACTACGTTCAAGTAACTGACATAAAGTAGACCAAACTTATTTCCTTACCGTTTTAGAATGTAATAGAGCTTACCATACGTATTTAAATTACCCGCATTATACATAGCCTCATCACCTATCCCAAAGAACACATCTGCCCTGGCTGGCGTTTTAATAGCGCTCCCGGTATCTTGATCCAGAACAAAGAATGATTTCTCAACATTCCAGTCTTCCTGAGACCGGTTGGCACCTCCAGACTTTTTTGCTCCAATAACGGCGAAGGCCAGCCCGCCCGGAGGAAATACTCTTTTATCAGTTGCTATACTTCGCATTGAGGTAACAGGCACACCAATAGAACCATGGGGGATTGAATAAGATACTTTTTTGAAAAAGATATACCGGTCGTTCTGCCTGAGATAATAATCCAACTCACCTGGATGCCGGTCAAAATATTTTATTAACACTGAAAGAGTTAACTCTTCCTCTGGAATCTTGCCGTCCATAACTAATAACCGGCCAATGCTTGTATATGAATGTCCTGAGTCTCCGGCATATCCGACATAAACCTTCTCCCCGGACGGAAGCCTTATCTGACCGGAACCCTGAACGTGGATGAGATAGGCTTCCAGTTTTGATTTGAGGTAGGCGATCTCATTGCCACTCAGCAGATTACGCTCCTCAATTTCCCGCCGGGTAGAATATGGCTTCCTGAAATCAGCTGGCTTCCTGTAAAGTGGATAACGAAATGTTTCTGTTGGCATTAAACTCCCATCGTAAATGGGAGTCCCGTAGCCTGTGAAATGAACCTCTCCCTCATACCTTTTCCCTACAGCCTGAAATATCCTGAAGTTTTTAGAGATAAATTCGTTCAGCTCCTGAGAATTTTCAGATCGAAGGTAACCATCCCGGAAATATTCCAGTGTTTCTGTCTGCTTTTCTGGAGAAAAGCCCAGTGAATCAAAGGCATTCGGATAAGACTTGATTTTCTTGAAATATGCCATACTGTTGCTTATAGAGTGCAATAAAAGTTCTTTGTCATAATCATCTCTAAAATCAGGAAAAAGATTTGGATCTGAAATCTCTGACAGGCCAAGTCCCGGTTCTGTCGGCATTAGAAGCGTCTTCTTCACCGGAGTGGAACAACCTGCCTGCAAAATCATAAACAAATAGACAACTGCCAGTAAACGCCTGAGTATATTATCTTTTGGTTTCATAAAACTATCACTCCTTTTCTCTGAAAATTGCAATGGACAAATCTTCCTTGACTGAATTAGTTTGACATTGGACGATCCGGTTTTGTTTAATAAATATAATACCATATCACTCAGCATTTGTAATTATGAATTACAGAGTCTGGAAATAAGAAATAATCAGTTATTTTATTTTTTTTGTATAGATAGTACCAGGCAAAACAATGAGGAAGATCCTTATCTTAACATTATCAATACTTTTATTCTCTCACCCATCTGCACGGGCAAGAATGGATATGACAATACATTCCGGGCAACCTCGGACAGACGGCGTCAAACCGGAAGAAAAAGGAATCAGTGCTTTTGATTTTGAAGCATTAGCTCTACTTTCTGTAGATTTAAATCCAAATGAAAACCCTGACGAAGTTATATCCCTGCTGGAACCTTATAAAGACAGTGAGAACAATCAAAGTTTTATCTTTTATAGTAGTTTAGGACTGGCCTATAAAAATAAAGAAAGATTTAAAGAGGCCATTGCTGCATATGTTCGTTCCCTGGAATTGGAACCAGATGAACCTGCGGTTCAATACTATTTAGGAATCGCATATTACAAGAATAACGAATTATCCAAGGCACTAAGATCTTTTCTAAAAAGCTCTGAACAGAAACCCGACCATCCAGGTATAAAGAAATGGATTGATCAACTGACAACGGAATTAAGCATATACGAAGTTCCCGACATAAGTAAGTTGACGGCAGCCTTTGACAAAAACATAAATGTTAACAGAGAAAAGCCTGACAAAGAATCAAGACTGAGAATATATGTTACACAAGATGGCGGCAGGATTCAGGTACTATCTGTAGACGACAAAATATATTCGTATGGAATTGATAGTGATACTAAAAAGCCTGTAGATTATATAATTATTGATGGTGATGGTGATGGGAAGTTCGAAAAAGTAATAAATTCAAAAGGCAGATTTGGAGTCCCAACCTGGGCATATAATCCGGAGTAGAAGAGAGATGCTGGATACTGGATTTTCGGTACCGGATATCTGATATATCTTTCGGACAGGAAAATCCGTGGTCAAGTTCTTTCTTTTTTCTTAAAAATTTTAATCAAATCCTGGTCCAGCAGAGGGGCCTTTGTTTTCCAGAAGAACTTTTCTACTATACGTATCGCACGGCCAGGGTCGCTATCCCACAGGTTGTTGCTCCCGATTTTCTCGGATAATTGTACCAGCCGTTTTGCCAGTTGATCTGCACCGCCTTTAAAATAAAAATCTTCATTACCGCCTTCCAGCTCCAAGGTCTCGGGATAAGCGAGTTTTTCGGGAACCAGGGGGAATGCCCCTGCCGCTACTCCCTCAAGAACACTAAATCCAAAAAACTCATGATCCGCAGTAGATACAAAAACGTCTGCTTCTGATAGAGCTGTTTCGTAGTCGCTGCGGGCCTGCTGGTATCCCCACAGATCTATATAATCCGAGAACTCCTGCCTGGCAGAGTTAAAGACATCCGGAACCTGTCTGAATTGTTCTCCAATAACGCTGATCCTGAATTCTATTTTCCTAGTTTTCAAAATCCGCAGTGACTCGAAAAAGAGTTCCGGGTTTTTATCGTGTTCCCACCTTGCCGCCCATACAATGCGCATTGGCCCTGGACTTCTCTCTCCCCTCTTCTGAAACTGATGGATTCCCGGATACTTGACAAGAGATTTACGTCGAATATCCTCAATGGATTCAAACGGCTGATAATCCGGCATACGCTTCAGAAAACCCTGAAGCTCGTCTAAGAAAATATCCTTGTGGTATGAAGAGTTGAACCACACCTCTGTAGCGGCCAGGGCGGTTATGAGATTTGTCAGCGCATAATGAAAATCGAACTCCTGTGGGTGTGCCACCGGGTAAGTCAATTGGTTTTCGTGAAAATAAGCAACGGACGGAAGCGTCTGTATGGACGGAGGAACAAGTCCCATATATTCTGCAAGATTAAGCATGTCAGAACAAAAGACAATATCCCACTTTTCTCCTGCTTTTATTTTCTCGGCTGTCTGATCTGCAAGTGTTATGGCTGAATGACGCATGCGCCATTTCCATTTCCAGGGAGGCAGACTCAGGAGTGTCCATTCGTGACGGCTGAACTGCATCCAGCCCTCGAGGAATGCCTTGTGGCTGCCGCCATAATAGGGTTCCAACGTCAATACTTTAAGGGATTCAGTCATCTCTTTATCTATGCTTTAAGTGGCACAGGCATCCTTGCCTGTGATTGACAGGCTGGAAGCCTGTCCCACCATGATAAAAGTAAGCTTCCAAAGTGTTTTGTTTGTTAATTCAATGACATTGCAGTCGTAGGGGCGAACGGCCGTTCTCCCCTACCGATACAGGTAATGTATTAAATTTAATTTTATAATTATACTACAATATTATGCATGGAGTGTGTAAAATATCCTGCATCCAAAATGAAAAGCTCAAAAGAAAAAAGAAATAATAAACATAACACCGGCCCTGACCTTCACAAACCAGAAGTGCATGCATCACTCGAACGGTATTGGCGCAGAAATGTACTATTCACCATAGTATTGCTGGTGTTCTGGGCTGCCACCGGATTGGGATGCGGAGTGTTGTTTGCCGATTGGCTTAATCTTTACAAGCTCCCAGGTACAGGCTTTCCTCTGGGTTTCTGGTTTGCACACCAGGGTAGTATTATCGCTTTTGTCCTGCTGATTCTCGCCTATTGTTTGTTAATGAACAGGCTTGACACTAAACACCACAATGAACTGGAACAACTAAAAAAGGATGGAAAGGGATAACCTATGGATGTTCGATCCTGGACATTAGTCTTCGTAGGCATATCATTCAGTTTATATCTTTATATTGCCTGGTTCAGCAGGGTTCGTGATACTAAAGGTTTTTACGTTGCAGGCAGAGGCGTACCCGCGATTGCCAACGGTATGGCCACCGCTGCCGACTGGATGAGCGCCGCATCCTTTATCTCAATGGCGGGACTTATCTCGATGATGGGGTATGCCGGCAGTGTTTACCTCATGGGTTGGACAGGTGGATATGTCCTGCTGGCATTATTGATAGCCCCTTACCTGCGTAAGTTTGGCCATTTTACCGTACCGGACTTTGTCGGAGATCGCTTTGATTCAAACATCGCACGCCTCGTTGCCGTTGTTTGCGCTATCTTCGTAAGCTTCACCTACGTAGCAGGACAGATGCGAGGTGTGGGAGTGGTATTCAGTAGATTCCTGGAAGTAGACGTTAACATTGGCGTCATTATCGGCATGATCATCGTATTTATATATGCCACACTCGGTGGTATGAAGGGTATTACCTGGACACAGGTTGCTCAATATTGGGTGCTGATAACAGCTTTCCTTATCCCTGCCGTTGCCATCAGCATCAAACTCACCGGCAATCCACTTCCTCAGGTGGGACTTGGAAGCACGCTCGACCCGGACATTGCCGGTGCGCAGGGTATTACGCTTCTTGAGAAGCTCAATCAGATCCATGTAGACCTTGGCTTCGACCGGTATACCGACACCTTCGTGGGAAACTGGGATAAGGTTAACGTCTTTTGTGTGGCACTGGCATTGATGGCGGGGACCGCCGGTCTGCCCCATGTAATAGTTCGTTTCTATACTGTCAAGTCAGTCAAGGCAGCACGATGGAGCGCTTTCTGGGCGCTTTTGTTCATTTCAATGTTATACCTCACTGCTCCTGCCACAGCAGCATTTGCGCGGTATTACATGATTGAAAGTCTTAATGGGAAAACAGCAGAACAATTACCGGGCTGGTTTGGCAATTGGGAAAAAACAGGTTTAATACTCTGGCTGGATGACGGAGACGGCAAGGTGCTTTACTGTGCCGGCGAGAACAACGAAATTTTCCGTAACGGCAAACTTACAACCAGAGAGCTTGTTGTTATAAACAAATCACATCAGGAGTGGATTGACACGAATGGCGCTGAAGGCAAAGATGGCCGGGTCGAGTTGCGGCAAAAAGAACTTTCCGGCCCGGACCGTGATATCATCGTGCTTGCAACACCGGAGATGGCAGAACTTGCAAACTGGATTATAGCTTTGATTGCCGCCGGAGGCTTAGCTGCGGCGCTGTCAACGGCAAGCGGACTGCTCCTTGTAGTTTCATCGAGTATTTCACACGACTTTTATTATCGTATTATTAACCGTCAAGCTACTGAGAAGCAGCGGTTACTTGTGGGGCGAACTGTTATTGGTCTGGCTGTGATTGTTGCCGGACTTCTGGGTATTTACCCACCGGGATTTGTCAGTCAGGTGGTTGCCTTTGCCTTTGGACTGGCAGCGGCGAGTTTCTTCCCGACCATTGTTTCAGGCATCTTCAGTAAGCGCGTAGGCACAGTACCGGCAATATGTGGAATGGTAGTTGGTATCAGTTTCACAGCCTACTACATCATTGCCTGTATATTCTTCAAGATGGAACCATGGACATTCGGCATTTTCCAGCAAGGGATCAATCCTCAAGGTATCGGTGTTGTGGGAATGCTGCTGAATTTTGTTATGACCTTGATACTGACTCCATTTTTCCAGGCACCAGGCAAAAAAGTCCAGGACATGGTTGACTCAGTACGAGAACCTGAAGGTATCGGGCCAGCCATTGAAATTGAAACGGCTCCGGAACATTAAGGTATTAAATTAATTGAAAGGACATTTATGCTATACAAAGCCGTACTCTTTGACCTTGATGGCACGCTGCTTGATACGATAGAAGATATAGGCGACGCCGCAAACCGCATTCTGGAACAAAACGGATTTCCTGTTCACAGCATGGATACTTACAGCCAGTTTGTGGGTGATGGCGCACGTAATTTTATTATCCGTGCATTGCCTGAAGATAGACGAATCGATACTATTATCCACCCATGCCTTGATGCATTTCTGGAAGATTATGGCCGGAATTGGAATGTGAAGACAGCTCCTTACGACGGAATCCCTGAGCTGCTGGATACACTTACTGCCCGCAGGCTGAAGATGGCCGTACTCTCTAACAAGCCGCACGAATATACAATAAAGTGCATGGAAGGTTTCCTGTCTGACTGGAACTTCGATGTAGTCTTCGGCCAGCGTGATAACGTCCCCAGAAAACCAGACCCGGCTGGTGCATTGGAGATCGCTGAGCAACTGAAGATCCCGCCATCAGGGTTTCTTTATCTCGGCGATACAGAGATTGACATGAAGACCTCTATTGCATCGGGTATGTTTCCTGTTGGAGTGCTCTGGGGTTTCCGGTCAGCTAAAGAATTACAGGAAAACGGGGCAAAGACGCTGATCAAAAAACCATTGGATATTATGAATCTCCTGGACTGAATCCGCCGAAGAATTTAGACAGGATGAACCGGATGAACTAAATTTCTAAATTCCATTTAAATTACCTGACGGGAATCGCCTCGTTACGCATTATTACCTTTTCAGCACAATTTTCGAAGAAGTCATATCCGGAACCTGCCTCACCAATGAGATGTATCATTTGATTCGCATCCGTAATCCTTACGCCGCCCAGAACGGTTACTCCTCTTTTAAAGAGGGGTTCAGGGTAAACACTGGCAGTGGGGCCTACAACAACAATCTCGTTTGCTTTTTTTGCAAGTTCCAGTATGGGACCGAGTGTGTGATTTACGAGTGTGACGCCCGTAATAACTAATATATTCGCCTGAGGGATTATTTTCTTCAAACGGTCTGCTGATTCTATCTTGATCGTATCACCCTTACCGACTACCTTCGGGTTTTTATCAATCACAAAAAGTTTTTTCGTAATCTCCTGGATTCTTTTTATAAATGGCGGGAATGCCCCTACCATTGCAACTGTGTCTTCGCTGGTAATCTCAACCAGATCCAGGGCATTGCCATAAGCAGAAGGTTTATATTTGCATGAGTCGTCAGCAAGTAATATTTCAGAGAGCGCATTTAATGTTGCCACGCCAACGGCTGCTTTAAGAGCATTATCATCGAGAGCATAATCCATGAGTTCTGCAATCTGCATATTAAGCAGTTCTCCTGCTGCCGGCATCTTGGCGTGTGACCGAGGACAACACACTGCCTCCGGTATTTCCTGAACAGGAGTGTATGACATACCGGCATGACCACTGCTTAAAACAACACCTGTATAAAACACTCCTATACGGATATCTTTCGGTGTAATATCGAGTTGATTAATTACACCTGAATCCTTAATAATTTCTATTAATTCCCTGGTAATAGACTTTCTCTCATTTATATCCTGCATTTTTTCTCCCTGACACATATAAACTATTTATTCTCAGGTAAATCCAACTCCATCAATCTAAAAGAAAATAAAAAGGCTTCCGAATGAACCCATAATATTTATTACTGGAGGTAAGGAGGTTGTTTCAGAAGGATGCCTTAAAAAAATAAATACATTTTACAATTCACTATTTACATAACGCTTCTCATCCAGTTCATATTTTCAGTTATGTAATTTGTCGGCATTCCTTTGCTTTTTACGTGGATCGTAAGGTCCTGAAAAGCGTATAAACCTCATAAACAGTTCCTTGTCAAAACAATTAGACATCTTGTCCTTCATCTCTACAAGGGCGGCAAATGGCCTTATTGCTTTTGCATATGGCCTGTCTGTAGTCAATGCGTCATATACATCTATTATGCGGGCAATCCTACCGCAACGATGAATCTCCTCCTTTTGAAGTCCATGTGGATAACCGGTACCGTCATAATTTTCATGATGTTGTGATGTTATTGTATATTCATCTGTAAAACCATTTCCAGTTTCTTTTAAGATTGCCGTCCCAAATTCCGGATGTTTTTTTATCTCTGCAAATTCTTCACTTGTCAACTTACCATTTTTATTAAGAATATCAGTGCTGATTTTGGTCTTGCCAACATCATGCAGGAGTATGCCCGTACAAAAACGTTTTAACTCATCCTCTTCAAGGCCGAGATCCTTTGCAAATAATGTCCCAACGGCGGCAACGTTCACAGAATGAGTATAGGTATAATATTCATGCACTGCTATCTTGAGCAAGTTTTCAGCGGCTTTGCTATCTTTAATAACATAATCAACCATGTTGTAAGCAAATGCCTTAGCCCTTTCGATGTTGCCGGCCCTCGGATCATTAAAGAGATCTTTAACCAGGTTTATAGCAGCGCTATGTATGATTTTTGTCTTTTCATCGGAAGGAATCCTTGTATCAGATATGATATTTTGAAAATTAGACTCCAGGTATTCATAATATTTCTGCTGATCCTCTTTCTTGATAAAAAGCCTGCTGATATTTTTTTCCAACAGCATGTCTCTTTTGGCATTCTCAAATACTGCATCTCCCCTGCAATATAATATATACCTGTTATCAGCATTTGTTTTCACAAGTAAGTAAAGATCACAGCCAATTTTCGTATCAGTTCTTAGACTGCTTGAGTCAATGGGCAAATACTCAGACACTATGCTTACCTTTCATTTTAAATATTTTATTCAGCTTTTTTAAAATTGATTACACAATATTCAATCACACGCCAAATTAATCAGAAAGCCTATATTCTCTTTCTGAACTATTTATATTCGTGTTTAAGACACACTATTATTAAGTGTTTTTATTTATTCTGGGTGGTATTTGGATTTAACGCCTGGGGTTTAGAATAGGGAGCTTTCAACACTTTTAAAGTACGCCGTGGCATAAAAGGACCATAGCACAGTTGAAATATATAATGAAGTGGGTGACTTATGTATATTACTGATAAATATCAGAATGGCAATCTAAAAAAAAGATTGTTTACCTATCCTTTGGTTTTTCTTATCCGAACCTGATATTTCCAGAAAAAATCCAAAAAAGGATTAAATATTTTTTAATTATTACTTTGAAACATTTCATTTCACCTTCGATACAGCGTCCTTCACCAAACTTATTTCTTCAGTTTTGTAATTTATCACTTTCCCTTTGTTCTCCACGTGGATCGTAAGGCCCTAAAAAACATATAAATTTATTAAACATTTCTTTGTCAAAGTAATTAATCATATTTTCTTTCATCTCCAAAAGGGCGGCGAAGGGTCTCATCGCCTTTGAATATGACCTATTCGTAGTTAATGCATCATACACATCTATTATACGGACGATCCTGCCCGAAGAGTGTATTTCTTCTCTTTGAAGCCCATATGGATAACCGGTGCCATCATAATTCTCATGATGTTGCAACGTTACTACATATTCATCTCTAAAACCATTTCCTGTTTCTTTTAAGATTGCCACACCTTTTTCAGGATGTTCTTTTATTTCTTGAAATTCTTCTTCTGTTAATTTCCCCTTTTTATTAAGTATATCAGTGCTAATCTTTGTCTTGCCAATATCATGTAAAAGCACACCTGAACACAATTGCTTTAAATCATTCTCTTCGAAACCAAGGTTCTTTGCAAATAGAGTCCCTACGGCGGCTACATTTACAGAATGAGTATAGGTATAATATTCATGTGTTGCTATCTTAAGCAAGCTATGCGCCGCTTTACTCTCTTGAAGAATATAATCAACAATGTTGTGAGCAAACTCTTTAGTCCTTTTGATATTTGCAACTCTCGGGTCTTTAAAGAGATCTTTAACCAGGTTGGCAGTAGCATTATACACAATTTGTGTCAGCTCATATGGAGGAATTCTTGGATCAGACATGATATTTTGAAAATTAGATTCTAAGTACTTAAAATATTCCCCTTGCTCTTCTTTTTGAATAAAAAGCCTGTTGATATTCTTTTTTACAAGTATTTCTCTCTTGTCGTCTTCAAAGATGGTATCTCCACCACAATACAATACATATCGGCTTCCAGTACTTGTTTTCACAAGTAGGTGAAGGTCACAGCCAATTTTCGTATCAGCCCTCAAGCTGTTTGAGTTAATGGGTAAATAGTCAGACATTTTTTCACTATACCTCTAATATAATGTTTAACATCAAATTCAAATTTTCAGCTATATAATTTGTCTTGCTTCCTCTTTTTTCTACGCGGATCGTAAGGCCCTAAGAAGCGTATAAACTCTTTAAACAGTTCCGTATCAAAGCAATGAAGCATCCCATCTTTCATCTCCTTAATAGCGGCGAATGGCCTCATTGCGTCTGCATACGACCTCTTGGTGGTTAACGCATCATATACATCTATTACACGCGAAATCTTACCACAAGGATGGATTTCATCTTTTTTAAGCCCGTATGGATAACCGCTGCCATCATCGTTTTCATGATGCTGTAAGGTTACTATAAGTTCCTCTTTAAACTCAACCCCTGTTTCTTCTAATACTTCCGCCCCTAACACAGGATGCTGTTTTATTATATCAAATTCCTCATCTGTCAATTTCCCCTTTTTATTAAGTATATCA
>JAIQZU010000007.1 GCA_021776915.1 Candidatus Scalindua sp. | reverse complement strand
TTGTTTGTCAACATAAATTCTGACTATATACGATTTACCTTTTTCCATAAGAGGACGTTGTTCACTGAAAGGTACCAGCAGATCTTTGGGTAAACCCCAGTCGAGGAATGCTCCGACAGAATTAACCGCAACAACCTTCAGAAACGCAAAGTCGCCTGCCATGGCATAGGGTCTTTCAGTAGTGGCAATAAGACGATCTTCGGAATCGAGATAGATAAAAACCCTGACGTTTTCATCAACTTTGTAATTTGCGGGGACATACCTGCGCGGCAGCAGGATTTCGCCATGCTCTCCTCCGTCAAGATAAACGCCGAAATCAACTTCTTTTACGACCCTTAAATTATTTAATACACCAATCTCTGCCATAAATAAATTAATAAAAATCAGGCGTCACATCGTGCCACTTAACACAATCCGTTTCTCCGGATTTTTTATAAAGGAAATATATTCTGTTTTGAGAACAACTATATACAGCAGGAAACGTTCATGTTTCTACACTCGTATAGACATCTGCATTTAAAATAACTTATCCACATTACTCTATGTGGTATAGTTTTTATAGTTGGAAGTTTGAAATGGGATAATAAAGCTATGTAATAATTGAAGTCAAGTTTAATCCATGTTCTTAAGTAACCGGAAAGTTTCCTCATAGATACATTCCCGCGGGCCTATGGCAATAATCTCAATGAGCTTCTTACCTGAAATTCTGTATATTATCCTGAACCGACTAACACGAAAACTTCTCAAGCCTTCGAGTTCGTCTTTTAGAAGTTTTCCTGAATATGGATCAGAAACTATTGCCTGTAAGGATGCCTTGATTTTTTTCTTAAGATGTGGATGCAAGTTCCGTATGAGTATCGCAACAATATCAGGAACTTTGAGTTTTCTTATGGATTGCTTCATTTGCGGAATATATTACCCGATAAGTTCATCGAGTGTATAGAGTCTTGCTTTCTTACTTTTTAAAGCCTTTAAACCTCTTTTTATTTCCTGCATAAGTGGCACATCCGTACGAATAGCAATAGTCTCCTTCCAGCTTTCAAATTCGTCCGGACTTACCAGGACAGCGGCAGGTGACCCGTTTTTTGTAATTACAACCGCTTTGTCAGTGGCGCTGACAGCTTCTACGAGACTGCTTAACTTCATTTTTGCTTCTGAAAGAGACAATGTTTTCATAATATAAGACCTCCATTAAGGTTGACCAGAATTAAGGTCATGTTAATACAGTTGAGGAAGATTGTCAAGTTTTTGTTTTTTATGCGTTTTTGTTTTTTATGGAAATCAATTTTGAGTAATGCCAGCGACTCTCCTTCATCATTTCCTCGGCTTCTGATTTCCTTAAATATAGAGGAACTAATGAATTAATTGTTAATATTAAAGACCTGGCCCTTGCCTGCTGCCGGAGTTTACACTGATTACTTATCATCTTTTGGTGTTAACACATTATTCTTAATTAACACCCCTTGATCATCATAGTGATAATGTTCCTCATATATAACTTCATTCTGCTTATATTCTTTAAATACTTTCACTCGTCCGGCTGAGTCGTAAATAACTTCATAGTAAGTGTAATGTTGATAGACTTCTTCATAGTTCCTTTCAGAAACTATGTCCTTAACCTCGCCTTCTTGAAAATATTCATTTGAATAGTATGATATGCCTTCTTTCATAATTTCAGGGCGTGCCCACGCTGGAACAGCAACCAGACAAATCAATAAACTATAAAATAAATGTTTTAACATAAAATTCTTCTCAGAAGGTTTAGAAAGGAAAAAGGAATTACGAATGACTAATTTTAAGAGATCATTGGAGATGCTTCAAGGCGTTTTGCAGGCAACATTTCGATTAAATGAAAACTTAGCTTTGACCTTTGCAGGTTTTCCGCCGATTTCAAGCACTGGGTGTGCAAGAAAGTTAATCGGTCCTGTTACCGGGCCCGGTTCAACTACAATATCCCGTCCCCGGCTGAATTCAATGCGGTTTGCCGGATGACGACCAAAATAATAACTGGACAGATTAGAGTATTTGTCAGCTTCGCTGATGTCAACAGGCCACCATTTCCCCTCCGCGTAAAACTCTGCACCGCAATGATAACCGTGGATTCCTCCATCATTTCGTGCGGAAGGGATTGACGCTCCCATTGAAAAACGTGACGGGATACCGATACTTCTCGAGAGCGCAATGAAATAAGAGTGAAAATCAGTACAGTTTCCTGTCTTTACATTACAGGCATAGACGGCATCGCCATTACCCCAGCCATCGCCGTTTCTGATATATTGCATATTGTCGATGACGTAGTCGTATAAGGCTCGAGCACGCACGAGATCTCCATTCTTCCCTTCAACAACTTTCCCAGCAATGGTTTTAAAATCTTCATTGAGAGGCACCAGACGATTCGGTTTTAAATACTCCTCCGGAACTGACTGAGGTTCGGCATAAGCGTCCTTTTCAATTCTTCGGACATGGAAAAAAAGCTCGACATTCTTTTTGCTGTCTTCCCGGCCAAGATTGACTAAAAGAACATGGTTGCCGTATTTCTTATCTTTTAAGATTTGTCTTTTTCCGGGAACCTCCATGGCGATTACCTCGACCGTTTGAAAGGCATCCGAAGTCGGCAGGGGGAGCCACATACGAGCGGGTTCCGTTATTTCTGGCAATGCAACCGTATATAAAAAATCGAATTCGTCCTGACCGTTAAGCACCCCTAAAAGGTCTCGGGATGCTTCTTCAACCGGAACCCGATGCCAGGTCTTATCTTCTTTTTGTTCCCATGCGTAAAAAAGCTGGCCATTAATCTTGTGGACAGTTGTTTCAGTAACCCTCATTGAACCGGGGTCACCCGCAAGAAAGAAATCTACATCATATAAATCACCCTCAATGTCTGCAACATCCACACAGGCAAAGTGGTAACGAGGACCCAGATTTGCCAGATATTCTGTATGAACACGAACCAGTTTAAGTTTGAGTTCTTTCTCTTTGAATGGAAGTGTAAAATAACCACCCCCTAAGCGCATTTGCTCCTCAATATAGTGTTCTATTCCGGCCTCGATATCCGCAGTGACCACATGGGGAACAGTAGTGGCCAAATTAGGTACAGTAGTAGAGGATACAGAAACACAAGCGGTTTGGGTTACACTAAAGGCGCTCAGCACCAAGAACATAATAAAAAAAATACGGCTCCTCATTGCTTTTCCTTCTTGTCCGTGTTATTTACTCATTTTCATGTACTTTAAACAATTAGATTTCAATTAGGATGCTCAGATTTTGGGTGTTCTAACTTAGGATTCGCTTCTTTAGAGACATCGGCCTTAGGCGCTTCAGCCTTTGGATGTTCTGATCCGGGATGTTCGCCTCCCTGAACCTTCCAATTCATGACGCATAGAGCCGTAATGGTAGCAACAAAAACAAGTGTTAGTAATATTTTCATGTCGTATCTTTTCTTAAAAAAATTTCAATATTCTAGTAACTGAAAACCATGGTTTTCAATATATCAAAACTACAAAAAACCCTTTTCATTTACAAGGATTATATTTGGCATCGAATTAAATTGCAGAAACATCATTAAAGGAGGAAAGAGGGGATTGAAAATCAGCGACTCTCCTTCATCATTTCCTCGGCTTCTGATTTCCTTAAATATAGAGGAACTAATGAATTAATTTCGCAACGCTCGCCCTGCTCATATCTTTCCAGGCCCAGCCTGGCAACATTAACCGCATCGGCGATTCCCGGCTTTTCATTCTCTATTATTGTGACCTTTATTTGCGCAAAGATCTCTTTGTAGGGAGCTACACCGTCACCGAAGATTAAGGTAGATTCCGGCAGGATATCTTTAAGTTCGTCAGGTGTAATAATTAAAAAGTCTGTAATCCTTTTGTTTTTGTTATTATTCCTGTCATATACACATGCATAGACCCTCTTCCTCTTTGCATCTATAACCGGGCAAATGTGCTTAACATCATCCTTAATATTTCCTGCGAGGACATCCAGTGTTGGGACATCAATAACGGGCTTCCCCAGGCCGTATGCAAGAGTTTTTGCACATGTTACTCCAATCCTGAGTCCTGTATATGAGCCGGGCCCGATACTGACGGCGATAAGGTCTATATCTTCCGGCTTCCATTTAACCTCGTTAAAGGCGGCTTCTAAAGAGGAAACGATCTCTTTACCATGGTTTGAGGCTTTTCCAAATGTTTGCCTGCCAACTACTGTACTGCCGTCACAAACCGCTACGCTTCCAATCGAACCTGATGTTTCAATCCCCACTACCTTCATATCGAATGAGTATATATTTAATGATCTTTTTATTCAAGGGATAATGTTTATGCTATTGGGCTATATGTCATTGTATAGATAGAACTTGACACACTTAACGCCTTTGGGATATATTAACTCAAAATTGTTCTAATCTAAATTAAGCGATTTTATATTACATGCCAACGTAGCCGAAGGCTTTAGCCTGCGTTTATCAGCATTTGATGGAGTTAAGTAAGTTTCGCAACCTCAAGGTTGCGGCTACAAAATCGCTCAATTTAGGCATAAAATATTCAGGATTAATGAGCTATGGCAATTAAGAAAGCATGGGGAGGAAGATTCAAAAAAAAGACTGCTTCGTCAGTTGAGTCTTTTACGGAATCGATATCTTTTGATCAACGTTTGTATAAGTATGATATTGAAGGGAGCATTGCGCATACTACGATGCTTGCGAAATGTAATCTGATAACGAATAGAGAAAAAGATACGATTATCAAGGGATTGAAGGGTATCTTGAAAGATATTGAAAACAGCAAGTTAAAGTTGAAGACTGAGCACGAAGACATTCACATGAATATTGAGTCTGCCCTGGTGAAACGGATAGGTGATGTAGCAAAGAAGCTCCATACGGCCAGAAGCAGAAATGACCAGATTGCTTTGGATTTGAGACTTTGGGCCCGTGACCAGATTCAGGAAATAACAAAGGTAATTCTTAATTTGCAACTAGAAATTATTACAAAAGCCAAACCTGTCTGGCAGGGTGTACTGCCTGGTTTCACTCACCTTCAGCATGCCCAGCCGATTCTGGTTGGCCACTATTTCCTGGCTTACGTAGAGATGCTGGAGCGGGACCGCACGAGACTGGGCGATTGTCTGAAGCGTCTGAATAAATCTCCGCTTGGCGCGTGTGCTCTGGGTGGTACGACTCTAAATACAAACCCTGAGATTACCGGTAAGCTCCTGGGTTTTGATTCCGTCTTTGATAACAGTCTTGATGCTGTGAGTGACAGAGACTTCATTCTGGAGTATGCTGCTGCATTGTCCATTATTTCAATGCATCTCTCACGATTTAGTGAGGAGTGGATTATCTGGTCAAGTCAGGAATTTGATTTTCTGGATATTGACGATTCTTACTGTACAGGTTCGAGCATTATGCCGCAGAAGAAAAATCCGGACGTGCTTGAGCTTATCAGGGGGAAGTGCGGACGCGTATATGGCAACCTGTTCTCACTGCTGACAATAATGAAGGGCCTGCCGCTCTCCTACAACAGAGATATGCAGGAAGATAAAGAGGCGATATTCGATTCGTCAGATACGGTCAAGGAGTGTTTGTCGATCCTTACAGAACTGATAAAAAAGACTACGCTTAAGCTCGATAACATGGAGAGAAGCTGTAGCAAGGGTTTTCTGGATGCTACGGTTCTGGCGGAATATCTGGTTGGAAAGGAAGTACCTTTCCGGGAAGCCCATGAGATAGTAGGTAAGATAGTTGGAGTATGCGGCAAAAGCGGTAAGGAATTGAGTGATGTAAGCATAAAAGACTTTAAGCAATACTCTCCTTTGATTGATAAAGGTGTTTATAATATCCTGGGTGTTAAAAATTATATTAAACAATTTAAAAGTCACGGTTCAACTTCTCCTAAGTCAGTACAGAAACAGATAAGTGCATGGGAAAGAAAGCTTAAAAAGTTGATGGTTTGATTAAATAGGAGTTGCAACAGATACTACTTAATATAATGTATGGGCTGTTTCCCAAGTAGCCTTTAATAAAAGGTTCGTTTAGGAAACTAACCCTACATAAAAACCATAGTCCTCTCTTTCGAGAGGAATCCAGTATTGGATTCCTCTCGAAAGAGAGGACTGTCGTCAGGCCCGTTCGAACGCCCGCCTGCCTTGCGTCGGGCAGGAATTCATCAGGACTGGACAGAAATTTTATAGGACGCATCATTTATTCACACGAGTAAATGTTTTCTCTCATTGCTCAGCATAGCCCTATTTGGTCACACCATAGCTGGTGGTTTACTGTACTGATTAATTAAATATTTTGATTTGATTTTTTTAATATAATTATTCAGAATTCATTGCGTCCTCGCCTAACAAACTGACGGACAGGTCTGCGTTGAATTCATAATATTTGGAGAAAAGAATGACAACTAGTTTTGATTTTTTTAACTACCTGAACAATGAATTATACTGCGAAGACGTAAAGGTAAAAGAGATAGTAGGGAAGGTTGGGTCACCGGCATATATTTACAGTAAGAATTCTATCCTGGAACATTTTATTGAAATCAGGAATGCTTTTGAAGACGTAGAACCCCTGATATGTTTTTCCGTAAAGTCCAACTCGAATTTGTCAATCTGTAAGGTACTGGCTGATGCAGGCGCCGGGTTTGATGTTGTTTCGGGCGGGGAACTTTACAGAGTATTACAGTTAGGTGTAAGCCCTGACAAGATTGTTTTTGCAGGAGTAGGCAAGACCTCTGAGGAGATAAGATATGCACTTGAAAATGATATCTTCATGTTCAATGTTGAGTCCCCATCAGAACTGGCCAATATTGACAGGATTGCAAACGGGCTGAACAAGAGAGGAAGGGTTGCCTTGCGCATTAACCCTGACATTGACGCCAAAACTCATGATAAGACTACTACAGGTAAAAAGGAAAATAAATTCGGTATAGATTTCGATAGCGCCGGACAGTTAATAAAGGATATTGATAACTATAAAAATATAGATTTAAAAGGCATACACGTGCATCTCGGTTCGCCGATCTATTCGCCTGATCCTTATGTACAGGGACTTCAAAAGGTGTATAAGTTCCTGCAGGAATCTCTTAGCGACAATGAGAGGCAGAGGATCGAATATATCAATATAGGCGGAGGTTACTGTATTTCGTATACGGGAGAGAAGGTAAAAAAGCCGCATGATTTTTCGGGAGAAATTATGCCTGTAATAAAAAAGCTCGGATGTAAAGTAATAATGGAGCCAGGAAGATTTGTTGTCGGAAATTCGGGGATACTGGTAACCGAAGTAACATACGTAAAGATTGCTACCTGGGGAAAGAAATTTATTATTTGTGATGCGGCAATGAATGACCTTGCCCGCCCATCTCTATATGATGCTTTTCACCGGGCGTGGCCTGTTAATACTGATGTTCCGATGCCGGAAATAGAACTTCCAGGAGAAGAGGAATGTGCGAGTGAAAGGATGGAGCTGGTAGATATCGTTGGCCCTGTATGTGAGAGCAGTGACGTCCTGGCAAAAGAGAGGTGGTTTCCTGATGTAAAGGAAGGAGGCCTGATTGCATTTTTCAGTGCCGGGGCATACGGATTCACAATGAGTTCCAGTTACAACACACGGCCTCGTACGTGTGAGATTTTAGTGGACGGTGATAATTTCTCTACTATCAGGCGAAGGGAGACGTATGAAGATTTGATCGCCGGAGAGAGGGAGTTTTTAAACGTATTATAACAGATTTATTACCCATTCCAGCCAAACTACCGGTATCGTCGGCTGGGCAGAAATAATATTTAACCATTTGATTGGACTTTGTGATGAGGGTAAACAAGAAATACATTCATGTCGGTATGGCTGCCACTTTTGCCTTTTTGTTAGCAAGTTGTGTGTATTCATACCACAAGAAAGTCATGGCCGATGCTGCGAGCCTGACTATAGTAGACCAGTATTCCATTGCGAGTGAAAGACACTTAGTTCAGGACTATCCCCCAATTGATTCAGATTCAAACATAAACGTTGTAGTAGAAATCCCTGCCGGGACAAATGCCAAGTGGGAGGTAGACAAGGCCTCTGGGAACTTAAAATGGGATTTCATGAATGGGGAGCCAAGAGTTGTCTCATATCTCGCCTATGTTGGAAATTACGGTATGGTTCCGGGAACTATTTTGCCAAAGGAATCAGGTGGAGATGGTGACCCTCTCGATGTTATTGTTCTTGGACCTGCTGTTACAAGAGGAAGTGTTGTAAAGGCCCGTCTTATAGGTGTTTTAAAATTGTTGGATAAAGGTGAACAAGATGACAAGTTGATCGCTGTTTCACCTGACTCACCTCTGGGAAAGGTGTCAAACCTCAAAGAGCTGAAAAGTGAGTTTAACGGGATTACAAATATTATAGAAGTGTGGTTTTCAAACTATAAGGGGCCGGGAATGGTGGTATCAGAAGGGTTTGATGATGTGGATCAGGCCTGGAAGATTCTAGATGAAGCAATTTCCGCATATAAACACAGATAAATACAGCGTTGATTATAACGATTAACTGCAATTGCCTGGATTCTACATAATAAATGATACCATTATTATATCGATCGTTTTCAGGTTTATTACAAAATTCTGATGTAATTTGCTTTGTATCTATTTCATCAGACAATAATAAGCTGGCGATTATAGAATACAGATAAAATAAATGTTATGTGCTTTAAAACGATAAGTTTGTAATGAAACAAGTTTATATGATCACCTACCCCACAGGGAAAATTTATATTGGCAAAGATAGTATTGAAAGTTATAGATACTTTGGTAGCCCTGACATGGACATAGTCAATGCAGATTTTGAACAGCTTCCTGAGAACATACGCAAAGATTATACAATTAGGAAACAAATCCTTTGGGAGTCAAAAGACTGTACTGAATCAGAATTATCAGCTAAGGAGGTTGAGTTCATCCGCAAGTATCAGGCAAACAATCCTGAGAAGGGTTACAATCGATGGCCAATATCCAAAGTCATTCCACCGGACCTCTTTCGCGGCCACTGAATTCTGTGTTCGAATTTCGAATTTATTTTCAATGGCTTACAAAGAACTCTGTGTCTTTCACATGAGCCGTTATATACTCACCAATCAACCAGCATGGACTGGGCTACTTCTTTTGCTTTCTGCTCTCCGTAGAGTATCTCCACCAGTTTCAGGGCAAATTCCATAGCCGTTCCCGGCGCACGGCTGGTAATACAGTTTCTGTCCACTACTACCCTGGAATTAATATCCCTCCGTTTGATTAGGCATTGCTTTCATGCTGCACAAATAGTGGTAGTTTATCTTTTACATCAATAAATATTACCCTTGCCACATGTTCACAATTATGTTAACCTTGCTTAGTGAAAAAAATAATATTTTATAAGACCGATTCAGGAAATAGTCCTGCTCAAGAATTCATTGATTCTTTATCGGATAAACAAGCTAAAAAGGTTGCATGGGTTTTACGTTTAGTGCGTGATCTTGAAACTACTCCAACAAAATATTTCAAAAAACTCATCAATAGCGATGATATTTGGGAAGTAAGAGTACAAATGGGAGGAAATATTTTCAGGTTACTCGGATTTTTCGATGAACCACAATTAATAATTTTGACAAATGGTTTTCAAAAAAAATCTCAGAAAACACCGAAACATGAAATCGAGCTTGCCAAAAGCAGAAAGCAATGTTATTTAAAAAGGAGAAAAAGAGATGGATGACCTTGAAAAGTATATTAGCAAAAGAAAAAAAAGAAGTCCCGAGTTTGCAAAGGACTTTGAATCTGGATACAACGATTTCAAAATAGGAGTTATGTTAAAGCAAGCCAGAGAAAAGGCAGGAATCACACAAGAAGATTTAGCAAAAAAATTGCATACAAGAAAATCTGCTATTTCTAGAATTGAGAATCAATCCAAAGATATACGGTTATCAACATTAGAGAAATTCGCAGAGGCAGTAGGAAGGCAAATTAGAGTGGAGATCATATAAAAAGAAGATAGCAATCGCATGAAGCTAACCACCAATAACTTCACGATTTAATATTTATTGAAGCTGGCACTCAAAACCTCTCTTGCTAACACAACGTATAGGTGGTGGACTTTTAGGTGAAACGTTCGGAGTTCGAATTCATTTTCAATGGTTTACAAAGAACTCTGAGCCTTTCACATGAGGCGTTATATCCTCACCAATCAACCAACATGGATTGGGCTATCTCCGTTGCTTTTTGCTCTCCGTAGAGTATCTCTACCAGTTTCAGGGCAAACTCCATAGCTGTTCCTGGCGCACGGCTGGTAATACAGTTCCCGTCCACTACTACCCTGGAGTCAATCGCTTCGGTGTTCTCAAATTCTTCGGCAAGGCCAGGATACGCAGTCGCCTTACGTTGTGCCAGGAGGCCGTGATGATGCAACACCACTGCAGGAGAGGCGCATATGGCCGCAAACAATTTTCCGTCCTGTTGCTGGCGTTTCAGCATTTCCACCAGTTCTTTCGAATCTCGCAAATTTTCCGCTCCGGGCATGCCGCCCGGCACGACAATCAGATCATAGGGATCATTAACGCATTCTGATATTAATTTGTCTGCAACCAGTTTCATGCCTCTTGACGCAGTAACCTGCAACTTGCCAACTGATGCAACCGTAACATCAGCTTCCGCACGTCTCAAGACGTCAACAATACACGCCGTTTCAATCTCTTCACAACCATCCGCTATCGGAACCAGTACTCTTTTTGACATAATATATTCCTTTCAAAAAGGTAATAAATGAAATGTTCTTTCTCGCCACCGGTTTTTTGAGTTATTTATGCTGCAATGATCTCTATCATTTTTAAATCATCATTGTCGAGTTCAAACTCCCTAACCAGCAGATCTTCCTTCATATGCAGTTCACTTGTTGTGCCTGTAAGGGGAAGTATTCCTATTTGTATTGAAAACCTGAATACTACCTGTTCGGGGGTTCTTTCCAATTCTCTGGCAATATCCTGAACCACTGGATTTTGCAAAACAAAAGGATTTGCAGTCAACAATGAAAAGCCTTCATAGACAATATGGTGAGCCTTGCAATAATCCCTCACCTCCCTGTCCCAGCCTTGAGATGCAAAGCATCTGTTCTGAACAACCATAGGTTTGATTTCAGCCTTTTCGGTCAGGAGTTTTAACTGCTCAACATTCACATTGCTGATGCCAATGAATCTGGCTTTTCCTGATTTGTATAACTCTTCAATGGCACTCCAAACCTCCCAATCCTCATTCCCCAGGCCCGGATGAGAATAGGGACCATGCAGGAGATAAGAATCCAGATAATCCGTATGAAGATTTTTCAATGAACTCTCATAAGATTGTTTCACTTGTGTGGTAAGGTTGGCAGCAGGGTCGTAAGGGGTTATATGATCATGCCCATCAGCTGGAGTGAATTTGGACTGGAGAAATAGATCCTCTCGTTTTATCCCATCTCCGGACAACTTCAACAATGCCTCACCCACAAGGTGTTCCTGATAATGCCTGGGTTGGTTTGCGGTATCGATGCCGGAAAATCCATTGGAAACGGCCATATTTACAAGCTCAGCAGTAGCATCTTCTTTCCATGCAGTGCCATAGATAAATGAAGGAAATTTTTCACTATTATTCATACTTTTACCTCCTTAATTTGGAAGCGGTTATCTCTTCCACACGTTGCCTTTCACCTTGACATATTTCTAAGTGATAAGTAGAATCGAATATTAGTTAATTCTAAACATTTGCAAACTAAATTAACAACATAAAAAAGAATTGTAGAATGCCTCACAATTATGAGGTAACAACATGACAAAGCAATCTAAAGATCAGGACTGCCATTGAAACTCTACGAATATCAGGCACAAAACATCCTCCACAAATATAATGTAAATGTTACCAGAGGCGAAGTGGTAACCGATGCAGAAGAGGCAGCAAAAGTATATAATCAATTGGGAGTAAAAAGGTGCGTTATAAAAGCTCAAATCCTTGCAGGCGGCAGGGGAAAAGGCGGCGGTGTAAAGATAGTTGAGACGCTGGACGAAGTAAAAGACTATACTTCTAGCATTATCGGCTCTCGTTTAATAACTCCTCAGACAGGAAAAGAGGGAATAGAGGTAAACAAGGTTCTCATTGCAGAAGCCATTGACATAAAAAAAGAGTTATATCTCGCCATATCAATAGACAGAAGTACATCGAAGATCACCATAATAAGCAGTACAGAAGGGGGAACAGAAATTGAAGAGGTTGCTTCAAAAACACCTCAAAAGATTTTTAAAGAACAAGTCGATCCAATGCTCGGTATTCGAGATTTTCAGGCACGTCAAATAGCGTTTAATCTGAATTTGACCGGACCCCTTTTAACAAAAGCATCTAACCTGCTCAAAAACCTGTTTAAGATATTCATCGAAAACGACTGTTCACTTCTTGAAATAAACCCCCTCGTTTTAACTCCGGATGAAGAGATATTTGTCCTGGACATAAAAATGGACATCGATGATAATGCCCTTTTCCGCCATAAGGAGTTTCAAGAAATACATAACTCTTTAGATGCTGGCAGTACAGAAAGCATGGCCTCAGAAGCAGGATTGAGTTACATCGGGCTTGAAGGAAATATAGGTTGTTTAGTTAACGGCGCCGGCCTGGCAATGGCTACAATGGATATTATTAAACTTCATGGCGGCTCACCCGCTAATTTCCTGGATGTGGGAGGTGATGCTCCTGTTGAAAGAGTCAAAACCGCTTTTGAGTTAATCTTTACAGACCCTAAGGTTGAAGGCGTATTGGTAAATATCTTCGGCGGCATAATGAAATGCGACGTTATCGCCGAAGGAATTATCCATGCCATAGAAAAAGTTAACATTAAAGTACCTCTCGTAGTCAGATTGGAAGGTACGAATGTTGAAATCGCAAGAAAAATATTAGACAATCCCGATCTTCACATTATCTTTGCCAATAGTATGAAAGACGCATCTGAGAAGATAATTAAAGCAGTAAATGATAGAAAATGAGTATTTTAATAAATAAAGACACTAAAGTAATCTGCCAGGGAATTACAGGCAAGTCAGGAATGTTTCATACGGAACACATGCTGGAATATGGCACAAAAATCCTTGCAGGCGTTACTCCCGGAAAGGGAGGCTCCAGGGTTTGCGATGTTCCTGTATTTGACTCTATGAAAGAAGCTGTAGAAAAAACCGGATGCGACACATCCATAATTTATGTACCGGCACCATTCGCTGCGGATGCAATCATTGAAGCCGCAGAATCTGAGATTAAATTAATCATCTGCATTACAGAAGGAATTCCAACCATTGACATGTTAAAAGTGAAAGCTTATCTCAATACCAAAACCGCACGCCTGATAGGACCTAACTGTCCGGGAGTTATTACTCCGGGAGAATCGAAGATCGGAATTATGCCGGGTTACATTCATGCACCGGGAGCAGTAGGTGTTGTGTCAAGAAGCGGCACACTGACCTACGAAGCCGTGTGGCAATTAACACAAAGAAATATCGGACAGTCAACGTGTATTGGAATAGGCGGGGACCCTGTTATCGGAACAACATTTATAGACGTTCTGAAGCTCTTCCAGGAGGACAGCAACACCGAAGCAATAGTCCTGATCGGCGAGATTGGCGGAAGTGCAGAGGAAGAAGCGGCAGAATTTATAAAGATGGAAGTAACCAAGCCCGTAATAAGTTTCATCGCCGGGCTGACAGCGCCGGAGGGCAAAAGGATGGGCCATGCCGGAGCTATTATTGCCGGAGGGAAAGGTACTGTTGCAGAAAAAGTTTCATGTTTAAGAAATTCCGGCGTCACCGTTGTAGACAGTCCGGCAGATATCGGAGAAACGGTTGAGAAGATGATAAGCTGACTGCGTCAGCCTTCAGTATGCTTTTCCGTATGGCTTATTTACATATTGACGAATGGCTAAGAAAAAGGGAATTGTTCATATAAATCACAAAAGATGTAAATTATGCGGCATTTGCGTCAAAATATGCCCTGTACAGAATTATGAAATAAATCACAATAAACTCAAAGAGTTTGGAAAATGCATTGCATGCCTGCAATGTGAAAGATATTGTCCGGACATGGCGCTCATTATAGATACTAAAGATGACAAAAAAACTCCTACAGGGTAATCAGGCAATAGCCTTGGCTGCCGTAAAGGCCGGTTTAAATTTCTTTGCCGGATATCCTATTACGCCTGCATCAGAGATTCTGCATGAACTGGTTAATAAAAAGGCAGTCAAAGTATTGCAGATGGAAGACGAGATTGCCTCAGTCAATACAATTATCGGCGCCTCTCTGGCAGGTGCAAAAGCCATGACGTCAACATCAGGACCTGGCTTTTCTCTTATGCAGGAAAGTATCGGCCATGCACACATGATGGAAGTACCTCTCGTAATTGTAAATGTTCAACGAGTTGGCCCAAGCACGGGAATGCCGACATTTCCCGCTCAGGGTGATATCATGCAATGTAAATATGGCAGTCATGGTGACTACTTTCCCATAGTCTTTTATCCGAACTCGGTTGCTGAACTATATGAATTTACATTCTACGCATTTAATGCTGCTGAAGAATCGCTCAGCCCTGTAATACTTTTAAGTGACGGTTATGTCGGCCACCTTTACGAGACTATTGAGGAAGCTGATTATCCGGTATCTAAAAGAACTTTAGCCCCACTGGGAACGTCCAATAGACACTTCACAGGTCTTACTCATAAGGATTCAATGCCTGTAACATCTGATCCGGAAGTACACAAAAAGCTAATAAAACATTTAGAGACAAAACAGAAAAAAGTATCCAGGAAGTACAATAATTACGAATATATTAAAAACAGGTCTTCAGACACCCTCTTGATAACATACGGTGCATTGTCCAGGGCTGCATATAACTTTAAGGAAGACTTCGCAATTTACAGGCCTGTAAGGATTTTTCCGATAGTTGAGAAAATCAAACAGATAGCAAAAAAATATAAGGAAATTATCGTGATGGAGATGAACACAGGACAATATGCAAATGAGATTGAGCGGTTGCTGCATCGTGAGATTAAGTTTATCCCAATCCTGGGGGGCAAAATAGATTTAAATGAGATAGGAACAAAACTAAGGAGAATCAAGAGGAAAAAATGACCAAAGAACTTACTTATCTTAATTATCTTAAACAGGAAAGATTACCACACCAGTGGTGTCCCGGATGCGGCAACGGAATCATTCTTAAACTTTCCTGCCTTGCTATGGAGAAACTGAATTTTCCTAAAAAAGGAACCGTTATGGTATCAGGTATTGGTTGTTCCGGAAGAAGCGCCGGATTTTTTGATCTTGATTCAGTACATACTGCACACGGAAGAGCGCTCCCCGTAGCCGAGGGAATTAAGCTGGCAAATGAAGAATTAAATGTAATGGTCATCAGTGGTGATGGTGACCTGTTCGGAATCGGAGGGAATCACCTCCTGCATGCCTCCAGAAGAAACACAGACATCACAGTAATATGCATTTCAAATGCTATTTACGGTATGACAGGCGGCCAATGCTCTCCCACGACTGAACTAAGCTCAAAGACACTAACTACACCACGCGGGAATGTAGATACACCTGTCAATGTACAGGCTATTGTCACGGCACACAACTGCTATTATGCCCGTTCTACTACATTCCATTTTAACCATGCAATGAAATGTATTTTTGAGGCATTACAACACAAAGGATTTTCATTTGTAGAGATAAAGAGTCAATGTATTACAAATGACGGGCGTAGGCGAGGCTTTAAGAATTCTTATGAAATGTTAATGTCCTACAAAGATAAATATAAAATTAACAATAAGGCAAGTGTATTAGAACACAGTGAGATTGGAATTATAAAATGAAATACGAAATAAAGACACTTGAGGAGTTTGAAGTCGAGGATACCGTAGAGCTATTTAAAGCAATAGTTGACGAATTGCACACTGACAGCTCTGACATGGAACGTTCGCATTATAAAGCAACTCATCCTGTAGAGAAGGTCAAGGAACAGTTAAACGATAAAGATTACATCTACTTAGTGGGAAAGTCGGGAGAAGAGGTCGTCAGCTTTATGTTTGCGCTGGTCTCTGACGGCATTGGCAATATCCAATGGTTAGGAGTCAAGTCAGAATACAGGAAAAAAGGATATGCAAAAAGGCTTATGGACAAAACGATTAAACAATTTATAAAAATGTCATGCCACGTAGCAAGAGTATTTGCTTATCCGAAAGAGAAAGGAGCATACAAACTGTTAAAAGAATTTGGTTTTGAAGAAAAATCATATATTGACGAACAGTTTTTTGGTATCAACATAGTTTTAATGGAAAAAACATTAGCGCCGGTACCTTCCAAAAAAATAGCAAAAAAAATAGTACTTGCCGGTGAAGCAGGGCAGGGTATAAAACTCATGGCACATACCCTTGGTAATATACTGGCCAAAATTGGAAAAGAGGTATCACTTAATATTATTTATGGTACCGCCGTACGCGGAGGAGAAATAACGGCGGAATTGATCTATTCTGACGAAAAGATAGAAACCCCTTTCTTTAATAAAGCTGATCTGGGCGTCTGCTTATCAAAAAGCAAGAAGGGGCAGATTAATGCCAAAGAACTAATCGTCGAAGAAACCGCATATGATAGCGATCTCTTATATCTTATGCCGGAGACAATGCCTTTTGCCAAAATTGCCATGGACGAATTCCATAGCCCTGTATTTGTGAATATGATAGCATTAGGAAAATTGCTCAACATAATTGGGATTAAAATCGAAAAGGTAGATTTTGGATCAGAATTTCGCTCAAAATTCCTGGATGAAAATACCCGTGCAGTAAAATTTGGCTATACTTACAGGGATTAAAAAAACATTTAAGATATGCAAAAATCTATTGTTCTCATAATCAGAGACGGTTGGGGTATAAACCCTGATCCCGAATACAATGCTGTTAAAAACGCACATACACCAAATACAGATTTACTCCTGAAAGAATATCCAAATACAATACTTGAAGCATCAGGTGAGTCCGTCGGCTTACCGGAGGGCTATCAGGGGTCTTCCGAAGTCGGCCACCTCAACATGGGCGCCGGCAGAATTGTAGAACAGGAGATGACGAAGATAATGAGCGACATCCAGGATGGCTCTTTTTTTGATAGTCCTGTTTTTCAGAAAGCCATTAAGAATGTTCTTGATAGTAATTCAGCGCTCCACCTTATGGGTCTCGTACAGGATGAAGGCGTACACGCACACCAGGATCATTTGTTTGCAATTATGAAATACGCAAAGGAGCAGGGTGTTAAGAAGCTGTATATCCATTTCTTTGCTGATGGACGAGACACCGCCCCTAAAAGTACACTAGAATATATTGGCGCCTTAAAAGAAAAAATAGAAGAATACAAAATCGGTAAAATTGCTACCATTATTGGCAGATACTATGCTATGGACAGAGGCAAAAACTGGCAGCTTACGACAACTGCATACAATGCAATTACAAAGGGACAGGGGACAAGGGTAGAAAATATAGAAGATGCAATACAGGATGCCTACAAAACCAGAACTCCTAATGACAAGGATATGTTTGACGAATATATTCAACCCCTGATCGTTGGAGATTATGAGGGAATAAAAGACGGGGATTCCGTTATTCACTTCAACTATAGACAGGACAGGGCGATTCAGTTAACAATGGCGTTTATTGAAGATGATTACCCGGGGAAAAGATGGAAAAAATTTGATATAGTTTATTGCGGCCTCACCAGATATTACGATACATTTCCTTATAACATCCTGGAACCTATGGATGACAGGGGAGGAATGGACAACCTGCTTGGTGAAATTCTGAGCAAAAAAGGCCTGAAACAGATTCGCCTGTCTGAGACACAGAAGTTCAGGCACGTAACCTCCTTTTTCAATGGTAAAAGCACTAAACCCTTTCCTGGTGAAGAGCAAACAGAGATTACAGGCACTTTCGATCCCGCCACATTTGCCGACCACCCTGAAATGAATGCGTATGACGTTACAGACGAGGCTGTCAAAAGAATTAACTCAAACGAATTCAGTCTTATGGTCATAAACCTGGCCAATTGCGACATGGTTGGCCACACAGGTGACTACGAAGCTGCAAAAAAAGCGGTGGAGGTTGTCGATGAATGCGTCGGAACCCTTGTTGATACAATTTTGTCAAAAAATAAGATCGCCATGATTACTGCTGACCATGGAAACGCAGAGGAAATGATAGACTACAAAACAGGTATACCAAAAACATCCCACACAAAGAACCCCGTCGAATTTATTTATGTTGCCGAAGACCATAAAAACATAAAGTTAATTGAAAGAGGCACCCTCTCAGACATAGCGCCCACTATCTTATATGTATTAGGAATAGAGAAACCTGCAGAAATGACCAGTAATAATTTGATAATCTCAAATAAGTCATAACACTTCGACTCCGCTCAGTGTGACGTCATCCTGAGCGGAGTCGAAGGATAGTCTCTTGTTGCGATAGTGACCTGATTTTTTTTACTTTTTGTCTAAAATGGAGTGATAAATATTGATACCAATAATTAAATTCATACACTGCGCCGACCTGCATCTGGACAGCCCTTTTCAGGGCCTTACCACGAAGGAGCCGGCATTGGCAGATCGGTTCAAACATGCCACTAACGAGGCGTTTGTTAAAATAATAGATCTTTGCCTGGCAGAAAAAGTTGACTTCCTGACGATTGGGGGCGATACATTTGATGGCGCTGACAGAAGCCTGTGTGCACAAATCCTGCTGAGGGATCAATTTGAAAGACTGCATAAGGCAAAGATACCCGCTATCATCGTTGCCGGTAATCACGACCCTTTATCAGATTGGTTGACAGAAATAAGATTCCCAAATAATGTACACCTGCTTGCAGGCGATAAGGTAGAAAAGGTTCCAATCAAAAAAGACGGCAAGGTAATTACTACAATCTATGGAATAAGTTACAAGGTAAGAGATGTAAAAGAAAACCTCTCTCTGGAATTTCACGCCAGTGAAGAAGATACTGTTTCTATCGGTCTGCTCCATGCAAATGTAGGTGCAAGAAAAGAATATGCTCCCTATTCTCCCTGTACAATAAGTGACCTGAGGGCAGGCAATATGGACTTATGGTTACTCGGACATATTCATACTCCGGAAGTTATCTGCGAAGATCCGTTCATACTTTATCCCGGAAATATTCAGGGCAGGCATATAAATGAAGACGGGCCCAGAGGCTGTTATTTCATAAAGGTTGATTCGAACTACAAAACATCATATGAATTTAAACCGGTTCAAAATATTCTGTGGAAACAAGAAGAGGTAAATATAAAAAAAATTACGACATCGCTTGAGTTAGTTGATTTATTGTCAGACAAGTGTGAGGATGAGCTTTCCAATCTAACCAGAGATGAAAAGGGAATTGTTATAAGATGGAAACTCACAGGTTCGTCTTCACTTTACCATGAATTAACAATGACGGATAAAATAGAAGAAACAAAGGAGATACTGATTGAACGGTTTTTCAGCCAGGCCCCATTCATCTTTCCAGAATCAATACGATTGTTAATCAAACCTGACAAGAAAACAGAAGATTTTGTGAACCAGGAAAATTTTATAGGCGATTTCCTCAGGCTTGCAGGGCAAGTAAAGGATGATGAACAAATGAAGAATGAGTTATTAGAAATGCTGAATCAGCCGTTGTCAAGCAGGACAATAAAAAAATATCTTGATGAAATAGATGAAAAAGAGCTTTTAGCCATCCTGGAAGGTTCGGTAGATTTGGGTATGGATTTATTATCTGGAAACAAGTAGTTGATGAAATTCATCATTTCCCCTTTAGTTCAAATGTGTACAGTGTATCTTCTTGAAAAAATCAGAGGCACTAACATGCATAGGAAATACAATAATATTGTTAACACTTCGACTCCGCTCAGTGTGACGTCATCCTGAGCGGAGTCGAAGGATAGTTTTTTGTGGCGCCAAGAGTCTGATTTACATGAAATATCTGAAGCCACATGCATGGAACGTAGGTTATAAAAAGGCAGTTGAAATACAGGAGAGATTACAAAAGAGTATTATTCTAAAAGGTTCGGCAAAAAACTGTAAATTGATTGCCGGTGCTGACGTTTCTTATACTAAGGGAAGTGAGATATTTTATGCCAGTGTGGTTGTGTTCAACTTAAAAACTATGGAAAGAGTTGAGGAGGTTACGGCAAGCGGTAAGGTTGATTTTCCATACATTCCCGGTTTGTTGAGTTTTCGAGAGGCACCGATATTATTGAAGGCATTTGAAAAGATTAAGGCAGAACCCGATGTTATAATATTAGACGCACAAGGCATAGCCCATCCTCGTGGAATAGGTTTGGCGTCTCATATAGGTTTGCTGTTAGATAAACCCACAATCGGGTGTGCAAAAACAAGACTGACAGGTGAATACAACGAGGTATGTGGAGAGGCGGGCAGCCAATCTCCGCTTATGGTAAAAGATAAAATCGTTGGTGCGGTACTGAGAACAAGGAAAAACGTTAAACCTGTCTTTGTTTCTCCCGGTCATAAGATAGATCTAAAAACATCCATTGCCCTTATCTTAAGAAGCTGCCGTGGATACAGGCTTCCAGAGCCGGTAAGACAGGCACATAACCTGGTTAAAAAAACAGCAACAAAAAAAATTGGGACACATCCCTTTTTTGAAAAATGGGATGTGTCCCAATTTTCTAGTTAGCCGTTTGAATCTTTTTCTTCATGCGCTTTCTTTTTTATTTCAGCGCACTCTTTCTCTTTTTCTTTCTTGATTTTATCTCCTACCTGAGAAACGAACTCAGGGTTTCCCTCTGCAGCCGCCTTCTTCTTTGCATCTTCCTTCATCTTTTTAACGTCAAATATATCACCCAGACATTCTTCTGCAGCGCTACACCATACAACACACGTAGGGGCAACGTCTTTAAAAACAGTTGCGCCGCATTTACACTCTGCCTTCTCCTCGTCACTCCATATCTCAAGCATGCTTCCGCATTCCGAACACTTTCTTTCCAGTGGTTCAGGTACCATGGTTTTCATACTACCCGGACATCTGACTTTTGCCATTTTGTTTACCGTCCATTTTAAAAATTTTAAATGTAACTTATACTATTAATACTAAAAGAAATTCAATGCATCGTCAAGTAGTTTTTGCTGATGAATTATGTTTTGTCTACAAGTTTGCAAAGCCCATTTTATTTTTTAAATTTCCCCTAAACTCACTTCAGGAAATGGGAAGAGAAGAGGGGGTTTTAAGTGTTGACAACTAAAGTGTTTTGTGAGACAAATAATCTACATTTGAGTCTCATAAAAAGTGAAAAAAACCTAAATCTATGCATAGGAATTTCAATATTAGCTACACTTCGACGAAGTTTATACTGAGCGTGCGAATGTGCTCAGTGTGACGTCATTCCCTGCCCTAACTGATTGGCAGGCGAGCGAGCGGAGTCGAGGAATCTAACTTGATGACTAAAGCAAAAAAAACATTAAAGCGGGCCGAGGTGAGAGAGATTGACCGAAGAGCAATTGAGGAATATGAAATTCCCGGGATAATCTTAATGGAAAATGCAGGCAGAAATGTCGTAGAAGAGGTTTTAAAAATGCTGCCCGATCAGGATAAGGCCAAAGTTACAATTTTTTGCGGGAAAGGAAATAATGGCGGAGACGGGTTTGTGATCGCCCGACATTTGCATAATAAAGGCGTAAATGTTTCTGTGTATTTAACAACACAGAAATCAAATGTCCTCACCGATGGTGATGCCTCTACAAACCTGAAAATTTTGCTGAATATGAATTTAGAAATAAAAGAATTGCAGGAAGGTGATATCGAGGAGATTGGAAAAGAGCTTCAAGATTGTAATATAATTGTTGATGCAATATTTGGTACGGGTCTAATTGGTGAGGTAAGAGAACCTGCAAGGTCCCTTATAATGAAAATTAATGATTCCAACATACCTGTTGTATCTGTCGATATACCTTCCGGGTTGGATTGTGATGAAGGTGTCGTGCTCGGAGCGGCAGTGAAAGCAACTAAGACAATTACATTCGTTGCTGCCAAAGCTGGTTTTTATAAGGAAGACGGTAGAGAATATACCGGGGAATTGATAGTGTCAGAAATAAGCGTACCTAAGGAATTGATTGAAGAACATCAAAAATAATAACCTGGCAGAATTGTATCTAAGAAAGATTAAGTTCGAATGTCTCTAATGACTTTCAACTAACTAAAGCCCCCCAGCGATTGCCGGTACTATTGAGATTTGATCTCCATCATTGACCGCTGTTTCCTGATTATCCTTAAACCTTATGTCTTCATCATTAAGGTAGAAGTTGATAAACCTTCTAATTTGTCCGTTTTCGTCACAAAGCCGTTCTTTAAATCCATTGTAATTAGTTTCAAGATTATCAATCACTTCTTTAATGGATTTGCCCTCAACAGTAACTTCTTCTTCTCCATTTGTTAATGACCTTAATGGGGTAGGAATTCTTACTTTAACCGGCATAATGTTACCTCTTCCTTTTTAAAACAAGTTAGGTCGCTATCGCGACAAAGGACTATCCTTCGACTCCGCTCAGGATGACGTTACACTGATCTGTACTAAATGACGTCACACTGAGCGGAGTCGAAGTGTTATCAACATTGAAATTCCTATGCATTTAATTATTATTTCGCTGGATTCGCTTTGCATTTTATTCAATCTTATGTGTATTGTCAAAAGGTTTAAGCAGTACAAACCTCTTTCTTTTCCATAAGTGCATTAAATTCTTCTATGTTTGCCTCAATAACGGGAGCTTTCTCTACTTTGTCCATTACTGCTTCCAGCGTTTTAAGGCCATTCCCAGTGACACATATGACGATAGACTCATCTCGCGGCAACTTACCCTGCTCTATAAGTTTTTTTGTTACAGCTACTGTTACGCCTCCTGCAGTCTCCGTGAAAATACCCTCTGTTGACGCCAGAAGTTTTATTCCTTCAACCAGCTCATCATCAGAAACATCCTCAGCACATCCGCCACTATCATTAATGGCTTTAACAGAGTAATATCCGTCTGCAGGGTTTCCAATCGCGATGGAATGTGCTATCGTATCCGGTTTAACAGGAGTAATAATATCGCTTCCTTTCTTTACAGCAGTAGAAATTGGTGAAGAACCGGAAGCCTGAGCGCCATAGAGCGAAGTATCAGATTTGTCAATCAGTCCCAACTCTGTCATTTCTTTTATTGCTTTACCTATCTTAATTATCAGAGAGCCGCCTGCCATAGGCACTACTACGTGTTTGGGAGCCTTCCATCCAAGCTGTTCTACAATTTCATAACCATATGTCTTTGATCCTTCGGCATAGTATGGTCGAATGTTAATATTTGCAAAGGCCCAACCGTATTTATCTGCAATCTCTGAACACAACCTGTTTACGCCATCATAATTGCCGTTTATGCCAATTATGTTTGTTCCATAAATTGAGGTACCGATAACCTTTCCCCGCTCCAGATTGGCGGGCATGAAAATGTAGCTTTCAAGGTTACCCTGAACCGCCTGTGCGGCAACAGAGTTTCCCAGGTTGCCGGTTGTGGCGCATGCAACTGTCTTAAAGCCGAGTTCCTTGGCCTTGGAAAGAGCAGCAGATACCACTCTATCTTTAAAAGAAAATGTGGGATAATTTACCGAGTCATTTTTTATATATAGTTCATCTACACCAAGTTTTCTGGCTAAATTATCAGCCTTTACCAATGGCGTATACCCAACCTGCATCCCCACGGTAGGTTCGCCATCAAGTGGCAAAAGCTCCTTGTACCTCCACATGGTTGGTGGTCGTGATTCAATCTTTTTCCTGCTTATTACTTTTTTTATCTCTTCATATTCATAATCTACTTCAAGGGGGCCAAAGCAAAAGCTGCAAACATGAAGAGCTTCTTTTGGGTACCCTTTTCCGCATTCTCTGCATTTAAGACCTTTAACAAAACTCATTTTCATCTCCAGATATAAATAAAAAAGCCTCTCCTTAACCATAAGACAAGAAGAGGCTCAATATCATTCTTATCTTATCTTCCCCTAGCAGGTAGGAGTTAGCACCAACATCCTGGCTTTCCGCCAAGACCGGTTGCTGTGGTTTCTCAGGGCCAGTCCCTCCACCACTCTTGATAAGTCACAATTTTCGAATATTTTAGTTAAAATCTGGTACAAAGTCAATAAATATTATGTAATACCTGAGTTATTGCCAATTCTTAGGTGTCGGAGGAGATATGCCTGGCAACCATTCCCGTCATAAGTTTAGGGTAGAAATATGTTGCCTTGGGCGGCATCTTGTGTCTTTTGACCGCAATGTCTCTTATCTGGCCTATTTTCGTAGGATTCAGGAAAAAGGCTATCTGGTATTCTCCTTCGTTTACGGATGCAACCGAGTCTTCTACACCTTGAATATATTTGACACTTTCCGATTTTGAAATATTTTTTGACTGTATGCCAAGTACCCTGTCAAATACGACTCCATGTAAGATTCCTGTATCAATAAACTTCCATTCAGTATATTCGCCCGTTAAAATCTGATCGAGAAGTCTCTCATCACGCAGCGTCAGTATATAGAACTTTTTATCGCTTCCACCCATGTACATGGCAAGTTTATGCTTATGAGCATCCTCGCCAAGTTTCTGCATCAATATTTCTGTACCGCAATCATTCCCCATGTCACTGATTTCAAAAAGCTCGTTCAGGGATTCCTTTATTTTTTCCGGATCAAGGTCTTTTATATTCCTTGCCAATCTATGCGTTGGCAGAATTTGCAGTCCGGGGTCCGCCATAGAAACGCACATCATCATTACGTAGTCAGATGGAATGTCGCCATTACTTTTCGATGTCCCTTCGTTGTCCCTGATCAGGTCTCTGTAAAACAGGGCTGTTTCGTAGCGATGATGTCCGTCTGCAATAAACAATGCCCTATCCTTCATTTGTAAAATTAATTCTTCAATAACTGTTTTATCTTTTACAACCCAGAGCAGATTTCTGACACCATAAATGTCTGTAAAATCGATATCCGGGGTTACGCCGGTTCCCGGGCCTCCCCCAGACACTTTATGCAAGAGGTTTGATACTTTACTATCTTCGTCTTCGAAGAAGGTAAACACCTGGCTCAGGTTTGCATTACAGGCTTTCATCAGATTCATCCTGTCTTCTTTTGGCTTCGCAAGGGTATGTTCGTGTGGATATATTTGCCCGGTCTGAAAGTCCTCCAGTTTTACAAGAGAAATGAACCCTCTCCGTACATATTTCTTACCTGACAATGTGAACTCTTGTGCATAAATATATATAGCAGGTTCTTTTTCCTGCGTCAGGATTTCTTCCTTTCTCCACGTATCGAAGAATTCTGCTGATCTTGTATATTTGTTGTTAGACTGGTCGTCACCGGGAAGGTCTTTACCCAGGATCAGCCTGATTATGCTGTTTGGGTGGAGTTGATAATAATCATCTCTTTCCTTTTCAGAGATAACGTCATAAGGAGGTGTTATTACTTTTGAAATATCTTTTATTTTTTCAGGATTATATCTCAATCCCTTGAAAGGTAGTATTGTCGCCATTTTCAGCCTTAAAAAGTGTTAATAAAATAAGTTAGAGTAGAGGAATAGGATTTTAGCATATAAGCCATTCTTTGTGAATTATTTTTAATTTTTTTATTTTGTGGGAATATTTATCAATAAAACATTGTTATTAATGAAAGAGAAAGTCTGGTGTTTATTTCCAAAATATTGTATTTCTTGTTTTGCAAGATCCTTCTAAATATAAACTTGTCAATCTATTAGGCTGTTGCAGCAGCTTGGAATTACTTAGAATTCTGGAGTTTATAGATGAAGGTCTCTTGAGTCGCAACTCGAAAGATAAGGAAAATTTATTAGGAATATGTCCCGTTTGGTTATACAATTTTAGAGATCAGAGGTCTTTTCGAAGATTTGCGATGCCTTCATACCATGCTGGCCAGTATCGTGATCTTAACGTTAATTTATAATTTCAGTTAGTAATATTAAGAAAGGTGGTAATAATATGTTTTTTAATGCAAAGAGACTATTCGTTGCAACACTTTGTGCTCTATTTTTTATTGGATTTACGGTAATTCCTGCGGTAACTGCAGATGTTAATCCATTTGCAACCAGTGATTCAAACGCTTACATTACCACAGTTGGAGATGAGGGCAAATGTGGCGAAGGCAAGTGTGGCGAAGGAAAATGCGGTGGAGAGAAAAAATCTGAAGGTAAATGTGGCGAAGGTAAGTGCGGTGAAGGAAAATGCGGTGGAGAGAAGAAGTCTGAAGGTAAATGTGGTGAAGGCAAGTGTGGCGAAGGTAAGTGCGGTGAAGGAAAGGGTAAAGCTGAAGGCAAGTGCGGTGGAGAAGGAAAATGTGGTGGCGAAGGTAAATGCGGCAGCTAAGATGAATAAGGTATACATTTTTTAAACCGTATATCAAACTTAAAGACAGAAAAGTTTTTTATTTAAGCGGGCCAGAAATGGCCCGCTTTTTATTTAAGTTATTGTTGTAATCATGATCATTTTTAAGATTCTGCACACATTAAAGAAGCTCAATGTGGGACGCAGGCCTGGAATGAACCTGAGTGAGTTTCAGCGTAGAGAATTTCAGCCTGAAGCCACCAGTAGGCGTGCATTTATTTTACGCGCTGCCGGTTTTTTAACCACGCTGTTTTTGTTTCCGGTTATCGTACGGGCAGCAAAAAAAACCCGGACTGTTCCTCTCGAAGACCCCTGGCAAACCCTGGCTGTTGTTCAGGAGCATCTCTTCCCGTCCGAGACTGATTCACCCGGAGCTAAGGAGATCAGTGCTTTAGAGTATCTACGCAATGTTACCAAAGACCCCGCTATTGATTCCGGTGAGAAGGAATTTATCCTGAACGGCGTCACATGGTTGAATAATCTGTCTCTTGAAAGGCACAAGGTTGTCTTCACGAGTTTATCTCAGTCACAGCGCACGAGCATGCTGCATGAAATTACAAAAAGCAAAGCCGGACGAAATTGGATTTCTAAACTGCTTTCCTATATACTTGAAGCCCTGTTAAGCGATCCTGTATATGGTGGAAACCCAAATGGTATAGGATGGAAGTGGTTGAAACATCATCCAGGTTTCCCTCGACCACCCGTTAACAAACTCTATTGGGATTTGCTGAAGATATGAATACAGATTTTGACGTATGTATTGTCGGGAGTGGCGCCGGAGCGGGCCCTGTTGCACTGACTTTATCAGAGGCTGGCTATTCTGTAGTAGTTCTTGAAAAAGGGCCCTGGTTTACGGAAAAGGATTTTTACAAGGATGAACTTGCCAGTAACAGGCAGGGTGTTTACACGCCGAATCTGAACGATGAACAGCATGTCATTGAAGAATCTGACGGTCATGGGGGATGGACCAGTGAACCAACCTCTGTTTCAGGCTGGGATTTCTGGAGGGGCTGCTGTGTCGGTGGCTCTTCTAATTTTATGAGCGGGTTTTTTTACCGTCTGAAGCCTGATGATTTCCACCTGCTTTCAACCTTCGGACCGATCGATAACGCTAATCTTGCAGATTGGCCGATCTCTTATGACAATCTTGAACCGTATTATACCAAAGTAGAATCGGTGGTAGGTGTTTCGGGCCGTGTTGTTCAACATCCACATCTTGAACCTCGCTCCACAATGAATTTTCCTTCCTCCCCCACCCTTGAACATCCATTTTCAGAGTGGTTTGATACTACATGTCAAGAGATGGGGTTACATCCGTTGCCGACTCCGCGTGCAATTCTATCTCGCAACACCATCAAGCGGCGGAGCTGCGAATATTCCGGCTGGTGTGGCAGCTATGGTTGTGCATCAGGCGCCAAAGGGAGTGCCCGGGCAGCATTGTTGAACCCTGCTCTTGAAACCGGGAGTTGCGAAATCCGGCCGCATGCCAAGGTCTATAAGCTTACAACCAATTCTCAGGGCAAGGTGGTCGCTGCTGAGTATTATGACAGGGCTGGCAAACCGCAAAAAGTTGATGCAAATATCTTCGTCGTCGCATGCCTGGCGACTGAGACCTCACGCCTGTTGCTCTCTTCCTCAGGCCCGCGTCATGAAAAAGGCCTTGCAAACAATACAGGCCAGGTGGGCAAAAATCTTCTTTTTTCTGCAGGTGGTATAGGCGGAGGTGATTTTGTTTATGACAAAGTGGATAGTTTGAAAGCCAGATCTTTGAAACACCAGGGACTCTTTGTCAACCGAGGACTACAGGATTGGTATTTTATTGATGACTCTGCATGGGGAAAGCGGCAAAAAGGAGGTACCATTGATTTCTTATTTGAACATCCCCGTCCTATTGGAAAGGCAAAAGAGCAGAAATGGGATGACGATGGCAACCTGATCTGGGGAACGCCATTCAAAAAAGCATTAAAATCTTATTTTACAACAAAGCGCCGTGTTAAATTTGAGACTTTCTGCGATTGGCTTCCTACAGATAATTGCTTTGTCTCCCTGGATACGCAGGTGAAGGATAAGTGGGGAACTCCTGTGGCACGCATAAGGATTGGATACCATCCGCACGATATCAAAGTAGGGAAGTATCTGGGGGAAAAGTCGAAAAATGTTTTGAGAACAATGGGTGCAGAAAATATCTATTCAAATGTCAGCGGTTCCCCGCCACCAAATCTTGTGGCAGGTGGATGCCGGTTTGGAAAAGATCCGAAAAAATCTGTGCTTGATCCCGATTGCCGTGCGCATGACGTTGAAAATCTATACGTCACAGATGGGAGCTTTATGCCAACGGGTGGAAGCGTTCCATATACCTGGACTATCTATGCAAACGCCTTTCGTGTCGCAGACAAGATTGTAAAACATTTGGGAGGATAAAAATAACTGTTTAAACAGTGTTTGTTTCGTAACTTTAGTCACTTTGATTGCGCCTACCCGACCTCGTCATTGAGGCGGGCTGCTCTGCCTCTCTATATTCACTCCTGCAAATCCTGAGGTATCAGTGAGAACATGACAGAGTCGTAAATCTTGTCACGCACAACATGGCGGTTTCTGTGAACACCTTCCCTGACGGCGCCTGCTTTTTCGGCAACGCGTTGGCTGGCCCTGTTCTGAACTGCAACGACTATCTCAAGGCGTGTGAAACCCAGTGTTTCAAATCCTAACCTGCTGATAAGTCTTACTGCGGCAGTCGCAATACCTTTCCCTGTCTGACTTGACCTGACCCAATATCCGAGATTGGCAAAGTTGTGCTTCCGGTTGATTTGATCGATAGCACAGCCGCCAAGAAAAGTATTGTTTTTCGTATCAAATATAACGAAATCATATTCGATACCTTCCGACCACATTTGTGGTCTGGAACTGAGCCATGACGTGCAGTCAGACATAGAGTAGTCAGGATGACACCATGGCGCCCACTGTAACATCTCTCCCATAGTCTCCCGCACACCTTCACAGATAACAGCAGCATCTTCCAACCGGCAGGGCCGTATAATAATATTCCCATCAGTAAGTTCTACTTTATCTTTCATTATTCATAAACGCTCTACGTATCAGACGCTATATCAAGCGTCATCTGCATCCCTATTGTTGAAGCTTCTCCAAACTCCATCTTTGATCTTTGTCCTGAAATCAGGTTCAGATGCAAAGTGATATGCCCAAACGAGGTGTTGAGCATCGTTGGTCTGATTGTATGCGAGGACGAGCCGTCTCTTAAACTGGTCTCCCTCAACGTTGTCACAGAAGCTAACATGTTTAAGTCGGAACTGACTTAGGGTACGAAGAACACAGCCATTTACCCACCCCCAAGTGTTGTACCGCCAAGCAGGGAATCGCCCCATATCGTACAAATGACCTTTGATTTTCAGATCTTCATGACGTTCAACCCTGAAGGATAAATCATCATCCGAGGCTTCTTTCAAGATGCCGTATGAAAAAACCCCAAGCACAACGAACTGCGTTATGATAAGTTCGTCGAGATGGGAAAGAAGAGGAACTGTAAGGGAGAAAACCTGTTCATTTCGTTTTCGAATATCTTCCCATTCCTCTGGAAGGATCTTCTGTCCATGTTGGGAGTTGCAGCGCACAGTGTAGAGTAGATTGATGAGTCGTACTAATGGTTCTTTTGGCTTCTGGCCCCGTGCGAATCGTGAATAGTCCGATGCAAACGCTTCATGTGCTGATGTGTCCTTGTTAATCTCGCGGAAAACTCGTGGTTGCAGTTCCGCAAGTTCATTGGCCTCTGGCAGGCGATAGAGACGTTCCCAAAATAGTTCATGGACGAGTATCTGCTTCAGGTGGTCCTCAAAGCGTTGTAATCGTTTACGGACGGAATCGTCCGTCCCATCATTTGGAAAGTGGTGATCCAAATAATTCTCGAATGCGAACCAGTATTCCTCAAAGCGCGTCGCTGAGGTATAGTTCTGATAGATTAACTTGAGGTAACCTTCCATCGCTTTCACTGTGGCTCTAACTATTAATATGATAATATAAGGAATCTTTATTATTTAAAGATAATAGATTGGCACAGTATTTAAGTCAACAGATTTAAGGGAGTTTGGGAATAGACGTTAAAGGTTTTGATTGAATCTGCAATATGTATAAAGAATAGCTAAATTATTATTAACCGCTAAGGAAAACAGGAAATTCAGGAAAAAACTTTAGTAAACAAATTCTTTGCTTTTTGTCTCCCTTCCTGCAATTCCTACCTTCCTAAGCGGCCTTACTTTTTAAAAGTGTTTGGTCTTAGTTCAAACGGTCTCCGACTCAGAGAGGTTACTACTGGTTTAAAACTCAATGAACTCTTTATTATTCCACAGTTTTGTTACTAAAGATTTGGATTTGAACTGCTAATAAATCTTCTTTGATAATTACTGTTCAATTTCTTTTTCATAGCAAATTATCTAACTCCAACTTGAATCACCAAAGACTTTTAACATGTGAATAGTTTAATATTCTTTTATCTTTAGTGAGGATAGTTGCATTTTCCTCTCGTGCAGTTGTCACAATAATTTGGTCGGCGGGGTCATCATGAAAAGGTTGTGGTAAAATGGTGAAACGGTAGGCCAATAAGGGGTATAAAGGAACAAGCCTGAGTTTATACATGTCCAGTGCCTCATGAATCCACATTTCAGGGTCACAGGAAATACCTATTCTGCCGTTTTCAAGAAGTTTACTAAACTCCCACGGAGAAATTGCCGACAAAAGCATTTCATCGTATTTTTCCTCATTAGTTATAATAGATTTTACTTTCCGTGAAAGCTTCTGTGGATGCATGTGCCACCAAATCCAGGTATGAGTATCTAAAAGATATCTCACTTGCAAGCTTCCCACATATTATCGCCTAATGGTTCCACAATATCTTTTTCAAAGACGAGTGCGTCTGCTAATTTTCCCGGAACAGGTTTTTACTCAGATTTTCTAAAAGGGATAAGCTCTGCAAGTGGTTTTCCCCTTTTTGTAATAACCAGACTTTCATTTGATTTAGCAACCTGATCTATAATCTTTAACGCATACGCTTTGAATTTGGCAATGGCTATAGTTTTCATGATAGTCCTCCTGTCTGATATTATTCAGGTATTGTGGTCATTTTAAATCGCCTTGTCAAATTCCAAGTTCTTTCCTCTTTTTCTTAATGTGATTGATCATCGCCTTTGCTGATTCCTTCGGATCGATTTCAATAATCAAGGTGCTACCGGTAGTTTTTTCCAGTTCCTTAGTGAGCATGTTGATTACATATGGGGAGCCTCCCAGTTTTGGGGTTACGCCTATATGGGTGGTTATACCCAGGGATATCACGCCCATGTATATGGCGGCTGCTTTTTCAACAACGTGTTCGGCTGCGCTTGCCACGAGCGGGAGTTTGTCTATGGATGTATCCAGATAATCAGCGATTGCCGAAGCAAGTACCGCACATCTGGAATTATCTACACATGAGCCGAAATGAAGGATAGGCGGCATTGATCCATTCAGGCCAGCAGCCTTTCCAAGGGTATCAAGCACACCCCGGAGTGAATCGCCGACAAATTCTTTTGCCTCCCCTGTCAGTAAGCCATGCCTTGCACATCCCGTTGCCGCACATCCTGTGGCAAGCACAAGGACGTTATTCTTAAGAAGTTCTTTTGCTATGGTTACAAAGCTCATGTCGGTCTGGATTTTTGACGACAGGCATCCGGCAATAACGGCAACGCCCTGAATTGAACCGTCAATAATCAAATCAACCAACGGCTTTAATGGTTCTTCAGGATTCAGTTTTTTAAGAACCTCTATCAGGACTTCTGTAGAAAACCCTCCCATCAGCTTGTGCCCTTTTGCTTTTGGCAGGAAGACTCTGTCAGCCTTGCGCTCTTTGTAAGCAGCAATAGCTTCTTCAACGATTTGAGTGGCCGCTTTATCAGCGTTGTCCGGTGTAAATTCAATGTATATGTCATTGTCCATCCTCAGTTCCGGCATGGTAGTAATTAGACGGGTATGAAGCCCTTTTGTAATGGCTGAGAGAGATGGATATACACACTGTACATCCACGCATACTGCATCAACCACTCCCGTACCAACAACAAGCTCCTGCATGATCGTACTGCCAGCCATCGGGATTCCGAGCCGCACCAGCACCTCTGTACCCGTACAGCATGTACCTACTACATTTATTCCTTTTGCCCCTGCCGCTTTAGCCTGCTCCTCAAGTTTGTTTGCATAGTTGATAACCATTTCTGAGAGCACAGGGACATGGCCGTGGACGAGGATGTTTACCTTATCTTTTTCCAGAACGTCCATTCCGATTTTGCTTTCCTTTGGTGTAGGGACGCCGAGTAAGATATCCTGAAGTTGGGTGGAGATGTAAAGGGCCAGAACGTCTATCACTCCAAATTTCAGACAGGACATAATCAGGTGATCGGTACTGCTCATCATACCCTGTGCAGTGCTGTGGATTCCCTGAACGATTGTTTCAGTAGCGCCTTTGAGTGGGATGAGATTTGCCTCTACGAGTTTATCAATATTCTTTGGCGCCAGGGCAAGCGCAAAGCTCATCGGCCCTTCACCCGGCCCGACTAGATCTTCCATTGCCTTCCGGCCTACTTCCTTTGCGATATCAAGGGTCTGTTTTCCTTCTGTATCGATGCCGAGTTCATTTGCAACCGCATGAAGCTTTGCTTCGTCCTTTATCGGAAAATTATCAGAACCTTCAGCCGCCTTTACGAAGAGCTTTGCTACGTGTATAGCGTGGCCGATGTGAGAGCTTGTACCGCGCAGGACGGTCTGCAGAAACATCCCCGCAACCATATTATCTGCTGTTTTACCACAGGATGACCGCTTTAAATTGGGAGCGGCAAGCTTTGTGTGTAGTGGAAAATCTTCTCCACCCAGTCTGCACGGACCCAGATTGCAGTTGCGACAGCAAAGCCCATGGCTTCCAAAAGAGCATCTATCCTTAAGGCCGAAGAGGCTTGAATCGTATGCGGCCTGTACATCCCAGACCGTGTCTATACCTTTCTGGCGCAAGAAGGCCACGGTTTCTTCGATTTGCTTATCAGCAATGCCTTTTCCTCGCAGTTCTTTTTCTTTTTCCAAAAATTTTTGCATTTTCTTTTCCTTCCACTTAAAACTGTAGTAAATTTAACTTAGTTTCTAAGAATTTTAGCAAAACAGTTTTTGAAAGTCAATTTTGTGTTGTTTCAAGAAATTACGTAAAAAGTCTCAAAACAATTGATTTTAATTTACAATCTTTTTTTACTGTGATATAAATGATAGTAGTACAGTAACACAATGTTAGTATATGAGATAATGAGAGTTATTACTTTTTAAAGAAGTTCAAAAATGAGTGAAACTGCATTCATAAAGGACAATAGCTTTGACTCTAAAAGGATAGATGACCCTTATATTTTAGAGGCCTATATTCCTGAGAAATTTAATTTGAAAGTTTCTGAGGATGGCCTTCAGTTGACAAATAGAAATGAACTAAGACATGCCGTTGGAATTGTTGCCGCAAGAACCTTGAGGTATTTCAGTACAAATGGCGAGGGATTTAATGTATTTCGTACAAGGGGTATGGCGGTCTGGTGGCTCAGGCATGTTTATAACAGCTTTAACTGGTGGAAGGCTTTTGTGGTAAATGCAGAGGGAGAGCGGAAAAACATGCCGATGTTGTATATAGGGGAAAAATTCGGTTCCGCCACGGTGCATAAGGATAACGAAGCAGACATTGTACTAAGCGCCTTCGAGAATGACCGCTGTATAGTAGATCAGAAATCTGAGGGAGGGGTAATTTTTGCAGTTGGATATAGTGAAAGGAGGAAGTTATTTAATTCTCCGGATATGTATGGGGTAAAGACTATAGTTGGCGATAAATACAAGGGCGCCGGCGTCAACATAACCTGTGGTATTACGAAAAATCTAAGGCTTATGGCACTAAAGGCGCTGAAAAACAATAACAAAGAGACGACAGCACAGAATATTCGTGATGAAATCGGAAAGATGAAGGTAGTTGTCCTTGACAGGTTGCGGCATAAGAGACTCATAGAAACGATTAATAAACTTGGAGCAAAAGTAGTCCTTGTTAAAGAAGATGACCTTACTCCGACATTTGCGGTGTCGAGGGGAGAAGTTGATTTAATCATAGGAGTTGGAGGTATTCCTGAAGCTGTTTTGAGTGGCATAATAGTAAAGCAACTGGGAGGAGAAATGACACTGAGGATATTGCCACGTGAGGTTGCGCAGGAAGAACAACTATTGGGCAAACTAAAGAACTGGGATCTTTTCAAAAAGAATGAGATTGATATTTTGAAGAATTTCAAGATTGTAATGCCCGACACAGAAAAGGAGGGAGAAATACCGTGGAACAGGATATTGACTTTAAAAGATATAGTTAAGGGGAAGGATATAGTTTTTACTGCAAGCGTTATTAAGAAGACATCATGGATAAGGTTTACTGATGGAGAAGAAGTTCCCGGTGTGTATATTAACCCTGAATCGGGAGATATAAAAGTGTACGTAGTACGTGTTGCAAACAATAAAGTTGAAGTTGTTCCTGTTATTTATAAGACCACTATTGAAAAACTCTTAAAGCAATATACGGATAATCAGGACAATGATAGTGAAGCGAGTGTAAACATACTTTTCCAATTAGGAAAAGTGTACTCAGAATTTGGTTTGTTCCAACAGGCAAGAGATTGCATTCAAAAGGCAAAAATATGCAATGGCATCAGCGAAGATGTGACACAGAGATGTAATAGCGTATATGAATACATTTCAGGCCTGGATTTCCTTACAAGAAAATCCTTACAGACTCCAAAAGAGATAGTAGAACATTTTGAAAAATCTGCCCATTTAGACAAGGATGGCCTCAGTCCGAGGAGAATGTCTAAAAGATTTTATGAATATCTCGGAGATAAGGACTGTCAAAATCAACAATATGATGAAGCTGTTGAACACTACAAAAAGGCTTTAGAGTATAGTCCACATGAACTCAAGCTATACCGCAAGCTGAATTCTATCCAGATGAGAGAGATAATAGATGAATATTTTAACCGAATTAACAAAAAACATCAGGAACTCAATTACAAAGGCTCAAAGGACCTGGAAGAATGCAAGCTTAAAATAGCCCTGGAAGTTTTTTATGACAATAAAAGACAATTAAATATATCCTGCAGAAATCCATGGCTTATTTTCTTCAGAAGATCTGTCTTACATGGAGAAACGCCTTCTTACAAACTGGCGGTTTTAGTTAAATTACTGAGATTATACAAGAAACTGGTCCTGGGCAGTGATGATGACCTCAGTTTATTCTTGAATACAGAGTTTGGGATGAGTGGAGAAGAAACAGACATTATTATAAATTACAGAAAAAAGCATGAAAAGTTCCGCTCTGTCAGTGATCTCTACCTGGTTAAAGGGTTGAGTCTGGAGAACCTCTCAAAATTACTTTTTCCAGATGTAAGAATAGAGAGCCAGAATGAACTGGAAGATTCTGAGATTCCACTGAGTATCAGTCTTGTTGATGCGGTGGAACGAAGGAACAAAAATATATTGGAAGAACTTAAAGAAGGGGTCAAGGAGGAGGCGCAGGAACATTCGTATGCAGTTGCAGAGGCATATCATTATGTCGGCATGGCGCTTTATGATGTGGGAGACGATGAAGGAACGAAAATTAATTATAAGCTGGCAACAACAAAATTTAATGAAATAATAGAAAAGTTCACGGGGATAACACCCTTTAATGCACAATATCGAATTGGAAATCTCTACGAAGAATTGGCATTGTTATTTGAAAGTGAACAGGCAAACTACTATGATAAGGCAATAGAAACTTATACCTATATTATAGATGAACAGAAATCAAATAAGCTGTTTGGTCATATACGTGGTTTGATGGGAATCAGAATATGGCAGGCCAAAGAGAGAGTAAGTTATATGAAAAAAGAATTACACTTGCCGGATTCCTAAAGTACCCTGTCAATATCAAACCCAAAATATAGTTTCTTTGTTTTGAATATTTGTAGCTTTTACAGCATTATTGTCTGGAATGATATAAGTCATATCTTTTTCTGACAAGACTTTTTCTTCTGAAAAAGTACAAGGGCAGACACAGCGCTATCCCGCCAAGTGTAGCAATAATTATAATCACCTTTATCTGTAACAGAATCCAGAAACAGGTCAAAAGGGCCACGCAGGGAATTATGTAACCTCCCGGAATTGTATAACTTTTCAGGATATCAGGCCGCTTTCTCCTTAAGACAATTACAGCCAGACATGTTGGTATATATTGCAGGATACTTACTGACACACTGGCGAATATCAGATATTCGAATGTACCTGTGAGGGACAGTGTTAATGTCAAAAAGGTATTTACACCTATTGCTACATAAGGCGTATGAAACCTGGAATGTATCTTTCGAAACACTGCTGGGAAGAGTCCGTCTGCTGAAAGGGCAAAGAGATTTCTCGGCCCTGTCAGAGCAATACCCGAATTCACACCGGCTATAGCAAGAAGAGCACCAACAGCTATTAATATTCCACCTGCCGGGCCCAGAAAACTTGCGGCTGCATCTGCCAGTGGCTTCTCTGATTGTGCCAATCCGGGCAATGTACCCGTTGCTACTGTTTGTACCAAAGCATAGATTAAGGTGGTACTAATGATTATTATGAAAAAAGCGACAGGTATATCTCTTTTCGGTCTCTTCATTTCACCTGCCAGTACCGGCATGTATTCAAACCCTGTATAAGCAAATAAGGCAATGACGATTGCAGTTCCCACATTATTAACTTCAAAGGAAAAGATTTGATTTAAAGAGGATGTGTCTATATGAGGAAAGCCTAATGCAATAAAGATAAAGATGGGTATTAACTTACCTATTGTAAAAAAGTTTATGATTCTTGCACCGATTTTCACTCCAAGAAAATTTAGAGTACTCAAACTGAGTATAAGGATGACTATTATGATTTCTCCAAGCCATCCTTCTGAGAGAGAGGGAGAGAAATAACGTAAATAGAGAAGGAGTCCTCTTGCCATTGTTGCCCACCCGATTATGGCAGAGAGCCACATCATCCAGCCAACCATAAAACCTGTCATCTGGCCGAATGTGTTCCTTGCATAAAGATATGCGCCTCCCGTCTGCTGGTATATTCCTCCCATTTCTGCAAAACAAAGCGCTATCGCAAGGCATAAAAGACCGCAAATGACAAATATTATAATTGAGAACGAACCTGTAACTGCAGCGAGTTTGCCCGGCAAAAGAAATATCCCTGCACCGACTATTCCATTGATTCCAAGGCAGACAGCATCGAACAGGCTCATAGAACGCGAAAGTTTTTGCCCTTGATGTTTCTTCATGGCTATAGGAGTTTAATCTATTTATTTTGACACATGTAGTGTTAAATATATAATAATTTTGTTTTACGCCTGTGTATACTATTTTTTATTCAATACAAAATGTTTATAGAAAATTTAATCCGTTTAAGAGCAAAAAAAAGCCGAAATGTTATCGGCTTAATGTCCGGTACATCGTGTGACGGCATTGATGCATGTCTGGTTAAAATAACCGGGAACGGTTTATCGACTGAAATTGACATCATAGAATTTGAGACATACCCTTACAAAAAAGAGATAAGGGAATTTATATTTGATGTCTCTCAAAAACAGACCGGTACAGCTGATAAAATCTGTCAGTTGAATTTTACATTGGGTAAGCTTTTTGCCGATGCAGCCAAGCAGGTTGCAGGGCAATCGCCTATCCCCATTTCAGATATTGACATTATTGGCTCTCACGGACAGACGATCTATCATATCTCTTCATTGAAGGAAAAAGCCGAGAAAAAGATAAGGTCAACACTGCAGATAGCCGAACCTTCAGTAATAGCTCAGGAAACGGGAGTGACCACTGTAGCAGATTTCAGGACAAGGGATATTGCGGCAGGTGGCGAAGGAGCGCCCCTGGTGCCTTATGCCGATTTTATTTTATTCGGAAAAGACGGAATTGACCGGGCAATACAAAATATTGGTGGAATTGCAAATGTTACGTTTTTGCCGGCCGGTTGTAACATTAATGAAATAATCGCCTTTGATAACGGCCCGGGGAACATGATAATCGACCGATTTACCGAGATCATGACAGACGGAAAAAATAAATATGATAAAGATGGTGAGTTGGCTTCAAAAGGCAAATTGAATCAGGCCTTATTAAAAAGATTGTGTTCACATCCCTACTTATCAATACCTCCACCAAAATCGACAGGGAGGGAGGACTTTGGTATTCAATTCTCTGATGATTTATATAAGGAATTAATGCGGGATAACGTAGATATTTTTGATGCTATTAAGACAGTAACTGCCTTCACGGCTAAGTCAATATCAGACAGTTACAGAAAACATATTCAACCATCTTACAAAATATCTGAGGTGATCATGAGTGGCGGAGGTGTGCATAATCATGTCATGTTTCAATTCCTGAATGATTATCTTGGAAATATGAGGATACGGAAGGTCGAAGAGTTCGGTATCCCTTCAGAGGCAAAGGAGGCCCTGGCATTTGCAATCCTTGCAAACGAAACGATATGCGGCAATCCGGGCAATGTTCCATCCGCTACAGGTGCAAGGGAAAGAGTTGTCCTGGGAAAGATAATTCCCGGCAGGCAGACACAATTATGATAAAATACCACCAGGATTTGGAAAGCAGCAATTCAAATGAAGAAAAGCATATTTGGAAAAGACTGCTTACTACACCGGAAGGCCATATTTTTGAGACAGGCTTGGTTATGGCATTGTTGTTTATTACCGTGCTAGGATTTGGTTATCTCCGTTTCCCGGAAAAAACTCATGTCTTTATAGGAATGAGCGCAACAAATATCCTTTTCGGCAGGGCGGCCGGAATTTCATTCGGCTACTCTTTTGAGTTAGGAATCGTTTTGGTTATAATCACAAATATATTAATCGAAACCATTTTAGTACTTATCTTTTATCCACTTTTTGTATTCAGCTGGCGCAGTATTCTGGTGATCAGACCGCTCAGAAGAATTATAAAACGCACAAGTATTGTAGCGGAGGCCCATCAAGATACTATACGTAGATATGGGACAATTGGGCTCTTTATGTTCGTATGGTCACCGTTCTGGATGACAGGGCCAATGGTTGGCTGTGCAATAGGATATCTTCTGGGGCTTAGTCCCTGGAAAAACCTGACCATAGTATTGTCTGGCACCTGCCTGGCAATAGTCGGCTGGGCAATACTACTTCGAGAGATTCACGATAGAATTGCGAAATTTAGCCCTTATGCTTCCATTATTCTTGTTATAATAATAATTCTTATTGTATCCGGAATCTATGCCTTACGATACTTACGACATAAATATTGAAACAAGGTTTCCTGGCCCTTCAACGAAACGATATGCGGCAATCCGGGCAATGTTCCATCCGCTACAGGTGCAAGGGAAAGGGTTGTTCTGGGAAAAATAATTCCGGGAAGTTGAAAGGAAAAGAATTTGGCTATTATCGAGCCAACAGGGAGAGGAGGGGGAAATGTCTACACTGATTGATGAATTTAAGAAAGATCATTCGGAAATCATTGACACACTCAAAGAAATCAAAGAACTTGGTGTTCTTTCGGAAGAGGGGCAGGCAAAACTCATATCCGTAAAAGAGAGTTTGCTTGAGCATCTCAAGAAAGAGGACGAACTACTTTATCCTGTTCTAATAAAAGAAGCAGAGCATAATGAGAAGCTGAAGGAATTATTAGATGTATTCGCAAAGGACATGGAGAATGTCTCAAGAGTAGTAATGGATTTTTTTGATAAATATTCTGAAGAGGTTATTGACAGTGCGGTTACAGGCGAGTTTGAACACCTCCTTGCAGCTTTTCGAAACAGGATAAGGCACGAAGAGGACATTCTCTATGAGGAGCATGAAAAGATAAACCAATAATAAAGGCCGGACGGTGGTCAAGCAAATACGTTGAGTGATACAGCTTCTGTAAAGGCCGGTTCCTGTCGTTGGTCTGTAACGGGATTTCCTTCTTGTCCTTGATCCGTATCAGGCTCTTCTCCGAAACCCGTATCAAACACCTCATTGGAGTCCATTTCAGTATCAGCTTGCATGGAAAGTTCTATTGCCCTGTCGCTGAACTCTACTGAGTCAACATATCTATTTTGTATAGAAGGAGCCTTTTCATCATCTGCTGTATAATTGTCTACAGTAAGAGTTCTTAATGATTCTTTAACTGTGAGTGCCAATTGTCCCATACCTGATAAGCGCATAATCTTCGACTCCTTTACAAATGCTTAAATAATTAGCTTCATCTTCACAACTCTATTCTATCTCAAGCTCCATGCCATAGTTGTCATACTCTCTACGTAAGATCGCAACTACTGTACCATTCCCTGACTAATTGTTTTTGATGTCTTCCTGGAAGACTGTTTTATTTAGACTGAATTTGCAGGGTCAACCGGCAATAGCACTTACAGATACCTCCCCTGCCGTGTTATTACGTTTTTCCAGATACATCCCTCAATATACATCTTCAACATTTTACTGCCTGCCTCACATTATGAAATATATATTCATTTTTTAAACCAAAACGTCTAATAATAAAACAGCAAAAGGCTTTTTTTTGACTAACTAAGCTCAGCTTTGCAGGATGGACAATATAAATCTTTTGTTTAGTTATTAAATCCCAGCCTTTTTCACATATTCCGAATTCCGAACTCCGAACTATTAGAGCAGGTTCTTCCCTGCGAATTATATTGCAAAACAACCCCGCTTTTTTATAATATCTGAGTCAGCAAAGCAGTTACAAAGCAGTTACAAATCACTTTTATCATAATCTAGAAATCTTCAAGAGAAGTACCAGCTATTATTGATATGATTATAGAGAGGGGAAATGATATGAAGAAACGTTCTAACGTTTGTACAATTTTGATAGTTTTTATGCTTTTTGTTCAGCAGATTATTTCAGGCTGTGCGGCAACGGTGACAAAGGATGTGCAACAGGAAGAGTTAACCAGAGAGGATTCGCATAAAGAAGAGTTGGTCAAAGAGGCGTTACATAAGGAAGACGCGGGCCTGGCCAGCCAGAAGCTTTACAAGGATAAATGTTTTCCCTGTCATGAGCTACAGGACATTGACGCCTATGGTTATACCCCAGAACAGTGGGTAAAAATAATCGACGGCATGCATAATCCAGCAGATTACAGTGCGTTTATAACGCCAGAAGAGGATGAGAAGATAAAGGACTACCTGAAAAATATCAGTAATAAAAAATAACAGGAGAAATCTTTTGTTTAGTTATTAAATCCCGTGATTCTCCGTGCTATGTCCTCGGCGTCTTTTGTCCGGGGAATTCCGTGGTTAAATTTCTTTTGTATTTCTCCTCCGAACTCCGAACTATTCCATTCCGAACTATTAAAGCAGCATCTTGTTTCTAGCCTTTAATCTCAGCATTTCTTTCCGTTTCTTGCCTCTATTCTCTATGCCCTTTGTGACTTCTTGTCCTCGGCGCCTTTTGTCCGGGGAGTGTGAAACCCGCCTTTCATCTTTAACCTTAGTGCTAATTCGTATAATTCCCTGCCTGTCGGCAGACAGGGTGTCTAATGTCATCCAATGTCTTTTGCCTTGCAAAACAACCCCGCTTTTTTATAATGTTGAAGTCAGTAAAGCAGTTACAATCCACTTTTAGCACCTTTTAAATATCTTCAAAAAGATAGTTTTACTTGTTTATACGAGTAAGATTTTCACATACATTTATTCACTGCATGTTATTCTCGTATCTTATCAACCCTACTAAGTCAAAATCAACGGTATAACCGGAGGTTCTGACTTAAGAATAAGCGAGTTATTGTAAACTATATACGTTACGAATAAATAGAAAATGGCTGCCAAAGATTTACACAAACGACCCTTTTCAGAAGAAACTATCATTAAATTAGATATTTTTCAAAAATATCTTGAATCCTGGCTTCCCGTTGCCATTCAGTCTCGATTTATAACAGAGGTAAATATATGCGACTTTTTTGCAGGAATTGGCAGGGACATAAAGGGAACCGATGGCAGTCCTATAAGAATAATAAAAACCATAAAAAAATTTGAAGATAATATTCTAAAACAAAATCTGAAAATCCATATTCTGTTTAACGAATACACTCCTACAAAGTGTCAGCAACTACGAGATTGTATTGCAGAAGAGCAAGAAACCTTAAAAAACTTAGATAGCAATCTTTCCATTGAAATTTTCAATCTAGACTTTAAACAACTATTTGTCAGTAAAAAACCATTGCTAGAAAATCATTTTAATTTAGTTTTTCTGGATCAAAGCGGAATCAAACAAGTCACTGAAGAAATATTTCTTGACCTAGCAAAATTCCATAGAACTGATTTTATGTTCTTTGTATCTTCTTCTGCATTCAAAAGATTCGCTTCTGACACAAGTTTTCAAAAATATTTCCCAGACATTGACATTCATAAATTGTCGATGACTAGCCAATCTGAAATGCATAGAATGATTCTTCAATACTATAAAAGTAAAATACCTAATGACAGCCAATTAAAACTATACCCATTCACTATCAAAAAAGGGCGGAATATTTATGGTTTAATCTTTGGCTCAAACCATCCACTGGGTATCGAAAAATTCCTAAAGATAGCATGGGAAACCAATGCGCTGAATGGAGAGGCAAATTTTGATATTGATGAAGACTGGAAAACTTCTCAAATGGTTTTTTCATTCGTTAATAGAAAGCTATCCAAAATAGAAAAGTTTCAGCTTGATCTGGAAGAATTCATTTTATCTAAAAATGAGGTTTCGAATAAAGAGGTTTATGATTTCGCATTAGAAAACGGGCATGTCATCAATAATGCCTTGCCGGTGATTAAGAAATTAGAAAACAAAATTAGTTACGCAGGCCATCATAATATAAGTTATAATAAGTGCTATAAAAGCAAAGAAATCAAAAAGTTTAAGGTGTTATAAAATGAGCAAAAGCAAAATCGAATGGACGGAATCTACCTGGAATCCTGTAACTGGTTGCAACAAAATCAGTGAAGGCTGTGATAATTGTTATGCAGAAAGAATGGCAAAAAGACTTAAAGCAATGGGGCAGCAAAATTATAATAATGGCTTTGAAGTTGTGTGCCATCCCCATATGTTGGATACTCCATTAAAGTGGAAAAAATCGAATATGGTTTTTGTCAACTCCATGGGCGATGTCTTTCATGAAAAAGTACCACTTGATTTTATAAAACAGGTTTTTGGCGTAATGAACATTGCAGATCAACACTTTTATCAGGTTTTAACCAAGCGGGCAAAGCGGTTATTAGAATTATCAGAAATGATCAAATGGGATAGTCACATTTGGATGGGGGTTACAGTTGAGAATGAGTCTTTTAAATACCGTATAGATTATCTTAGAAAAACACCTGCAAAAACAAAATTTCTTTCACTAGAGCCTTTACTCGGACCTCTTGGCGAGCTAAACCTGTCAGGCATTGATTGGGTCATTGTTGGTGGGGAATCTGGTCCACGAGCGCGTTCCATCGAGGCAGACTGGGCAAGAGAGGTAAGGGATCAATGCATTGAACAAAATGTGCCGTTCTTTTTCAAACAATGGGGCGGTGTTCAGAAGAAGAAAAATGGAAGGATTCTTGATGGTGTTACGTGGGATGAAATGCCCACACAAAAATTAACTGCTGTTTAGATTCAACATAAACAATCCATTATTATAAATCACCCCTTGTTTATCCTGTTAATCTTGTCTAAAATTAGAAAACTATATGCAAGAAAGGTTTTTAGTCTCAGGAAAAGCCGGCAGTGGCAAAACACACCTTGTCCTTCAGAAATTTCTTCTTTATGTTAAGAAACACGGAGAAGATAACGTAATCTTTATCCTGCCAACCCACAGTCAGGTAGAACACATTAGAAATCACATCCCGACCCTGAAACAAGTTCAGGGCTCAAAGTTTAAGGGTTAGGGTTCAACTACATAACTTCTGGATAAATGTCCTTCACGAAGAATCGCAAGTGCTCAACATAAACATCGAAGTCATGAATCTCTCCAGTCACGGTATCTTTCACTTCATCAAATCCTCGGCGTTGCTCATCAATAAAGTCGATTTCCCACAACGAAGCCAGAATTTCCAGAGGAACTTCTTTCGCACGGAATACCTTCTCTATTTGAGAACCACACCTACTTATAAAACTGTCGTCTGCATTGGCAGTCAATTCGTATATGTCATAGAAATCACGCGCTCTGTTCTTGCTCGATCTGTACGCATAATCAGGATGCTGCTGACAAATGGCACGAATCTTCTCTAGAACAAGCAACTCGCGAGAATACCCGAAGATCTTTACGCCCTGAATAGTTTTGGTTCGTTTCTTTCCACAGTATTCATGCTTGCTTATTTCCACTGTAATCTTCGAAGAGTTAGCCCCGTCTGGAATCAAAGCATTTCTCCTCTTAGTTTCTATCACCTTGCCTCTGTGTCGAAAGGAAACAAGTTTGAACTCACATAGCCATCCACCCCACCAATCCGGATATCCCGCTCGGATCTTCTCAAGTTTTCTATTCCACTCGAAATCAATAATATCGAATCTTTTTCTTCTGAAGCTGGCCCCCGCAGAAGACTTCAAGTCTCGAAAGAATTTGTTCTCATTATCTATATCCGTATTGACTGAAAAATCTGCGTCTATCGAAAGACGTGAAGTCAGATTGTCGAACAACCGCATTGCACTTCCTCCCTTTAAAAAAAGAGTTTTTGATGGCGAGGGAGCACTATATATAGCAATTATAGTTTGAGTAATTACTTCTTCAATTTTCATCTACAAGTCCCGCAGGGTAATAGAGTTTCCATTTCTCGTCATAAATCCATGAAGTCTTTGCGTCGTGGTCAACATAGAAACTGCGCTCAGGCGGAAAACTTTTATAGATAACTGATGCATACTTTGGCATGCCCGCTCTGTCTAGAAGGAATCCAATGGATTGCGAATATGGATAAACAAAGTCCAAACGCCTGTAAATTTTGATAAGACTTGCCATGTCCAGCATGTCCCGTGCATTCCTGAAATATGTGTATACACTGACTATTCCGCCATTATAATGCGGACTCACAACCGCGTCTATCAGGGCACGTTCAATACAAGTAACACGAGACTTGTTCGGTAACAATGTGCTTGATGGATGACTTTCAACAACTCCGGAGTTCGAGATTCTTGCACGTTCCACAACAATGACCTCGTAGCCATTGAGCGTATACACGTGTTTCGTATGCCGGTGTGGTTTGATGAAGGAGCGGCGCAGTTCATTGTCATTTACGGTGTTCTCATTTATCCGTTTGGCAGACGTACATATGTATATCGCTTTTGGTACCTGGTTCGTTAGCAAATGGTAGTAGATGGAAGACAAATTGCAGAAATATTCTTGCGGAAACAAGGCATGTGCTATCTCGTATGGATTTATCTTGTCGAGTTTACGTGAACAGAACAGGGTAACGGTCTTGTTGTTTTTGGCAGTAAGCTTGTAGGAGCTGACAATACCGTTTTCCAGCAAATCATGCATGAGGTTGGCAACAACAGAGTATCGAGTTTGTCCAATGATGCGTTCCGCATGTTCCTGCAAATGTTTATGACGTACAGGAGTCGAGAAATGTTCGCTGAGCTTCTTTCTTATAGATTTAGAAAACATAGAGCATATACAAGACTTATGATATAATGTGTATACACATTATATCATACTAAACCATATTTGTCAATAGAAAAAATATGTAAAATATATTTGACAATCTTTAAATGCTCATGTATAATGTGTGTACACATTATACATGCATGGCATTTAAATATAACTTAATCATTGTTAATTCGCGCCTAAGGCGGACGTTAACGCTTGTACAAAAATTAGAAAATTATATGCAAGAAAGGTTCTTAGTCTCAGGAAAAGCCGGCAGCGGCAAAACACACCTTGTCCTTCAGAAATTCCTAGAATTTGTTGAAGAACACAAAGAAGATAACGTAATCTTCATCCTGCCAAGCCACAGTCAGGTTGAACATCTCAGAGATCATATCTTAAGGACATCAAAGTTTAAGGGTTATCTAGACACAGGACTCGTCACCTTCTCCGGACTGGCAAATAAGATACTGAACAGTGTTGATATCGCACCCTTCCAGAAACTGATCAATGAAGGTGAGAAGTACCTGATCCTTTCAGACATCTTTAAAAGCGCCGACAAGGGTTACTTCTCAGGGGTTTCAGGTTATACAGGGTTTAAAGGCGCCTTCCTGAGTTTTGTAAGAGAGATTAAAGAAAACTCACTCGGCCCGCTTCCCTTTAAAGACTTACTCAAAGGGATTCAAACAGGCAATGACGATTCACCCCTTAACCTGAAGTGTAACGAACTGGTAAAGCTTTATGATCTTTATCAAAAAGCTCTGAATAAAAATGACCTGATGGACAGGGAGGATTTCCTGGCGCAGGCCCTGTCACAAATGGACAAGGATACCTTCTCCGAAGTCGAACTGTTACTAATAGACGGTTTCCACGATTACACACAACTCGAACTGAAATTTATAAAGGAATTAACTTCTCTTATATCGAATGTCTACGTCACTCTGCCATATCAAATTGCTGATCCTGTACCACCCGCATTCCGGGTTTCTCACAAGACATATTCCAGACTCTCGGAATTGAATCTCAGGGAATTGCGGCTTGATGAGAATAGGAGAACAACCAGCCGGATGCTAGGACATATCGAAGCAAACATATTCTCTCAACCTGAAGACCCGTTTATACCGGAACCTGATAGCTCCGGCACGTCATTGCGGATTACTGCTGCTGCTAACATGCAGGATGAAGTAGAACAGATCGCCCGCATGATAAGAAAACTGACTTACAGGGATGGTTATACCTTCAGCCAGATTGCCGTGATATTCAGAAACATCGAAAAGTATCGGGATATCGTTGAAGATACCTTCACCAGGTTCAGCATCCCGGTAAGAATCTATGGCAGGAAACACTTAAAAGGCAATCCTCTGATCAAGGCCGTAATAAATACATCACAAATCTTTACAGATAAGTGGCAGGATGAAGCGGTCTGGAAGGTTTTAAAATCCAACACAGGCATAGACGGAAACCTTATAAACAGACTGGAACAGGAATACCTGAAAAGAGGCACTGTTAACGATTACAATAAATGGCTGAAACTCACCTCGGTCTATGAATTAAAGCCTGTCAGCAAATTCCTGAAGGAACTGAAGAAGATTTTCACCAACCTGGATGGCAGACATACATTCAGCTATTATTGCAAATGCTATACTGACATTGTGAACCTGTTTTACAAACCGGCGTTTATGCCGCCTGTGAAATCTATTGATGAAGGAAATCATTATCATCATCTGGAAGCCTCAGGGTTGATGAAATCGGACGCAGGCGCCCTGAAGGAATTCATGTCGATCCTCAACAACACCACCCTTGGTGATCTTTCCGAAATTTCTAATGATACAGGGAACATTACATTCAGAGAATTCAACTATATCCTTGAATCACAGGTCGCCTTATCGTCATACAGGGAAACAGACAAACGCCAGGAGGTTGTTAACGTTATCAATGTACTGGAAGCCAGACAGTGGGAAATGCCAGTCGTCTTTGTGGGAGGCCTGCTCGAAAAAGAATTTCCCCTCCAAGTACGGGAAGACCTGTTCTTGAAAGATTTTCACAGAAGAAAACTTAATGCCACTGGAAAGATTGCCCTGAGAGAAGTCTACGAGCAGATGGACGAAGAGAGATACCTGTTCTACATCGCCGTTACGCGTGCAAAGGAGAGGCTTTATTTATCTTACCCGTCAGCAAACAGCAACGGAAATTTGACAATGCCGTCTTTTTTCCTTTCTGACACTCAGAAGTTACTCCCGGAGGAAACAGTTCAAGGAATCACAATCCGGAGAAACCTTTCAAAGATAATTCCCGAACCTGATGACATTATTACTTCTACCGATTCAAAGAACTTTGTCTATTATCACCTTAATACCCCCTATGTGTCTGAAAAGGAGCAGTACGAAAAGGCAATCGCACTCTGGTTATATAATAACAATACAGAAAACAAGGCTTCACTCAGGGAAGAACTCTGCACATTAACGACACTGATAGATACCTACAATAACCTGAAGCTTAAACTCTCTGATAAAAAGATAGTAGAGAAGATCAGTGAAACAAGCACAAGGTTTTCACCCACAAAGTTGAAAGACTATGCCCAGTGCCCTTATAAATATTTTGGCAGATCAACACTCAAACTCAGGCAGGCCATTCCCAAATCTATGGATCTGTTAATGCAGGGTACCATCATTCACAAAGTACTTGAGGAGTATCTTAAAGACACTGGAGAGACTAAAGATATAACCGGGATATTTGATGATATTTTTAACCGGGAAACCAGAGGAATGGTTACAGGTTTTGAAGAATTGAAGGCCAGGAATGAGATGCTTAATACGCTTCTGGTATTTGAATCCATGGAAAAGGAATCTAATCTGCCAATGTTTAAACCTTCCATGTTTGAAGCAAAATTCGGGGATGAAGAGCTTGAGACCCTGAAAATCGGTGATGGAGAAAAAGATGGTATTGAAATCTCCGGCAAGATTGACAGGGTTGATGTTTCAGAAGTTGATGGAGAAAAAGTCGGCATAATCATTGACTACAAATACGGACAGACAGAATTCAGGCTAACGGAACTAGAAGAAGGCCTGGATCTGCAACTGCCCATCTACATACTTGCCTTGAGAGATGTGTTCAGGGTTATTCCCGTTGCTGCTGAATTTTATGCACTGAAGACCTCTAAAAAAACCGGAATATATAATCGGGAGTTAATCGACAAACTTAAGCTCAATATAAAACCAGCTAGGAAATCGCTTTCCGTTGATAACAAAGAATTTAACAAGCTGCTGAAAGATGCAGAGAACCATATTCTGAAATTCGCAAGGGAAATTCGCAAGGGAAGGATTGAACTTGCTCCGGCAAATATTGATTTCTGCGGTGAGGGAAACTGCGATTTCGCAAACGTCTGCCGTATCGATAAATGGAGATTGAGGTGATTATTAGACACGAATTTCCCCCGGACAAACAGCGCCGAGGGCGAGTAAAAGGCACGAATTGACACTAAAAGAAAAAATAATTTAGCCACGGATAAAGAAATGATACGTCTTAGGAAAGCAAGAAATTCAGGAAAAAACTAAAAGACCATTCTTTGGGTTTTATTACTAACTTCCTGCCGTTCCTGCCTTCCTTAGGGGATTGAATATTGACCAATGACAAATGAACTAACCACTTCTCAGCAAAAAGGTGTTACGATTACGGATAGGGACCTCTGTGTTGTCGCCGGGCCCGGTTCGGGGAAGACACGTGTACTTGTGGAACGATTTGCGAGTCTTGTGACCGAACATAAGGTATCAATCAACGAAACCCTCACCCTTACTTTCACTGAGAAAGCGGCAAACGAGATGAAGATAAGGGCGGCAAGGTTGTTCGAAGAGAAGGGAATGGAAAAGGAGCGTCAGGAGATAGAGTTTGCTTATCTATCCACCATCCACAGTTTCTGTTCACGGTTACTCAGAGAAAACGCAATAGAGGCGAGCATCGATCCTCAATTCCGCGTCATGGATGAACTCGAAGCCGGCAGAGTCAAAGAACAGACATTGGAGAACACACTTAAAAAATGGGCAGAGGAAAAAAGCCTGGATACATTCCTGAACGACATATTCTGGAAACAAACCGACTACAAAAAGAGCAGGTTAAAGTCATTCAAGGAAAACCTCATCATGCTCTATGAAAAGATCAGGAATGCATGCGTGCCTATCGCACGAACCGTAAACCAGAATGATTTGTCTCAGGACATTTTAAATTCTTATAACGAGGTCGAGAAACTGATAAGCGAAATCAGTGGAATCTGCTCAGAAAAAATACTCCCTGAGAAAACCAGAGACAAAGTAGAAAATGTTTTAGAACGTTGGAATACCTCAAACATGCAAAATGATATAAACAAACTATACGGAAAAAAGGGAAAACACCACCCCTTATCCCCTCCTTCACAAGGAGGGGAAACAGGGGAGGTCAAAACCACTGAAAATCCAACTGCAAACAACCTCATACTTGCTTTATTAAACAGAGTCAAAGGTATTCACTCTGTCATAAACCTGTCCGTATCAAAGGATGTAAAACAACCTTGCAGTAACCTGCGCGAAGAACTTAAAATCCTTATAGGATTACTCGCAGAGGATTATTCTACAAGTATGAAGATGGTGTTAAGAGATTTTCTCGTAAATTTTGATATTGCCTATTCGGAATGGAAAAGGACTGAGAGCCTTATTGACTTTACAGACCTTGAGGCCAAAACAATAGAATTACTGAAGGATAAAAAACAGATAGCAAAAGAAATACAACAAAAGTTCCGGTACATACTGGTTGATGAATTTCAGGACATAAGCAGACTGCAGAAAACCATAATTGACCTCATAAGAAGCAAGGATAATTTATTCATTGTGGGTGATGAGAAGCAATCCATTTATGGTTTCAGGGATGCAGAGGTTGAAATATTTCAGGATATACAGAAAGATTCCGACCGGGAATCTTTAATAAGCCTGAATGAAAACTTCAGGAGCCGTCCACAGATACTCGATTTTATAAACCATATTTTTAACAAGTTATGGCAATGCATCCCAACCAACCAACAGGAAGATCACATTGATTCTATTTCCCCTCCTTTAGAAGGAGGGGATGAAGGGGTGGTAACGAATAATACACAGTTAAAGGCAGGTGCAGAATTTTCAGACAAACCATTCCCCTCAATTGAAATAGTCGTGGCGGAGGGGAAGGATAAAACCGAGGCTCGGAAATGGGAATCAATGGAGATAGCAAAAAGAATAAAGGAGATTGTTGAAAAGGGTGAAATCAAAATTACAAACAAAAGAGAACGGGAGCGGAATATATCTTACAGGGACTTTGCCATCCTGTTTCGGAGTACAACAGATATAAAACTATATGAACGCAGTTTGTCACATCTTGATGTCCCTTACTATGTCGTCAGCGGAAGGGGATTCTTTAATACTACGGAGATCACCGATCTGATAAACCTCCTGAAGGTTATCGAATCACCACTCGATGAGATAAACCTGGCTGCCGTCTTAAAGTCTCCGTTTGTCGGAATAGACGATGACGCCCTTTTCCGGCTGGCAGATCACGCCCATAACAACAATGAGAATAGACTTCTCTATCAGGCCCTGGATGAAGCTGGCACAATAAAAGAAATCGAATCTCAATCACGGGACAGGATTATTCAATTCAGACAATTCCTGAATGAGGTACAAGGCATCAAACCCAGAACCTCATTATGGAACCTGATCTCTCTAATACTCAAGAAGACAGAATTTCAATCAAAGATGCTTCTTTTCTCCAATGGAAAAAAGAGGTATGCAAACCTCCTGAAGCTTGTCGAATTATGTAAAAACCAGGAGGATTTCGAACCCCTGACATTGAGGAATTTTATTGAGATTGTAGAAGGTTATAAGTTCAGGGAGATAAGGGAATCCGAAGCACCGGTAGAATCCGAGGAAGATGACGTTGTTAAATTGATTACGACCCATTCCGCTAAAGGGTTGGAATTTCCGGTTGTTATTGTTGCCGACGTTGATAGAGACAACACAAGGCCTTCAGATTATTTTGTATATTCAAAGGACCATGGAATCAGCTTTAAGATACTGAACCCATTGACTAATGAAGAGGAAAGACCCCTGAGTTATGAACGGATTAATGATGAATCAAAAGAAAAGGAATTAAGGGAATCAAGACGCTTACTCTTTGTAGCAATGACGAGGGCACAGGAACACCTGATAATCTCCGGAGGCATAAACAGGAACAGGGCTAAAGGAGAGAAAGACAATGGTAACTGGTACGGTTATGTCTCTTCAACTCTCGGCCTGAACCCTGACCCCAAGGAAAACCCGGAAATCATAGAACTCGATGACAATAAGCACGGCCGGAATTCACCACAAACGGTCGAGATAAAACATACGCGCATAAAAGAGGAAAATAAACCTCCAAAAGAGGGCAAGAAAATTAAACTGCTGACTCAATACAAAAAAGAGATAGCAGCATGTAACAAAATCAAGACATCTCCACCTTCGAAAGAGATAGCTGAGGCGGGCAAAAATATTTTGTCAACAATCACGCACAGAGTAGATGTTGATAACAGTCACTATGTATACTCCGTCACAGAGATACTCAAGTTTCACTTTTGCCCGCAGTTATATTATTTTAATTCTATTCTGGGTCTGCAGGGTATAGATGAAAGACGTTGGATCGAGCCGGATTATGCCGAAGCCGAAGATGGAAGCAATCTGAAAGACGATGAACTGCCCGGACACGAGCTGGGAAATATCGTACACCGGGTCTTTAAGAACTACCATTTTCCTGAAGATAACCTCAAAGAGTATATTAAAAAAGAGCTAAATGTCTTTGGGCTGGATACTAACCGGGACAGTATAGACCGTGTTGCGAACTGGGTAAACTCTTTCTACAATAGCGATATTGGTAAGGAAGTTGTTTCAAGTAAACAGCAGAAACGGGAGACATCATTTATTTTCAATTACAGGCACAATCTTATAAGGGGGCAGATAGACCTCTTCTATTCTAACAATGAAGGTCTGTTAAAAATTATTGACTACAAGGCAAATGATATTACTACTGATGAAATACCGGAGAAGGTAAAGTACTACCAACTGCAGATGCACCTCTATGCCAGAGCACTGGAAACTATTTATGGCAAAAAGGTGGATGAAACCATACTCTACTTCCTTGTACCGGATAAGCCGGTAGTAGTTGATACAACTGATGAGGCCTGCAGAGAATTAGACTCAACTCTGAACAACTTCTTCACGGCACATAAGGATGGAGACTTTAAAAAGTTGAGTGATCAGAGATGTAAGTGGTGTGAGTATGAGGAAATATGCTGAAAAAATTTGCCACGGAAGGTCACGGATAAACACATTCCCAATAATAAATACCGTCCAATTTAAGAATTTATCCTAACTGTTTTACACAATTAATTATTTTATTATCGGCTTGCAATATTATTGTAATATGATAATATAACTAATTATAGATATATATTATAAATCCTGTGACATGCTTGAATCTTTCAAATGCAAAGAGACCCGGAAAATATGGAATTTGCAGTTTTCCAAAAAATTTCCAAAAGAAATTCAAGCTGTTGCCAGGCGAAAGTTGATTGCTATTTCTATTTCCAATACCATTCAGGATTTAAGAAATCCACCATCAAATTATTTAGAAAAGCTTAAAGGATACCGCAAAGGACAATACAGTATAAGAATTAATAATCAATGGCGGGTATGCTTTAAATGGAAAAAGAATAGTGCGTATAGGGTTGAAATAGTAGATTATCATTAAAGTTTGCAAAACGGAGACTATTTATGCCTAAGAAAAATGAATCAATCCCTCTTGAACATCCGGGGATATTTTTGGAAGAAGAATTTTTGAAACCCTCAAATATCACTGCCTACCGACTGGCCAAAGATATTGGAGTTACTCCAATGAGGATTAGTGAAATACTCAGAGGCAAGCGTAGAATCTCAGCAAATACCGGACTTAGACTGGCAAAATATTTTGGCATGTCAGAAGGTTATTTTATCAGGCTTCAAGCTCAATATGACATGGATAAAGAGAAGGAAACACTGGGAAAGGAAATTCAGGAAATTAAAACCATATCCTTAGCAGGCTAATTTTCTCCAGTAGACAGGTTTCACTTCTCCTTGAGTGAGGGTAAAACCTCAGCCCCTCTGCTCTACTCTCAGGGCCCGAAACCGGTTCAGCGTTGCTGCCATTTCGTAGATCCTGAATTCAGCAAAGTCACCCCTTGCCTCCCTATCACTCAAACAATCCAGCCCTTTTTCTCTGATATCGGCTAACACCTGCCGGCATATTTCCATTATGCTTCTCCGGCCGTCTATATAACGGCCGGCATAATGGATGGCGTATCCTATCGCCCTCAGCTGACTGGGATGCACGAGCTGTTCCACCGCTCCAACCTGAACCTTGTGTTCACCAAAGCGCATATATAGAAGGTCCTCTATTTTAATGTCTACCGATCTTTTTCCTTTTGCAGCGCTCAGTATATTTGATGTGGGAATGCGCTGAATGTCTGAAGGGGACACAACATCAAAGTCCTGAGGAGAAGGATTATCCTTAACTATCTGATGCGCCTGAGCAGTTAAATCATGCGGAACATATTCAATCATACCTATAACCACATCTGCCAGGCTGAAATAGTCGCCACTGCCTCCCATTACGATTACGGTTGAAATACCCTTTTCTTCATAGAGTCTGCGCACGTGTTCCACAAATGGCGTAATGGGTTCCTTCTCTTTTGCGATCAGAGCCTTCATCCGCGGATCGCTGATCATGAAATTTGTTGCCAGCGTATCCTCATCCAGCAAAAGAGCCTGCGCCCCGACCTCCAATGCCTCCAGGATATTAGCTGCCTGAGAGGTACTCCCACTGGCATTAGCAGTAGAAAATGTAGTGGTAGCCTGATCAAACGGCAGATTAGAGATAAAGGGGTCTATATTCAGATTCTGAATACTGCGTCCGTCCTCCGCCCTTATCTTGACTGCATCGGCATTGGTTACCACAAACTCACGGCCATCATCCGGGATATGGTTATATACTCCGTGTTCCAATGCGTTCAATAGAGTGGATTTCCCATGATATCCTCCACCCACAACCAATGTCACACCTTCAGGAATCCCCATCCCGGTTATTGGGCCATGGTTGGGTAATTCTATGCTGACTCTCATCGATTGACAGCTTTCAAAAGGTACCAGTTTTCCTGTACTCAGCGGCCGGGGATCGACTCCACTGGCCCTGGGTAAAACAGCATTATCCGCTACAAATGCTATCCAACCTAATTCAGGTAATTTCTCCCTGATAAATTCAGCATCCTCAACGGTCTCAATATGACGGTACAATTTATCTTCAGGAAGCTCCCGGAAACACAATGAATCGTTTACAACCTGAGGAATAACTTCTGAAAATATGTTAGCGGCTATCCTGCCGGCAATCCTGCGACCAAAAGCCGGGAGACCAACCAGGAAACGCGCCTCAACACAACCGTCTTTTATGACCATAGAAGAGGTTTTGAGCACCTCCTGTCCCGGACGGTCTATTTCGATAACGCCGCTTTTCCCCGAACCCTCCCTTTGTGTATTATGCTTTTTAATGGAATGATAAAACCGTCTTGCAAGGAAGTCACACAAGGCAACATTCCTGCAGTCATTATGATATGTGTCTTCCGGGAATTGGGCTGTACGTATTGGAATTATGACTCTTACCTTACTGGGTATGGCAAACGGGTCGCCTTGGACGTGGTCTATCGAAAGCTCAAAATCCTGATATTGATAACTGCCCTTTATAGCCTTATAAGCAGGGTATGACTTCCCATCCATTTTTGATAAAGCCTGAACCAGTTCATTTTGATTTTGCATCTGCTTCTCTGCCCTATTAATAACTTCCGCTTATTTATAACAAAAGAGCTTATCCTTTTCCAATTTATAAAACTTTGGACGTCGCACATGCCAGGTAAATTCTCGGGTACACAATAGGCTGAATAGGGTTATAAAATGGTAAAAAACATCCCCTCCATACTTTCATCAAGACAGGTATTGAGATATCATTTGTTATTTTTAAGCCGACAGTTTAAAATCAGTTTTTTTCTATTGCTTCGTCTTAAAAATAACAATGCCTTCTTTGTCTCATATAATACATAAGCAATTACCTCCACCAAGGGGTGACATTGAGTATATTTATAACGATGATCAGATCATCATTGTTGATAAGCCGGCAAATATGTTGTCAGTACCCGGCAAGACACCGGAAAAACAGGATTGTCTCATTCACCGTGTTCAGCAGCGTTTCCCGAACGCACTTATCGTTCACCGCCTGGATTTTTCTACTTCTGGCCTCATGATTATTGCACAAAACCCGGAATCACACCGTGAGCTAAGTCGCCAGTTTCAGGATCGTGAAACCGAGAAAACATATATCTCAAAAGTATACGGCCACCCTGAGGAAGAATCCGGTGAGGTAAATGTACCGTTGCGCTGCGATCTGGAACGGCGTCCACTGCAGATCATCGATCACCAACATGGTAAAGCGGCTCAAACTTTCTGGCGGATTCTGGAGCGGCATGAAGACAGTTGCAGCCTGGAATTAATCCCTGTTACAGGGCGAACACACCAGCTACGTGTACATATGCAGGCGCTGGGACACCCCATTCTTGGCGATGAGCTTTATGGCCATAAGGCAGCATTTGCACTGGCCGATCGATTATTCCTGCACGCTCAAGAGTTGATCTTCACCCACCCGACAGATAATAATCGTTTGACCTTCCTCAGTACCATCGAACCTTTTTAATTTAAGGAATTAGATGCAAATTGCCGGGCAGGCTGCATCCCTACTTACAGGCTGTTTAACACATAAATCAACTCTTGCTTTAAAATGGATTAGTGGTTATCCTTTTATTTGAAGAACATTGCTCTTGTACCAGTACGTGAGCAGTCGTGCTCAGCAGTAAGTTCTGTTCTTAATAAATATTAAGAAGGAAATGAGGGGGAAATGAGTATACTGATTGAAGAACTTAAGAAAGAACATACAGAAATCGTTGCTGCTCTCAACGATGTCAAAAAACTTGGTATTCTTTCAAAGGAAGGACAAGACAAACTCATGTCTGTACAAACGAGCTTGCTTGCACATCTCGAAATGGAGGATGATCAACTTTATCCGAGACTTCGCAAAGAAGCAGAAAATAATAAAGACCTAAAAAACACATTAGATCTATTTGAAATGGATATGGAGAATGTCTCAACAATTGTACACGAATTCTTTGATAAATACTCTGAGGGATTTTCAGGTGAGGAACTCCAGGAAGATTTTGAAAAACTTCTCGCCGCTCTCAGCAAAAGAATAAGCAACGAAGAAGCATCCCTCTATGAAGAGTATGAATACATGAATGAATAAAATGTTTGTGTTTAAGGTGTGTAGCCGGGATTCATGTACATAATATAAGATTATCCCGGCATTATAGTCTCAAAAATGTTCCCAACAAAGGTACTTAGTGGTTGCACCACAAATGATTTTTCCGGATTAATGTGGATACCAGTGTAGGTATTTATTGCTTCCATTGGAGTCATTGAAATCAGAAATGTACCTACAAGAAGCCCAATTACAAAACCTATTAAACCGCTACACTTGAAAAACCGTCCCGATGCCCCAACAATACCAGACAGAATAATAGCCCATATAGCCGCAATGTCTAACAATCCCGTCGTATATTCCATTATTAAAATAAACCCACTTTCAAGTTTTTTAAATGATAAAACTTATAACCACAGAAGAGGCTGATTATCATTAGCTTTGTAAGTGTAAGGCGCAAAAGCAATTCCAATGTATCTTACTTAGCAAAAAACTTTTGTAACATGCAATATAAGCAGTAGATACAGAATGTCGTGTTATTCCCGTATTCGGTTTGATTCATAATAATGTCACGTAAAGAAACATCCAATGTCAGAATGTAACAGTTTAACATAAATATGGGGATGAAAATTGAGGGGACCTGTCAAAAAATAGATTCTTACCGAATCACCTACCTCATACTGAATCCGCTGGACTAGAAAAATTAACGAGTCAAATTGTTAACTATTCATTGTTGTAAGCTTACTCTTCCTTCTAGGTTTAATTGTTTGAGTGATGCATTTTCTGAAGGACTCGGATGCTTACCAGTTGTCAAAGCAATATATAAGTGAAAATCCATGGGTGCAACGAGAAGTGGGCACTACAATCAAATTTGGAATCTTCAACGAGGTGAATTTATCATCAAAGGAACGACTGGAGAAGTAAGTTCAGGATTGACAATCTGTAATCATTATAGTTTAATAATCTTTCTAGAATAGTCTTAATATTTTACAATTAAAGAGATGGATACCGTTGAGGTTTGCAAACAAAATAGACAGAAACGGAGGGATTTGTATGAGAAACTTTTGCACATTTATAATAGTGCTCACAATACATGTACTATTTTCATAAACTTATGGCCAGACACAAGAAACAAAAGAACCTTTTCCGTATGAAAGTTGGAAATTTTTATACGAACCAAAATGTTCAAAATGCCATCCACTTGATAGGATTTTTGCAGATACAAAGACTGAAGAAGAGTGGCGATCCTGTATCACTAGAATGATTGAAAAGAGCCCCTTGTGGATTACACAGGAGGAAGGAGAACAGATAATCACTGAAATCCTTGGCACCAGAAAGGGTGTAATAGGATCTTTTCCTAAGAAGAAAAAATATGTTGATGCTCGATTACTCTTTATCGACAGGTGTACAGTGTGTCATTCTGTGAACAGAATTCTTTTAGCAGATAAAACAGGAGAAGAATGGAAGTAAACCGTAACAAGGATAAGAGACAACGCACCAGAAATGTTTCTTGACGAAGATCTCCCTGTCATAATAGAATATCTTACCGAAAGAGCGACAATTATGCGTGATGACGTTGTAGCTCAAAAAATAGTTGACAAATGTCTGATATGCCATGATGCCGGCAGGATTTTTCTGGAACGTAACTCAAGAAGAGATTGGGAAGAAATCATTGCTGATATGCGCTTGATGGCCAGGACGGTATTGAAAAAAGATTGGTTTACACACCACGAATCCAAAATAATTGTCGATTTACTTGTCAAGACACAAGGTCTTGAACCAGAGGACAGCGTTGCAAGCAAAAAAGAAGCGGGAGGCGAGAGCCAAAAAGGCAGTAAACAGTAGGCACAAAATTCTACAAAATAAACTTCTGGACTTTATATGAGGATAGACTATGCAAAAGGGCAAAAGGCTCAACCACTAAAATACCTCTCCTCTCAACAACCAGGACAGTCAAAGAAGGTAATGTTGATATTTCCTCCTGACTGGTATCCCTCCGAACCTTATTTGAGCTTGCCGACTCTGACCGCATTTTTAAGGGGATCCGGACATCGTGTTATCCAGAAGGACATGAACCTGGAAATGTATGACTGGTTCTTCAGTGAGGAAGGTCTTAACCTGATACTTGAAAGGACTCCACGTAAACACACCCATTTCAATATTACCAAACTTACCGAAAAAGCAGAGCATGCCAAGACTATTGTACGGTCACAGGAATTTTATAATGTGGATAAACTGGAATGGGCCATGAATGTTTTTCGTGAAGTGACTGATACCATATCCCTTGCTTACGCCCCTGCAAGAATCTGCATGCCTCCTATGGAAACAGACTTAAATTATAAACTGTTTATGTCTTCAGAAATTCTTGAAGCTGTCGAAGACACTGAGGTAAATGTGTATCGGGATGCGTTCAATCACATACTCAAACCTGCTATTGAGGCAGAAGAACCTGACGTAATCGGGATCTCCATTGTCTTGAAGCAGCAGCTTTTTTCCTCTATGACCTTCTGCGCTATGATAAGAGAGGGGTTTCCAGGTACTCATATT
>JAIQZU010000060.1 GCA_021776915.1 Candidatus Scalindua sp. | reverse complement strand
GGACTTGCCTTTGTGCTTATTGAAGAGGCGACAAACCTTAATGAGGAAGGGCAAGCCGGGAAATCATTTTTTACATTGACACATGATTCAAGGAGTACCACCAAAACGACTGACAGGGTAGACGTATTCCTTGGAATAGGCAAAGAGGCTCTCAATAAGGCGGCGAATTTTAATACTTCTGGTAAGCTTTATTACCTTCTAAAAAGATAAGCTTTAAATGCATGCGGGAACAAAGTTAGAACTTTTAAAGAAGGTGTTTGTTTATTCTGTAAGTGAGAGTAAATGATGGTGTTATGGTTATAGGTAAGGGGTGAATGATATGGAATTATGGTCAAAATCGCATATTTCGTGAGTAATTAGTGGTGAAATTATGATCAGTCATCTCACCAGTAACCCCTTGCTTGTCGAGTAAGGAAAGGCTATTTTTATCATTTTCACAAGTGTTTTATTTGATGTTTGTAATGACACTATCATTTATGATATCACAAGTTACAACTTTTTTTTCAATTCTGGTGAGTACTATGGGTTTGACTGCGTTTTGGCTACTGACTTCGTATCTGAATCAAAAATAAATACATTTAATTGTACTGAAGAATCCAAAGAAATAAATTAATTAATACATTCACATGCTGACGGGTTTTTGTGAGAAATTATTTCTGGATGAGTTTTTACGAGGGACAACAGATAAAGAAATCCGTAAAATTCAGCGTAAATCTGTGGCCTAAAGTAGAAAAAGGGAACCATGAAAATAAAGAAGATTTTATGCCCGGTGGATTTTTCTGGGTCTTGTAATCTGGCAGTGAAATATGCAAAGGAACTAACATTGTTGTTTAACTCAAGGCTTTATCTGTTACATGTGGTGGCGCCTCTTCATGGGGACGAAAATTACATGATACTCCAAATAACTCCTCAAGAAATAGCAGAGAAGATGAAAAAAGAGGCTGAAGAGAGATTAAACAATATAGCCAAAAAGATAAAAAAAGTACCAAAAATTAAGACAGAAGTGTGTGAAGGAAAAGCCTTTGTTGAAATTATCAAAACTGCAAGGAAAGATAATATCGATCTGATTATTATGGGAAGCCATGGTCGAACTGGATTGCCACATGTTCTTATTGGAAGCGTAGCCGAAAGAGTTGTTCGCAAAGCACATTGCCCGGTGCTGATCGTCAAAGATAAAGACACCAAATTTGAAATGCCGTAGTAGAAAATGGTTGACTGGATCACAGGATATATAATCATGTTCATCTTTCTGTGCCAGAGGCAAGCGGGTTATCCAGTCTAGAAATTTCTGAATAGGAGGATTTTGAAATGGCGGATCTATCACGGGAAATGTAAAAAAACCAGGTATCCAGAAAACGTAGATGTTAATATTGAAAAAGTAGGTGTCAATAAATACCCTGCTCCAGAATCTCTAGTGTATTAATCAGAGCCATCGGATTCTTCTAAAGATTCTGAGCGTCTTTGTTGATTCCTTCTTCTATATACCAAATAGATGTATACAATGGTTATGGTGCCAATTATGTACCCAAATATTGTCATCGTTTTTTCTACATAATGGATTGGAGCAAACGCCTCCCTTGTTGCTTCGGTACCCACCTCTTTTTGGAGCATTGTCGGTGTTATAGAAAATCTTGAATTCGATCGCATAAGGCCGTCTTCGCCAACCAGGTACATTTCACAGGTTTTTCCCAGACCTGCTTTATGTGTCAGCATGGTGTCCAGATGAGAGAAAGGAAGTTCTATTACTATTACTCCTAATAAAGATTCAGCTTCGAAGACGGGAGCAGCAAAGTACGCTGTGAAATTTAATTAACTATAAAAATAACGTTTCTTCTGGGTTTGTTCTAATTGGCTTTTGTTGCCACAACTGGAGTCCAGCTTAACTTTTTTTACAATTTATTCAAAGTCAGGAATGCACTATAATAAATCAGGTTTTAGATTCTTCTAAAGTTTCTGCAAGTATTTGTTGGTTTTTCCTTCTATTTACTAAATAAATGTAAAGGAAAGTTATGCACGCAGTTAAGCCTCCAAGTATTTCAACTCTTCTTTCTACAGTATGAATAGCTGCAAGCGCCTCTTTTTCGTCAATCTCGACCAGAAGTGCCCAGTTTACAAATTTTAGATCCAGTGCCGTATATGCACTTAACACGGAAATCCCTCGATAGTCTTTTATTATCTTCTTCCCGACTATTCCGTTTAATGCTTCCCTCGTTGCTTCTGTATCTACTTCTTTCTGAAGTATGGTTGGTTCTTCAAAGAACCTGGAATTTGATCTCATATAGCCATCATCACCTACCAGGTACATTTCTCCTGTTTCTCCCATGCCCGCCCTGTGAGTCATAATCGCATCTAAATGAGAGAAAGGGATTTCTATTACTAATACACCTATTAACATTTGTCCATCGTATAACGGCGCTGCAAAGTAAGAAGTAAATTCCTGCATCTCTTCATGCCACGTATAGTCCTCAAATGCTACTCCATCTAAACCGCGCGCGAAAACCTGGCCAATACTGAATTGCTTAAATCTTCCGGTAAGTAGATTGGTCCCGGTAAACTCCTCTCTGATTGCAGAAAACATCACATCACCATCTTTGTCAACAAAATATATGTTTACATAACCGTAATCAGATAAATAATGTTCCATCAGTGGTTGATAAAGTTCTGCTATCTTAGTATATTGAGGACCTTCGAGACCTGAGGCATGAAAAGCCTTTGATAATCTGGAAAAACCCTGTCCTGTTACAGGGTTGCTTGCAAGGACGTCTACGTCTCCAAACCTATCCTGAAAATAGCCTTCTATCTGGCTTTTCAATAACTCTCTGGCACTGACTAAGTGATTAAAAGCTTCAACTTTTATTGCATTTTTAAGAAATTTATAACTTATAAGTGAAAGGGTAATTAAAAAGATAGAAAAAGCTATTCCAATTGTAATAAAAACCCTTTTGGTACTCATTTTATTTTGTTTAGATTATAAAAGTTTGAGATTTACTATAAAATCGCTAAGAATATAATATTGACAGTACAATTTCTCGAAAATCAGGAATGTGGTTTGAATTTAATTTCTTGCTCTGTGTCAGTATTTAGTATGAGGCCTTCCCTCAAATAAACTTCTATATTATCTCCTTTGTCTATTGATTTTGAGTCGCTACATTTAATTAGATGTAATCCTATATCAACTGCATTCTTATAAAATTCCTCTGCAAAATTAGGTGCAATAACATATTCCATTCCAGCAGATTTAATAGCGTTAATTGTTTTTTGTACCTGTTCCTTTGAGCTGCTCTTTCCGAAGTTATCATCTGCAACCAAAACGTGACCCGCTAATGAACCTTCCTTTAGGCCTTTTTCAAATATCATATTATTAGCGTTTGTGTCCTTTGGGAATTTCAATACTTTCATTTTATTCCTTTAATTTAATTGAATTCAATCAATCCTCCTTATCTCTCAATATATTTATTTGCTGACTTATATGACGGTATCGGCTAACTCTAAAGCCCCACCACCTCCTTTCCAACTGTGATGGATGTGGCATTTGAGCCCAACTTTTTAAGCCAGCCGATAAACCGCCTTGGTATCAATATCTACTGCTATTTCGCAATCTTAATGTTTGGCAGGAGTCGATACCATAATTTTTACATCCTCATTTAATCTATTGTCCTTTTCCATAACCTGCTCAGCTATCTCTTTTTTATACGCGCTTACCTTCTCTCTTGTATCTGGGAACTTAGCGCCCAGGATCTGAGCCGCTAAGATAGCTGCATTTTTAGCCCCGGCTCTACCAATTGCCATTGTGGCAACGGGTACTCCGGATGGCATTTGCGCTATGGAAAGAAGCGAATCTATTCCACCCAGGCTCTGTGTATGCATAGGCACACCAACTACGGGAAGTGGAGTCAGTGCTGCCATAAATCCTGCAAGGTGTGCTGCACCCCCTGCGCCAGCAATGATTACCTCTAATCCACGTTGTTCAGCATTAACTGCATATTCATACGCCACATGTGGTGTACGATGGGCAGAAATGATGTTCATCTCATAACCTATTAAAAACTTATCTAAAATCTGTGCAGCTTCTTTCATTACTTCCAAATCAGAGTCACTGCCCATAATTATGCCTACTAAAGTCTTGCGCATTTGATAGCTCCATTTAATAAAGTTAAATAAATCTTGCAGTAAACAAAAAAAACCAACATCATCTCTCGCTCTCACTTAAGAGGGCGAAAAGTTATTGATGTTGGCTTACTCTTCAACAATCCCTTTTGTTTAAGGAATCCCTGCCTAGTCTTCCAATCATTGTTAATAGATGCTTAATCCAAAGAAATAAATTAGGCCTTCGGGCGGAAAGACCTCCTCTACAGTTATAATAAAAGGCTAAAGACTTAACTCCAAAAGATTTAAAATGCAAATTCCTCATACATCAAATTATAAAATTATTTCCTGCCACCTATCCTCCTCCCGAATCAATAAAATCCAAGGGTCCTTCCATTTCCTTATTAAAACTTTCGTGGCATGCATCACATGACTTTATCAGATTATCAAATTCAAGATTTGCATTATCAGTGTCTTGTTCTTTACTGCACAGAATTAATTTATTTATGGCACTGTTAAATTTGTTGCTTAATACAGTAAACTCGTCTGAAACATCATTATTCTCAATCATATACAGTTTAACACAACTGAAGCCTATGCCATCTTTGAGTTCCTGAGTCCACATATCCATTTCAACCCAGTTATTGTTTTCCACCGCCCTTGCTAACCGCCTCATTATTATAGCCGCTTTCTTCATGGTCCCTGCTAAAGCCCTCTGTTCGGGCACGTTTGCCTGCACCTTTTCAACCTCTTCAACTTTTTCAATCTTAACTTCCTTAGACTTCTTGCAGGAAGCAATGGCCGTAAGAGTTCCCAGAATTAATGTCAAAATTATTAATGAATTCTTCATTTTCTTATTCCTTATTTTTGTCCCTATTTCTTTCCGTGTCCTTTTGTCTCAAAGAATGTCACCTCTACCGGTATCTTCTCTTTCCCGCGCAATATCTCAATTTGGCAAGTATCTCCCGCTTGCCGAGAAATCGTAATAAAACAATGTGGAAGTTTACTTGCGCCCTGTTGATAACAAATGCCCACAGCACCAGAGTGGTTTTTGAAATTTAATCCTACCGCATCCAGGTATTCTGATATACTCATAATAGTAATAAGTAAAACATGGTTACTAACCGCTTACTCTAAGAATTTGACAAATATAATCTCGTTTATATAAGACAAGTTATAAACAAAAAAAGCCAACATCATCACTTGCCCTCACTTAAGAGAACTAAAAGTTATTGATGTTGGCTTACTCTTCAACAATTCCTCTTGTTAACAGAAATCCTTGCTTAGTCTTCCTACATTGTGTAAAATCATAATTCAAAGAAATAAATTAGTCAAGTATTTTATCCAACATATAAAGATTGGAAGTTAATTAAAATGCGAATACCAAATTATTCTTTTTATAATAAACAGGTAATAATTAAAAGTAGTGGTAAAATTTGTAAAAATCCAAGGGACTTAACTAAAGCCGAATTATTCAAAAATGTGATTCATAGATTTTTAGATTATCTTAGAAGAAAAGATTCTCCTCTTCTGGATATGTTTGCGCAGGGGACATCTAAAGATGAACAGGAGAAGACTATAATTAATCTTTTGCAGAGACTTTCAGCATTGCCTAAAGAAAGAACAATTAAAACAACTCCCGAATTTACAAATTTTTTTAAAGATACTTATTTGCTTAACCAATTTGTTGAAAACCTATATGATTACTGGCGCAGCTTTGAACGGTTTCTGGTATGTTACCCTGACAATAATAAAGAAATGCCTACTCATACAAAACCATATAGAACTTTCAATATAACAATAGAATCTTTAAATCATCTTGTTCGTAAGGTGTATAGAGATATCTGTGAAAATATTACTAATGATCATCCTCGCATATATCGCCAAATGCCGGCAGGCTGCCAGGTAGGACTTATTGTGGCTATAGAAAACTGGTCATGTCCTCCTGCTCCTTATGATAAATTAAAAGATATTCATTTCATTAAACAGGTTCTTATTGAACCTCCTTTAATTATTGATCCTCCTATGAACAAAAGAACCGGCCAGTTCAAAAAGGTTGATTCTAATCCACTTGATGATATACAGTTTAGCTGTGAGGATTGGCTGTGTTATCCTGCAAAGGTTGGTGATCTGATTATTTATCTTTTTTTCCATAACAAATTTATTGGACTAGGAACTGCCCTTGCGAATTTGTTTGAGTTAGCAGACGATAATGATCTTAAAAGAAAACCTGATGCTGTGTATGCATATGGGGTTCCGGGGAAATCACTCAAAAAATTTGGAAATCTGCCGACAGTATTTTTTGATGACGAAAAAAATAACATGCTTGTAGCTGCAGTTCCAGGATCAGATGATTTCGGTTATTTTGGTTATATTAAGAAAATGATGCTTACTTTGCATAATATAATAATGATGAAGAGAGGCAGGCTGCCAATTCATGGTGCTATGGTAAAAGTCAGCCTTAAGAATGGCAAATCTGCTAATGTTATTATTTTAGGAGACACAGGCGCAGGCAAGTCAGAATCATTAGAAGCATTTCGTGTTCTAGGAGATAAATATATTCGTGACATGACAATAATATTTGATGATATGGGTTCATTAGAACTTTCAAAAGATGGCAAAATGAAAGTCTATGGGACTGAAACAGGCGCATTTGTTAGACTAGACGACCTTCAACCAGGATTTGCTTTCGGGAATATCGACAGATCAATAATCATGAGTCCTCAGAAAATTAATGCGAGAGCCATATTGCCGGTCACAACCCTTAAAGAAGTTCTTCATGGTTATTCTGTGGACTTTTTATTATATGCAAATAATTATGAGGAAGTAGATGATGCTCACCCTTTTTTTGATGAGTTTCACTCTGTGGATGATGCTCTTGATGTATTTCGTGAAGGAGCTAGAATGGCTAAAGGAACAACTACTGAAAAAGGCGTAGTTCATTCTTATTTTGCAAACATATTCGGGCCTCCTCAATATGAAGACCTTCATGAAAAATTGGCAATAAAATATTTTAAAGCACTGTTTGAATCTGGAGTTAGGATAGCACAACTGCGAACAAGGCTTGGAATTCCTGGTTTTGAAACAAAAGGTCCCGAAAGTGCTGCCGAAGCTCTCTTTGAAGTTATATCAAAATAAACATTTTCTGTATTACCATTAGCCAAGAATGGCAAAGAATATGGATTAGAGATGAGAGAAGCTCTATTTAAGATAAGTACTGTTTATTTTGTTGCTCTATCTATTACCCAATCCTGACCTTAACATAATAAAAAGCTTAGTTATCGCATGTAAATGTAAGCGGCAGATAAATTGGGATATCTTTATTATTAGGCCTGCGGAAGGAGGCGTTTAAGTTGCACATTAATATTGAAAGAATTTCTACGATTGCAATTATTTTCATAACACTTGCGCTATTTATCGCTGCCGTTTTTACCAAAGGTCTTACTCACGACATATTTCTTGAGGCCGCGGTATTCCTGGTATCCGTTAAAGTAATCTTTTTGACGTTCCGAACGAACACCATGACTAAGAACATTCTAAAGCAATTACAAGACTTGAATTCTTTATTATTAAGCAAAATGACTAATAAATCGCCTAAGGCATCGGATGAGGAAATATGAAATGGTTCCTTACGTTTCTACTCTAATAAAAAACATGGATACATTCCCGAAATATTTTATTTTTCAAAACGTTTTGAAATTAATCTTATAATGTAAAGTATTTGAAAGTGATAATCAATATGAGTGCAAAAGTATTTACTAATGCCTAAATTTATTTTCTATATTCTTGTCTAACGTAAAAACAATAACCTTCTCTCCAGTTTTTGTGCTTATATCTGAATGTAAACTCCTTATCTGACAATTTGTAGTATCAGAAATTATTTTTTTCAATAAAGGCCTTGCACTTCCTAATAATTTAGCGCGTGTCTTTTTTATCAGTTCTGCCCCTTCTACAGTCTTGGCTAATGTTTTTTCAGCCTGAGTAAGAACTCCTTTAAGTCGCACAAAGAACATATCGTCTATAATATAGGTCTTGGTTTCCATAGGGCCTCTACCCATATATTCCATTTCAAACTTTATAATTGCCTCGCTTATTTTTGCTTCCATTTGACCTTTTGTCATCTTTTTCATATTAACAAATTAAATTCAAAATGGATCGTTCTCATCCATGATAAAGTAATGTATTATATAATAAATTTGTAGCCTATAACAGCGTTATCACTATGTAATTTACAATGATAATAGCTGTTTGTCTATAAGTTAGATCTATCATAGATTATTGTAATATTAACATATTGGGGGGAGCGAGAGTACTTGATTGGAAATCAAGAATTCGATAACATAGCCGATCTTGTCTTTTACAAGGATGACAATATTCTGACTACAAAATGGCAGAATGTACACAATCAACATTAATAATTTTGTCACAAAACCCTTGTATAACAATATCTGAACAGCTGGTTCTGAACTGAAGGTCTCTTGTGTGAAAAGAAAGTGGTCAAATTTTTATTGCCTTTGCTGGCATTCTTTCTTTGGATCACTATGAAAACCACATTGACAGGCATGTCACGTACGGTCCAACCGAATAATACTCGTTTCCACGTAGAGTGAAGAAACGAGTATTATTCGGTTGGATACGATATATAAATACCTTACATTCGATTTCGCCTTCTAATTTGTACGCACTTGATATAAGCGCAAGATATTATACACATTTCCGCTCTTGCGTCGGTTTTCCACTCCTATGACTATATAATACTTGCACTTCCATTGCTGTCTGTGATAAAATCTTTCCTCTTAATTTAGGCAAAACATGGCCTTTGCTGGTTTCGTGGTCATAAAAAGTAGTTTTGATCAGGAACCATAATGGCTAAACGGTTTGTTAACAGTATAGATTCCGGGTAAATAATAGCCGGAAATTTAGAAGAATTCTCAGGAAGTTGAGTATGCAGAGAACTAATTGGTGGAAATATTTACTTGTTGTCCTGGTTACAGGAGCAGTGGGTGTTTTGTACATGGGTATCAAGACATACAAAGACGCTCCTCCAAAACCAGATTATGTTTCGTCTTCAGGGGAGAAAGTCTTTACACGTGCTTCTACTGAGCGTGGACAACAGGTTTTCCTGAAATACGCCCTTATGGAATACGGAAGTATGTTCGGGGATGGCGCTGCCCGCGGACCGGATTTTACTGCCGAAGCGCTCCACCAGATTGCGGTCCAGATGAACGATTATTATGGCAGGCAGATCACAAATAGCAGGTCGGCGGTGTTAACTCAAATTGAGAAAGACGGTATATCTGTCCGTGTTAAGCGTGAGCTCAAGAAAAATTACTACGACAGGGAGAGCGGTATTGTAGTTCTTACAGAAGGACAGGCATACGCTGCAGAACGGTTGGTAGAATATTATCGTTCGAAATTCAAGGGAGATCACAGAGAGTCTTTCAGGCCGGCAGGCTATATTACAGACGACTCAGAACTCGAAGACCTTGCGTCCTTTTTCTTCTGGGGTGCCTGGGTTTGTGCGGCAGAAAGACCGGGCGGCGAATCCAGTTATACCCATAACTGGCCATACGATGTATACGCAGGCAATACCCCAACACCTTCAGTAATCTTGTGGAGCGTTATCGGCTTACTGTTCCTGATCTTCGGTTTGGGTGCTGTTCTCTGCATTTATGGTTATTACGCCAGGTCTGCCGGACTTCAGTCACCGGTTAAAGAAAATCCGGTTAACAATGAAAACGTTTCATCATCTCTTCCTGCTGCCGGTCAACGTGCAACATACAAGTTCTTTGCGGTTGCGGTTGCAATGTTTTTCCTGCAGATAGTGGCCGGTGTCCTGACGATTCACGATTTTGTCGGATTTACAACTTTTTTCGGTTATAACATTTCTGAATACCTGCAGATAACGATTACCCGTAGCTGGCATGTTCAATTATCGATGCTGTGGATATCAACCTGCTGGATAGCCGGTTCCATCTTTATCCTTCCGAGTATCCACCGGCAGGAACCAAAGCATCAAGTTACACTTATCAACGTGCTCTTCTGGTTACTGGTTACAGTAGTTGTTGGTATGCTTGCAGGCTGTTTTATGGGACCAAAGAACATGCTTGGTGATTATTGGCGTCTTCTTGGAAATCAGGGTTGGGAATTCGTTGAGCTTGGCAAATTGTGGCAGTTCTTCCTTTTTGTAGCACTTATATTATGGGCAGTGATTATATACCGTGGGGTAAAACCTGCTTTAAAGGGACAGTCGGCGTTTTCCCTGCCGTATTGGATTCTGTACTCGGTTGTAGCTATTGCCGTTTTATTCATATCCGGCTTTGTAGCCGGGCCGAATACCAATTTTGTCATTGCCGATTTCTGGCGATGGTGTTTCATTCACATGTGGGTAGAGTGTTTCTTTGAGGTGTTTACAACAGTCATTGTCGCCTGTTATCTGGTATTCATGGGTTTAATTACCCGTCAGGCTGCAACCAGGGTGGTTTACCTTGCTACATTGCTGTTTCTCGGCTCGGGCCTGCTGGGCATCGCCCATAACTTTTACTGGAATGCAAAACCCGCTGCGCTCATGGCCATGGGCAGTGTTTTCTCGACTCTTCAGGTTATTCCTCTTATATTGCTTACGATTGAAGTGTGGAAATTTGCGCGGGTACCGGATTATTCATTAGGGAGACGTTCTGAGAATGCAGCCGTTAAAGGGACATCCTTTGGGTTCTCAGAGGCATTTCTTTTCCTCATTGCCGTAAATTTCTGGAATTTTTTTGGCGCCGGTGTATTTGGTTTGATTATAAATCTCCCAATCATAAATTACTACGAACATGGCACCTATCTAACGGTCAATCACGGTCATGCTGCATTAATGGGCGTTTACGGTAACGTTTCGATTGCTGCAGTTCTATACTGCAGCCGTCACCTTATAGTCTCCAGGCGCTGGAACGTACGCCTCCTGCGCTCCTCCTTCTGGGCGATGAACGCGGGGCTCCTGCTGATGGTGGCGTTGGATACTTTTCCCGCCGGAGTGTTACAATTTAAGTCAGTTGTTGAGAACGGCTACTGGGCTGCCCGCTCACAGGAATTCATTCTTGGCGGTCCCTTTCAGGTGCTAACGTGGATGCGTGCGGTTGGAGGTGTGGTTTTCTTTGTTGGTGGAGTGATGCCTCTGTTTTACTTCATGATAACGCGCTTGAACTCGCTCAAGGCTGCTACGCCAAGGCATGTATCAGAGGATCAGGTTCCTATAGAAGAACCATTACCGGAACTCAATGTACAGACTGCATAGGTTTTTAAGAAGGTGAGACAGGTTGTAAAATGCCCCCCCCCTCTGATTCCCTCTTGATGTTATAAGATGATAGCCACCTTCAAACTTTAATCGTAAAGGTCTTGCCACGTTTTACTTGCTAACTATTCTCCATAAGTTGTCAATTGAACAGTAAAGGTATGAACCTGGAACTTCGCCTAAAAACATAATATGGGATATTACGCCTTTTCTGTTGCCATAATGCACACAATGTGTTAATTTGCTAATATAGTGAAGCATATTAATTGGAATACAGAAAAGAACCTGAAACTCAAAGAATCAAGAGGAGTATGCTTTGAGGATGTAGTTTATTATATTGAAAAGGGTGACATTTTGGATGACTATCTACATCCAAATCAGAAAAGGTATTCAGAGCAGCGGATAATGGTAATAGGAATAAATAATTAGTTGGCCTTGAAATAAACCTCTGACCCGTATAAATAAAGGGAGACAAGCGTTTTTGAGTATGTTAAAATTGCAAGGAAATACGCAAAAACACACAAAAACTGGAGGATTTTATGCAAGCAAAACCGAAGTCACTG
>JAIQZU010000059.1 GCA_021776915.1 Candidatus Scalindua sp. | reverse complement strand
CGAGATGGTGATGCCGGGGGACAATGCTAATTTGCAGATAGAGTTGATAACGCCGATAGCGATGGACAAGGAGTTGAGGTTTGCGATAAGAGAAGGTGGAAAGACGGTAGGGGCGGGTGTTGTTACTAAAATTATTGAATAATACTATTTGAGCTATGGGAAACGAAATAGATTTTAAAATCAGGATTCGTATGGAAGCTTATGATCACAGGATACTTGATCAGTCGGCTGCAGATATAATAGAAACTGCCAAGCGTACGGGAGCAAAGGTGTCCGGGCCGATACCTCTACCAACACGTATGGAGAGGTATACAGTTCTTCGTTCTCCGCACGTTGATAAAAAGTCCAGAGAGCAGTTTGAAATGAGGACACACAAGCGGTTGATAGATATTATTGAGCCAACACCGAAAACTGTTGATGCTTTGAACAAGCTTAATATGCCTGCTGGAATAGAAATAAAAATAAAAGCGTAGGAAGGTATCAGGCGTCTTAAATGCTAAAAACTTTTCTGATAAGATTTTTAAGGTAAATTATAATGGTAGTAAGTTTATTAGGTAAAAAATTGGGAATGACCCAGGTGTTTAATACAGAGGGTAATTTAATTCCTGTTACACTGATACAGGCAGGCCCATGTAATATCCTGCAGATAAAAAACAAGGAAAACGATGGGTATTCGGCTATACAGGTTGGTTTTGAAGAACGAAAAAAGAAGAGGGCGACTAAGGCCGAAATAGGACATTGTGCAAAGGCAAAAACAGGTGTAAAAAAATTAGTGCGGGAATTTCGTGATGATACTTTAGATACGGAATATGAGCTTGGGCAGGTATTGACAGTTGATGTCTTTGACGGCGTGGAGGTGATTGATGTAACAGGTGCCAGCAAGGGTAAAGGTTTTGCCGGTGTCATGAAAAGATGGGGGTTTCACGGCGGGCCTGCTACGCACGGTTGTACTACGCCTAGAAGTGCTGGTTCAGTTGGTGCAGGTACTAATCCGGGGCGTGTGTGGAGGGGCAAAAAGATGCCAGGTAGAATGGGTGGTAAAAAATGTACTGTAAGAAACCTGGATGTTATTAAAATAGATAAAGACAAGAATTTAATGTTTGTCAAAGGTGCTGTTCCAGGCCCAAATGGCGGATATGTCATTATAAGAAAGAGTAGATATAGTTAATCATGATAAACGTACCAGTATATGATAGTAGCGGTAATCCTTTAGAGAATACATCTTTGCCTGAAGAGAGATTTGGGGGTAAGGTACACAGGGAGCTTTTAAGAGATGTGGTAATTATGCACGAGGCAAATCACAGGCGGGGTACAGCGTCTACTAAAACCAGGGGAAAAGTTAAGGGCGGTGGCAAAAAACCATGGATGCAGAAACATACTGGAAGGGCGAGGGCAGGGAGCATACGGTCTCCGTTATGGAAAGGAGGTGGAGTAGTTTTTGGGCCACAGCCAAGGGATTATTCTTATTCAGTAAATCGTAAGGCAAGGAAAGTTGCCTTACAATCTGCGATTTTGTCTAAATTACAGGATAATGAGGTAGTTCTAATTGATAAGCTGGACTTTGATTCTCCAAGTACAAAGAAAATGGCTAGCCTGTTGAAGTCTTTAGGGATCAGAGAAAGCTGCCTTATAGTAATACCAGAGCTAAATGAGACAATATGGAAATCCTCAAGAAATATTTATAGCCTGAAGGTTCGTGTTGCTTCGGACTTGAATGCTTACGATGTGATTAAGTACAAAAGGTTATTAATAGTTAAAGATGTGTTAGATAACATTAAATTTAAATAAATTTACTAAATAAAAACTAACTAAATTCAAAATCCATTATGGACTATTATCATATTATAAAAAGACCTTTATCTTCTGAAAAAAGTGTTGGCGATAGAGAGTCGGCAAATTCGTTCCACTTTGAAGTAAATAAGAAAGTGAACAAAATTCAAATAAAAGAAACAGTAGAGAAGCTGTTTGATGTAAAAGTGTTATGTGTTAGAACTTTAAATAGAGTTGGAAAGAAGAGAAAGCATAGGAACAAGGTGTATAAAACAAGTGGATGGAAAAAAGCAATAGTAACCTTGCAAGAGGGCGATACGATAGACCTTGGTTATTAAATTTATGCTAATTGAAAGTGTGATCTGAATGGGAATTAAACGTTATAAACCTACAACTAATGGAAGACGACAAGGGAGTGTTTCTGATTTTTCAGAAATAACAAAAGTAACTCCAGAAAAAAGTTTGTTGATGCCTCTAAGCAAAACAGGTGGAAGAAACAACGAAGGCAAGATTACTGTCAGGCATAGAGGTGGTGGAAGTAAAAGAAAATATAGAATAATAGACTTTAAAAGAAATAAATGTGATATTCCTGCAAAGGTGGCAAGTGTTGAGTATGATCCCAATCGTTCAGCTAATATTGCATTGTTGCATTATGTGGATGGAGAAAAACGATATATCCTGGCGCCTGCTGGTTTGGCTGTAGGGCAACATGTTGTTTCTGGCGAGAAAATTGATCCGCAGATCGGTAATTGTATGCCACTTAAAAATATACATTTGGGGATTGAGGTGCATAATATTGAAATGAGGCCTGGAGAAGGCGGTAAGATTGTTAAGTCAGCAGGTAGTGTTGCACGGGTTTTAGCTAAAGAAGATAAATATGTGCAGGTAGTCTTGCCTTCTGGTGAAGTACGTAAGATATTTCATGAATGCAGGGCTACCATAGGCCAGGTTGGCAATACGGACAATATGGGCACGAAAATCGGTAAGGCTGGCAGGAAGAGATGGATGGGACGTAGGCCGCATGTAAGAGGTACTGCAATGAATCCAGTAGCTCATCCAATGGGTGGGGGAGAAGGCCGAAGTCATGGTGGAAGACATCCTTGTTCTCCGACAGGTAAATTGTCGAAAGGTGGAAAAACAAGAAAGAGGAAGGCTACAAGTAATAAGTTTATAATAAGAAGAAGAAAGTCCAGGCGTAATAAAGGTTAGTTATTTAAAAATATAAAAATTAAGAAGGTGTAACTATGGGACGTTCTGTAAAAAAAGGCCCTTTTGTTGATAGTAAGCTGCTTAAGAAGGTATCAAGACAAAGGGAATCGGGTGATAAGCAACCGATTCGTACTTGGGCGCGCAGTTGTATAATTATCCCGGAATTTGTGTCACATACATTTATGGTGCATAATGGGAAAATTTTCCATAAGCTTTTTATTATGGAAGATATGGTCGGACACAAACTTGGAGAATTTGCTCCTACGAGAACGTATAGGGGCCATGGCGGGACAAAGAAGAAGTAGGATAAGCGGTAACTAAATTTCATAAAATTTGTTATTTCAGAATGAATATCAAAGCAAGCAGTAAATATGTCAGGATATCTCCCAGGAAAGCCAGATATGTCGTTGATCTGGTAAGGGGGAAGTCTGTAAATCATGCGCTGGAAGCATTAAGGCTGACACATAGAAGGGCTTCATACTTTATAGATAAAACTTTAAGGGCTGCAATTGCAGGTGCTAACGAAAGACAAGATGTGGATATAGATTCTTTATATATAAAAGAAATATATGTTGATGGGGGTCCGGCACGTAAATGGTTTAGGCCCAGGGCAAGGGGCGTTTCTGCAACGATTAAGAAACGTACAAGTCATATATCTTTAGTGCTGTCAGATGGGAAGGGATTAGTATAAATCTTTCAGGTAGTGAAGAAAGGTTAATAAATTAAAGTGGTATTTATTTCCGAATCTTAATTAGGAAGGAAAAGATGGGTCAAAAAGTTTGTCCAATAGGTTTTAGGCTGGGGATAACCGAGAATTGGAGATCGCGATGGTATGCAGATAAGAAGAAATTTGGCAAATTACTGGTCGAAGATCAAAAAATACGAAAATATATCAAAAAGAACTATCGCTTCACAGGAATACCGAAGGTAGAAATTGAAAGAACGCGTGATGAAGGTGCAAGAGTCATTATCTATTCAGCAAGGCCAGGTTTAATAATAGGCCGTAAAGGGGCTGAAATAGAAAAATTAAAAGAAGGTCTCGGAAAGTTAGTAGAGAAAGACGTAGATATAAGGATTCAGGAAACTGAAAAGCCGGATCTGGAAGCACAATTAGTGGCTGAGAGCATTGCTGAACAATTACAAAAAAGAGCAGCGTTCAGGAGGACTATCAAAAAAGCTGTTGATAGCACTATGAGTATGGGTGCAAAAGGAGTAAAGATTCAGATCTCCGGACGCCTGGCTGGGGCAGAGATAGCAAGGACGGAAGGATCTACTCAGGGAAGTATTCCTCTGCATACATTAAGGGCAAACATCGATTACGGATTTGCAGAGTCTTTAACCAGCTACGGTACGATTGGTGTTAAGGTGTGGATTTATAAGGGATTAGTTGATTTGAAAAAAGGGGTTGATTATGCGGTTGATGCCAAAAAGGGTAAAATTTAGAAAGACTCAAAGAGGAACGATTAAAGGTAATGCCACGAGGGGAAATACCGTATGTTTTGGTGAGTATGGTTTACAGTCTACTGAGCCGGGTTGGATAACGGCACAACATATTGAAGCTGGCAGGGTGGCGGCGACACAATACGTTTCGCGAGAAGGTAAATTAGTTATAAGGATATTTCCACACAAACCGGTTACATCAAAACCTATAGAAACGAGAATGGGTAAGGGTAAGGGCGAACCTGAAAAATGGGTTGCTGTTGTAAAGCCAGGTACTATTTTATATGAGATAGGAGGAGTTCCTGAGGATATGGCAAAACAGGCCTTTGGTAGAATCGCATACAAGATGCCTGTCAGGGTAAGATTTGTTAAAAGGAGAATGGCGATTTGAAGGCAAGTGAGATTAGGGAAAAATCGCATCAGGAAATACTTGAAGAGTTAGAGGCCTGCAAGAGAGAGTTGTTAAACCTCGGGTTTCAATGGCAGGCAGGTGAATTGCGTAACTCAGCACAATATAGACAAATCAGAAAAGATATTGCGAGATTAAAGACTGTTTTAAGAGAAGCCGAGTTAGGAATTAACGAGAGCCTCCCTGGAAAAAGGAATGAAAAAGAAAGTGCATAATGGAAACTGAGAAAAATGTTAAACGGCGAAAGACTGTTATCGGTGTAGTGTCAAGCAGTAAAATGTCCAAGACAATTACTGTGAGATCAGAAAGGCGTGTAAAGCATCCCAGATATGGAAAATTTGTTAAAAGGATGACAATTTATAAAGCTCATGACGAAGAAAACAAGGCTGGCAACGGGGACAAGGTGGAGATTGTAGAATCCCGGCCACTAAGCAAGAGTAAACGTTGGAGATTGGTTCGTATTATAAAATAATATAAGGAAGCTGATAAAATGATAATGGAACAAACTATGCTGGATGTTGCTGATAACTCCGGTGCTAAAATGGCTAAGTGTATTAAAGTTCTTGGAGGCTCAAAGCGTGTTTATGCGTCGGTTGGGGACGTTATAGTCGTTGCAGTAAAGAAGGCAATTCCTAGTGGCGTTGTGAAAAAGGGGGACGTGGCTAAAGGCGTAGTTGTAAGAACAAAGAAAAATATAAGACGTGAAGACGGTTCTTATCTGAAGTTTGATAGAAATGCAATTGTAATGGTTGAAGATGACGGAAGCCCTAAAGGTACTCGTATTTTTGGTGCAGTTGCGAGAGAGTTGCGACAAAAGAATTTTATGAGAATAATTTCTTTAGCACCTGAAGTGGTGTAAATGTGATGTTTTAATGGAAAGTTGTTTAAAGATATGCATATAAGAAAAAACGATACTGTGCAAGTGATAGCAGGTGATGATGCCGGTAAAAAGGGCAAGGTCTTGAATATAATAACTAAGAATAAGAGAGTTGTTGTAGAAGGGATAAGTTATATTCAAAAGCATGTAAAACGTAGTGAGAAAAATCCACAGGGCGGACGCATGCAAAAGGAGGCGCCTATTTCATTGTCAAATGTACTGGTAATATGCCAAAATAAGAGTTGTGAAAAAAATGGTAAGGGTGTGAGAGTCAAACAGAAATTTCTTGAAAATGGTGATAAGGTCAGGGTTTGTTATAAATGTGGAAGCGAAATAATTGCTTCTGAATAATCTATAAAATTAAAATATTAAAGATATGGCACGTTTATTAGATAAATATCAGGAAGAAATTGTATCCAGGTTAATGGAGAAGTTTCATTTTAAAAACAAGCTAGAGGTTCCGAAACTGGTTAAGATAGTGATAAATATGGGTGTCGGAAGGGCAAAGGAAAATAAGAAAATTCTTGAAGATGCAATGAAGCATTTAGCAACCGTTGCGTGTCAGAAGCCTAAAATTACCAGGGCCAGAAAAGATATAGCAGGTTTCAAGCTTAGAAAAGGGGATGCTGTTGGTTGCAAGGTAACACTCCGGAACAAAATGGCTTACGAGTTTATGGATCGCCTGATAAGTATAGTTCTCCCGAGAATAAAAGATTTTCGTGGCCTCCCTGCAGGATCATTTGATGGCCGTGGGGGTTATACAATGGGTATAAGTGAAATGGCTGTTTTCCCTGAAATAAGTATAGATGATATTGAATTTGTACAAGGGATGGATATAACATTTGTGGTATCTACGAAATCGGATGAACAAGCGTATGAGATGCTCAAGTTGTTTGGTATGCCATTCAGAACATAGAATAGTTTTCTTTAGAATTATAAAATTAATAATGGATTACTAACCCGCGGAGTTTATATGGCAAGAAAAGCATTGATAGTAAAATCTAAAAAGGAACCAAAATACAAAACCCGGAGATATAATAGGTGCCAGCTTTGTGGTAGGCCCAGAGCGTATTATAGAAAATTTCAAATATGTAGAATATGTTTTAGAAGCCTTGCGTCGAAAGGGGAGATACCTGGTATAAAAAAGGCAAGTTGGTAAAATACTATGAAGCGTAGATTTTTTTTAAGAGAAAAAGGGGTTTATTAAAATGAGTATGACAGATCCAATCGCCGATATGTTGACGCGAATACGTAATGCTAATATGGTGGAGAGAGAGGCTGTAAATATGCCTTCATCTCGTATTAAGGTGGGCATTGCAGAAGTTTTGAAAAAGGAAGGTTTTGTAAAAGATTTTAAGTATATCCCTGATGATAAGCAAGGTGTATTGAGGATTTATTTAAAATATGGGCCTTTGAATCAGAAAATAATTAATCACATAAAAAGAGAAAGCAAGCCGGGTAGAAGGATTTATAATCAAGTGGAAGATATCAGGAAAGTGCTTAATGGTATCGGTATATCAATATACTCGACTTCAAAGGGGATATTGAGCAATAAAGAATGTAGAGAAAACAAAATAGGTGGTGAGCATATTTGTACTGTATGGTAGAAGATGTTTTAATTTAACTGAGTTATTAAATCCGGATAAAATATTTTGTTGTATAGTTGTACAAATAAGAATTATGTCTAGAATAGGGAAAAAACCAATACCAATTCCTGAAGGTGTCAAAATTAAATGTGATAACGGTGTGCTGACTATTGAAGGCCCCAAAGGCACAATGACACAGGCGATTCATCCGCTGATGAAGATAGAAGTTAATGAAGAGGCAAAACAGACTCTTGTAATACGCCCTTCTGACGAGAGAAAATGCAAAGAGCTTCATGGTCTGACACGCACACTTGTAGCAAATAATATTCTTGGTGTTATTGCTGGCTTTTCAAAGAGTTTAGAGATAATAGGATTAGGGTATAGCATTAAAATGCAGGGCGACGGTTTGGTCTTGCAATTAGGGTTTTCGCATCCCATTAATGTTGAAATTCCAGATGGTTTAAAGGTAGAGATTGCGAATCAGACAAATCCTGGAAAATTTACGATTAGTGGTATCGATAAGCAGTTGGTCGGTCAATTTGCAGCAAATATTAGAAGATTGCGTCCACCGGAACCGTATAAAGGGAAAGGTGTTAAATATGCTGATGAGGTTATTCGCAGGAAGGCTGGTAAGGCGACGGCTTCTGCGTCTTAGTTTTTAACATTTCTTTTACTCCAAAAGATTAACATATGAATATTTTAAAGAAAAAATACAAAAGGCGGCTTAAACGTCGTAAAGGAATAAGAAAAAAGGTTTTTGGCGTTAAAGAAAAACCCAGGTTGAGCGTATTTAGAAGTTCAGAAAATATATACTGTCAGTTAATAGATGATACAACCGGTATGACACTCGCCAGCGCTTCAACATTGATAAAAGATGTCAAAGGCAAATTGCCTTACGGTGGAAACATTGAAGCGGCAAAACTGGTGGGTCAGAAGATTGCGGAGGAGGCTGCAAAGATAGGTATTACCAGGGTAGTCTTTGATAGAAGTGGATATAAATATCATGGCAGGGTTAAGGCATTGGCTGATAGTGCAAGGGAAAGTAACCTTGTTTTCTAAAAGTCTTTTTATGGAATATTATAATAATTAGTGTGTTTGGTTGAGTAATAGGAGGTTTTTTTGGCACAAAAAACTGATACTGAAAAATTAGAAGAGACAGTTGTAAAAATCAACAGATGTACCAATGTAACTAAGGGTGGGAAGAGTATGAGTTTTAGTGCATTGGTTGTAGTTGGTGATAAAAATGGAACAGTTGGATATGGTTATGGAAAGGCTAGAGAGGTTCCAAATGCTGTTGGAAAAGCAGTAAAAGATGCAAATAGAAACACTGTTACGGTGCATGTTATTGATGGAACAATACCGCACGAGGTATGGGGGCGTTATAAAACTGCAAGGGTATTTATGAAACCGGCGGCGCATGGTACCGGTATTAAAGCGGGAATGCCAGCGAGAACTGTTCTTGAATCTGCAGGTGTTACTGATATTTTAACAAAATGTTATGGTACAAGAAACCCTCTGAATGTTGTTAAAGCTACAGCTGAGGGTTTAAAGGCTTTGAGAACCAAGCAGGAAATCGAACAGTTAAGAGGTGTAAAGATAGAATGAATTTAATAGATGCTAAGAATTCCTTACAAAAAAGGAAGAAGAGAAAAAGGATTGGGCGGGGCCGTGGCTCTGGTCATGGTAAAACAAGTTGTAGAGGTTCTAAAGGTGCGGGTTCGCGTTCAGGTAATGAGACGGGATTATTATTTGAAGGTGGGCAAACGCCTTTGTTCCGCAGGATTCCAAAAAGAGGATTTAATAATCCTTTCAAGAAGAAATATACAATAATGAATGTTGAAGACTTCGAGAATTTTGATGCTGGAACGCGTGTCGACCTCCAGAAATTAAAAGATAGCAGGTTGATTAGAAGTACAAAGTACGATTTAAAGGTATTGGGTGAAGGGAAACTATCCAAATCACTTACTATAGTTGCACACAAATTCAGTGAGACTGCGATTACAAAGATTAAGGAAGCAGGAGGAGAAGTAGAAACGTTATCATGATAGAGAAATTCACCAATATGTTTAAGATTCCGGAGTTGAGGAATAAGCTGTTGATTACTCTGGGATTGTTGGCTGTATGCAGGCTAGGCGTCTTTATCCCAATGCCGGGTATAGATACAACGGTGCTTAAAACTTACTTTCAGCAGTTTACGCAGACTGGTGTTGGCCAATTGCTGGGTTTGGTGGATTTGTTTGCTGGAGGAGCTATGAGCTCCGGTGCGATTTTTGGCTTGGGAATTATGCCGTATATAAGTGCCTCCATTATCTTTCAACTTCTTGTAGGCGTTGTTCCGTTTCTTGAGAAGTTACAAAAGGAAGGTGAATCTGGCAGGAAAAAGATTAATCAATATACAAGAATAACAACAGTTGGTTTATGTTTGTTTCAAGCCTTTATAATGATACGTACTTTGTACGCAATCGAGATTAATGGTGTGCCTGTTGTGCCTATTCATATCCAGGGTATCCAATTTCAACTTATGGCGGCGGTGCTTTTAACGACCGGGACTGTTTTTTTGATGTGGATAGGCGAGCAGATTGATGCAAATGGTATTGGCAGCGGAATATCTCTGATTATTATGATAGGTATTATTGATAGGCTGCCATGGGCGTTTAGTCAGATTTTACAAAACTTTACTTTCTCAGTCGCACCTGCGGAACACGAGATAGGGATAGCAAAATTACTATTACTCTTAGGTATGTTTCTTGCGATTGTAGCAGGAGTGGTATACATAACTCAGGGCCAGAGGCGTATTCCCGTTCAGCAGGCGAAACATACAAGGGGTAGAAGAGTTTATGGTGGCCAAAAGCATTTTCTGCCTTTAAAAGTGAATCAAGCGGGTGTTATGCCCATAATCTTTGCGCAATCCTTACTAATCTTTCCTGCTGCTATAACCAGAGGTCTGCAGGTCAGATTCGAGCCTGGAACGTTCTGGTATTGGATTACATCCCGGTTGACTGAAATGTTTCAAGGTGGTTTTACATATGTGGTTATGTATATAGTTTTGATTGTCTTTTTCTGCTATTTCTGGACAGTAATACAATTTAATCCTAAGGAAATGTCAATTAACATGCGGGATTATGGCAGCTTTATTCCGGGTATCAGGCCAGGGCATCGAACAGCAGAATATCTTGAAAGCGTAATGAGCAGGATTACGCTTGCAGGAGCATCGTTTTTGTCTTTAATTGCAATTCTGCCTATGATAATTTCCGGAGGGTTTGAAATTAACAGGGCAGTTGCCAGTTTTTATGGTGGTACAGGTCTTCTTATTGTTGTTGGTGTCGCCTTGGATTTGGTCCAGAAAATAGAATCTCATCTAATCATGAGACACTATGGAGGCTTTCTTGGAGGCACTGCCAGGGTAAGGGGAAGGAGAGGATGAGGCTTATTTTCTTGGGACCTCCCGGTGTGGGTAAGGGTACTCAAGCTGCAAATGTTAGTTTAAAGGAAAATATATCTCATATATCGTCTGGCGATCTTTTGAGAACGGCTGTCGATGCTAAAACAGAAATAGGTTTAAAAGCAAAAGAGTATATTGAAAAGGGCTTATTAGTTCCAGATGAATTAGTAGTTAAGATAGTTGTAGAGAAAATTACATCGGCAGAGTGTGAGAAAGGATTTATTTTAGATGGATTTCCAAGGAATCTCTCTCAAGCAAAAAGCCTTGACAACACTTTAAATGAATCAGGGAAGAGGATAGATAAGGTTTTTTATTTTACAGCAAGTGAAGATGTTATAATTAAACGGATAGCAGGTCGGCGAATTTGCAAATCATGTGGAGCTCAGTATCATGAGATGTATAGTCCTCCGGTAAATGATAATGTGTGTGACAAATGTGGTTCAGAACTATATCAACGCAAGGATGATAATCCGGAAACGACATCAGTAAGGTCGAAAGTATATAAAGAACAGACAGAAGAGTTAATTGACTATTATAAGAGGAATGGCGAATTAATAGAAGTAAACTGCAATGGAGAGAAATCAGAGATTCAGCAAAATATATGTGAAGGTTTGCATTCGATGTCAGAGGACGAAAAGGGAATGGAGTAGAGCGGGTGATAGTTTGTAAATCTGAACGTGAAATTGAAATTATGCGAAAAGCAGGGAGAATTGTAGCTGATGCTCTTTCAATTGCAAAAGAGACTGCAAAGGAAGGTATGACCACTGAGGAGTTAAATGCAAAATTGGAAAAATATGTATTGCAGAAAGGTGGTATTCCTGTTTTCAAAGGTTATAGAGGTTATCCCAAAAGTATATGTACATCCATTAACGAAGAGATAGTCCATGGGATTCCAGACGAAAGAAAACTCCGTGATGGAGATATATTGAGTGTTGACATTGGGGTGGAATATCGTAAATATGTTGCCGATGCAGCAATTACTATCCCAATCGGAAAAATTTCTGACGGGGTAGAGAATTTACTAAAGGTCTGTGAAGAAGCACTTAACAAGGCAATTGAGGTAACTTGTGCAAACAACAAGTTGTCTGAAGTCTCAAGATCGATACAAAACCACGTAGAGAGTCAGGGGTTTTCGGTAATACGAGATTATACGGGGCATGGTATCGGCAGGCAAATGCACGAGGATCCTCAGATTCCCAATTTTGTCAGCAAGGAATTATTAAAGGCAGATGAAATACTATTACAGGGGATGGCGCTAGCGATAGAGCCAATGATATGTGCAGGTAAATATGATACGGAAGTTCTCGGAAATAGATGGACAGTGGTTACAAAAGACAGAAAACTTTCAGCGCATTTTGAGCACACGGTTGTGGTAACAGAAAACGGTGCTGAAATTCTTACTGTTTAAAGGAAAGAGTATCTTGCCTGCAATATAATAGGTACATGTTTATTTTATGGCCAAAGAAGAACCGATAAAAGTCGAGGCAGTAGTAAAAGAGGCATTGCCTAATGCGAGGTTTCGTGTTGTGTTGGAAAACGGACATGAGGTGCTTGCACACGTATCAGGGAAGATGAGAATGCATTTTATTCGTATACTCCCCGGTGATAAGGTTACAATAGAAATGTCACCTTACGACCTTAGTAAGGGAAGAATAATTTATCGTCAGGGTTAAAAGAAGGAAGATTTATGAAGGTAAGAGCATCTGTAAAGAGGCTATGTGAAAATTGTAAAATAATCAGACGCAAAGGAATTGTTCGTGTGATTTGTGTAAATCCTCGTCATAAACAGAGACAGGGGAAATAAAACACTGAGTAGGATATCTTTGGATATTAAGACTATTTTATAAATTTTGAAAGGATTATTTTAAATGCCAAGAATTGCTGGAGTTGATATTCCTGGAGACAAAAGGATTGTTATTTCATTAACATATATTTATGGTATCAGTAAGCACTTGTCTCAAAAAGCGCTAGAGGCTCTTAAAATAGACGAAAACATCCGGGCGAAGGATATTTCAGAAGATGATTTGAGTACGCTGGGAGCTTATTTAGAAAAGAATTTCTCTATTGAAGGCCAACTGAGAAGGCAGGAATCACAGAATATAACAAGACTGAAAAATATAGGATGTTACAGAGGATTGCGTCACCGTTTGGGATTACCCGCAAGGGGGCAGAGAACAAAGACTAATGCACGTACGCGAAAGGGAAAGAAGAGAACAGTATCGGTTAAGAAGAGTGTAAAGGAAATGAAAGGATAAGGGTTTTATCAGCAAAAGTAATGAGAATAACAAATAAGGCAGAAATACTAAATCTCTTAGAACAAGAAGGCAACATAACAAATCCCCTTGGGTTCAGGCACAGCAACGGACTGTTAAAAAAGGAAATGAACAAGAAGATTAATGAGATTGCCGGTTTTTGCGAACAAATATTGAAGGTGGTCAGGAAGTTTGACAGAGAAAAAGAAATTTCATTTCTGGAATGCTCATGTGGCAAATCTTACCTTTCGTTTGTTTTAAGTTATATCCTTGAAAATGAGTTTAATACAACACCCTTTTTCTTCGGTGTAGACACCAATAAAGAGCTTATACAAAGATGTGAGGAGACCAGATCAGTTTTAGGTTATGAGAATATGACCTTTAAGCATGGAAGGACGATTGATTTTTCTTTTGATAAAAAGATTGATGTAGTTATTGCACTACATGCATGTAATACAGCTACTGATGAAGCAATTGCCAAAGGTATTAAAATTGGTGCTAAGTATATTATGGTTGTGCCGTGTTGCCAGGGGCAGTTACGTTCTCAAATTAAATCTCATCACCCCTTAACAAATGTAACTCAGTTTGGTTTACTGCGGTATAAATTTGCTGACATATTGACAGATGCGTTAAGATCACAATTTCTTTCCGGTAATGGATACTATGTTGAACTTTTAGAAATAGTATCCCCGAAATTAACCCCGAAGAATATTTTAATATCAGCAAGGAAACAAAAGGGAAAGAACAAAAGAAATCTAGAAGGATACAATCAACTCAGCAATATGTTTAATACGAACTTAAGCTTACAGGAGTTTTTCTACCAATAGTACTTAAATGATAGGATATATATAAATGGGTAAAAAAAAGGCAAAACGTAGTGTCGCAAAAGCAGTTGTGCATATCAAGGCTACTTTCAATAATACATATATAACCATTTCTGATATATATGGTGAAACCTTGTGCTGGGCTAGCGCGGGAACAGTTGGCTTTAAAGGATCAAGGAAAAGTACTCCCTTTGCAGCGCAGAGAGCGGGCAGAAATGTTGCGGAGAGAGCGAGGAAAAGGTTTGGTGTCCAGGAGGTTGAAGTCAGAGTAAAGGGGCCGGGCCCGGGAAGAGAATCCGCAATAACTGCCTTACAAGAAGCAGGACTTCTGGTTAGAGCTATTGAGGACGTTACACCATTACCGCACAATGGCTGTCGCCCCAGAAAAAAGAGAAGAGTTTAGCAGATATTTCCTACTTCTTTGCTAAAGAGAAAGAGTGGAAATTCTTGAAATTGTAAATTTAGTATAACTTTTGATTTGTGAATAAGGAAAAATATGGCCAGACACATAGACCCTAAATGTAAATTGTGCAGAAGAGAAGGCGTAAAGTTGTATCTGAAGGGACTCCGCTGTGAGACTGCGAAATGCAGTATAACTAAAAGAAGAGGCTTGCCGGGCGGGAAATTATCAAGAAGGGGCAGAAAACTGTCTTCATATGGAATCCATTTCAGGGAAAAACAAAAGTTAAAGCGTTTTTATGGTGTTTTTGAAAGACAGTTTAGAAATTATTATCATAAGGCGGAAAGAAAACAGGGCAATACGGGAGAGAATTTACTTATATTGTTAGAAAGAAGACTTGATAATGCTTTATACCATATCGGATATGGTTTTTCACGTAGCCATGCAAGGCAGGTAATTAATCACGGCCATATAACAGTAAACGGCAGGAAGGTTGATATCGCTTCCTTTTTAGTTAAACAAGGTGATGTAATCAGGCCTGTTGAGAAGGAAGATAGTATTAACATGATAAAGGCAAATATAGATTCAAATAAGGACCGGACGCCTCCATCGTGGTTAGCACTGGTTGATGATGAATTAGAGGGTCGTGTTCTGCAGGTACCTAATAGGGATGAGGTGTCGGTAAATATACAGGAACAGCTGGTAGTTGAGCTTTGCTCAAAATAAACTCAATAGCCATTTTATTAATAAAGTATAAGAGTGCACAATTAATTTATGAAGTCCTACCTTGAGTGTCTTGTTGGAACGAAAGGCTTTTTTTCCGGTTCATAAGGTTCATAACGATTTAATCACAACAAAAAAGTCTTCCGTGTAAGACTTTTTCAAAGAGATATTTAATGTAGGAAGGAGGATTGTATATGCGTATCAGATGGAAGGAGTTTGAATTACCCAATAGAGTTAGTATAGAAAAAGAAACATATACGGACACTTATGGGAAATTCATTGCTGAGCCTTTTGAACGAGGTTTTGGAATCACGATTGGAAATGGGCTGAGAAGAATTTTGCTCTCCTCAATAGAAGGGAGTGCTGTTACTTCGGTTAAGATTGAAGGCGTTGAACACGAGTTCAGTACAATTCCAGGTATAGTGGAAGATGCAATTGATATTATTCTAAATATCAAGAATCTTGTTGTAAAGCTACATTCAGACAAACCAAGAAAAATAAGAATAGAAACGAAGAGAAAAGGAGAAATCACGGCTGCGGATATTATTACGGACGACGGTGTGGAAGTTATTAATAAAGATCTTCATATAGCAACGATTTCTGAAAATATAAAATTTAATGTTGAGATGGATGTTAAGAATGGAAGAGGTTATAAAACTGCCGAGGAAAACGGAGTAGATGGCGGTAATGAGGTAGGTGTTATTCCCATAGATGCAATTTTTTCTCCGGTTCGTAAGGCAAAAATTCGTGTTGAGGAGACCAGGGTTGGCAGAAGAACTAATTACGACAAATTGATTATTGAAATGTGGACAAATGGTGTAGTCTCTCCCGAAATGGCGTTGGCAGAAGCGTCAAAGGTTTTCAGGAAACATTTAAATCCATTTGTACACTACTTTGAATTGGGCAGGGAACTTCCTCAGGCAGGTGAGAAACAGATTGAAAAAGTGGAAGAGGAAGAGACTTCTGCTGACGAAGTAAACAAAAAACTGGCTATACCGGTTTCCGAACTGGATTTGTCGGTCAGGGCGTCCAACTGTCTTGAGTATGCAAACATAAAAACACTTGGTGAACTTGTTATAAGAGAAGAAGAAGAATTGTTAGAGTTGAAGAATTTTGGCAAGACAACGTTAGTTGAAATTAAGAAAAAACTTAATCAGTTGGGTTTGTCATTCAAAGCTAATGAAGATGTAAGTTTGGCAGGAAAGGAAGTTTCTTATGAGGCATAGGAAAAACGACAAACATTTTGGAAGAACATCCAGTCATAGAAAGGCATTACGATGTAATCTGGCCAAAAGTCTTTTTACTTATGGCAGGATTATAACGACTTTGGAGAAAGCAAAATATGTTCGCTCATTTGTTGAAAAGTTGATTACAACAGCAAAAAAAGGTGTCGTAAAGAGAGAAACAGATAAGCCTGCTTATATACATCACTATCGACAGGTGTTGTCTAAGCTTAATGATAAAGAGGTGGTTAGAAAGTTGTTTGGTGAGGGAAAGTGGCGCGAGTCTGGCGGTATTGCTGAAAGGTATGCTGACCGTAATGGCGGCTATACCAGAATACTCAAGCTTTCAGGAAGTAGAATGGGAGTATTGTCCGGAAGCAGTGTAGGAGATATACCTGAATTAGAATATAAAATGGAAGGTTTTGAACGAAAACTTCGCCTGATTGGAAATCGCCTGGGAGATAATGCCAGCCGGGTTATCTTTGAATTGATAGAGGAAGTTGAAGAGGAAAAAGAGATAACGCCCAGAGTGACAGTGTCAGAAGAAAAAAAATAGATTTTAAATCAAATGTAGCACTATAAAAGTGATTAGAAACTTCAGCTGGTTAATAGAAGGCGAAATTGCTGGTATGGCCAAACCAGCATCTTCTGTGTATGATTTTGAATTCCTCAAAGAAAATGGTTTTGAAGCAATAGTATCACTTACCGAATTTCCCCTTAATGAAGCATTGATAGAGGAATTTGGTTTTAGTGTAAAGCATATTCCGGTTAGAGACTTTGAAGCTCCAACGTTGGAGCAGATTGAAGAATTTGTAGTATTTGCAGAGAAAGCACGTGCCGAGGGTAAAAAGCTGGTGGTTCACTGTGATGCAGGGATAGGACGGACCGGAACGGTACTGGCATGTTACCTTGTCAGTAAAGGATGCAGTGCTGCAAAGGCAATAGAAGAAGTCAGGGTGAAAAGGCCCGGTTCAATAGAGACCATCGAACAGGAAGAATTAGTTATGAAGTACGAAGACCAAGGCAGTCACAAATAATATAATCAATTCTTGATCAGTAAATCATGTTTGTCGTAAGAAGTCTTCTCTGTCAACCTTCCATTAATCCATTTCATAAGAAATCTTTTCTTGCGTTTATACTTTTCTGTATTTCCTTCATTCCTTACAGCAATCGTCATAATTCCTAATATGCCTTCCATGGTTATCTATATTTAGTTTTGGAGGCTTCCATCAGTCTAGCGTTTCGCATAAGCAACCACCTCCTGTGTATATGCTTGCAAGAGAGGCTTGAAGCGGCAGCCTCAATAAATATTAAATCGGTTAGATATTGGTGTTGGCTTAATGCAATTTAGGCTTTTTTGTATTCATAATTGAATAATGAAGGTCTGGTCCCGCTTGCTTCCTGTTAGCTGCTCGGTGCAGAAGAGTCTTTAAGTAGAACTTAACCATTTTCTGGTTGTCATTGTTTCTTGCTTTGATAACCCAAAGCAGCTAATTCATTTTGGAGTGTCGCCTGTAAGTCTTGTGTAGACTTAGTGGTTTTACCCGAAAGGAATCCAGGCGGAAAATGCTTCCAAACCTTTTTTGCCTTTTTCAATGCTCTTTCAAATAGTTCTCGCTTCTTATTTCTATCGTTCTCTTGAATCCCCTCTTGATAGAAATCGTTTGCCAATAGGTGAAGAATCCATCCTGTTCTCTGCCTGCAATATCCTTCTGCAGATCTATAGCATACCTCCGCTTCTATTCCGACCGGGAGACTAGTCCCAATCGATGCTTCGATATCAAGATACCGCAAGAAATTTTCCCGAAATCGGCCTCGATCTTTAAGCAGTCTCATAACTTCTCCCTTATAGTACAAAGCATGACCATTTTTCTGATCTAACTCTGTCAAAAATGTCGTGATTGCATCGACATTATCAAAATCCCTGGGTACGAAATCCTTGTTTTTGACGTCTGTAACTTTATGAAACTCATTCCACGTAGCCCTGGCAGCTTTTGTAATAATTGCATCCTTCTCGTTTTTAGGCAGTGCCTTCACGGAGTTCTGGAAATCTTTTTCCTTCATAAGAGACGGGGTCAGGAGAAGTGAGAGCACGGAATCTGAAATGTTTGACTGCGACACAATTCGCTGCTTGTCTCTCAATTGCATAAAGCCACTACTCGAAAAGGTGAAAAGCACTAATCCAAAGAAAATCAAAGCCAATCCGGTTTCGGTAGTCTTAAGGGTTCCAAAAAATTTGATTTTAACTTCAGTTTTACTTTGCCATCCCCGTTTAAATAAAAGATATAATCCACCGATTATACAAACGAATCCTAAGATTATGCCAATCAGGAGAAGTAATTTAAAAAAAGTATCCATATTGCCCCCATATTTTGATGTTAGTAAATAACATTATGGAAATCAAGAAGGAGTTCAGGCAAAGCCTAGCCATGTCCCAATTTAAAACTTATGGATCAGGTTTCTGGCTTTCTACAGGCTTAAAGTCCGCTTGTTCTGTTCTTTTAATTTCTTTCGCATCTCCTTAGCCCATCTTATAACGCTATCCACATTTGTTGGATTGCCTCCGGTTACAACCCTTAATCGCCTTCCTTCAAACACTTTCTTCTCTTCACCGTTTGAAACAACTATCGCCTCGCCCTTTGTTACCGTAACAAAGACTATGTGTCTTGATATTTTTATGTCAACGTTGCCGTCGTTTAAAGTTATGATGTTATTGTTGGCGGCTATCATAAATGGTTTTTCGTCTGCCTTTATAGAGAGGAGTATTTGTCCATTTAGCAGGTCGAGTTTTCTGTTCTTAACAAACTTGATTTCAGTATTAACATCCATTATGACATAAGTGCCGTCTTTCAGGAGAAAGGAGGCTTTACTGTCGTTATCTGTCTTTAGTGCGGCTCCATTGTGAATCTTAGATTCGGATGATAAAGGTTGCCAATTTGTGCCTGAGTCCGGGAGTATATTGACAACACCGGTTGAATTTAAGAAATCCGCTTTTGTTGGAAGTGTAAATATCAAAAAAGCAATATATATCAGTAATATACCGGAACCTAATAAAAGGCTGAATTGTGTGACTGCTTTCTTCGTGGGTCTTATTGTGAGAATTCCTATTTCATAAAGGATGATCATAGGTAAAGCCGTCATAATCTGTGTAAACGGGTCCGGTGGTGTTATTACTGCGGCAAGAATAAATATAATAAGGATTGCATACATTCGCCATTTAATAAAATCTTCTGCCTTAAGCATTCCAATCCTGGAGATAAATAACATTATAAGTGGAAGCTGGAAAACAATGCCGAGTGCGAGTGTCAGCATAGTTACAAGCGAGATATACTGGCTCATTGTAATAATAGGCTGTATCCCCCCCCCCAGTATCTTTATCAGAAATTGAAGGCCAAAGGGTATTAAGAAAAAATATCCGAATAATACTCCTATTATGAATGCAATGAATGAGACGGGGGCGAAGATCTTCACGTATCTACGCTCTTTCTTATATAAACCGGCTTCCACAAATTTCCAGATTTGATATAAGATTACAGGGTATGCCAGAAAAACGGCGGCCATTAAGCACAGCTTTATATAAGCATAAAAACCTTCCTGATAACTCAGCACCTGAAGCGATTGAGGCAGCCCAAGGCTTTCCATGGTAATGCTATGAGGCTTTTTTATAATATCAAGAATTCTTGACTTAAAGAACCAACTGATAAAGAATAGTACAACAACTACGATGATTGAGTTTATAATCCTTGATCGCAGCTCTTCAAGATGTTCGCTTATGGGTAATCTTTTTTCGTTAATCTCTTTATTTTCTTCCATGTTTAGACACAAATCGTTTAGATAATACCTTTATTTTGTAGTGTGGCTATAATACTAGGCTGGGGTTTAAATTACAAGATTCATTATGGTTAGGAAGTGCCTACCCGCCTGCCAAGCAGTTCGGGCAGGAAGTGTGAAGTGAACTAAAGTGTCTAAAGTTGCCTGCCTGTGCGCAGCACGCAGACAGGTGGCAAAATAACAACCTCTTCAAATAGAGCAGTCCACGATTATAATTTATGAACTCAAGGATTAATTGATTTATTATTCAGTTTCCCAATTCCTTAATTCTTCAATCCCTCAATCCCTTCTAATTTTCAACTTTAGGCACTTTTCACCCTCCATGAGGGGTATCAGAAAAGCCTTGCAAGGGTAGTTTGTTTTTGATACCATTGTCTCTAAAGCCTTGTCACTCTTTCTCTTAATTAGGAGATAATCCCATGGTAAAATCGTTTGAAGGTAACCTTATTGGTAAGAATAAGACCTTTGGTATTGTTGTCAGCAGATTTAATAGTTTTATTACGAAGAAGCTGTTAGAAGGTGCTCAGGACTGCTTGATAAGACATGGCACAAAGGAGGATAATATTGACGTGTACTGGGTTCCCGGGGCTTGTGAGCTGCCGATTGCGGCTATGAGATTGGCTAAAAGCGCTAAACACGATGGTATTGTTTGTCTCGGTGCGGTAATACGTGGTGAGACTCCTCATTTTGATTATGTTTCCAGTGAAGCAGCCAAGGGTATTTCTGCGGTAGGACTTGAAACCGGTATTCCAACAATATATGGAGTAATTACAACTGATACGTTGGAACAGGCTATAGATAGAGCTGGCGCCAGAGGCGGTAACAAGGGTGCAGAGGCTGCGCTTACAGCCATAGAGATGGTGGATTTGTTTGATAAAATGAAATAGTATTTCTTGTGATTCCTCGCCATCAAGTGGATTTACGTACCCCTCCTTTCGGAAGGATTCCAGCGCTAAGCCTCGGAATCTCCGTGAAAACAGGGTTGATACTCATTCTAAACAATATGGTATTCTGCTTGATGTTGAGGAATTACACTTTTTTTTGTTGTGGAGATTTGTAGATGCGAAAAAGAACGCATTCCCGTGAGATCGTATTACAGGTTCTTTATCAATTGGAGATTCGTGGCAATGAAGTTTTAGATGAGATAGATACTTTTTGCCGGGAACAAGGTAAGGATGTTGCAATAAGTGATTTTGCTGCGATATTAGCTAAAGGGTGTATCCAGAAAATGAAAGTGATAGACCAAAAGATAACTCAGTTATCTGAACATTGGGACTTGCACAGGATGCCGGTTGTAGACAGAAATGTCTTAAGGTTGGCATGTTATGAGCTGTTTTATATGGATGATATCCCCCCAAAGGTTTCCATCAACGAGGCGATTGATTTAGCTAAGAAATACAGTACTGAAAAATCCGGCTTATTTGTAAATGGGGTGTTGGATAAGATATATTCAACATATATAAAGAATAATGAAAGGGTTCAGGAAATCACTACAAATATCAGCAATAACTACGCCGTGGAAGAACGGGCGGGCGCTGACTTACATATTCATACGAAGTTTTCAGATGGAACCATGTCACCGGAAGAAGTGGTTGAAGAGGCATCTAAACTCAACCTCCGTACAATCGCAATAACCGACCATGATAGTGTAGACGCTGTCGAAATTGCCCAGAACATTGGTGATAAGAAGGGGGTAAATATTATTCCCGCAATAGAACTATCTTCTTATTATCCTCCTGTAGATATTCACCTCTTGGGTTACTTTATAGATATAAAGAATAGTATGCTTTTAGAGAAATTAGCTGAGGTGCATTTTGAAAGAATTGAGCGAATCAAAAAGATAGCCGGGAAACTTCGGAATATGGGTGTAAATATAGAGCATCAGGAAGTTTTTGATGTTGCTGAGAAGGGGTCTCCAGGACGTATGCATGTTGCTGACGTATTGTGTAGAAAAGGCTATTGCAGTGATATTAGGGAAAGTTTTCAAAAGTATCTTGCTGATAATGGCCCTGCTCATGTGCCTAAAGTAGCGTTGACGTTAAAAGATGCTATCGAGCTTATCCTGTCATCAGGCGGTGTTCCTGTCCTTTCACACCCTGGTATTACTAAGAGAGATACGTTGATTCCCAAGATGGTTGAGTACGGCCTGCAGGGGATAGAGGTTTATTGTCCAGCACATATGCCGGAAGCCGTAAAAAGATATAAGCGATTAGCAAAGAAATACGATCTTGTAATTACCGGTGGTTCGGACTGTCATGGTGACCGAAAACCAGATGCTAAGCTAGGAAGTACAAAAATAGATGATGGTCTGGTTGACAAGATTAAGGAAAGGCATGACAATCTGGTTGGTGTTTTGAATTAAGAGAGTATTTTAATGAAGTTGTGTGGTTGCTCCAGTCTCTCTGGCTCCCGCGCTCTGCGTGGTAACCCATGTGGTGCCCTCCCAGTTCTCTGGCTCCCACGCTCTGCGTGGTAGCCCCCTTGTGCAACTTCTATACAGATTAAATTATGGGTTGGTTCTCAAAAAAGAAACCGGTCACAACGAAACAAGAAGACGTAAAAGGCAAATCCTGGTCTCCATTTCAGCAACTAAAAAACAGTCTGTCAAAAACACGCGGCAAAATAACCTCCAGATTCAAGGATCTATTGTTATTCAGAAGAAAAATTGATGAAAGTGTTCTTGATGAACTGGAAACTATTTTGCTTGAGTCAGATGTGGGAGTCAGTCAGGTGACTAAGATTGTTCAGGATATTAGAGATGCCTGGAAATCTAAAGAGATTGAAGATACGCCTGGTGTTTACGATTTCTTAAAAGATGGCCTCAAGCAAAGCCTCAGGAATGGGGCGTCTGCATTACAGATAGCTCCTACTCCTCCAACTGTGATTATGGTCGCAGGCGTTAATGGCGTTGGCAAAACTACGTCTATCGCAAAGCTTGCCAATTTATTTGTAAAACAGGGCAAGAAAGTTATGCTGGCAGCAGGTGATACCTTTCGTGCCGCTGCTACGGAACAACTGGAGATATGGAGTAAAAGGATCGGCGCCGATATAGTAAAGCATCAGGCTGGCGCTGACCCTGCGGCAGTGACATTTGATGCACTTGAAGCCAGTTTGAGCAGGGGAATAGACGTCTTGATTGTTGATACTGCCGGACGCTTACACACTCATGATAATTTAATGAATGAGTTGTCAAAGATTAAAAGGGTAATATCGAAAAAGATTGAGAATGCTCCTCATGAAGTGCTGATGGTTCTGGATGCCACGACAGGACAAAATGCAATCTCACAGGCGAAATTATTCAAACGTGCAGTTGATATTACGGGAATATTTCTGGCAAAACTTGATGGAACCGCAAAAGGCGGTGCTATTCTGGGTATGCGTAAGGAGGTAGATATACCGGTAAAATATATTGGCCTTGGTGAAGGTGTAGATGATATTCAGGAATTTGATGCAGATAAGTTTGTGGATGCTTTGTTTGATTAGAAATGAAAGCATAGAATACACGCCACTTTACAATTGATTTCTTCTCTCCAGGCATCCTCAGGTAAAATATAAAACTCGCACAGAGACACAAAGAAAATGAATGAAAACGAAATAGGAAAAATTGTTGTTGACAGTGCTGTTTGCCTGCATAAAGAGCTAGGGCCTGGACTTCTCGAATCTGTTTACGAAGTGCTACTCTCCTATGAATTACAATCGAGAGGTTTGAAATTAAAGCGGCAGGTTTCAATTCCAATAGAATACCGTGGAATAAAATTTGATGAAGGCTTCAGAGCGGATATAATTGTGGAGAACAAAGTGGTTCTAGAACTCAAATCTGTCGAGACAGCTTCAAAGGCACACAAGAAGCAGGTATTAACATATTTAAAATTGACTGGAATGAAACTGGGATATTTATTGAATTTTGGGGAGTCTCTGATGAAGGATGGAATCACAAGACTGCTTAACGGGAAAATTTGATTAATATCTTCGTGGCTTTGTGGCTTCGTGCGGGAAATAAACGAAATTTTCAGAAAACGTGTTTTTAATCTACTTATATTATGAAAGATAATATTTCAAGAAGAACTTTTCTCAAGACCGGTATTGCGGTTGGGACGGGACTTTATGGCCTCTCGTATTTGAGTTCGTTTGAGAGGCCACGGTCGTTGAAGACGTTTAAAAAAAATAGTCTAAAAAAGAAGCTGGTTGTCGTACATGGTGATATTGTTGAGAGAAATGATGAAAGCTCCATAATAAGAGAAATGGTAAGTAGAGGTATTAAGGCCATTGGCGGAATGGACAAACTGGTTTCAAGGGGTGATAATGTTGTTATCAAACCCAACATAGCATGGGACAGGCGGCCTGAGTACGCAGTAAATACAAATCCATTTGTTGTTGCTGCATTGGCTGAAATGTGTATAGAGGCAGGGGCGAATAGAGTGAGCGTGCTTGATCATACCTGCGCAAAGAATCCAGGCCCTTCATATATAAATAGTGGGATTGAAAAGGCCGCAAAAGAGGTTGGTGCAGAGGTCAGATTTGTTAACGAGAGACTGTTTAAGGATTTTAAGATACCGGGCGGCAAGGTACTTGATTCATGGCCTTTTTATGAGAAGTTTATATATCAGGATGAAGCTGACGTATTAATAAATGTTCCTATAGCAAAGCAGCATAGTACTTCACGTTTATCTATGGCGCTTAAAAATACTATGGGAATGATAGGCGGTAATAGAGGTTCAATACACAAGAATATACATCCAAAAATAGCAGACCTTAATAAAGTTGTTAAGGTTGATCTTACTATCCTAGACGCATTCAGAATCTTAAAAAGAAATGGCCCTACTGGCGGAAGGCTGGAGGATGTTGACAACAATTATGAAAATGCCAGGAGATTAGTGTTTTGTGTCGACCCTGTGGCGGTGGATTCATACGGCGCTACCATGTTTGGTTATCACGGCAGGGACATAGGCTTTATCCGTGAATCATATGAGGCGGGACTGGGAGAGATCGATTTTAAATTAAGAGGCTTTGAAGAAATAACAGTTTAGGGAAAAGGGAAGATTTACTTTATTAAAGGGATATGCAGTTATGGAAGGACTTGACTCCTTATTCATTTCAAGAGACTCTGAGTTTTATGCTGAATCTGCAGTCCTCAAGATATATGAATCACCTCAATCGTTTTACTCTTTTTACCCTTGACTTCAATAACCTGCAGCTTTATCATTCCAACATATTCAATTCAAACAGCACAAAAACGAATCCACCCGATAATGTGGATATACTAAAACCGGTTTGGTTTTTGGTTTTTCAAAAAACCAAATCTTGGTTGCCTGCCCGACATGTCGTTCAGGCGGGCAGTTATCCCCGGACTGGAAAACGCCGAGGACTTTCCCCGGACAAAAAGCGCCGAGGACTTTGCTCGGGCAAAATTGTTTTTGGACTTTTCCGAAAACCATTTTGAGATGAGTAGAAATCATCCTAATTAAGTTTATATTTACAGGGATGTAAAATTTACGAACCTTCTTGCCAGGCATAGCCTTTCTCAAATAAATATTAAACATTTTATTTTTAAGCGTTTTAAGATTAAGAAACTTTACCGGGTTGTTATATTGTAATTCCACATAAAAAACTGCTTTAAAGTAATATATATCATAGCATCTGTATATTTAACTGTTATGCCTCAAAAGAAGTAAGGACACGATAAAACATGAAGATCAAAAAAATCATCATCTCTAATTGGCGCTCTATCAAAGAACTAGAGATAGACTTTGAAGACATGATGGTTTTCATAGGTCAAAATAATCATGGAAAATCTAATATCCTTTCATCAATTCTTTTCTTTTTTGGCGAAATTAAACATCAAGACTTAGATTTCAATCATGGCGCTCAAGAATTGTATGTTGAGGCATTATTCACAGATCTGGATGATGACGACAAATCTACTTTTAAAAAATATTTAACTAGCACTGATGAAATTAGGGTGAGAAAAACCGCCTATATTGGTGGAAACTTCGACTATAAAGGTTATATAGAAAATCCAGTTGAGGAGTTTCTGCAAGAGCAGAATGCTGGAAGTTACACTAAAAGAGAAATTGCTGCGAGTTTACCTCTTCATCCATATATTCCTGATGCTGGAAGAATATTAAAGCAGAATATCATTGATGCACAAAAAGATTATATAAAGAACAATGACGTCGAATTCAACTATGAACTTGAGCAAACTAATTTTCTAGGCCTTAAATCTGTAGCAAAAGGTATATTTGGGGACGTCTATTTTATTCCGGCTATAAAAGATGCCACCGAAGACTTCACAACTAAAGAGGCAAGTGCTTTCGGAAAGCTATATTCATCAGTAATTAACTCTATGTCTGAATCAAATGATGATTGGCGCGAGACAAAAGGCAAGCTTTCCACTCTCTTTGGCATGCTCAACAAAGTAGATGCCAATGGTAATGCTAATGAAAACAGACCCCAGGAACTTACTGTCTTTGAAGAAGAGCTAGGCAAAGAGCTAATACATTGGGGCGCAGAAATAGACGTAGAGGTGATTCCACCCAATATAGACGATGTTTTCAGGGCAAACACTCAAGTTTGGGTTAACGACGGAGTTAGAACAGACATTCGAAGAAAAGGGCATGGTCTTCAAAGAGCGCTCACTTTTGCGCTTATCAATGTTGTGTCAGATCAACTTAAGAGACTTAGAGCGCAAGATGCAGATGATGAAGCTAAAGGCAGGTCTGCATCAAATTCTACTTACTTTATACTTGAAGAGCCAGAGTTGTACCTTCATCCACAGGCCCAGCGAGCTTTATTTGATTCATTGGTAAGTTTATCTGAATCAAAAAACCAAGTATTACTCTGCACACATGCAAGTGCGTTAATAGATGTGGAAAAATACTCATCTATTTGCATTGTTAAGAAAGATAGCGATGCAGAGGGCACAAAAATATGCCAATTCACAGGCGAGTTATTCGCTGGTAACAGCAAAAAAGATTTCAATCTAGCCTACTGGCTTAATCCAGATAGGAGTGAATTGTTCTTTGCGAAAAAGGTTGTTTTAGTAGAAGGCCCTACAGACAAAACAGTAATTCCATTACTCGCAAAGAGCCTGGGTATTTTTAGATATGAAGTCACTCTTGTCGATTGTGGTTCAAAAACAGCTATCCCACTTTATGCAAGATTATTAAATAGCTTTTCAATTCCATATGTTTCTGTCTATGATCAAGATCACCAAGCACATAAGAATCAACAAGCGCTTGATGTTGCTAACAGAGATACTGCATTAGTCGAAGCGGAAATAAATGCTGATTTTGGAAAGAGCATAGTTTTTGTTAATGATATAGAGGAAGAATTAGGCTTGCCTGATGGAAACAAAAGCAAACCCTATGTTGCGCTATCACATGTTTCAGATGAAGGCTTTACGCTGCCCCAACAGCTAGAGTCGAAAATACGAGGAATATATGAATAATGACGAAATAAAGGCCTAACAAGGCGCTCGTTCGGACGCAAACTACGCTACGCTTCGTTTGCGCCGCACAGCTTTAACGTTAAACAAACATAAAGAGACTATGCTGAAAATTTTATAATGATAAATTGAAAAGTGGAAAACCATGGATGATAAGGTGTTGCGAAAGGACTTAATTGAATTATTAAAAGGTGGTCAGGCACATGCCACATTGGAAGAAGTACTGAATGACCTCAAACCTGAACTCTGCAACAAACGTCCTCAACAAGGAACGCGTTCTGTATATGAAGAGCTTGAGCATATGCGGCTCGCCCAGGAAGATATTTTAAGATACACTCTCGATCCTGCCTGGAAATCTCTTGAATGGCCGGATGGTTTCTGGCCACCCGATACTGATAAAATAACAGAGAAAATTCTGTCAAATGCTGTTTCGCAATACTTCAAGGATTTGGATGAATTGATTGTACTGGTAGAGAATCAGAAATTTGACTTAACGGCACTAATACCCCATGGAGAAGGCCATACTTATCTGAGGGAAATACTGCTTGTTGCAGATCATAATGCATATCATCTGGGAAAAATCGTGCGGACATTAAGTCAACTGGGTGAATGAAATTGGCAAACCAAATTAAAGATCCAAGACAAAAGCAGCGGCTTTTGTCATATCCGAACGTCTTTATCGGGTATCTAAAGACCCGTTCATCCTGGATTCCCGCTAAAAGAAAGCGGGAATGACAGCTTTTGAACAATAAATGGAACGCAGGCTAAAGCCTACGGCTACTATAATATAGAAAATAAAATCGCTCAATTCAGGCAGCAATTGTTTAGTAGATAGGTTGTCGGTAACCCATATGGATGGTATCCATTGTCAACTTTCTTCCGCATGCTCTCAGCGCAGAATCTTATTTGAGTTTTTCTTTTAAAAGTTTCTTGTAATCTCCTGTGTTCTTTATAAGCCCTGCTTCGTATAAAAAGAGCGATGGGTAGAAACTTAGTTTTCTGACTTTGTCTGTTTTCGCATAGGAGAGCCATAGGCCATCTTTTGCTCTTGTTACCGCTACATAAAAAAGTCGTCTCTCTTCGTCTATACTACCGCCTTTATTAGCTAGCTTCCTATTGGGAAACCGTCCATCCATTAGATCCAGGATATAAACGTCTTTAAACTCCAGGCCCTTACTGGCATGAACAGTTAGGAGGTTAACTCCTTCTCCCTTTGTAAGTTCGTTTGAACCTAGTATCATGGCGTTTAGAAAGCGTTGATTGTCAGTATAACCCTTTGTAAGCTCTTTAATAAGGGCAACTTTTCTTTTAATATTCAAAAGAGCCCTCTCTTTTATCTCTTCATTTACTTTCTTGTTTCTGTCTAAAGACCTTTTGTCAGCTAAAATATCGGTGATATATTTATAGATTTTTGATTCGCTTATTGCTTCGACCATAGAGATTGGTTTCTTAATTCTGATTATTCGTTTGTATAACAGATAAAAATCATTAAAGAATCCGGCGCTTTCATCTGTGAATTTCGGGTGTTTGAGTATTGAACTGTTTGATATCTTGTCGTCCAACTCCAGGTGTGAAAATTTAGATTCACTTTCTAAATGGACAAAATCATCAAAAAGGGCCAGTTGGTAATTCACTTTTCTCTGTTCAAATGGGTTTCTAATACTAGTGTCAGGATGCAGGATGCCCTCATAAGCGGAACCGCATCCCAGCCTTTTCAAAGCTTCAAAAATATCTTTTGCAGTTGCACTGCCGATCCCTTTCGCATATTCGAAAATATGAATAAAGGCCATCATGTCCTTTGGGTTTACAAAAAATGCGTACATATCGAAAAGTATTTTTACTTCTTTAGCATCAAAAAAACTTTTCCCGCCTTTCCTTTTACAGGGTATGCCAAGCTCCCTTAAACTTGCTTCTATCCCATCTGCTGAAGAGTTATTTCTGAAGATCACGGCTACGTCTTCATAATTTGACGAGTTTGCTTTTATCATATAAGAGACTTTACTATACTGCTCAAAAAGCTCGTTGAATTCTAATAGTGATGGGCTTATAGGGTCATCTTTTCTAACAACTATCAGTTCTTTTGGATATATTCTATCATTGAATTTTATTACTCTATCTGCGAGCGATAGGATTAAGGCTGTTGATCTATAATTTTTTTTAAGAGCAAACACTTTCGCACCGGGAAATTTTTTTGAAAAGGAACCTATTAGATTTATATTGGCGCCATTAAACGCAAAAATACTCTGGTCATAATCACCAACGCAAAAAAGTGAAGAGGGATCCATTTTGTCTATTAGTGAGCCTTGAAGGGAGTTTGTGTCCTGATACTCATCTACCAGAACCTCTTTAAAGTTTACAAATATATCAGCGCTTAAGAGGTTTCTTGTTTTTATAAGCAGATCATTAAAATTTATGTAGCCGTAGTTCTCTTTCATCAACTCATATTCATTAGATATGTCTTCATATATATCGCAATAGAAGTCATGGTCAGGGTAGTTTTCACTCATCCAGTCTCCAAAGCCAAGTTCCAGTTCAGTGTTTTGATAAAAAGAATAGATATCATAAAGATAATTAGCGGAGTATTCAGTTGTTTTATAAACGAGTTTTTTAAACTCCCGTTTTTCATAAATACTTCTAAAAAGCGTTTTAAGTTCTGTTTGTTGTTTTAACAAAAGGCCTGGGTGATGCCTTTTTAAAAGCTTATAACAAGTAGCGTGAAAAGTACCGGCTTCTATTTTTGAAGTAACATCTTTAGGGAAAAAGCGTGTCAGTCTTTCCACCATTTCAGTTGCTGCTTTATTTGTAAACGTGAGTAATAATATCTCTTCTGGTGCAACATTAGAATTAAGAAGATGGGCGATTCTTCCAACTATTGTTGACGTTTTTCCAGTTCCGGCAGATGCAATAACAATGTTGTGTCCGGATTTAGCAGTAGCAGCGTTTAACTGTTCTTCGTTTAAGAGGCTTAATGGCATTTAGATCTTTATATTCTTTTTAATCAGTATTTTGGATAAATATTTTGCTGAAGCTATTGGTTTAGATTTGGAGTCTTTGTTTCATTTAGAGACGATGCGTTTTGGTCACAAATTTGAGGACATTATACCTGTTTAATTGATTTCTGCGAATACGAAAGATAATATTTTACTATGCCATGAATTGTTTGGGAAACTATACCAGTTGTTCTACGTTTCGCTTTTGGCACATAGTTGACATTTAACCCAAAGGTAAAACAGTAGAAAAAAGATGGTTGCGTTAGACAGGATCACAGGATAAACAGGGATACATTTATAGTTGCCTGAATATACCATCAACATTCATTGTAAAACGAGATTAGACAACCGTCTTCAGAAAATCCAATTTCAGGACATCCGTCCACAGCTTAAAATATATTGGTTTATTATCAATTTCTACCACTTTTCTGATGTTCTCATTAAATACAATACCGAACGGCACATTTTGATATTTACCAATAAATTTCTGGACACCTTTAGGAATTTCAGGTAACGACAAATTTGATTTTACTTCAATCGGAATCGGGACTCTATTTTTCAAAAGAATAAAATCAACTTCATCCCCCTTCTTTGTCCTCCAGAATCTCAACTCCATATTTGGTTTTAGCTGTGGCAGTAGATGCAAAAATATAGCGCTTTCGTAAACACACCCTTTGTAGTCCCGTTTGTCAACGGTACGAAAATCTTTTAAAAGCATGTTTCTGATACCCAAGTCGAATAAGTAGTATTTCTTAGATTTCTTTAATTCATTAGCTAAATTTTGAGAAAAGCTGTGCAAGACATACATTACATAGGTTTGAGAAATAATTTCAAGATGACGAGCAACTGTTATTTCCTTTAATCCTGTTTTTCGGGCTAAATTTGAAACAACAACCATTGATCCTTGAGCTTGCGCCAGTAAATACAACAAAGAATTGAAAGAACGGATATTTTCTTCTTTAATTAAACCCTTAATATCCTTTGTTATGTATGTACTGACAATGTTCTCTAAAAGATTAACCCGTTCATCCTCTGAAGGCTGGTGCATTAAGCCCGGCATTCCTCCCCATCTGAGATACTCATCATTGTTGAATTTTGGAACTCTTTTCCATTCATCCAGATTGAGAGGATAAATAATCGTTTTCTTGAAACGACCAGCCAAACTCTCCTTCAAATGTTTATGTATGGCTAGTGATGATGAACCGGAAGCATAAACTTTCAAAGACTTCTTCTGATCATAAATTGCCTTAAATATTTTTGATGCATTCTTCAAGTAATGGAACTCATCAATGAACACAACCTGTACATCTCTGACGATCTCATCAATAACATCCTGTTGTGAACCAGCAAGACGATTTAAATCCGAAGGTTGCTCCAGATCATAATACGATGTTTTATACCCATTCCTTTTTGCCTTTGAAAGAAGTTGTTGCATCAACGTAGATTTTCCAACTTGTCTGGCTCCGAGCAAAATAGAAATTTCAGGTGACGAAACCTCATTCCATAACTTGTCGAAACAACATCGCTTAATCTTCATAGGAACCATTCTAACATATAATGGTATAATGGTTCAAGTATGTTTTGGCAATATTCAAGATTTGAACTTGCGGTATTCAGATACGAAAGATAAAATTTTACTATGCCGTGAATTGTTTGGGTAACTGTACCATCTGTTCTACATCATCTGTTTCCGTCAAAAATCATTATGGTATCTATAATGTAAGTTTTCTCAATAATTATCATGCAGTCAAGGGGGAGACTTTTCTCTTTTCTTCCCAATATCCCGGTTATTGGGTTGAAAACCCACTGTTTATAGTGGTATTATGTGTTTTATGTTTAGGCCGGTATCTAAACAAGAAGTCCGTAAATCGTTAGAAAGATTGCGAAAAAAAGATTTGCCATTACGAAAAGTCGATGAAATTTGTCGAATTGCCCTTGAAAAAGGTGACCATTAAGAATGACAGGATTTAGCAAGGTAAACGTAAAAAAAGGTTCAATAAATTACAAGATCAGGCTTGCGGTACAAATACTTGTTTTTATTGTATTCATTTGTTTGTTAATATTTGCGGATCCCATTGCCGAAAAGGATGGGACGGTAGATATCTTCCTTCGCATGAGTCCGCTTTCTGCAATTGGTGCAATGGCAGCGGCAAAGGAATTTATTGCAAGCTATTGGCCGGCTATTGTTGTACTGGTAGCCTCTCTGTTTTTAGGGCGTTTTTTCTGCGGTTGGATATGCCCTCTCGGGACAACGCTTGATATTACAGATCGTTTACTCAAGAAACAGAGAAAGGGAATTTCGTATAAGATTTATGATGCCAAAAGGCTTAAGTATTATATATTAGCTTTTCTCCTTTTAAGCCTGTTTATAGGGCACCAGATGGTTGGTTGGCTTGACCCGCTCAGTATTGCCACAAATGCATACACAATTGTTATCCATCCTTATCTCGTTTCTCTAATCGACTCACTCTTCAACTTCCTTCATAGATTCTACCTGATAAGTTTTGTAAGCGATAAAGTCCATGTTTTCTTAAAGGAAGCGCTGTTTGCATTGCATGCGCCGTTTTTCAGGGGGCATTTTATTTTTCTGCTAGTGCTTTCTGCAATCATATCTTTAGGCTTGTTTTATAAGAGATATTGGTGCAGGAATCTGTGTCCATTAGGAGCGTTGTTTTCTCTCTTTTCAGATTGGTCTCTTTTTAAGCGTGTCGTGGGAGAGAATATTTGTGACAGTTGTGACAGATGTACAGTAGATTGTAAGATGGGGGCGATTGATGATACGGGAAAGAAAACACAGGCAGGTGAGTGTATTTTATGCATGAAGTGCCAGGATATATGTCCTGCAGGAGCAGTCCGGTTTACGTTTAAACAGCCGTCGGAACAGGTAGTCCCTGTAAATTTGACAAAGAGAGGTTTTATAACAGCGTGTGTTTCCAGCGCCGTTGTAGCTCCTCTTCTATCACTGAACTTTCAGAAGAAAAAGAGTAACGGTGATCTTGGAATTATACGCCCTCCCGGTTCACTCCCTGAAGATAAATTTCGGGCTAAGTGTATAAGGTGCGGCGAGTGTATGAGAGTGTGTAAAACAAATGGCCTGCATCCTACAATTTTAGAGGCGGATTTGAGCGGGATGTGGACCCCGCAGCTGATTCCAAGGATTGGATATTGCGCCCATGATTGCATACTGTGCACGAAGGTTTGTCCTTCAGGGGCAATTACCAGGCTTTCTAAAGAGAAGAAGAAGCGGCTGGCAATAGGAAAGGCCAGGATAGACAGGAACAGGTGTATCCCGTGGGTAGGTTATGCGCGATTGCCGGATCTGGACAAGAATTGGGAGGATGTCAGTTGCGGTGTATGTGAAGAGGTTTGTCCCGTCCCGACAAAAGCAATTCATTTCAATACATATGTTCATGGTAATGGTAAGGAGATAAGAAGGGTTTATGTAAGAGAAGAAGCCTGTATTGGGTGTGGTTTCTGTGAAAAGGTTTGTCCCGTAAATGGACGTTCTGCAATAGTTGTTGAAGGGATACAGCCCCAGGTAATGACAAGCGAAATTGGTATGCTGGAAAATGATTTCTTTCCTGTATCTGTTGAAGACTGGAAGAGAAAAGGAAAGCCGACTGTGTATGCCGGTAAAGATAAACTTTTTGAATACATCAATGGCGGCGCAGAGGTTTATCTGTCTTATTCATTTATGCAGGTATCAAAAGCTGTGTATGTTAAGAAGGATACTGATAATTCTGTTAAGGTGGACGTCTGGGAATTTGGCAGTTCTGATGACGCCTACGGTATATTTGCAAAGGACAAAGCCGGGCAAGGCGTAAATATTGGAAACGAAGCCTCGTTATATGAAAATTATCTGTGGGTATGGAAAGGTAAATATTTTATGAGTTTTGAACCCTACAGAGGGAATGTCAGCCCTGATGATATTACTTTTATTGGTACTGCCATTGTAGATAGCATACCTGCCGGTAAGGCTAGTTTACCGGCTGTTCTAATGTATTTACCTGAGGACGGATATATCCAGGGAAGTTCAAGATATTTTCACAAAAAGATAATCCTTGATAATATTTACATTTCAGACAGGTTAATTGATAGAAATGTATTAAATCTAAGTGAGCAGACAGATGCAGTAGTGGCTGATTATAAATCTGATAAAAGCAGCTTGCCGTTCAAAATATTGATAGTCAAATATCCTGAAAAATCGGTTGCTGAGGAATCTCTTAAGAATTTCATTGATTTAAGGAAATCATGGGGTGAGGATAATGTTGAAACTGACACCTTGTATACATTTGAAGATTTGAAAGGTAAGTATAGCAGCATATCCTGTGTAAATAGTTTCGTAGTTATTACGTTCTTTGTGGAGACGAGAAAAGACTCGGAATCATATGTTAATGCTGTTATTTCAAAGGTTAAGGCAAATCAGGGCTAAGTTTTTTATTGGCAATCTGAATGCCTTTGTGATATATTATCCGTTTCTTAAATTAGGAGATGGAGATGAGCATGGAAAAAGGACTGAAAAAAGAGATAATTGAAGGTAATAAGGTACACGATACCGATACAGGCTCGCCGGAAGTGCAAGTTGCTTTGTTGACAGAAAAGATAAAACATCTGAGTGATCATCTTAAAGAACACAAAAAAGATCATACTTCGAGGCGCGGTTTACTTATGATGGTTGGTAAAAGGGCTACGTTACTGAAATATCTTAACGGAAAGAACGAAGAAGGTTATAAGAGCCTGATAAAGAAGTTGGGCATACGTCGCTAAATTAGTTGGTGAAAGGATCTGAAATTGAAATGTAAAGTTGAAGAAACTGTTGGCGGGGATACCCTGAGTATTGAATCCGGTGAAGTTGCGAAGCAGGCGGATGGCGCTGTTATAGTTCGTTATGGGGATACGGTTGTGTTGGTTGCGGCAGTATGTGGAGAATCGAAGGGATTTGATTTTCTCCCAATGACAGTTGATTACAGAGAGAAAACTTACTCAGTTGGAAAATTCCCTGGTGGATTTTTTAAGCGTGAAAGCAGACCCACCAACAAGGAAATATTGACAATGAGGATGACGGACAGGCCGATGCGTCCTCTTTTCCCGAAGGGATATTCAAATGAGATCCAGATAATGTCGGCAGTATTATCTGCAGATAAAGAAACCGACCCTGACGTTATTTCCATGGTAGGGGCTTCTGCGGCTGTGGCTGTATCCAGTATACCATTTAACGGCCCTACGGGTTCGGTGCGGGTAGGTCTGATAAATGATGAATTTGTAATCAATCCTAAAAATTCAGAGCTGGAATCAAGTGTGATGAATCTGGTTGTTTCCGGGACAGAAGATGCCGTAATGATGGTAGAAGCTTCCGGAAAGGAGGTTTCTGAGGATAAGTTTGTTGATGCGATAATGTTCGGCTTTGAAGAGATCAAAAAGATAGTACAAATGCAAAAAGAGCTGGTTGCAAAGTGCGGGAAGGAAAAACAGGAGCATGAGGAGCCAACAGTAGATACTGTACTTTTTGATGAAATAAAGGCAAAGGTATATGAAGATATTAAGGTACAATCCGTAGTCAATGGAAAGTTTGCCCGTAAAAAGGCGTTAAAAGAACTACGCAATAAATTAATTGAAGAATGCTGTACTGATGCAGATGATGAAGATAGAGAGGGCAAGGTTAAGTCAATCTTTGGTGCGCTTGTAGAAGAGGCAGTACAGGAACAGATTATTAAAGAGAATAAAAGAATAGACGGCAGAGGTCTCAAAGACATCAGGCCGATTACGTGTGAGGTCAGTTTTTTGCCGCGAACACACGGTTCTGCTCTGTTTACGAGGGGAGAAACACAGGCGCTTGTGGTATCTACGCTGGGGACTTCGATAGATGAACAGCGTGTAGATGGTTTGGTAGAAGGATACAAAAAAAAATTCATGCTAGATTACAATTTCCCATCTTTTTGCGTAGGTGAAGCGAAACCGATCCGAGGGCCTGGCAGAAGAGAGATAGGCCATGGAGCCTTGGCTGAAAAGGCCCTGGAGCCAATGGTGCCTGCTTTTGAAGATTTTCCTTATACCATACGGATAGTAGCTGACATTCTCGAATCAAACGGGTCATCTTCAATGGCTTCCGTATGCGGCGGTACGCTTTGTATGATGGATGCCGGAATTCCGATGAAACGTCCCGTTGCCGGTATAGCAATGGGGTTGGTAAAGGAAGGTGACGAAGTTCGAATTCTGTCCGATATATTGGGAGATGAGGATCATTTAGGGGCTATGGATTTTAAAGTCGCTGGAACCGAAGAGGGCATCACCGCCCTTCAGATGGATCTCAAGATATCAGGTATAAGTGAGCAAATTATGAGGGATGCGCTTGTTCAGGCGAAAGAAGGTAGAATGCATATTTTGAAAGAAATGCGGATTGCAATTGAGGAACCTCGCAGCGAAATCTCAGTTCATGCTCCAAAGCTGGTTAAGATTAAAATAAATCCTGAGAAGATTGGTTTGGTTATTGGCCCTGGTGGCAAGAATATCAAGAAAATACAAGAAGAATCAGGATCACGGGTGGAAATAGAAGAAGATGGAACCATTATAATTTCAGCTCCTACTCTGGAATCAGTAGAAATTGCTAAGACTTATATAAGGGGGCTTACAGACGATGCGGAAATAGGAAAAATATATAATGGTAAAGTCGTTTCTGTTAAGGAATATGGCGTTTTTGTTGAGATAATGCCGGGAAAAGAAGGCCTGGTGCATATTTCCGAGCTTTCTAATGACTATATTGAGAAAGTAGAAGAAGCCGTTAAAATGGGTGACGAAATCAAGGTGAAATTGATAGGAATAGATGATCAAAAAAGACTGAAGCTGAGTAGAAAGGCTGCCTTAAAAGAAGAAAGTGCTGTTCAGACTACAACTAGTACATAGATAGTTAAAAAATATTACGACTTGTTATTCTATTAAATCATTAAGAAATTCTTTATAGGAGGCAAGTAAAAAAAGAATGTAAGAAAGGTTTGAAAGCAAGTCATTATTTTATATATTTGTAAATGTACTATGAAAAATGAGGAGTAGAGATGGCAATAAAAGGTACTGTAAAGTGGTTTGATGTAAAAAAAGGCTTTGGTTTTATTCAACAAGAAGGCGGTAGTGATGTATTTGTTCACCATTCAAATATTTCGGGAAATGGTTTCAAAGTTTTAGAAGATGGTGAGAGCGTGGAATTTGATGTTGTGGAGGGTGATAAGGGGTTACAGGCTGAAAATGTTGTGAAAGCCGGAGAAGCACAAGCGTAAATCTTTGTTTGTTTTTAAAAACCAAAGCCAGGAAAGCATATTTATTTGCTTTCCTGGCTTATTTTTTTTAAGTATATTTTAAAGTCTGAAACGGATGACAAAGAACAATATAGATTCTGCTGAATTAGATTCACTTAATACACTGGCTGCTGGATTAGTACATGAAATAAAGAATCCTTTAAATGCCATAAGCATAAATTTGCAATTACTAAATGAAGATTTGCAAAATAGTAATATAGAGAAAGACTCAAAGATGTCAAGAAGAGTCAGGTTGCTGCAAAAAGAAGTTAGTCGACTGGATAGTATACTTAGTGATTTCCTGCGATTTGCAAAGAGACATGATCTTCACCTGGAGACATGTGATATTAATGAAGTTATAGATAGTGTGCTTGACTTTATAGGTCCTGAAGCCATGCAGAATTCTATTAGAATCCTTAAAAGTTATGATACAAAATTGCCAAAATGTAACCTGGATAGTAACGTAATAAAGCAGGCTTTGTTAAATGTGATACTTAATGCTCAACAGGCAATGCCGGAAGGTGGAGAGCTTATAGTGAGAACATACGGAAACAGTGAAGACGTTTTTATAGATATTACGGATACCGGAGTTGGTATTCAAAGAGACAGAATTGATAGAATATTCCAGGTTTACTATTCAACAAAGAAAAACGGTACGGGTCTTGGGCTGCCTGCTGCCAAGAGAATCATTGAGGAGAATAAAGGTACAATCAGTATACGTAGTGAAGACGGCAAAGGGAGTAGTTTCTTAATAAAGTTGCCGGTAAATATCAAATCTCAAGAAAAGTAATATAACTATGGATGCAAACATATTAATAATCGATGATGAAAAAGATCAGGCTGAAGCGATAGCAGAAAGCTTGAGAAATGTTGGATATACATGTTCAACTGCCGAGAGTGGTAATAAAGTAGTCGATATAATTAGAAGAGACGGGATAGACGTGGTGATTACGGATTTGATAATGCATGATATAGACGGGATGAAAATTTTAAAGGAAATAAAAGAGAAGGCACCGGACACAGAAGTTATCCTGATAACCGGTCACGGTACGGTTGAAACCGCAGTCATTTCAATGCAAAAGGGGGCGGCAACGTATCTTTTAAAACCGGTAAACATAAACCTTTTAAGGGTTGCAGTTGGGAAAGTTGTTGAGAAACAGAATATAGTGAGAAGCAACATAGAATTGCACAAACAACTCGAAGAAAAATTTGCATTTGCTGGTATTGTGGGCAATAGCCAGCAAATGCATAGAATATTTAATATACTTAAGCAGATTGCCTCAACCACTGCGACCGTCCTGGTAGTGGGTGAAAGTGGTACGGGAAAAGAATTAATAGCCAGGGCGATTCATTACAATGGGCCGCGTAAGAATAATCCTTTTGTAGAATTAAACTCTGCTGCAATTTCAGAAACTTTACTTGAAAGCGAGTTGTTTGGACACGAGAAAGGTTCATTTACAGGGGCGGCATATCAAAGAAAAGGGAAATTTGAATATGCAAATAATGGCACTTTGTTTCTGGATGAAATAGGAGACATGCCGCTTACAACTCAGGCAAAACTGTTAAGAGTAATAGAGGACGGGAGGATTGTCCGTATTGGCAGCAATGAAACGATAAAGATAGATGTAAGGATAATAGCTGCTACAAATAAAGATTTAGGAGCGCTGGTCAAAGAGGGTAAATTTAGAGAAGATTTGTACTTCAGATTTAATGTTATATGCATGAGACTGCCACCCTTACGAGAACGGCAGGAGGATGTTTTCCTGTTAATGGATACGTTTATTAAGGAATTCTCTAAAAAAAATGGTAAGAAGATTAAAGATATAACTCCGGAAGCGAGGAAGATTCTGTTCCGGTATAATTGGCCTGGGAACGTCAGAGAACTTAAAAATTGTATTGAAAGTATGATCGTTTTTAATCAAAATGGTATACTTGATATAAATGATATACCTGAGCATATATATAAGAGTAATAAAACAGCTTTGACCGGGCCTGTTTTTCCTGTTGGGATAACATTAGAGGAAATGGAAAAGGAATTAATGAAGAACACTTTGGCGTATGTGGGTGGGAATAGAGGAGAGACCGCAAGGATACTGGGTATTGGAGAAAGGACTCTTTACAGAAAACTGGAAAAGTACAACTTGAAATAAGGAAGATAATAATGGCCGAAATTAGATTATGTGGCAGGTGTAAAAAAAGTATTCCCCATAAGGATTTAGAAGCAGGGTTAACTACAGAGCGTTATGGGCAATTAATTTGTCAGGAGTGTTCAGATGCCTTTAGTAAGAAGAAAGAAAAGGGTGGGGCGGATGAATTACAGTTCCTCTTTGAGTCGATTCTGAGAGAAGTCAAGAATATTGCAAGAGTGCTGACGTATGAGTCAGGTTCATGGCTGAATATCGTTGGTGCCGTGGCGCAGTGTTTTGTTTTTGGTGCATTAGTATTTGCTTATACTAATAAAAGTGGAGATGTGCATTCTGCTTTACTCCTTGCTATTATTTTTCAGCTTATGGCGCTAACTTTCTTTGTGATTAAAAAATAGTCTTTACGATTGGAGATTACCTGTATTTCTGGAGTTCCTCCCGATGCACAGGAAACAGGATTTACAAGATTGAATTAAGTTAATATATTACCATATGAGGAAATTCAAAGTTTAGATCGTAGGGCAACCCTTCAGGGTTGCTGTTACACTTCGACTTCGCTCAGAAGACGTCGTCCTGACACAGCTAAGCTGAGCTTTGGCGGAGTCGAAGGATTGTTTTTGTCGCGATAGCGGCTTAACTTGATGCATAGGAAATTCAATGTTGCCAAGCTAATAAGTTTTGGAGTACATCGTCCGTGACGATGTCTACCTCAATAAATCTGCCTGTGGCATGTGACAGCATTGACACGGTCAATGCACTCCATAGTGGCGAAAAAAGTCGTTGGGTTTTTGTCT
>JAIQZU010000058.1 GCA_021776915.1 Candidatus Scalindua sp. | reverse complement strand
AAATGCCCTCGCCTTGGCAAAACCACTCTTCGACAATGTGTTCGTTATCACTGACGTCAGCGTCGTCTTACCGTGATCCACATGCCCTATCGTTCCAACATTCACATGCGGCTTTGTCCTCTCAAATACTTCCTTGGCCATCCCTTTTCTACCTCCAAAAACAACTTAAAGATTGTCTGAATTATGCTACGTTACTATAACTTTTTGCCGGTGCCGGTTTATATTCTAAAGGCTCCATGGTATATGTACCCCTGCCCTGAGTAATCGATCTCAAAACACTCGAATAGCCGAAAGTCTCAGCCAATGGTATTTTCCCTTTAACTATCCTTAAGTCCCCTTCATTTGTCATCTCGACAATATGGGCCCTGCGACTATTCATGTCGCCAAGCACATCTCCAAGGTAATTATCCGGAACCGTAATCTCTATCAACATTATTGGTTCTAACAATATAGACTTAGCCTTCTCTACTGCCCTTTTTAAAGCCACTCCTGCAGCATGGTAAAAAGCAAATTCTGACGAGTCAACTGAATGCATATCGCCATCCAGCAGAGTCACTTTTATATTTATGAGAGGATAACCACCTGACACACCGCTTTTTGCGGTATCAAGAATACCCTTTTCCACGGATTTAATAAACTGCTTTGTAATTGCACCTCCCTTTATCTTATCTTCGAACACTACAGTCTTTTCTTCACCTACATGTGGTTCCAACTTGATTTCTATACGGGCGTATTGACCACGTCCTCCAGTTTGTTTTACAAATTTTTCATCTATTTCAGCTTCACGTTGCACAGTTTCTCTATAGGACACTCTGGGCGCACCCACATTTGCATTTACCTTATACTCGCTCAGCATCCTGTTCTTCAAAACCTCAAGATGCAATTCTCCCATTCCTGAAATTATTAACTGACTCGTCTCACTATCTGTATGAACCTTAAATGTCGGATCTTCTTTAGCCAACCGGGCCAGAACAAAAGCCAGTTTTTCTTTTTCTGCTTCAGTTTTTGGTTCTATAGCCATGGAAATAACCGTTTCAGGAAACTCTATTTTCTCCAACAATACAGGACAATCTTCAGTACATATCGTGTCACCGGTTCCAGTATCTTTAAATCCTACTACGGCTACAATATCCCCAGCCGATGCACTTTCCATCTGCTCTCTTTTATCAGCATGCATACTATATATTCGACTTGCCAGTTCTTTTTTCCTGCTCCTTGAATTATAAAGCCTTTGCCCAGATTCCATCTTGCCTGAATAGATTCGCATAAATGTAAGGTCCCCGTGCTTATCAGATGCAATCTTAAAAGCCAGGGCACTAAAATGATCTTCTTCAGTCGGGCTCATTTCTACAACAGAATCATCTTTAGTATTAGTACCTTTTATTGGTGGAATTTCCAGAGGTGACGGCAAATAGTCACATACCGCATTAAGCAACTGCTGAACGCCCTTGTTTTTAAAGGCAGAACCACATAATACTGGCATTAAACCGAACTTGATAGTTCCTTCTCGAATAGCACTTATTATTTCTTCCTCACTGAGGGAGCTTTCACTTAAATATTTATCCATAAACCAATCCACTTTGTCAGCAATTCCCTCTAACATCAACTCTCTATATATTCCGGCATCACTTAACATAGCATCCGGGATATCACACTCTTCATACGTAGATCCAGAGTTGTCATCTTCGTGAGTGAATATTATAGCCTTCATTTTTATTAAATCAACAACCCCTTCAAAGTTTTTTTCTTTACCAATAGGCAAGTGGACAGGAATAACACTCTTATTTAATTTCTCCTTAATTTCGTTAAACACTTTTACAAAATCAGCGCCTATTCTATCCATTTTATTAACGAAACAGATTCGTGGTACTTTATATTTATTAGCCTGTCTCCACACTGTCTCTGTTTGTGCCTCAACACCGCCAACACCACAAAAAACACATATTGCACCATCTAGAACCCTTAGAGATCTCTCAACTTCAATTGTAAAGTCCACGTGTCCAGGGGTGTCAATTACGTTTATTTGATAATCATTCCAAAAACATGTGGTTGCTGCAGCAGTAATAGTAATACCCCGCTTCTGCTCCTCCTCCATCCAGTCCATAGTCGCAGTGCCTTCGTGCACCTCACCCAACTTAAAATTCTTACCGGTGTAGAATAGTATACGTTCTGTTGTTGTGGTTTTCCCTGCATCAATATGTGCAGCTATTCCTATATTCCTTAGATTTGCCAGATTTATTCTTTTCATAATACGCTTATTTTAAAGTTACCATGCAAAATGGGCAAAGGCTTTATTTGCCTCAGCCATTTTATGAGTATTCTCCCGTTTTGTAATTGACACACCTTGCTTCTTATATGCATCAGATAGTTCGTCTGCAAGTTTCAGATGCATCGCTTTACCTTTTTTGCTTCGTGTTGCTTCAAGTATCCATCTAATACCCAATGATAATTGCCTCTTCCTAGACACCTCAATCGGAACCTGATATGTCGCTCCCCCAACACGTTTTGATTTTACTTCAACCAACGGCTTGACATTGTTGATGGCCGCCTCAACTACTTCTAAAGGCTCTTTATCGGGAAATCTAGTTTGTAATAAATCTGTTGCCTGATAAAAAACTTTCTCGGCAACACTCTTCTTGCCTTCATGCATTAAATTATTAATAAACTTAGCAACTAAAGTACTTTTAAAACGCACATCAGGCTTTAGATAGACTTCAGTGCTTTTATATTGCAGTGCCATTTATTATCTCCCACACCATCAAATAACAAATAAACTAAAAATTACTTTGAACCTTTTGCCCCGTATTTAGACCTGCCGCGCTTTCTACCATCTACGCCTGCTGTATCCAATTTACCTCTTATTATGTGATATTTAACTCCAGGAAGGTCACGCACCCTCCCGCCTCTTATCAAAACTATTGAATGCTCCTGCAAGTTGTGCCCTTCACCCGGTATATAAGCCGTAACCTCTTTTCCGTTTGTCAGTCTTACCCTTGCCACCTTTCTTAAAGCGGAATTAGGTTTTTTAGGTGTTCGTGTCATAACCTGAAGACAAACACCTTTTTTTTGCGGGCATTCCTCCAAATCAATACTTTTACTTTTTTTCACTATCTTTTTTCTGCCTTTTCTTATTAACTGATTTATTGTTGGCATATATTACCCCTCTGGCTTAATTAGATAAAGTTGGTAACAACTCGTCCTTCTCTTCAATCTTATCATCAGACGTTTCTATAACATCTTTCTCTGTAACCAACTTAAGATATGGTTTGTATCCCGTTCCTGTTGGCACCAAATGTCCGAGAATTACATTTTCTTTCAGTCCTACAAGCATATCCCTATTTCCTTCCAGAGCAGCTTTTGTTAATACCTTGGTTGTTTCCTGGAAAGATGCCGCTGATATAAAACTATCGGCTTGTACGGAGGCTTTAGTAATTCCCAATAATAACGGTTCGGCACTGGCAGGTTTACTACCGCTTTCTATTGCCTTTATATTTATTTCTTTAAATTTGAACTTGTCAATAATCGCACCTTGTAGTAATTTTGTATCGTTAGCTTCGTCTACCTGCACTTTCCGTAACATCTGCGAGATAATTATTTCAACATGCTTATCATCGATTGGTACGTTCTGTGAACGATAAACATTTTGAACTTCCTTCAGTGTATACTGCTGTAATTCTTCCTCACCACAAATCCTTAAGATATCCTGAAGAACCAGAGGGCCTTCTACCAACGCATCTCCCGCTTTTACTCGATCACCCCTGTGCACCCTTAAATGTTTACCGCGAGGAACGAGATGCTCTACTTCCATTCCGGATTCACCTTTAACAATTATTGTCCTTTTCCCTCTCTTCTTTTCACCAAGTTCAACTGTACCATCTATTTCACTCATTACAGCAGGATCCTTTGGCCTCCTGGCTTCAAAAATCTCTGATACTCGGGGTAGTCCACCAGTTATGTCCTCTGTTCTCGTAATCTCTCTGGGAGTTTTAGCCAGAAGCGTACCGGCAACAACCTTTGAACCCTCTTCCACCTCTATATGCGCCTTCTCCGGTATTGGATAAAGCCCTTGGATTTTCCCGGTACTGTCCTCAAGAATTATTTGAGGATGAAGGTCTCCTTTATGCTCTACAATCACCTTTCTTTTAATACGGGTTACAGCATCATATTCCTTACGCATTGTTTTATTTTCTATTATATCTTCAAAGCGAATTTTACCTCCCATCTCAGCGAGGATTGGGGTCATATGAGGATCCCATTTGATTATTGTTCGACTCGCTGCAACCTTTTCATTTTCCTTCACTAAAATCGTTGCACCAAGCGGCACGGCGTGTTTTTCGAGTTGTCTGCCCTTGTCATCAACTATGATGATCTCCCCCTTGCTTCCCAGGGTAATATGTTCTCCCTGTGGATTCGCTACTACATTTAGATTACTATAGTTGACCCGGCCGGCCCTCCGAACCTTTATTTCTGATTCTTCAATTGATCGTGTTGCAGTTCCACCGATATGAAATGTTTTCATAGTTAACTGAGTACCAGGTTCCCCTATTGATTCTGCAGCAATGATTCCCACCGCTGTACCCTCTTCTACCATTTTACCTTTAGAAAGATCCATACCATAACATTTAACACACAAACCTTGCGACACCTCACATGTTAACGCAGAGCGTACTCGGATTTTCTCATAACCCAGCGCCTCAATTTTCTTTGCTTTCTCTTCTGTAATCAATTCGTTTTCTTTAACAATTTTCTCATCCTTAATCAAGTCCACAATATTGTTCAATGACACCCTACCGGTTATTATCTTGTAAAGAGGAACCTCAACACGGTCTCCCCTATAAACGGCGCTCTTACTGATACCATTAACGGTTCCACAATCATGGCAGGTAACAATAACATTTTGTGCTACATCTGCAAGTTTCCTTGTTAAATAACCAGAATCTGCTGTTTTTAATGCCGTATCAGCTAGTCCTTTTCGCGCACCATGGGTTGAGCTAAAATATTCCAATACGCTTAACCCTTCGCGAAAGTTTGCTTTAATTGGCGTCTCTATTATCCTGCCTGACGGCTTAGCCATTAAGCCTCTCATACCCGCAAGCTGTCTTAACTGCTGGGTACTGCCCCTGGCCCCTGATGCAGACATTAAATATACCGGGTTAAGGTACGATTTCCCATCTCTTATGTCATCCTTAAGTTCATCAAGCATCTCTTCCGCTACTATTTCACCGGCATATGTCCAAGTATCTATTACCTGATTATACCTTTCACCTTCCGTGATAATACCCCTATGGTATAATTTTTGTGTTTTTTCCACCTCTTTTTGAGTTTTTTCCAATATCTGAGCCTTCTTCTTTGGCATTTTTAAATCCATTATGGAAAGAGAAAGACCGGCCTTTGTGCACTCCTTAAAACCTGTCTCCTTGATTTTATCCAACAGGTTAATAGTGGCCTCTTTTCCCAATATCTTATAACAATCCTGGATAATACTTTTTATTGATTTATGATCAAGAGGGTAATTATAAAACGGCATTTCAGGAGGCAAGGTTTCATTAAATACAACACGGCCTACAGTAGTAGTACATAATGTATTCTCAACTTGTCCGCCTTCACCATTTTTAACAGTTTTGTTTGGTTCCAGTCTGAGTTTAATTCGAGTATGAACACCAATCTTCTTCATAGCGTAAGCCATTAATACTTCGTCATAATTACTGAAACTTTTTAGTTTTTCTTCATCCTGTCCTCCTATCAGGGTAGTTAAGAAATAACAACCCAGAACAATGTCCTGTGAAGGAGTAATTATAGGCTCGCCCGAAGCAGGAGAGAAAATATTATTTGTCGATAACATCAGTGTTCTTGCTTCGATTTGCGCTTCAACGGAAAGGGGTAAATGAACTGCCATTTGGTCTCCATCAAAGTCAGCATTGAATCCACGGCACACCAATGGATGAAGCTTTATTGCATTACCTTCCACGAGAATCGGCTCAAATGCCTGAATTCCCATACGATGCAATGTCGGAGCCCTATTAAGCAAAACCAGGTGATTCCTTACCACATCATCAAGAATGTCCCAAACCTCTTCATCTTGTCTTACCAACATCTTTTTTGCACTCTTTATTGTATCTGCCAACCCAATTTCTCTTAAACGTCGAATTATGAATGGTTGAAATAATTCCAGTGCGATCTTTTTAGGTAGCCCACATTGGCTTAATTTAAGTTCAGGGCCAACGACTATTACTGATCGTGCTGAATAATCAACTCTCTTACCCAGCAGGTTTTCCCTGAATCTTCCCTGCTTCCCCTTAATCATATCTGTCAGAGATTTCAAAGGACGGCTGTTGCTTCCCAGAATAGGACGCTTGCCTCTGCCATTATCAAAAAGCGCATCTACAGCCTGCTGCAACATTCTTTTCTCATTTCTAATTATTACTTCCGGAGCATTAAGGTCTATCAGTTTTTTAAGACGATTATTTCGATTAATTATACGCCTGTATAAGTCGTTAAGGTCTGAACTGGCAAAGTCTCCACTTTCTAATAATACCAACGGCCTCAAATCCGGAGGTATAACCGGAACAACGTCCATAACCATCCAATCAGGTTCGTTTCCAGAATCTTTAAAAGATTCAACAATTGCTAATCTTTTTATTATATCCTTGGTTCGCTGTTTGGATTTTGTTTCCTTTAGTTCTGCCCTAAGGTCCTTTGATATTTTCTCTAAATCCAGGCCTTTAAGTATTGTCCGTATCGCTTCTGCTCCCATACCGGCACTGAAGCTACCTTCTCCATACTTTTCCTGAGCCTCTGCATGCTCATCAACCGACAACAATTGATATTCCTTAAGCGGCGTACTTCCCGGATCTATCACAACATAACCCTGGAAGTATATAATTCTTTCCAAAACGTTAGTTTTCATGCCTAAAAGAGTTCCTATTCTCGAAGGCATTGCCTTAAAAAACCAAATATGAACAATAGGCGCCGCCAGACCAATATGTCCCATCCTTTTTCTTCTTACGCGAGAATGAGTTACCTTGACCCCGCATCTATCACAGACAATCCCTTTATGCTTAATACCTTTATATTTCCCGCAAAAGCATTCCCAATTACGCTCAGGGCCAAAAATTTTCTCACAAAAAAGCCCATCTTTCTCTGCACGATATGTACGATAATTTATTGTTTCTGGTTTTTTTACTTCACCATATGACTTGCTCCTGATACTCTCTGTTGATGATAATGATATCCTCACGGAGCTATATTCATTTATCTTTTCATATGTGCTAACTGTCATTAGTTAATCTCCATTTATCGTTAAAAAAAGAGATAAATTTTAATTACTTCAATCATGCGCTTTAAAATAATAAAGCACATAACAATCTAAATTGTTTATTTAAAGCTTTTCTTCTTTCTCAAGTGTCAAGGCAAGACCGAGTCCTTCAACCTCTTTGGTCAGTACTTCGAATGATGCAGGAGTTCCTGCTTCCAGCGTATTCTTACCCTTAACCATTGACTCGTAAATTCTGGTACGACCCTCTACATCATCACTTTTCACAGTAAGAAGTTCTTGCAGATTATAAGCAGCCCCATAGGCTTCTAATGCCCACACTTCCATTTCCCCAAACCTTTGTCCACCAAACCTCGCCTTTCCTCCAAGCGGCTGTTGTGTTATCAAGGAATACGGCCCCGTGGCTCTGGCGTGTACTTTCTCGTCAACTAAGTGATGCAGCTTCAACATATACATATATCCAACTGCGACCTTTTGATTAAAGGCATCGCCAGTACAACCATCATACAATGTAGTCTTGCCGTCCTCCGGAAGTCCTGCCTCTTTCAAAGTATCCCTTACTTCATATTCTTTTGCCCCATCAAAAATAGGTGTAACAGCCTGGAAATTCAATGTTTTTGCAGCCCAACCCAGGTGTGTTTCCAGGATTTGGCCCAGATTCATCCTGGAAGGAACTCCGAGGGGATTCAGAATCATCTCAACCGGTGTTCCATCCTCCAAACATGGCATATCTTCCACGGGCAGGATCCTGGCTATAACCCCCTTGTTACCATGCCTTCCTGCCATTTTGTCTCCAACAGACAGTCTCCTTTTCGTTGCAATGGAAACCTTTGCCACTTCCAATACACCACTTGGTAATTCATCCCCCCTTTTTAATTGACTTATTTGCGTTTTTATTTCTTCCTTCAACGATTCAATTCCTTCGTTATACTCATTACAAATTCTCGACGCTCTTTCACTTTTCCTCTTATTACTACCAGAATCAAAGGCTCTAATATCAAACTGCTCTTGCAAATCAAGAATACGGTTGATGTCTGTCCCATATGATACTTTCAAAGGCTGGCCTGTCTCTAAATTTACAAGAACACCGTCAAAAATCTGCTCCAGCTCTTTTATCATTTTCACAAATTCTTTTGATATTGCCTTAGCGAATTTATCTTCCTCAACTTTTATCTCATTCGCAATCTTTTGTCTTTGTTCGTCTGACAGATGGGCACGTCGAGAGAAAAGCTGTGTATTTATAACAATCCCTTCCACACCAGATGGCACCTCCAAAGAAACATTCTTAACGTCCTCTCCAGCTCTGCCAAATATTGCATGTAAAAGTTTTTCTTCCGGAGACAGCTCACTTCTACTCTTTGGAGCAATTTTTCCCACAAGAATATCTGAAGGCTTTACCTTCGTTCCAACACGAATTATACCGTTTTCGTCTAAATTACTGAGAGCTTTCTCGGAAACATTTGGTATATCCCTGGTAAATTCCTCCTTCCCAAGTGTTGTCTCCCTGATCTCCACCTCAAACTCATCTCTATGAATTGACGTATAACTGTCGTTCTTGAGCAACCTTTCACTAACCACCATAGCATCTTCAAAATTGTAACCATCCCATGTCATAAAGGCCACCAATACATTTCTGCCCAAGCTCAATTCACCATTACAAGTAGCAGCACCATCAGCAATAATTTCATTCTTTTTTACCTTTTGCCCCTCTGCCACTATAGGTTTCTGGTTTAAACAGGTTCCTTCGTTTAAGCCAACATATTTCCTTAGATTGTATATATCACTGTCATTAATAATTATTTGTTCACCGTCAACTTTAGTAATAGTACCAGCATTTTCAGCACAGACAACCATACTGGAATTCTGTGCAACCAATTTTTCCATACCTGTAGCAACAAGTGGCGGCTCTGTTATTAGTAACGGCACGGCTTGCCTCTGCATGTTTGATCCCATTAATGCCCTGTTCGCATCACTATGTTCAAGGAATGGGATCAGGCTTGTAGATACCCCTACCAACTGCTTCGGTGACACATCCATGTAGTCAACATCCTTTACATCTACAAGCTTGAAATCACCACTAAAACGTGCAAGCACCTCCTTGTTTAATCCTTTACCTCCAAAACACGGCTGAGTATCTGCAGGTGCAAGAGTTTTGCCTTCTTCCTCATCGGCACGAAGATAGACAATCTCATCTGTTAGTTTGCCGTTTTTGACCTTTAAGTATGGAGAAATCAAGAAACCATAATCGTCAGTTGATGCATATATGCTTAATGATGCAATCAATCCAATATTTGTACCCTCCGGAGTCTCAATAGGACATATTCGTCCATAATGCGAAAGGTGAACATCTCTAACCTCAAATCCGGCTCTCTTTCTATTAAGCCCACCCGGTCCTAAGGCGCTTAATCTCCGCTCATGTGTAAGCTGTGCTAATGGATTGGTCTGATCTAATACTTGAGATAGCTCGCCACGGCTGAAGAAATACTCTATTGCTGAAAAAATTGTTCTGGAGTTTATGAGAATCCTTGGTGTCAACTGCTCAAAATCCTTAGTATTCATCCTTTCCTGGACCGTTCTTCTCAGCTTAAGAAATCCTCTACGTAATTCTTCGCCAAATAACTCATCAAGAGTTCGGAGGCGCCTATTGCCAAGATGATCTATATCGTCGATACTTCCTTCATCTTTTCTAAGTGTAACAATATACCTGATAGAATTTATATAATCTTCAGGTTGTAAAGTCATTTCATTATTAGGTACTTCTTGCCCTAACTTTCTATTTAATCTAAATCGACCAACAGGACCTAATTTATATCTTTTTGGATCAAAAAACTTATCATGAAACAATTGCTTCGCCTTATCCAATTGCTGAGGATTGCCAGGTCTGAATCTTGTATAAACCTTCAACAACGCATCTTCATGAGATTCTGCATTATCAGTTTCCAGCGTATTAAGAATCAAAGGATCATCCATACTCTTGATAACTTCAATCTTTTTAAGATTTGAATTCGATATAACATTAACCATATCCTCGGTTATTTGCCTTCCAGCTTCCAATATAATCTCACCAGTTTTAGGGTTAATCAACCGACCAACTAAATACCTGTCTTTAAGTTTATTTATCGAAGCAGAATCTTTAATACTGACCGTTTCCGTTTCGTAAAAAAACCTGATAATGTCTTCGTCTTTTGAATATTTTTCTGACATTGCTCTCAGAAAACATGTCGCAGGGAATTTACCACTTTGATCAACCCTGGTAGTCAAAACATCTTTTTTCCCAACTTCCACCTCAATCCAACTGCCACGCTCCGGGATAATCCGGCAAGAGTGCATTCTCTTCTCTGCATGCAGTTCCTCGACAAAATCCACACCTGGAGACCTGTGAAGTTGAGTTACGACGACCCTTTCTGTTCCATTAATTATGAATTCACCACCGCCGATCATAACCGGAATTTCTCCCAAATACACGGCCTCTTCAATAGGCTCTTCCTTGTTTAACCTTAACCAGACCCTCAACGGTTTGCCGTAAATCAACTTCAATTTTCTACATTCATCCGGACCGTAACGTGGTTTCCCTATCTCATATTTTATATATTCTAAATTAATCGTTTCGTCATAGTTTTTTATTGGAAAAGTCTCTCGCAAAATAGCTTCTAAGCCTAGATTCTTGCGCTTCTCCGGAAGCACGTCTTCCTGCAAAAAAGCAGCATACGCCTTAGTCTGAGTCCTGATCAGATTCGGCATCTCAATCGCGTCGGCAATTTTACCGTAATTTCTTATATTCTTCTTTATCATCTTCATACTTTATTTATAGCATTCCAACAAAAGGGGTTTTAATTTACTACTTTACGCAAGTTCAACCACCGCACCCGCATCTTCCAATGCTTTTTTAACCTTCTCCGCCTCATCCTTTGCAACACCTTCTTTTATTGGTTTTGGAGCGCTATCTACCAATGCTTTTGCCTCTTTTAGCCCAAGTGAAGTTTCTGCACGAACAGCCTTAATAACCTGAATCTTGTTTGCACCAACCTCCTTAAGGATAACATCAAACGCAGATTTCTCTTCCTTAGCTGCCTCATCTCCACCAGCCGATGCCATGCCACCCATCGGAACTGCCATTGCCGCTGAAGCAGAAACACCAAATTTTTCCTCAAACGCCGTCACCAACTGAGAAGCCTCAAGCAAACTCATTCCCTCAACCAGCTCAAGTACCTGAGTAATCTTTTCAGTAGGCTCAGTTTTCTCTACTTCTGTATCTGTTGCCATAACTTCCTCCTTTTACCTTTTAAATATTCTTTATATTAAACATCACTCTTTTTCTCTTTTATCGCATGCAAAACCCGACACAGGCTGCTTGCCGTGGCATTGAATACATTTGCTATCTGGACTAAAGGTGCCTGTATAGCAAATACTATTTGTGTTAAAACCACTTCTCTGGACGGAATAGATGCCAAGGTATTAATATTGTCAAATGACATAAGCTCTCCATCCACCCAACCACCTATAACCTTAAAATCTGATATCTCTTTAGAGCATTTTTTCAGCATTTTTGCCAGCTCTACAGGATCATCGTCACTTGACGCAACAACCGTTTGGGCACCAAGCATTTGCCCAAGCTCCAAAATCCCTACTTCCTTAAATGCTATAGCAGCAAGAGAATTTTTTACTACCCTCACCTTAATATTTTTCTCCCTCAGATCACTTCTTAGCACATTAGACTGGTGAGCGTTTATCCCCTTAAAGTTTGCCACAACAAGGTTTTTCCTGCCCTTATAGTCAGTTATAAGTTCATCAACAATCAATTTCTTTAACGCTTTAGACATTATTAAAACCCACTAAATGCTTTTACTATGCGGCCAGAGCAACTCTTACACTAGGACTCATAGTAGATGAAATAAATATTTTTTGAACAAATATCCCTTTTGCTGCAGGTGGTTTATTATTAACAATATGCTTTATAAATGAACTAATGTTTTCGACCAGGTCTTCTTCAGGAAAAGATGTTTTTCCCACAGGCACTTGAACATTACCACCAGCATCTGTTCTATATTCTATCTTGCCTGCCTTAAATTCCTTAACGGCAGTTTCAACATCATTCGTTACCGTTCCTGATTTTGGGGACGGCATCTTACCCTGTGGGCCCAGAACTCTGCCTAGCTTACCTACTTTGCCCATCATGTCTGGAGTTGAAATCGCCACATCAAAATCTAACCACCCTCCCTCGACTTTATTGAGCAAATCATCACCACCAGCTTCGGCGGCACCTGCCTTCCGTGCCAGTTCTATTTTGTCTCCACTGGCAAAGACTGCTACCCTGACTTCTTTTCCAATCCCTTTCGGCAGCGAGAATGACCCACGGACTATTTGATCCGAATGCTTAGGGTCGACGCCTAATTTCATGACAATGTCAACAGTTTCGTCAAACTTAGTATTGCTAAAGGCTTTTAGGACTGAAACCGCTTCTTCAAGTTCATATTCTTTCGATTTCTCAACCTTTTTATTTGATTCGACGTAACGCTTACTTCTTAACTTCATTATTAATTTCCCTTACACATATATAAAAGATTTCTAGCCCTCTACTTTAAGACCCATAGACCTGGCAGTACCTTCGATAATCCTCCCGGCCATATCAAGGTTTTTCACATTAAGGTCTGGCAGCTTTACTTTTACGATCTCTTCAATCTGAGACTTTGTTACAGTGCCTATCTTGTCCCTGTTTGGCTCCGAAGAGCCTTTTGCTATCCCCACAGCTTTTTTGAGCAATACGGCAGCTGGAGGTGATTTGATAATAAAAGTAAATGACTTGTCCTTGTAAACCGAGATTTCCACAGGTGTTATTGTCCCCTGTAAATCTTTGGTCTTCTCGTTGAATTGAGTAACAAATTGACCAATATTCACCCCATGCTGTCCTAAAGCAGGGCCGACAGGGGGCGCTGGAGTAGCTTGCCCTCCGGGGATTTGTAATTTTATTTTAGTATCAGCTTCTTTTGCCATTAAATTCTCTAAACTAAATGATATATATTATATTGCCTCTACCTGCCAATATTCCAATTCTACAGGTGTTGGCCGGCCAAAAATTGTAAGCATTAATTTTAAACATCCGCTCGTTGGCAGGACCTCTTCTACCTCTCCATCAAAGTTCTCGAAAGGCCCTTCTTTCACCCTTACCTTGTCTCCCTTATGAAACTCTATCGTTGCCTTCGGTCTTTCTTCCCCTCGTTCTACTCTTTCTAATAACTTCTCAACTTCACTATCTTTCATTGGTATCGGCTTACTATCCCCACCAATAATATCACCTGCTCCAGGCGCCTCACGAATCATATACCACACTTCTTCCGGAATTTCACCTTTCTCATCAACCTCTATTTCCGCCATTATATAACCCGGATATATCTTCCTTTCGGCTACTCTTTTCTTTCCACCTTTGATTTCAGATACCTTTTCACTAAGCACTAAAATCTTTGGGACAAGGCCCTCAATTCCTTGGATTTTAATACGTTTCTCCAAATCACTTTTGACCTTATCCTCTTTGTTACTTTGCACACGAAGCACAAACCACTTTTTCCCCATAACATAAAACAATAATTCTTATCAAAACTAAAAACGCTATACATTCATATTCATTATTAACTACTCTTTCTTTAGTGAAGCTCTTTAAAACTTACCTAGCAGGAAGATGGTGGGTCTCACTCGGCTATTTCTGAATTAGCAGTGTTCGAATAGACGTGATCTCAAACCTTAAGATATTCAACGCTATTATCCCTCAACCCCAGACACAAAAAACTTACTACAATATATCTATAGCTTTCATAAAAGTTGACACTACCCAGTCAACACAGAAAACATACACCCCCAAGACTACCAGACATACGATAACAACAATTGTTGAGCCAACTAATTCGCTCCTTGTCGGCCATGAAACCTTTTGAAGCTCTGCCTGTGTTTCTATAAAAAACTCTACAGCCTTCTTGGACTTACCATCTAACCCCTTAAGCCCTATTTCAAAACCAGTTGTAAATAAGCATATAAATATGCCACACAAAACAAAAAGGGCACACGAACCAGCTACCCCCCAAGTCAAACTTATATCCAGCAAGGGCACCTTGGCACCGGCATAGAATTCCGGAAGGTCTATCATTGCCCCATATAAAGAGTATGTGGCAAATATTGCAGCAAGACCAAAGAGCCCTGCTACCGCACTTCTTGCATATACACCCATTCCCTTTTTATAAATTTGAAATGTCATACTCGCTACGCTACTCTTTATAGTAAAATTTTCTGGCAGGTCTGGAGGGATTCGAACCCCCAACACCCGGATTTGGAATCCGGTGCTCTAGCCGATTAGAGCTACAGACCTTTCTTTCTATTTTTTTTGCTCTTTATGTAATGTGTGCGACCTGCAAAATTTACAGAACTTTTTCATTTCCAGACGCTCCGCCTGCTTCAGCTTCTTGCTTGTTCTATAATTCCTACTGCTACATTCTGTACATGCCAAAGTTATATAGTTCGCCATTACGCTTTACGTTTACACTATTCAATAATTTTAGTAACAACACCCGCCCCTACCGTCTTTCCACCTTCTCTTATCGCAAACCTCAACTCCTTGTCCATCGCTATCGGCGTTATCAACTCTATCTGCAAATTAGCATTGTCCCCCGGCATCACCATCTCG
>JAIQZU010000057.1 GCA_021776915.1 Candidatus Scalindua sp. | reverse complement strand
ACCGGAATGGGATAAAAGAATATGATTAATTCCACGGTAGGCCGTACCGCGTAAATTAACGGGAGAGTGCCCGACACAAAACCACGGCTGGTTATAGTCGGCTTGATCTACCTGTTCCAGTTGTTTGATGATCTGGTCTGTAACGATCTGATAAATTTTATCTGACATTTTTAGTTCTCCTTTATTTTGTTTTGCTCTGCCCCTCATTGAGAAGGGGCGCATACATGCAACCCTGGCTCTCGGACGGAGAGGGGGGTAGCAAGCGCAATCCGAGGGGGATCGCCCGGCCTGCACAAGCCCAGGCTTTTTCTGGGCGCGGAAGGTTGGGGAGTGGATTGCGGGCGCGAGGGCACCGCCCTTAGGAGAAAAATAGATGTGGCGGACTTTGGCCAGGTCATTTATGACCTGGCCGAAAAGTCCATCCATAGACGGGGCGTTGCGGGGCATCCCCGCTAGAAAGGGGTGTGTCGAAAACAGGGCGAGAATCCGGTTTGCCGGATCCCCGGACTGGTTAAGACCAGGGGAAATGCTTTTCCCCACAGATTAGAAAGAAAGACAAATCTAAAAGTGTTTTTTAATTTGGATCAATCTTTGCGGCTCTGCTGTTTTTATAAGTAATTTTTCCATCCTGATAAAACCCGGTGGAAAGGGCATCACTGAAAGGAACTCCGAATTTCGGGGATACAAACATATAGGGCAGGGCGGAAAACACGCTCTATGGGCTTCCTGGGAGGTCATTTTTTTTTAAGATTGATGAGAAAAACGGAAAATCCGGGGTAGGGGAGTGCTACCGGTTCCAAAGCTTTATGGCCATGTTTCACCGTTATAAAAAATCGTCCTTTAAAAAAGAGACAGTTGCTTTGCAACTTCTTCTTTTTTGATCCAGGTCGGGGATTGCGCGGCGTGATCGAGCCAGGCGCGGGCGTAAGCCTCTGGCCCTCCGGCATGTTCGATTTCATCCGGATGGATGAAATGCGACTTGTAGCCGGTTTCAGTGAAGGGCAGGGGCGCACGGTCTGGATTGATGGAATTGACTTCCAGGTGGGCGACTTCCATAGCCGGATCGGACAGGTTAAGCCAGTCCGGGCTATAGCTGACGCGGACAGTAATACCGCGCCAGCTAAATTCGTGTGTTTGACGATCACCGGCCATGGCTCAATACTCCTCTGCCAGCATGAGGGTAAGAACGCGAACCGTCTTTGACGGATCGGCGGGATCTTCGCTGCCATGCTCCATATCCGGTGCGTAGTAGTCGATCTTCCAGAAGATTTTTTGACCGTTGTGGTCGAAAGAACCAAAATCATGCTCACCATGAGGATCATTGTTTTCGGTAAAAACATTGAAACGTTCCAACTTTTCACGAATGGCCGACTGGTCCTCTAAAGGCAGGGAAGAAATTCCCTGCGTTTGATAAAAACGACCACCGACACCCAGGGCCTTCCGGCAAATATCATTTAATTCTGCAATGCGTTTTGTGTTGTTCATAACCATCTCCTTGTTTGAAGGTTTTCTTAATGCTGAAAACCTTGCCGGGTGCATGAGCTGAACGGGTCATGGGCCACACGGGAGCCTGCCGTCCTGCCGGCAGGCGAATGGAGCGGGCCAGCCCATTGACGCGGAGGCGCGCACGGCTATGAGGCATTAAATTTAAGAAAACCGGAAAAGTGATGGGAATGAGGGTTACAACCAAACGCAAGCAAGAACGGATGAATAGGCATCAGAGGGACGGTACAAGGCCGTTTTCCAAAACTTGACGGTCCCTTAGCTGACTTGTAGGTTGGACTTGTTTTCAGTAGAGGTTACAAAGCAAGAGAAGGAAATATTGCAAATGATATTTGAAAAGATAGAAGATGATTTCACGAACTCGGAATTAAGATTTAAGGTTACTGTTGGCGGGAAAAAGCTGATCATTCATATTTCAGAAGAAGCGTGGGAAGATAACATGGGTTCTGAATTAAATAAACAAAACCTACATGAATTGGAGGACCATATAGGAAGGAAAATTGCTGCGGACAGTTTTGTTGAACGAATTGATAAGGCTGGCGTTGCATATCGGGCCGTTTTGATTACCACAATGGACAATTAAAGTTTTAAATTTTTATCTTTTTGGCGAGGTCGAGGGCTTCACGTTGGTCTACGGCCAGATAGGAAGCGGTGCTGGCAATGCTCTTATGGCCGAGAAGATGCTGGCAGGCGCGTAAGTTGTGAGTTTTCTCGTAGACGGCAGCAGATTTGGACCGGCGCATGGAGTGGGTGCTGTGGCGCTTGGGATCGAGGCGGGCATGGCTGGCCCATTTCTTAACCAGATTGGCGTACTGGTTGCGAGATAGAGGCCCGCCGTTGTTGCGGTTGCCTATACTGGTGAACAGAAAATCCTCTGAAGATTTTCCGGTGGCACTGATCCAGGCTTTCAAACTTTCCCGGCTGTTGTGAGAAAGCGCAACAACTTGTGGATTTTTGGTTTTTTTCTGCCGGATGGAAAATTCTTCTATGATGTTGCCTTCATGATCGGCCACGTCGATGACGCGGAGCTTTAAAAGATCAGAGGCCCGGAGCATGGTATCAATTCCGGTATTGAACATGGCGAGGTCGCGGAGCGCACCAAGGGCTTTTCGGGATGCGGTTTTAGATTTTGATGATTTATTATTTGCCGCGTGGTTTGCGGCTTCTTCGGTGAAAGTTGCATGATCGGATTTTAATATCGTGCGGATGAGATCGGCCTGATCCGGGTTAAACGGGGTCATTTGCCCGACGGCTTTTCCCTTGTTCCAGGGTTCATTTTCAATTGTGGCTTTTCCTTTATCCTTCATAAAAGCCACAATAACATAAAAGTAAAGCCGAAAAAACCTTTATTTTCAATGTCTTGCTATTGTGGCTTTTGCTAAAAGCGGAAATTAAAACGGGAAGAGGGGCAATCTAGGTTGGCGGGTTATCAGGGTCATGGTCTTTTGCCAAATCTTCGACCCGACCCCGCAATTCATCCATTTCCGCTTCAAAATATTTTGACGTGGACATAAAACCGGACATATGAGATTCGACCGCCTTTAAACGGAGGTCGATTTTCCCGGTATTTTCCTTCAATACCCCAATATCGGTTTTCACCACAGCCAAATCACCCTGGATGTTTTGAAGGATAGGAATAACAATATCTTCGATTTCGTTGCTCATAACTTCTATTCTAAAGAAAATTTTTAAATGAGTCTACATTACTGTTTTTATTCCCTATTAAGTTCGGAATTATTTGAGCACTATTTCAGAATTGTTTGAGTGGATACCGCGTCGTAAAGGTTTGGGTTTGGATCGCTTTCCTCACGGAAGCCACTAATGACACGGCCATCTTTTAAGCGAAACCAAACACCATCACCTATGCCTGTCTTGTGGGTATGGATGCCTTCAACTTCATTTGGGCTAAAACCAAAAACGGCTTCACATGTATAGCCAAAAGCTTCGTCCTGCTCGATATCTGATAATTCGCCGTCTTCGTATAGATCACGAATTTTGTTATTAATGATCTGTGCGAGTTGCATTGGTTCAGGTTTTAACATTGCTTTTCTCCTTTACTGTTGTTTTTGCAATACGGTAATCACCCGGTCAAGCTGTTTTTTCGGGAAGTGCACGTTACAGCGTTTGAAGGTGGCCCAGGTTCTATATTTTTATGGGATCAGGCGGCTTTGAGTAATTCCATATACCGGCCTGCTCCTTCTAAACGAGTACGAGCTTTATCGCAATATTTTTGCTCAAGCTCAATGCCAAGATAATTGCGGCCTGTAAACTTGGCAGCGACTGAGGTACTACCCGAACCGGAAAATGGATCGAGAACAAGATCTCCTGGTTTTGAAAATGATTTCACAAGAGGTTTAAGGATGGTAACGGCTTTTTCAGTAGGGTGGTTTTTATTGCCACTGTACTCCCAAGGTTGAACATCTGGAATAGGATTAGACGGTTGTTGTGGTCTGCCTTTAGCCAAGAGGTAGGCTTGTTCATGGTGGGCTTTAAGAAAGCCGATGTGAGAGGAATAATTTTTAGACCAGGTTATATGGCCTACAGGCTTGAAACCGGCATCCTTCCAAGCTTTGAAAAAGATATCAACGGTGTTCCATCCGTAAAATGAGATGCAAAAGGTGTCAGGCTTTAAAAGCCTGTAGATTTCCTGAAAACTATCCAAGACTGTATCTGGGGAATTATCATTTTTGATGGTGCGGCCACTTCTGTCTTTATAGTTGACCAAATATGGTGGATCAGTAACTACAAGGTCAACGGTATTATCTGGTAGTGATTTCATGACTTCGATGCAATCACCTTGAATGATTTGGTTATGAGTAAACATTGGTATCTCCTTTGCTGTTAGGTTTTTCTCAACATGCGGAGGAATAAGCCGGGTGGTAAAGCTGAACGGGTCAAGGTGGAGAGCGCAGCGGACCTTGAACCGAAGGCGCGCCCGGCTACAAAGCATGAATATTGAGGGAAACCAGTAAAGGAGTGAAAATGATCGGGACATGAAACATAAAAATTGGGGGGAATGCTTGATTTTAAAGATGTGAAATCTTATTTAGATTGAGACAAATCATATTATTTGAAAGGGATTTATATGAAATTTTTTATGCCCCATGCTCAAGATGAAAAAGAAGCTGAAAGTGTTTATGAAGGAATTGCCAAATTTGTTCAGACACCGGTTTTAAAAGACAGGGTTTGGAAGCTTAAATGGAAGCATAACGGCCAGAATTTTAAGTGCGAAGTTGGCGAAGCTATGCCTCCGTATTATCAAACCGGGGAGGAACCTGTGTTAGCGATTTTTGATTGTAGCAACCATTATAAAATATGCACTCCTAATCGGGGTGGTCTTCGTGGCGAACCGATCATGGCCGGGAAGGGTTATGACAGCCATGCAGAATTTTTTGAATGCGGAAAGTGAAAAGGGAATAGGCGTGATAATACTCAACGCAATTTGGACAGGTCAGAATTACGGTGGCTTCGTATATCCTTGTAAAAACAGAAAGATAATGTTTTTGAGGTTTATCATCAACGGGATGTCTTATTAATTACTTTCCTGACGTTCCCTGACAAGATCAATAAATCCATTCAGATCCATAAGCCATTCTTGCTGTGCAGGCCGGTAGGTTGAATGCAGGCTTTTGGGAAGGACCAGTTGAAGCCTCTGGGCAACCATTTCATTGGTCTGGTTTTCACTGATTCCGGGTTCCAGTGTGAAAAGATGTTTGTCCGGTATCCGGTTCGCTTCGGAAAGAACCTGCCGCCACCTGTCTTTGCAGGAAGACTTTACTCCGAGCATGTTCAGGTTAATATCCGGGAACGCCCCGTCATGATATTCATTTTTTCCTGGAAAAAGAAAATCCGGTTTGGCATTATTTTCCGTTACAGCCTCCCTGTCATAGCGAATGGACAGGGAACGAAAAATTTCTTCAATATGATTTTCAAGCGCATAACCCGCCCTTGACTTCCGGCGGTTCTGAACACTCAGAGAAAAACTGATAAAGCCGTCAACATCTGCGCCATCAGGCTCGATAAAACCCTGCTTCAAACGTTCTGAAACTATATAGCGTTCCAGCCGTCTGAACAATTTTTCTTCACGGTCTATCCAGGCTATCAAAGCTACGTCTGGTCCATCGTGGGGAGTAACATCAGGGAGTGTTTCTCTGGCGAAAGCAGAAAATTCCATAGTTTTGGGAAACTTGCCCTGAAACGGTTCCAGCAATGCGTCAAACCGGGAAGACTCCGGGTCTTCGATTTCGATGCCGAGTTCTTCCAGAATAAACCGGGCCGCAAAATCGACCTCCATATTTTTTTTATCTTCAATATCCAGAAATTCAAAGCCTGTTCCAATCTGAACCGGTACGCCAAAAAGCCAGAGCAACTGGTTTTCAACAGTTGTGTTTTTGCTGGCCACAATAATCATCAATTCATTTCCAGGTCTTCTGGCAACTACAAGGAGATCGCCCTCACGGGCCATTTCCATGACAGGATTAGTTTTAAAATAAAGTCGGTGTTCCGTCCGTGTCGGGTGTTTTTCCCTTGAATCATACCAGGTTACCAAGGAATCTTCAGACAGGCCCTCGTTCTCTTCCCCGAGCCACAGAAAGCGGGCCGGAAAATCCGTTAGTCTGCCCTGTCCAAAAAGTTTTTTCAGGTTTTTTACACCGTTAAACTCGTGCTGGTTTGACCTGCCAGGGTCAGCTTCAACCGCGCTAAGCCGCTTGGCCGAAACACCTTCAAAATAATTTGAGAGAAAACCTTCTTTCATTCGGCGATCTTTCTTTTGTTTCCCATGATTTCCAGACTTGTTTGATCCGATTGCAACCAGGTGGACATGTCCTGGGTAATTTTATCAAGGGGAAGGCGGGTTCGGCCTTTCAGGGCGCATTCCCAGATTGTCATGACACGCCATCCTGTATCATGGAGAGTAACAAGGGTTTCGGAATCTTTTTCACGGTTTCTTTTAATTTTTTTTCGCCAGAATTCTTCTCTTGATGAGGGCCATTTGAACAGGTGGCAGTTGTGCCCGTGCCAGAAACAACCATGTACCATGATTACGGCCCTGTAGCGTGGAAAGGAAAGGTCTGGCTTTCCCGGAAGATTTTTATCATGCAAGCGATACCTGAAACCATGAGCATGTAATGTCTTGCGAATTATCAATTCCGGTTTTGTATCCTTGGCACGGATACCTGCCATCATCCGGCTACGGGTTTCGGGAGAAACAATATCAACCATGGCCGGAAAGCAATTCTACTTCTTTTCCATTGAAAAGATTTTGCTGGCGGGAATCCTGGTGCATAACATTATAGATATGGGGTTGAATGAGATTGGCAACGGTTTCCAGAACGGGAACAACAACGGCATTTCCAAATTGTTTGTAGGCTTGGGTATCTGACACCGGTATCTGAAAAGATGACATTCCAGGCTTGTCAAAACCCATAAGGCGTGCGCATTCCCTAGGTGTAAGGCGGCGGGGCCTTCTACCCCGCTGTTTAATCAGAATTTCGGAGCCATCCTTATAGTATCTGGCAGACAGGGTTCTTGCTACATCGTTCCGGCCAACAAGGCCATAGCCAAAACCATTCCCTTTTGCCTTGTGCTTTCTGGCGTAGTCTTGAAGGTAGGTCCAGAGTTTGTCCGAAAGCGTATATTTTGGATTAACCCTTGCTTTTGTACCAACAGTGTAGGGAGCTTCTTCTGTTTCGGAACCGTCTTCCGAATGAAGGATGGCTGACATTTTGGGCCACTCGGCTTCTTGAGGAAGCACCAGTTTTCCAAAATCAAACCCTGTATCCCGGCGAAAACCGGCAATAAATATCCTTTCCCGGTTTTGTGGAACAAAACCTTTAGCGTTAATCACGCGCCAGTCGATATGATAACCAAGATCCTTTTCAAGAGTTTTGCGGATTACGCGGAAGGTGTTGCCCTTGTCATGGTTGAGCAGGTTCTTGACATTTTCCAGGAGAAACGCCGATGGATTGTGGTGAGCAATAATTCTGGCCACATCAAAAAACAATGTGCCCTGAGCTTCACATAAAAAGCCGTGGGGTCTTCCAAGGGCATTTTTTTTGGATACTCCTGCTATAGAAAATGGCTGGCAGGGAAAACCTGCAACAAGGACATCATGCGCGGGAATATTTTCTTCCGGTATAACAGTAATATCCCCTTCCACGGGATGATCGCAGGGAAAATTAGCCTGATAGGTCTTGCGGCATGCCAGGTCCCATTCACTTGTAAAAATACATTTTCCACCAATCCGCTCAAAACCGGTTCGTAAACCACCTATTCCTGCAAAAAGATCGATAAAGGTAAAACCTGGTGGAGACAGTCTCTGAATACCACCATTTTGTTCGGCTTGCTTGCGGAGCCATTCAAGAAAAGGCTTTCTGGGTGAGGTTTCACCGGCTTCCCAGCGATATATTGTTCTTACATTGTACCCTGAGCGTTCAGCAATTTCTTCTTTTGAAAGACCTGTTTTTTCAATAAGTTTGGAAAACTCGTTACGATCTTTTCTTTTTGCCACCCTGCCCTCCTGGGAATATTTTTGACATTCTGACATACAACAGAATGAGAGGCAAGACAGAATTTCCTGGAGGCTTTTTAGTTGGTCTTTTTAATATATTTTTTATGCAAGCGGGGTACCCGGCTTCGGGCTTGTCCTAAAATGAATCAGGAAAGATTGATATCGTGGCGATCTAATAAGATCTGAGTTCGTGGATGATTTTCGATGATCCTGCGGCGGAGTTTGAAGACTTTCAGGCCTCTTTCAAAGACCAGGGCTTCGTAACGGGTTTCAAAGGGCCAGGCGGCGAGTAAATACCACTTGCGACCTCTGGTATAACCTTTATTATCCGGATCATTGTGAGCCTTCAGGCGGCGCTTCAGGTTCTTTGTCTGTCCGGCGTAGGTCTTTCCATTCTCACTCATCAGCAAATAGGTATAATAGGTCATGCTCTATTGTGGCATTGAAGCTTTAAAGAAAAGAAAATAGGAGAAATTTCTATGAAGGAACGGTTGTCTCAAGAAGTCAGGGAGACTCTTAAAAAAGCTGAAAAAGTTCTTAATGATATTTCTTTAGAAAAGGGCTTAAGCGCGGATCAGGAACATGCGCGGGATTGCTGCACAGAATTATTGGTAAAAGACCGTGAATTAGCGCTAGAGGCGGAAGAAAGGAAAGAGTGGGTTCAAGACAATGCGGGAAAAATCTTGCTTAAAATTGATGGGAAGTTGGCCGGGTTTTTAGAACCATTGAAGGATGAGAAGGGTTTTAGTGCGACTATTTTAAATGGCAAACATTTCGGGTCCGTGGAAATTCAAGGAACGGAGCGTGAAGCAAAACAGTTTGTGGAAGCTGAACACGGGCTATCCCCTTTTCCTGATTTGTCTTTAGATCAGAAAAGGGAAGGCGGTCCTGTAAAAAATATAGACCGTGATGAAGAACGTAAGGCGATTAGAAAAAAAGCTGACGAGGAACGGGCCAGGATGTTTGGTGGCGGGAAGGAAAGCAAGGAGAAAGCTGAAAAAAATATAGACCGGGATCAAGGCCGGGAGCGGTAAAGAGGTGATAATGTATCATACGGAAATTGACGGTCTTAAAATGTTTCAAATACTTTAATCAAGCCCCAATTGGTTCATAGGGCTTGATTGGTACATCCAGGACAATATCTTCGTATGGGACACGGGGAACAATTTTTCCACCAGCTTTTTTGTCAAGACGCACAAGGCCATATCCTTCCATGGTGCGGAGCGTTCGAGATAAATTAGACTTAGCCCTCCCAGAAAGTTTTGCCAGTTCTGCCAGGGATTCTGGTTGAGCTTCAACAATGAGCCTTAGTAGGGATCTATTTCGATCTGAAAGAACCTTGGAAAAGGATTCCATGGAGGTAAACCAAATCTTGGGTTCTCCACGTTTTGGTTTTCTTTCCCCTTTAGCAATGGCCATTGTACGAGCTTTCATAGTCTCATAACTTGAAATTCCTATTTTTAACGTCTTCATCAGATTACTCCTTTTGCCTTTAACACCTTATCCACTTCAGCCCAAAAATCTGTTAACAAATCAGCCGCACTCTTATATTCATAGGGTTTGATTGTGCGGTGGCTATGTTTATGGTCAAATTCCTTTTTTCTCTTTGCTCCGGGGCCTGAACCTGATTGAACCGCATGAGCATTATCAAAGCCTATTAAACGTTGGCCGGTTCCATCATGAAGGGTTAGGGAATAGTCCAAACCATGTGGTTTTTCTGGTATTGGTTTTACTTTTTTAACGGAAAACTTGACCCAAAATTTTCCATTAGGATCAATAACAAGAACCTGGCCATCCAGGTCCAGGAGATTATCTAGGCCTGAATGACGCTTTTTACCCCTCATGGCAACAAGGTTATCATACAATCATAACCCTGTAAAGACTAAAAGAATCCTAATAAATACTTTATTTTTTAATTTGAGGTCATATGACAGCTATGCTCACTTTACCCTTATTAAGAGGGTTTTGGGCCGTCCAGGGATGGGTGTTCTTCCCTGTTTTCCGGGAGCGGTTCGGGTTCTGCACCCGTTGATGCCTGGTTAAAAGCGAAAGCCGGTTTAAGGCCCGGTTTTACCGCTATGGGGTTGAACTCCTGAGTGGGTGAGGGTTTTGGTAAGTCGTGTTGATGGTGATGAAGAGGTTCGGTGGCCTGCATTGCTTTTTTCAATTCGCTTTTTAAGTCAATAACATTCTGGTAATTTTCCCTAAGTTGCGTGTGTTGGTTCAGGACCATATCCCGCTTTGCCAATTCCGCCTGCATTTCTTCCCATGTCGGGGCGAGTTGGTTTTGTTCAATGGCGTTTGCTTCAACCTTCATAAGCCGGGCTTCGTGGCGGAATTTATGAAGGAGTTTTGGAGAAAGGTTCTGTCCTTCCATTTCGTTATTAAATTCGTTAAGCCGTCCGTAATGTTTTTGAAGAATTTTATATTGATCTAGTACATTTTTTTTGCTTGAAAGTGTTTCCTCTCTTTTTTCCCATGAAGGCGCTGCCGGGTCCCAATCTATCAGGTCCTTTTCTTCTTCTGTTAATGGCCTGCCCTGCTCATCATAGGCGGCGCTACGGTCCCTGGTCATGAAAACCTTACGCCCATCAGGTAACTCATGAGCGGCTTCGCGCATTTCTTCGAGGTGGGTATTGATGAGCTTTAATGTACGATTGGCGAGTTTTATTGCCCTTGTAATTTCCTTCTGGCTGGTCTGGAGGGTATCGAGCGTCGCTTCATAAAGATACTGTTGGGAAGAAAGTCGAGAGGTAGAGGCTGTGGCAGGACCCTGAACAGGGTCCATACTTGTTGCGTTTTCAAAATCATTTTGCAGGTTCACAATCATTTCATACCCCAAAATTCTAGATTGTGGCTTTTTTCTCTGTACTGTTAATTTTAAACCCTACAAATGTATTATGTCAAATTAGGCGTGTTTGGTTCGGAATTAAAGAGGAAGCTTTGCTTGGGGAAATGACTTGGGACGGCAAAAGTTTTAACGTGGTTTTCTTGCCGAAATTATATGTTTCTCGTTATAGGGGAGGCCTAGTTCTTTTCGAAGCTTAGCGTTTCTAGATTGAGCCTTAGGCAGAAGCCGGTCCTGCAATGACTGGCCTGTTTGCTGCAAGGCCGGTCGGTCTTTAAAAGGCGGGTCCCGATTAAGACAAGTCGTAGTGGCTATACGCCAATTCTTAACTTCTTTATCAGCTTCCTTTGTTATCGCTTCAATGTAATCCTGGCTGGGCGGTCTAGTGGCCGGATGCAAGGGTTTCGGGTCTTCTTGTTTGTGGTCGTATTCTGCCGGATGATGATATTCTAGGACTTCCGTATCGTTCCAGAATTTAGTTTTTGCCGTCAGGGTTTTAGTGCCCGGCCTTAAAGATAATCTTACGGTTTTAGCATGGGTCACGCCTTCGTCCTTTAATTGGTAGAAGGCTTTTTTTAAAACTCCGGAAAGTTCTTCCAAGGTGTATGAATCATTAAAATCTATTTCCATTCCCGGACAATGGCATGATTCTGGAAAAACGGTCAAGAAAAGATTACAAGAGATTGATTCGACTTAATTATTTCGTGCTGCCCTCGGCGTGTTTGAGCTTCTTCCAGCACTGGCGCTTCAAAAGCACATACATGATCGCCGTGGCTTCTTTTTCGGGGTAAGCTTCAAATAAATCCAAAATTTGATCCCATTCTTTTCCAGATTCTGGATTTTCATAGAACCACTCGCTTATACAGGTCCTTTTTTGATGTTGACCTTCAACATGATAAATTTGAATAGCCATGTCCACCAAGCCTGAAAAATAGCCATGTCGTTGGTCCTTTGACATTTTTTCCATCACGTCCTGGCCGGTTATAGCGGTGGCAGGACCGGGCGCATAGAGAAGCACACCCAGAATAAGGGCTATGAAGTATTTCATATAAATACCTTTCTAATTAGCTGGTGCTGGATTGATATTCTGGTTTTTGGGAGCTTCTAGTTCTGCAAAATCGTTATCAAAGTCGTTCCTGATTTCTTTTAGGCGCTCTTCTGTGGGTTGGCCCTCTTGCATTTCCTTTTCGAAATCATCGAGCTTTGCCTTGGTTTCTAATCGTCCGTCCCGTTCCGCTTCTTTTTTGTCCCGTTCTTTGTCTTTGGCATCGAATTCTTCCCAAGGTCTAGCTTTATCATTCCATGCAAGCTTCCCTATCTCGTCATCTTCCAACTTAAGACCATCCGCCGTATAGGCGGCTGAATGATCCTCTGTGAAATAAACTGCCGTACCGTCCGGGAGTTTATGGGCGTTTTCATTCATCTCTTTGATGCTGTCTTTGATTTTTTTCAGTTCGCGGTTTACGCGGTCCAGCTCTTCCGCGTTTTCTTTTTGCGCGTCTTGCAGGTCACTCCATGTGTCGTTGTATAATTGCTGATATTCGAGGGATTGCTGCTGGAACCATTGGGCAAATTGATCACTTTTCACTTTTTCTGCTTTACCCGCGTTGCTCCCCTGCCCTTTCGTGGATTTCATACCGGTTATGATGGAATCATTATCGGCGCTCGCCAGGCTAAGAAGTTTTCTGGCTAATTCCTGAGTTGGGGTTGCAACCCCTTTGAATTCTTCGCCTATGGTGAGTGTCAATGCTACGCCCTCTCTGGAAATCTGATTTCTACCATTTTAACCCATTTGGCGGTTTTATGTCAATTTGGACTCATTGCAAATCTATTTTTTCTTCAATCTCCACTTCAAATTTTTCACGAGCTACTTTCCGGCCCTTTTTTAATTTATCGTCCCAGATTGTGACTTCACGTTCGTCAATATCGACGGGCGTGTAATAAAGATTGATGCCCTGCACATATTCAATCCCTGCATCCTGCATCTGGGCAATAGCCATTTGCAGGGCTTCTGAGAGCTGCTCTAAAGTTAATTGGCCGTGAATCGTTGTTTTCATGGGTTGGTATCCTTATTCCGGCTGAAAACGGATTACGCTGATTTTATCCCCTGCCTGGCGCATACGATACGTCTCGTATAGGGCCTGCAACCGAAGAAGAAAATCCATTTTTACGTCGAACGCTTTTTCTATTCTTAATGCCATTTCCGGGGAGAGATCGGCTTTACCGTTGGCCAAATCAGATACCCCAGCACGGCGTACCTCAAGAATTTCTGCGGCTTGGGTAATAGTCAGATTGTACGGCTCAAAAATTTGTCTGCGGATGAACTCACCCGGATGTGATGGTGTCATGGCTATGTTGGTCATTAGTGATAACCCTCAAAGTTTAAGTCGTGTATTTCGTTTTTCTGCGCTTCAAAAGTAATCCGGCCATTGTCTGATACAGTGATGCTCCATTGCCCTTTTCGGTCTCCTGTGAGCTTGTGAAACTTCCATCCCGGAAAGGTGGGCACGTCACCAGTGTTGTCAGCTACCAGTAAAGCGGTGATGATATCTCTGATCTTTTCCACGTTTGCAGCGGGTAAGTCTTTTGCGTGGTTTTTTTCAATGAACCGCTTCAAGCCTCTATGACGAATTTTATTGATCTTCATTTTTATAAATTCACTTCTGTTTGCGGTGGTGTTTTTCCTTTCGGAGCCTTATAGGGTTTCACCTTGATCTTACCCGCTTTTGATTGGCCTGCGCCAATTCGTAGTCTGCCTGCATAGCAAGCCACACGCGGGCCGTACCACCGAACGCTTTTTCAAGGCGTATCGCCATTTCCGGCGAAACTCCGCTTTTTCCATTAACCAAATTATTTAAGGTTTGGCGCTTAACATCCAAGATTTTTGCCCCTTCTGTAACCGTTAAATCATTCGGCTCCAGACAGGCAACCTTTACGGACTGGCCAGGATGGGGTGGGTTTTTCATTGCCATTGTAAAATCTCCTAATGGTAATCCAACATTTCAACGTCAAAAATATTTCCGGCTTTTTTTATTGTGAAATCTTATAAATTAATGGAAGCCTGTTCCCTGCCCTGCCCTTTTCGTTTCGCCGGAAGCCGTATTTTCATGTTAATGTCCGCCTCTGGCTCTAGCTTGCCTAGAATGGTCATGAGCCGATCAATGGTGAATCTTTTAAGGTCTGCGTTCCGGATGCGAGAAAAATCCGCCGCCTGTACTTTGGTTTGAGCTTGTGCTTTCCGGACAGACAATTTCCGGCTGTCGAGGGCTTTAATAATTTGGGCGCTCAAAATAGCCTTGGCCTGTTCCACGTCTGGATTTGGGAATCCCACATCGCGGAAAACATTCCCGCTTCCATGTACCACTTCGATTTTATCGTCTTTGGTCATTTCAACATCTCCTTCAAAATCTTAATTCTCTTTTTAATCAGGTCGGTTTCCTGCTTTGGGGTTTTCTTTCCCGTTTTTGATTTTTTCTTAAAAGCATGGATGACCCATATGTTTTTATCAATCTGGACCGCATACACTGTTCTGTAAGCATCGGTCTTGTATTTCAGGGCCACTTCAAAAACTCCCGCCCCTAGCCCCTTCATGGGTTTGGCAATATCGGCGGTTGCGCCCTGGGCCGCATCGGTTAGAGCCACAAGAATTTTTCTTTGTGCGCTTTCCGGAAATTTTTTAAAGTCCTTCAGGGCAGTAGCGATCCATTCAATGTCTCTTTCAGTCTCCAACATAAGAAGATGTTGTCATATTTGACAACACATGTCAAGGCCTTATTTTAAAATTTCAGCTCTTTTTGTTTTGGTCTTTTGCCTCTGGGCTTCTTGTATGGTTTTATTTTCTTGATGCCCTCCCCTGCTTTCTCAAAGGCCTTGGCCAGCTCGTAGGCTTTTTGCAGGTTCTGCCAGAATTCCGGGCCGGTTTCAAAAAACCGGCCAAGCCGTAGAGCGGTATCGGCGGTAATGCCGCGTTTGCCGTCGAGGATGTGGTAAATCCGGTTGTCCGGTACAAACAAACGCTCGGCCAGTTGAAGTGGATTTAATTCGATTTCTTTCAGCTCCTCTGCCAATATTTCTCCGGGATGAATTGGCTTTTTCCAGTTCGCCATGGTTTTAAAAAATTTGGGTTGATAAGGGTGTAAGTTCTACATTCTACGCAGGTCGTAGAATATCACGCCGCCCCGGTGTTTTGTTATTTTTTTACTTTATTCCTTTGGAGAGACGAATGCTGACATTCCTCCGGAGCCGACACTTTTAATAAATCGACGCGCACAGCGAAAGTCAAAAACGCCGCAGGCGGGACCGGAGCCACGCGCAGTTTTTTTGTGTTTTTAAAAAAACGAGCATGGCGAGGACCCACTTTTTGACAGAAGCGAGCACGTTGATATTTTCTTTTGTCGGCCCGGAAGTATTGGGCCTTTCCGTCAGGAAAGGGTCCTTTTTCCACAGCGAAGCTGTGGCTACTATAGGTTATTTATTATAGGTCTTTAAAGACTATAGGCTTGTCCTACAAAAGGGTCGCGTAATTTTCCGGGTTTTTACTACAAAGGGGTCGTGAATTTGCCCTACAAAAGGGTCGTGGATAAAACCCTGAATTCACAAGGTTTTCCACAGTTTTGAGTCATAGAGGGTCAAGCGTTTTGCGGGAGTGAATAGTATCTTTTCGGCACCGGCGAGGGTGAGTTGAAGAGGGTCATTCCTCTTTTGTCGATCTTAAACCGGCTGTCCGGATAAGCCTGCCGGACTTTTTTGAGCACACCCCGGAAGACCCTTTTAAAATTATCCATACGGCCATAGTCAGGACCAAATTGTTCCTTCACTCTTGCCCAGGCAATGAATTGAGCACGGTCTCTGGGCACGCGATGAAGGCGCTGTGCCATCCAGGAATAAACATCCAGAGCCAGGGCGTTATTGCGCAAGCCCATAATGGCATTTTCCGAGAGCGGCACCGCATGGTTGATGAGGCTCTTAAAATATTCCTGTGAAAGGGTCACGACTGTTGGCCAGAGAACCCGTTGATTTTCGTGTTTTGGAAACCAGAGATCAAAGCCGCTGACGATATGACCCTGCGTTTGGCGAACCCGGTCATTAAACTGCATGGAGAGTTTGATTTCTGCTGTGGAGAGACGGGAGAGCTGGTCTTTTATGACACGAATGTTTTTGCCTTTTGAGGGAAGGCCGATCCGTTTGACAAAACCTGTGAGACTGTCTTCGACTTCTACATCCGGGGAGCCGGTGCGCAGGGCTTCCGCATTCAGGTACAGAAGAATCAGGCGCGGCTTTGGCCCGAAGGGTAAGCCGACCGGTTGCCATTTGCCGGATGGTTGGTCAAAGATATCCCCTGCCCTGATGCGGAGTGATGCGTAACCCTGAAAGCGGTCCCAATTTACCACATTCGGGCCGGGATCGCGGTATGGCAAACCTGTCTGACAAAAAACGGTGTGTTGATAGAGGATTTCACCAAGATCCCCGTTCCTGATGAGTTCGGCCTTGTCCAGGAGCCGGATAATATTTTCGTCCGGCTTTTTGATTTTGGGTAAACTCTCAGCCAGTTTTAAAAAACCGGGAAAGGAATTTTGTTTTTTGTCGGTCATGAATTTATTTTTAGATTAGCAAGTACCCTGCTCTACTTCCACATGGGTTCGGTTCAGCCCAACTATTTACATAGTAATTTTAAATTTAGCCTTTTGCGTTCCTGCCAAGCAATCTTGCGATAGTTTAAATAAGCTCCGGCCTTTGATGGGGAAGCTAGGATAGTTCAATTTCGATTTTTTGGCTTTTCAGGTCGAAAATTTTTCCATAAATAGGGGTTGGGTGTTTTTGGAGAAACTATCCCAGACTCCGTTCATGCATCTTAAGGCCCATTCAAAGGAACTTTCCTTTATATAATTTATATGAATCTGAGTGTGTGACATGGATGTCGTATCCGGTTTTCCTAGCTTTTTAGGCCAGCTTTTTTTGTGATGTTCCGGGAAAAGTGTTGCTGACAGGGCAATTTCAAGACATTGGACCATTCCTGTTGCCGCGTTGCGCATTATCTTTATTTCCAGGTACCCTTCTTTTTCAAGATTTCTTAAATAACGCTGTACCATGCGCGGACTTTTGCCAATGGCTTTGGCAATATAGCCGACTGTAGTCATGATCGTGCGCCCTCCCCTGTTCTCTCTGTAGGCCCATTCCATGCAGCGGCGCGCTACGGTGCGGGCTTCAGCGTATAAATTTCTGTCGCGATCCATGCGTGATGACATTTCCGGGATATAGGCTTTTGTTTCCTGCACTGCAAAGCGTTCACGTTCGGCTAGCGTGAAACGATGGCAGGTTTGTAAAGACCGCCTCTTGCGGGTCTCATACTTGGCCTGGGCCTGTTCTGCTTCTTTCCAAGTGATCATGCCTTTTGATACAGCCTGCCAATATTCAGGTGTATTAAAAGCTGGTGTCATCATATGCATCGTGGTTTCTCCTTAAGGTGTTAAGGAGAAAACCCGCCTGGAATTAGGCAATAGAAATCTGTTGCAAGAAATGCTTGCAATGATCTTTAAAATAGAGGAAACTTAATTTGTGAGATTAAAGAATTCCTCGAAAAGCGCCGGGCCTTGCCCGGCTTTTTCTTTTTCTAGGCGGATTGTTCTCCCTTGGTTGGTTTAAAAAATCGTGATACCGGATTCGGTATTCTTAAAGTGTGATCGAACTTTTCTATGCTTACAACTGATTCGGTGGAAAGCCTGTGGATTGCCGGGCTTTTTATCATTATTTGAAACCTGATTTGTGTTATGTAAATCTATTTTGAGATACAAAAACTTATTGCAAGAAATGCTTGCAAAGAATTTTAAAATGAAGGAAACTTAAACTGACAGATTTAAGTATTCCTTATGAAAGTGCCGGGTCCTTGCCCGGCCTTTTTTTTTGTGGATGTGGTAGAACTCCTTTGAATGTTGCGTTACTGAATAATCGAAGTGATTAAAATTGTGGCCGATAGTTTGTGGTTTTACAAGCCCGACCGGGTAAGCCTTTGAGAAGGCTGTCTTCCCGATTGGGCTAATTTATTTTGGTGTACTTTTGTATTCTTTACAACCCTTTGTTGCATAGGGCTTTGCAAGCCGCTAATCTCCTTGGCTTTTTTCCTTTTAAATTTCAGGTCCCCTACCCTTTCGGTCAATAAATCCGCCGAATCAATTATTGAAAAACGGCGGATTTAAATTTTGGGCGCGGTTTCCGGAACTTTATGTTTGGCAAAAAGATCATTTAAGGCTTCGGCCAAAAGGCTCTGAATATTTTTTCCGGTTTTTGCCTGGACCATGCGGAGGGATGATTTAACTTCCGGGTCATAATAACCGGTAATATTCACTTTTTTTATCTCCGCCAGATCGGGCTTTTTCTTATCGGCTTTGCTTTTATCGGATTTTGTTGCCTTGACCTGTTTCAGTACCACGGGTTCTTCGACTACTGTGGCGGATTTTTTACCCTGGCCTGCAATTTCACTTAAGGTTTCATCCAGATCCATTACATCTTCCAAACTTTTTCTAGGCATGTTGTTCCTCTCTTGCTAACGGTTCTTCTTTTGGCAGATTTTGTAAATCTTCCTTTTTCAAGGTTTGAAAAATTTGAATAATAAAATTATAAAGTTTGCTTATTTCCTGGGCCGCCTTCCCTTCCGGTTCAAGTTCCTGTGCGGTCAAGCCTTCATTGGGAGCGTCCCCAAAAGCCGCTCTTTGTACGAATAGAAAAGGCGCTACGGGCAAATCATGTTTTTTGCGGATAATATTACTTGCCTCTATATGGCGTTGACCCTGAACATTCACGGCATTCAGTACCACCATTGCCCGTTTGGTTCCGGCCAGGCCGATAATGTCTTTTGTGGCCGGGATCGTTTCAAGGTCATATATCTGGGGCCTACAGGGAATAATGACCAAATCTGCCGCTTTCGCTGCGGCCAGGGACGCTGATTCGGATTTAGGCGGGGTGTCGATTATCAGTAGATCAACTCCTTTGCTGCGGGCCGCCTCTACCATTTGCGTCAGGCGACTCGGCTGTACTGAAAATGTAGCGGGGGCTTTTGCTTTTCTGCGGTCTTTCCAGTTGGTTGCGGAAGCCTGCGGGTCGAGATCGAGTATCACTACGCGCTTTCCTTTTTTGACGGCGGCCACGGCAAGGGATAAGGCCAGAGTGGTTTTTCCGGTCCCGCCTTTTTGTGCTAGAAGGGCAATTATATCCATTTTAAAGAACCAAAGTTTTGAAGGATTGAAGTTTTCAAGAATTTAAAAACTTAAGGAATTGCGAATGGAAGTCCTGAAAAAACAAAGAACTTCAACTCTTTATGAGTTTACAATTCAAACATTTCAAAAGCAAGGAATTTTATTACCCAAAAATATAAAATCTTCAATAATTAAAAACACAATATTTTAAGTATTAAAGCTCATAAGAACCATAGTTTTTCAATTTTCAATATTTGCAATTTTAAAGTTTATAGAAACCTTCTTTTTTCCTTTTTTTAATATTGAAGGATTAAAGTTTTTCAAAAATTTAATATTTAAGTTCTTTTATTTTAAAACCCGGCAGGGCAGGGCGCGGATATTTCCCTGTGATTGTTTATAGCGCTTCTTCTCCGCTCTGTCTGTACCCTTTCTTTAGATCATTCTTCCTTATCCGTTAAAACCCTTCTCCTTCGTGTCCGGTGTTAAAAAGCCATCATTATTTTTTCCTCGTTTCTCTTTTTCCTAAAACCCGATCCACGAACCTTTGCCCTGTGATTGTGTGCTGTGGGGTCAACAAAGGCTCGATGGTCGGGCCAAAAAATAGAGGAGAAAAAAATGAAATTGATTACAAATAACGAACTTTCAAACCAGTCCGAATATGAATTAAGCCTTCTTTTTTGGAAGATGTCCCGAAAGCTGGCTCAGACAGGGGAGGGGACGCCGGATCGACGTAACGCTCTCGCCAATCTGGATAATATCAGTCGGGCACGCTGTTTGCGTCGCATGGGTATTTAATCCCTTTAAACCTCAAAACCGCTCAAGGGTCGATCCCGCGAGCGGTTTTTCTTTGTTAGGGTAGGGGGCTAAGAACCTGACGGGCCACCGCGTTTTGGTGGCTTGAGTGATTTTATTTCCTAATCCCAGTCATGAAATGGTGGCAGTTGCCTGCTCTTAGTATTTCAGTTACGTTTGATCTATATGATTGAAAGTAGGGGACTTAAATATGAAAACATTAATCATTTCAGGGATTTTAATGGGGTTTCTGGCTCTTGGGCCGGTTGCAGTATTTGCTGAGGATGCCAAGGAAACGAGCCATGACCGTGTTCAAATCATTGAAGATGAAAAATCCGGTGTTGTGCGGATCGTTATTGACAAGAAGGAGGTCGTCCTGATTGATGCTAAAGGCATTCATGTGAATGGTGACATAGACTTTACGGGTTCGATTACCGACATTGGAAACACAAAAAAGGAAGGTGGATGATTTGGATGTGTCTTTTTTGCCCTTTCCTATTCGATTAAATTTCTTTCCTTTATCGTTGAAAGTAGTGGAATTTAGTTATGAATAAATTAATCATTTTTGGAATTCTAGGAGGGTTTCTAGCTCTTTGGCCGCTTGATGCTATTGCTGCCTGTACATCTCCGGCTGCGAATGAGGGGGCGATCGAATATTTTTCTACGGCAAATACGCACAAATTCTGTGATGGCACAAATTGGCTTGCCCATCTGCCGGCCAGTTGTACCGGAGCAGGTAATGCCTTGCAATGGGATGGCACCAGTTGGAGTTGTCAGGCCGTAGGCGGTGGCGGCAGTAGCGGTTCTTTCCAGTTTACCGACGCTGGAGATGCGTGCAATGCCGGTAATGAAGGTATCATTCTTTATGATTCGGCAGCGACGCTGGTTATATGTAACGGAACAAGCTGGCAAACACTGGCAGGAGGCCCCCCTCCTTGTTCTTTATGGGAGGTTAGCAAAAAAGTGAGCTGTGGTGGTTCATCGTCTTCCAGCGGTCAGGCAATGGCTGATAAACCTACATGCCAGGCCAATTGTGAAGGGCTATCTGTCGTTGCTTGTCAGTGGCAGATAAGCACATCCGTATGTACGCGATATTTTGCTTGTGATATTTATAATACGACCGCAAACGGGGATTATGATTCTGTGAGATGTGTTTATTAGATGCTTGTTTTTTTAAAAAGGAAATGGCCTGTTATGAAGATATTGGTTTTAACAGTTTTCCTCTTTCTGTTATTCCCACCCCTCTCTTTTGCGGCGTGTACTTCTCCAGCGGCGAATGCCGGCGCGATTGAGTATTTTTCTGCGGCAGGAACGCATAAGTTTTGTGATGGGACAAATTGGTTTCCATACCTGCCCACGACGTGTACTGGTGCCAGTAATGCCTTGCAGTGGGATGGGACGGCCTGGACGTGTCAGGCTATATCCGGTGGTGGTAGTAGTGGCTCTTTCCAGTTTAACGATCCGGGCGATGTTTGTAATGCCGGTAATGAAGGGGTGCTCCTGTATGATAGTGTCGGTTTTTTAAAAGTTTGCGATGGAACAAGCTGGACTATTATTTTTTCCAAGTTTGATTGTGCCAATTGGGAAGTGGATAAGAGAGCATTTTGTTCAGGAGGTGTGGCTTCAGGTCCGACTTCTGGCGGCCCACATACCACCAGAGCAGAATGTCAGGCTGCTTGTGAAGCAGAGGCCGCCATGGCATGCGAATGGAATAAGCTATCTTCTTTATGTAGAACGACGACATCTTGTGGCACATGGGTTCCTTCAAGCAATACTGACTACGATGTGGCCTGGTGTCAATGGTAATGGAAGCGGTGAGAATATGAGAATATTGATTGTAACATTCTTCTTTCTGGTATCTGCAGCGCCCTCTTTTGCTGCATGTACATCTCCGGCCGCGAATGAGGGGGCGATCGAATATTTTTCTGCGGCGGGAACGCATAAATTTTGTGATGGAACAAACTGGCTGTCCAAGAAAGTTATCAATTGTACAGGAGCCAGTAATGGTTTGCAGTGGGATGGAACAGGCTGGAGCTGTCCGTCTGTTTCCGGTGGCGGCGGCAGTGGGTCTTTCCAGTTTAGCGATACAGCCGATGTTTGTGATGGGACGAAAGCGGGATTGGTTATGTACGATTCTGCAGGCTTTTTGAAAATGTGCGATGGTGCAGTCTGGGATATTCTTTTTGCAAAAGCACCATGTGCTTTATGGGAAGCTGATAAGGCCGTTTCCTGTTCCGGTTCTGTCGGGTTTTCAAATTTTAGTGCTGCGGATAAAGCGACCTGTCAGGCAAATTGTGATTCAAATGGCGGTCTTGCGTGTCAATGGACTGCCGGAACAACCACGTGCAGAAGATACACGGCTTGTACAACATATAATACGACGACATCTGTTGGTACTGACGCTGCAAAATGCGTGATACTACCGACCCAGCCCGTTTATTAGTGCTTTACTGTTATAGTATGGAATTACGGCATCATTTGGGTAGAACTTTTAATATCATTTAAATATGCGCTGGATCAGTTTGGAGTATTCTTTTTTTAAAGTTTCCTTGTGGTCTTCGGGTGGTTGATAAAAAAGTATCCTGCTCGGGTTCTGTCTCTACCTCAGCTACCGGCAAACCTGATCTGATAGGGGAGCTTGTCAAACTTGGTGTGAGGATGCAGGTGCATTGGCTTGTTGCGTTTATGGCACGACCAATAATACGTCTTATGACGCAGTGGAGTGTGTTCAATAATTATCAACGGTAGGATAGGGGATTAGCCCCTTCCTGGTCCCCGTCCGGGGCCTCTGGGTCTTTCCCTTGTCCGTTCGCGGCCTTGTCCCTTATCTTTTTTTGGTTCCCGATCTTTATCAGGTTTTTCCTTCCAATGGTCTTTCAACTTGATTTGATCGGTACGGCCTTCGGCTCTTTCAGAGGCTTTCTGCATTTTTATGAGGAAGCCCATATCATAGCGGAAGCGGGTAATTTCTTGTCTGTGGTTTTTGTAGAGCTTTTTAAATTCCTTCTGTAAGACCCGTCTTTCCTTCATTTGTTTGTTGATGAGGTCTTGTTTTTGCTTTTTATCGCGTTTTAAGGCTTCCTCAGCCTCCTGTTTATTCTGGCGGGAAACTTTACCTCTTTTCCCGGTCATGCGATCCCAAAGGCCCATAAGGCCCTTGCGAAGGCGTTTGGCTCGTTGCAATTCCTCCTGGCTCCATCGTTTATCCTGGGCCTGTTTTAGGGTGGTTCTGACTTCGCCATGGCGGACCTTCATTTCATTGCGGGTGGTGTTTAATGGTTTTAAGGCTTGTCTTTGCTTTTTCCGGATGGTGAGAAGGGTTTGTTTCACCTTCGCTGTCATCCGGGCCTGCATGGTTATTTTGGCCCGCTCCACGGAAGGAAGCTTGTCCGGGGAACCAAGCCGGGCTAAAAGCTCCTTTTTTCTAAGACCCGAATAACTCTTCATTGAGAGGAGTTCGCCTGTGTGGTGGATGATGACAAAGGGTTTTTTATCTCCCCTGGCAAGTAGCATTCCTTGTGCTTCCAATGCGTTCTGGAAGCCTTTAAGTCCGTCCGAGGAATTAAGGGCGTTCTGAATGACCTCTTTGAGGTCACGGGGATCTTCCTTCAGGCGCTTGGCCTGATTCCATACAGGAAGATCATAATTGAGCGGATCGCGGTCTTTTTTGTTTTTCAGGCCTTTTGGCATTTCAAGCCCCAGCTTGATGAAAAGGTCCCGGCTGACATCCTGAAGCTTCATTTTGAAATGATTCATCGGGATGGCTTTCATTTGATCCACATCAATCCGGGACCAGACGGCATGGGCATGACGGCGGCCTTCCTTTTCATGAAAAACAAACGCGCAAGGTTGGTCTTGTAGACCAAGCTTCTGCTCCACGGCGGCAAAGGCTGCCTCAAATTCCTCGATAGAGATATTTGCGGTTTCAGGCGGGTTGAAGGCAACGGCAAAAAAGGGCTGCGTAGCGCGTGTGCCTTTGGAGACGGCCTCGATCTCCAAAAAAGCAGCCCCAAGGGTTTCAACGGCTAGTCCACGGATGTTGTGGACCTCAACATGATCATTGTGTTTCGTGTTGAGAAGGTGGCGGGCGAGAGCGCGGCCACCTCCCCGTTGAGAGCCTTTCAGGATCATGGGCCAGACCGAGGCTCTATTTTCGGGTCGGTGCCGAGGGCCAGCATGAGGGTGTGACGTATCTCCTGGATATCGTCACACGCCGAATTAAGCTGCTGGCTATCTGGCCATGATCCGGCATTGGCAACCCGCGCAAGCTGGTTAATGTTGTTGCCAATGCGGCCAATCTTGCCGAGCAGTTGACCAAGGATTTCCTTGTCAACGGGTGGTCGGCGGGATTGGGGCGGGGGAGGAGTGTTTAAAACGGCAGAGCGAAAATAACCGGCCAAAGTAAGACTTTGGTTTTCGGCCCGGTTATTTAATTCGGTTGCTTCGGCCTCATTGAGGCGGATAGTAACCCGAATTTTGCGCTGTCGTTTTTCCGACATAGATCCTTCTTTCCCCGCCAAAAGCGGTTCCAGAGGCGCACTCTCTGGTCCTGAGTTTTTAGAGGCGGAAGCGCTCTAAAAGCGTCCGATAAGGACGCTACTGCTGAGGGATTTCCAACGGGAGGCGCAGCAACTCCCTTGGACAAGTTAGCACGGAAAGGATGAAAAAACCGTTAGGTTTTGGCAGACCGTGCACAACTTGCAGTAGTCATAACTGCTGTATTCTATCATACTCTATTTATGGGAGTTTAGGGACTTTACCATAATTTTTGTATGCTGTCCAACTTTGACTACGGGGGGAGGAACCGACACGGTTCCGGGGGTCTCCCCCCATTTTGCGTTGCAAAATAAAAAAGGGAAGGACCAGTACGCGGTCCTTCCCTTTCTCAATGTTAAAAAACAGACCTTCTCAGAAGAGAAGGTTTTCGTAATATCCGGGCTTGGTGAAAAATGGCTTTTTCAGGCCCGCATACTACCTATGGTAGAAAACTATCCTTAAGATTAGGTAAACAAAGATTGTCTCAAAATGAGAAAAAGGGCGAACCAGAAAGGCCCGCCCTTTTGTTGGTATTTTGATTTATTGTTCCTAGAGTTCTTTATCCAGGAGTTGGATGATTTCTTTCGGAAGATAGTCCTTTGGGTCGTCGTAACCGTGGGCACAATCTTTAAAGGGAATGTGTTCATTCCCATCTTTTTTAATAGAGGTAATAACGGTGTTGTGTAACCCCCACTAGTTAACTTCAATCTCAAATCCGGCTTCGGTCAGTAGGGCTTCAACCTGCCATGTTTCCACCTGGCCGTCGCCGTCACCAAAACCAAATTTCTCGAAAGCCTCTTCCCATTTCCAATGGTATGTGGCTCCACAGTTATCGCAATCTGATACAGGCATTTTCTCATTTCCTTTTTGTTTCATAAAAAAAATGCGGACCCGAAGGCCCGCACCGTTCCAAATTTTAGAGAAGATTTAAGAGGCGTTTTCCTCTTTTACCTTCCGGGGACGGATGCTCAATTTTCCATCAATCGGGAAGAGTTTTAATTCAACGTTGAAGCCTTTTCCGTCCTTATGCTCCCAGGCGGCTCCGATTGCATCCCATTTGGAATTCTTGTCATCCTTGCCAAAATTTGTGACGTGGTAGACGATATGGGATGGTTTTTTGCCCTTGTTCTGGTCTTCTGTTTTAGTTTCTGTGTTTTCGTTAGTCATTTTAGTTTCTCCTTATTTTCATGTTTGGCTGGCCCTATGTCAGCCTTTGAACAGGGAAAAACCGCACCGATAAGGAGATTTTTCACCCTCTTCTCGGGAGACCGCGTAGCGGCGGAAGATGGGTTGAAAAAGTGACGCGGGGTGGTCCATTCAAAGGTAAAGCTGGCATTTATGTCGGACGGCCTGAAAAATGAGGAAAAGTTGCTAACGGGGAAAACAGGGAAGACCAGAGCGTGTTTCAAAGGGCATGTCCCATAAGGCGGACACGATATCAATGAGGATGGCAAAAAAAACTGGGACCGGGGTTGCGGGAAGCAGGGAAAAGAAATCAACCAGAAACTTCCCGGATTGATACTAAAGGGATCAGAACCGGCAAGGTAGAAAACGTCCTAAATCATCCCATCAAGGGGCGGACCAGAGGGACTGTTTTATATGATAGAATCCCAATCGGTATGCAATTTCTGAGGAGGAAGGGAGATGGAGAACAGGGTTTCCAGTATTTTTTCCGGCATTCCCAGAGGGGTCCTTGAGCGAAAAAAGGAAGATGAATCCATACCCAATGCAGCCTGGGCAAATCCTGCCGATATTGCCGATAACTTAAAATATAGTCCGGATTGCATCCTTCTTGGTGCTGTGGGACATCAGCTTATCGGGATTAAGGATGACCGGCATATGATCACCGTGGCGGGATCACGGGCCGGAAAAGGTGTCTCCGTTATTATTCCGAATTTGATCCATTACCAGGGTAGCGTCCTTGTCATTGATCCCAAAGGGGAGCTGGCCAGCATCACCGCATTGCAGAGAGCTAAGGGATTAGGGCAGAAGGTCTGCGTTCTCGATCCTTTCAACCGCACAGCGGAATGGGTAAAACCCTACCGGGCCAGCTTTAATCCGCTTTCCATCCTGACACCCGATAATCCGACAATTTTAGAAGATGCCGGTTTGATTTCTGATGCTTTGGTGGCTGGTAGTCACCATTCGGACCCTCATTGGGATGACAGTGCGAAGTCTTTTATTGAAGGCGTAATTCTCCATGTCGTGACCTATGGTGGTTTTGAAGGAATACGAGATTTGGTTACAGTTCACCGGGAATTGAGCCTTGGAAAAGATTCATTGAATGAAGGGGAGGGGCCTTTAAATCAGCTTATTCAAGAGATGTACCATAATGCAGAAAATTTAATTCAAGAGGAAATTGGTGATGCGATAAAGGCAGCGGCCATGGATTTTGATGAAAGACCGCCGAATGAAAAGGGCAGTGTTCTTTCCACCATTCGGCGGCATATTAGATTTCTGGGCTATGGGTCCATGCAAAGTGTCTTGCAAAAGCATGATTTTGATTTATCTGAGCTGAAGACCGCCCGTAATGGAATGACTATTTATTTGTGCCTACCTGCTGGCAGGATGGGCACCTGTAACCGATGGCTTCGGATGTTTGTCAATTTGACTTTGGAAGCCATGGAAAGAGAAAAAACTATTCCTTATCCGCCTGTGCTTCTGTGTCTCGATGAATTTCCTGTTCTCGGCCATATGAAACAGATTGAAGATGCCGCCGGGCAAATTGCCGGATTTGGGGTAAAACTCTGGCCAATCATTCAGGATTTAAGCCAGCTCAAAACTCTTTACAGCGACCGATGGGAAACCTTTATGGGCAATGCCGGGATTATTCAGTTCTTCGGCAATAATGATCTGACAACCCTTGATTTTATTGAAAAGCGTCTGGGAAAGACTTCTTTGAAGGTGCGGCGCGAGAGCTATGGCCAGCAAGGGGCTTCCAGTAGTGATGCTTTTAGCTATGAAATTCACCCGCTGATGACGGCGGCGGAAGCAGGGCACCATTTTGCCCGTGAAGATGAATTGCGCAGACAGCTTATTCTCTGGCCCCATCTTGATCCTATCATTCTGCAAAGAGTGGTTTATCACGATGGTAAAAGCCCGCTCTATCCACACTTCAAAGGAAAATTTAAGGTTATTCAATGAGCCGACAATTTCAAGGCTGGCCTCCCACCCGGATTGAAAATGATCAGGTGGTGATAAAGGGTTCTTATATAACCCCTCAGCAAATAAAAACGAGTGATTATTTTTTGGTGCTCGGCGGTCTTAGCGGATGTGTGATCGGATGGATGGCCGGGGAAGCTGCGGGATTTTTTTTCGGTGAGGTTGTAGGGGCTGGTTTGGGGACTATTATTTTGTCCATTATCTGCCGCCAGAGCTATTTATCATTTAAAACCCCATTTGAGGTCGTTTTCACCGAACAATTAATGCGCTTCCGACATGGAAAAGGGGGCTGGACGGATTTTGACAGGAAAGTGGCGCACAGCTTTGATATGGAGCTTCACGAGCGGGCAGCCGCCGAAGAACACGATGATGGTGTGGCCCGGAGCAATCCTGATCCGCAAAAGAAGGGCACGGTAGAGAGGATTTACCGGGATAGTTACCATGTTTTTTTAGTACATGTTCATGGGAAGTTTAATTTTCCTGATATGCATGGAAAGTCAAACGCGCAATTGCTCAGCAATCGCCTGAAGGGTGTTGATGAGTACATGAAAAATTTTCGACCACAGGAAGAAAAAGCAGAAGATCCTTATGCAGGACGGCGGTCAGTTGGCGGGAAAAAGGAAGAAAATGCAGAGGTAAAGGAGGGGGAAATTTCTATTCCTGAAACGGGAGGGCAGGGCGGAAAGGAAAATTCTATGAACAAGCCTCTTGCTGTTGTTGGAATTATCATCGGGGCATTTTCGTTTATTGAATTCTTCGTGTCTAGCCATCCCTTTGCCGAGCTTAAAGTCGAAGTTGAAATAATACTTTTTAACCGAGACCTGGTTAAAAATTATTCGGATGCTTTGGATGCCACTGGACAAATCCGTTGTGTTCTCGGCTTCCTGTTTGTTGTTTTTATTTTCTTATGGATAAAAAATAATAAGGGAAATTCAGGACCGCCAAAAAATTTGAAAAAGGTTCTTGCTGTTGGCGGGACCGTTATTGTGGCTTTTGCCTTTTTTCAACTGTTTCGATTTAACAGCAATCCCTTACCGGGCCTGATAATTGAAATTGACCTAATACTTTTTAAACAACACTTGTTTAATGATTTTGAGCATTTTTGGGGGGTGACGCACAGAACTCGCTCGATTATCATTCTCCTGTCAGTTGGTTTTCTTTTCTGGCACATAAAAAATAATAAGAGTATTGCAGGACCCAAGACAAAACGACGTATTCTTGAAAGAATAAGGTTGGGGCATCTTTTTCCCTATGACAATCCTTGGCATGCTCTCCAACTGGTTTGTATCATTCTGACCGTTTTAATTTTGATTATTGCAGGCATTAATATAATGCCTGATCTTCCGGGAAGCATGGAAGATTCAGCGCAAAAAGTGATAGATGATAATCCCGCGTGGGGTGATCTTTCAATATATGGCGGTAGTTTATTTTTGGTCCTTTTTGTTTTTATAGGCTTTATTTTTTTTAGCAGAAATAGAAAGAAGAGCGAAACCGTGCCGCCCGTCACTAAGCCCCTGCCCATACCTGAAGTGCCGCCCGTAGCTACACTATCGAAAAGGGGTCTTAGACCTGGCTCTGAGGATGAAGAAGACCCAAAACAACCTCCAAAATGGGACCGTAATTATTCTAATGATGATGAATTTGATTCTGATGTAGCTGATGAAGGGGAAGAAGAAATAGAACCCGAAGAAGAGGAAAAAATAGAACCCAAAAAAAAGAAGGAAGAAAAAAAGCCTAGTTTCGAGAAAACAATGTTTGAGAATTCTATTCCCGAAATTAGCTATAGAAAACAAGGCGACCCTCAAAATGAACTTGATGAGATGATCGGGCTTGAAAGCGTAAAAAAACAGGTGAAAACCTTGATTGCGGGCATTAAACATAGGGAGCGGCGAAAAAAGTTATTCATGGGAGGGAGTAAAAATAAAGCTTACCATATGATGTTTACCGGCAATCCTGGTAGCGGAAAAACCACAGTGGCACGGATCATGGCTGATATTCTTTATGACATTGGGGTGGTAACAAAAAGAGGTGTTTTGGAAGTGGACCGGTCCAATATGGTGGGACCATTTACCGGACATACAGAGGCAATACTGAAGTTAGTTATAGATAAAGCACAGGGGCGCGTTCTTTTTATTGATGAAGCGTACGGGCTTTACCGTTCTAAGAGCGGCCATGATCCAGATGGGGAACTTATTGTCAATCATTTAAACAAGGCTCTGGAGGATAAAAGAGGGAAATTTGTTTGTATTCTGGCGGGGTATAAAGATGAAATGGAAGAATTTTTAAAAAGCAATCCGGGATTAAAAAGCCGGGTGCCCTTAAAAATCCATTTCCCGGATTATACCCTTGAAGAAACCATGCTTATTTTTCTTAAATTGTGCCAGGATGAAAATTATTCATTGGGACCCGGCGCAGAAAAAATAACAAAAATGGCGTTTGCGAAAATTCTGAGTACACCGGGGGAAATGTTTGCTAATGGCCGGACAGTTAGAAATTTTTTTGAACAAATATTAGAACAACAGAATGAAAGGACAGCTCCAGAACATATATCCAATGAAGAACTGATGGTAATTCGGGAAGAAGATATTAAGGCTGCTGCTCATGATCTTGGGGTCATTGGTGATTTGGGGGCTAGCAAGGATGAAGATTTAACGGCACCAAACCTGCGGAACGCTTTTGATCAGATGGTCGGGATTGAGGGTGTAAAAAATGAATTAGAAAAAATATTTTTTGAACAGAAACATTGCACTCACATGGTTTTTGCCGGAAATCCTGGCACATTGAAAACCGCCCTCGCAAGGGTTATTGGACAAGTTTTTGCAGTAAAGGGGATTTTGGATAATCGTAATTTTATTGAAATATATCCGATTAATGATCTTGAAGGTTATGAGGGGGACAATGGCGGAGAATATCTGGGGGAACAAATGGTTTCCCTTATCGAAGAGAAAATTAGGGAGGCTTTGGGCGGGATTCTGTTTTTTGATGATATCCATGATTTAACAGAAGATACTTACGGGAAATTTGCGGAGATAGGGATTGATAAGCTCATGAGTATGATGAAAGAATATGAGGGTCAATTTATGGTGATCCTACATGGATATCCTGAAAAAATGGAGCGCTTTTTAAGGGCCCATCCGGCCCTTGCCAGTGCTTTCGACAGGACCATCAATTTCCCGGACATCGAACCGGCGGCTTTAAATAAAATTTTCCTTGCACATTGCAAGATGAACGGCTACCAGCTTATGGATGCGGCCAAAGATAAAGCCGAAAAAAACCTAAATAAAATCTATGATAATCGGGGAGAATATTTCAGGAATAGCCGCGCTGTTAAATATTTCTATGAACAATGTGCAGAAAGAGCAAAGGCTAGAATGAAGCGTTCAAAAAGCCAAAAGAAACTTTTACACCCTGAAGATATAGCCCGACCGTCTGACATTATTTCTGATATTGATGATTAGGGAGCCGAATGAGTAAAGAAGAATTTCAAGGAAAAAATTCCTTTACAGGAACGCTTATAAAGAGGGAGGGGCCTTGTCCAAAATCTGTATGTCCGGCCTGTAAAGAAGAACTTGTAACCATGCAACTGGTGGACGGTGATACGGTAACGGTGGCGGGAGACTTTGATGATTCCCGGTTTTACCCGGCTATGATGTGGGGGAATTGTCCTTCCTGCGGTGAAGTGCTGTATGTGGTCGAGCTGACGATTGTTCCCGAAACCCGGCAAGGCTGGGTTTTATTTAATGATGGTTGCTGGAAAGCCGAGACAAGCGAGAGCTTCCTTGTTGAATATGGTGATATGAGTTGGGGGGTAGATCATCATAAAAATGTAAAAGATGTATTATTTTCCCCTGGTCCCAATCAGAGTGAAGAAAATAAAGATGATTTAAAAAAAGTCCGATGGCTGGATTTTCATTTTTTTAAGCCTTTTTGCATATTAGATAATAAAAGCCCTCAAGATCATGCGCAGGAAATGCTCCAGAAAATGATCCCGCTTCTTCTAAAGATCGAGTGGGAAGGAGATAACTGGGTTTTTATCCATGAATAATGGGTTTCTTTCTCTTTTAAGCCTCCTGGACAGCTTTTTTATGGGGAAATTACCATAGAAGGCTTTAGAGCGCTCACCGGGCTTCTATAGCGAAAAAAGGAAGATGAAGATATGGGTTTTAAAAATTTCTCCCATCCGCATTATCTTAAATCATTTGGAATGGCTTCGCTGCTATTAGTGGGTGTGATTTTTTTGGTAGAGCTAACTCTGGATGAAATGACAGGCCCGGAAATATCGGGTGCAATCTGGGCATGGATTGTGGGGCTTCCCTTTTGGGGTCAGATAATCCTTAACATTGGGCTTGTGGGTTTTGCCGGGTATTGCGCTTATCTGGATATTGAAAGAAACCATAAAACCTAAACAACTCAAATCAAAATAACGTTTAAGTAACCTTTTCTTGAGGTGGCTTATGGTTGATGACATCTCCCGTGAATTTGAAAAATCAGGGAAAGGGAAAGAGAAAAATCTTTCAGAAGAGGGACGGCTTAAAGTTTTCGAGCTGATAAGAAGGAAAGGGGAGGCCAAAACCGATAAGTGGTTTGAACAGAAAAAGCGACGGGATGAGGATCTGGCCAAAGAGATAAAGAAGATCACCGAGGGAAAACCCCAAGCGAAACTGGAACCGGCACAGGCCAAATGGGACAAGTTTAGTAAAAAGGATGTTGAACGGCGGGCTATAAGAAATGTTGCTGACAATAACCGGCTTGAAATGGCCAGGCTCGATAAAATATTTGATGAACATATAAAAGAAATTTACAGGTCTGAAGGGGTTGTGAAAAAAGAAAAAGGCCGGGACGATGGAAGGGGCCGGTAGGTTCTTAATCAGGATTGATTTTCTTCTGATAGCCGGACCAGGTTTTTCCCCATTTCCAGGTAATTTTTACGCATAAATTTAGGCAACTGATTATAAAAAGCAAGCCAGGTTATAAAATCCTTGTCAGGGGTTTCCGGCCAATGTTCTTCCGGTTCGTTAAAAAAATAAGTTAATGGTTGGTTCAAAAATTTGCTGATGAGATAGAGACGACTTGCGGATACGCGGTTGGCACCTTTTTCATATTTTTGAATCTGCTGAAAAGTCAATTCAAGATGTTCTCCTAGTTTTTCCTGTGTAAATCCTTTTTTTGATCTTGCCTCCCGGATTTTCTGACCGATGTGTTTGTCAATTTCATTAGTGCCTCTTTTAACCATTTTTTTTGTCCTTGGGTCCGGGGTACAACAAGCCCGGACCTGGTGAGCCGGACGGTTCTAACCCTCGGATTACCGAAGGCGCAGCATTTTAGGCCGAAGCCCTGGACATAGCACTGCCATCCGGCCCATAAGGCCGTGGCAATCCGAAGAGAGTTAGAACGGGAAAATAGGTAGAGGAAAATATCTTGGTGTGCAAGTTTTATAAAAGGAATAAAGAGCGGCAGGAGTATTTCCGAAGCTTATTGTTTTATTAAAATAATCGTTTTATGGTCGGGAGGATGGGTTTAACGAGAAAGAGAAAAAATGGAAGAAGAAATTACCTTTGGCGACAGCGATGCGGAAAAACGGGTTCTTCTTATTGACGATGATTTCGGTTTTGTTCAAGCTTTCACTGAGGTTTTAAAAGAGAATTTTTCTCTCATCGACATAAAAAATGAAAAGAGTATAAAAAGGGCCGAATCAGCCTTACGGGCAGGGGATTTTGATCTTATTTTTCTTGACCTTAATATTGAAGATAGTATCGGACCTGCCACAGTAAAAGAAATGCGGCGTATTACCCCAGACATTCCTTTAATCGTTGTTACAAAATTCGGCAGTTCCTTGGTTCAGGAAGAGGTGAAAGCATGCGGCGGGAACTTCTTTTTACTTAAATCAGAAGTGACGGTAGAGAAACTTTTTTCAATTTTTCAAAGCTGTGGGTTGGATGTTCAAAAAATTGAAAACCCCGGAATTAAAATTATTTAAGTGGAAAAATAGTTTTCCTCAACACTCCAAAACTTAAAGAGGCCGCTTAAAGCGGCCTCTTTTTTTGCCTTCCGGTGGCGGATTTGGTACCTTTATGGGATTAGACCCAGCGGATGCAAAGAAAAAAACCTGATAGAATTTAGGGAATTTAGGACAGATAAAAGCTGTGGCGCGCTATTGCAGGCGCGGTAAAGATATTATTCTGGTTTTATTTTTTTTGAGGCTTGTTCTTTATGTATTTTTTTACCATGGCTTGATGTTCCACTTCCGCTTCTTCCCATGTTGACCAGAAGTTCATATCTAAAACCTTCCAGTTCTTGTCATACACTATGGTCCGAAAGAAGAGGGGCGTATTGTCGATATCCTCTTCACAAAAGACAATAGAACGGCCCATGAATTCCGTTTCAATTTTAAAACCGTATCTTTCGGTAAGAGCGACCTGCGGGTTTGATTTTTTCAACCAACTTTGCCATAAATCCTCGTCATCACAAGGGACCGGTTCTTTATCAATCAAGATGTAATACAAGGGATATTCCTTCGCTGTTTAATTGTCTTTATCCGGTTTCAAAGGGCGTTCTGCGGCATGGTGAGCACCGTCAGTGAGGTGGCATTGCCATGTGGCTATGATCAGAACCCATTTAAAAATACTGGGCTTGAGAATTTTATTGATTTAACAGGGTTTTATAATTTTTACAAATTTCAGATATGGGCTTTCCCACCCAATAAGGTTTGGTATTAAATAGATATCTTTATTGATAACAGTCTGGTGAGGTTTCTTGATATATTTTTCCACCATGACGCGGTGTTCCCTTTCGGCTTCTTCCCATGTTGTCCAGAAAGCCATCTTTAATACTTTCCAGTTCTTGTCATACACTATGGTCCGAAAGAAGAGGGGCGATTCATTTAATTGCTCATCGAGATTGATCCAGACACCCAAAAAGTTTGTTTCAATTTTAAAGCCATTCTCTTGGGTAAGAGCGACCTGCGGGTTTGATTTCTTCAACCAACTTTGCCATAAATCCTCGTCATCACAAGGGACCGGTTCTTTATTAATCAGAATATAGTGCATGAAGGGAATCCTTTGCTGTTTATTGGTCTTCATCCGGCTTCAAAGCGCGTTCTGCGGCATGGCGGGCACCGTCATTAAGATGGCGTTGCCATGCGCCTACGGATTTTGCCCATTTAAAACCATTGGTTTTTAGCCTGGCCCTAACATCTTCCGGTGGTTTGCTTTCAAATAATATTTGTAGGCGATTATCTTCGACGTTTTCCACGACACGGGTGCCGTTGATTTCATATTCGATACTTTCCTGCTCAAATCTTGTTTCCAAATCCTCAAGCCGCTGTTTCATGCGGCGGATATTGGCATTGCTGTTTTTAAGCTTGTAATCCGGGAAACCGACCCGGCCCATATAATCCGGCTTCATGATTGCGGCGGCAATCTTCTTGCCCAGAAGGTGTTCTAATCCTACTGTGTCGCCCTGTCGGACAAGCTTGTTGGCCTTTACCATTTTATTGTGAGTTTCTTGTGCTTCCTGAATTTTTACTTCCAGCCTTGTGGTCGCTTCGGGATCATCGGCATAAATAGCCGTGTTATTCTCTGCGGCCTTTGCTTTATCGTCGTAATAGTCGGCCTTTTGACTGGCATCAAAAGCTTTGCGCATTTTATTGTCATGGCGTTTTAAAGCATTCCTGTGTTTTTTCTCGCTGTGGTGGCCAACAAGAATGGGCTGGCCCATAGGGATTTGCTCCACTTCTGAAGCGGCTGCATTAAACAAATCCTCTGATTTCTGTTTATTTTTTTCAGCTTTGTCTTTGTAGCGTTCAATGCGGGCATTGCGCCGTTCTCCAAAATCCATCTTCATGACACTCTCTCTTTTCCATATAACCTAAAGTTGCACTCCTTTCATTCTTACCCTTAAGGGTTAATATTATGGAAACGTCTGGCAGGCGATTAACCGCCTGTGATCCATTGTCTTCTCCTCTTCGGCCTCGGGCCAGGGGCCTTTCAACCCTCGTTTTTAGCATGTCTTCAAGTTTTTAAGCGGCAAGCGCGTAAGAGCGCTCCTTCTCTGCCGTTACGGCCCCATACGGGGTGCGGGAATTTCAGAACATGCGGTGCGCGGGTCCAAGAAAGGCCCGGATTGGTCGGGCCTCGAAAGAGGAAGATCCCATGTTATCGCTCACAACCAGTTTTACCGCCGCTTCGCAAAATGATTATTTCAATATGCTTGTCTGGTTCGTGCTGTTCATCATTCTTGATGATGATGCCGACCGGAAAGAAAAGAGGCACCGTAAAGAACGACAACGCCGGGTGCTGATTGAAGAACAAAAGAAGCCGGTGGCTGTACCAAAGCTTTATGGCCATGTGTCACCGTTTTAAAAAGAGCGCCGCGCGGTGGCAACACCGTGTGGCGAAATTTTTTCGAGGAATTCATTTATGAGGGAAGGGCAGGATTAAAACCCTGCCCTTCCTGTATTTGTCTCCTACTCTGCGGCTACGGCTAGGAGCTGGTTTGCCTGTGCGGCACTTTCAAGCGCGTAGTCTGCTGCTTTCTGTGCCTTGCTGGCGGCCTGAATAATGAATTTGTTATCACTGCGCAGGCGGGTCAGCCATCCCTTAATATATTGGGCATGATCCTCGCGGGGTTTTTGCTCAAGGCCGATGGTGCCGCAAATCATGGCACTGCCAAGCTCTGCAACCAGCTCCTCAAAAGCATATTTTTCGCTGCCGAATTTACCGGAAAGATCGCGCTCAAGACGATTTTTATTTCCTGTTGAATGAGCGTTATGCCGAATGCGGCATAACACGCATTATGCGGCACCCGTGATTATGCCGCGCCGGATACTACAGGCATTGAGATACCAGTCTTTCCGGCGCGGCTGTTCGGCATAATCTATAGGGATTCAAGGAAGGCAAGTAGCGTGTCATTCGGGCGATATCGTTCA
>JAIQZU010000056.1 GCA_021776915.1 Candidatus Scalindua sp. | reverse complement strand
TCTTATTGATGATATAGTCAGCTTGAGATAGCAAGCTCTTTGCTTCCGGAGAATCGCATCCTGAAAGTTTTTTCTTCAATGCATCAACACGCTTCCTCTGTTCCTCTATATCTTCCTGTTTAGATACGTTTGCATTTTCCTTGATTGCACCAAATAACTCCTTTAAATCTGCATAAGAAGGATCTGCAGCAAGACGGTCTATTAATTCAATTGCCTGAGAATGAAACTTATCCATTGTCTGACGCATACCAAGACCAAATTCTGCAGTGTCTTCAAAGAGAGAATTTGACCATGCCGGCCCTCTGCCATCATCTCTTGTTGTGTAAGGTGTCGTTGGCAGGTTTCCACCATAAATGGAACTGCAACCTGTTGCATTTGCAATCATCAGACGATCACCAAACATCTGTGTCATTAGTTTGATATAAGGCGTTTCTCCGCAACCTAAACATGCACCACTATATTCAAAAAGAGGTTTGACGAACTGACTTCCTTTGACACTGGTAGCACTGAATCTCGACCTGTCTGTTTCAGGAAGATTGAGAAAGAAATCGTAATTCTCTGCTTCACTCTTGCGTAGCGGCTCCTGGAACTTCATATTTATTGCCTTAACACCTTCTATTTTGTTTCCATCAGAATCCTTTTTCTGTCCAGGACAGTTAAAGACACACGAAGCACAACCTGTACAGTCCTCGGGGGCAACCTGTACGGTAAACTTAAGTCCCTTAAGGTCTTTGCCTGTTGCGTCTATAGACTGATAGGTGGAAGGTGCGTCTTTGAGTTCTGAAGGGTCGTATGCCTTTATCCTTATGCTGGCATGCGGGCAGACAAATGAACACTGTCCACATTGAATACAGGCGTCAGGTTCCCATACAGGTATATTAACACCAATATTCCGTTTCTCATATTGAGTGGTTCCTGTTGGCCATGTTCCATCATCAGGCATTTTAGATACAGGAAGAGAGTCTCCTTTGTCGGCTAGCAATGTGGCTGTTACGTCCTTAACAAAAGCAGGTGCATGATCAGGAACCGGAGGACGCATGCATTTGCAGCTGGTAGCCTCAACAGGTACAGGTACTTCGACAATATTCTGTAAGGCGGAATCTACAGCTTTATAATTTAAATTTACTATATCCTCGCCTTTCCTCATATACGTCTTTTTAATCTCGGTCTTTATTGCTTTAACGGCGTCCTCTTTAGGGATAATTCCTGATATAACAAAAAAAGCTGTCTGCATGATCATGTTTATCCTTGCACCGAGACCAATCTCTTCAGCAAGTGCAATGGCATCGATAAGGTAGAACTTCATTTTTTTGGATATAAGCTGCTTCTGCACTTCAACAGGCAACGTGTCCCATACATCATCTTTATTGTGAGATGTGGTTAGAAGGAATGTTGCTCCATCTTCCGCGTTTGAAAGCATATCTATCTTATCCGGAAACGAAGGATTGTGACATGCAATGAAATTTGCCTTTTTTATGAGATATGGTTTGGTTATTTTGTCTTTTCCGAAACGAAGATGAGATACTGTGGTCGCACCTGATTTTTTAGAGTCATAAACAAAGTATGCCTGTGAGTAATTATCTGTCTCATTTCCGATGATTTTAATGGTGTTCTTATTTGCGCCTACCGTGCCGTCCGCTCCCAGACCGTAAAATAGTGATCTGAATTCACCTTCGTCACCAATGTCAAAAGAATCATCAAATTCAAGGCTTGTACCAGTGACATCATCTTTAATTCCTATGGTAAAATGGTTTTTAGGTTTTTCTGATGCAAGGTTATCATATATTGCCTTTACCATTGCGGGAGTAAATTCCTTTGAACCCAGACCATAGCGTCCACCAATTACTTTTGGATACGTCTTCAATTTTGATGTGCCTCTATCCATCATCTCACCAATGGCAGTCCTGACATCAAGATATAAAGGTTCACCTATTGCTCCCGGTTCCTTAGTACGATCAAGCACTGCAATTGATTTCACGTTTGGTGGTAAACTTTCGTCAAAAGCTTCTATATCAAATGGCCGGTAAAGCCTGACCAGGACTATTCCAAGTTTTTCACCTTTGGCATTTAGCGCGTCTACGGTATTCAATACAGTCTCGCATGCTGAACCCATTATGACAATGATACGTTCCGCATCCGGGTCGCCTAGATAATCAAACAATTTATATTTTCTTCCGACTACCTCAGCAAACTTGTCCATTGCCTTTTGAACGATTCCAGGTGTTGCATCATAGTATTTGTTTACCGTTTCTCTTCCCTGGAAATACACATCCGGGTTCTGTGAAGTACCGCGAATATTTGGACGATCAGGGGTAAGGCCTCTTTTGCGATGAGCAATTACAAGATCATCATCAATTACTGCGCGCATATCGTCAAAACTGAGCTCTTCAATCTTCTGGACTTCATGGGAAGTCCTGAATCCATCAAAGAAATGCATGAAAGGGATTCTGGATTCAAGTGTGGCTGCCTGAGAGATAAGTGCAAAATCCATTGCCTCTTGTACGTTTTGAGAACATAACATGGCAAAGCCGGTAGAACGTGCCGCCATTACGTCTGAATGATCTCCAAAAATGGATAACCCCTGGGCAGCAAGAGAACGGGCAGTTATATGGAATACTGTTGGTGTCAACTCACCAGCAATTTTGTACATATTTGGTATTATTAAGAGAAGACCCTGAGACGCGGAAATAGTTGTGGCCATTGCTCCGGTAGTAAGTGAACCATGTACTGCTCCGGCAACACCTGCTTCGGATTGCATTTGACTTACTTTTGGCACTGATTCCCATATATTTTTCTGCCCTTTCGAGGACTTTGCATCACAAATTTCCGCAATAGGGGAAGAAGGTGTTATCGGATAGATTGTAATAATTTCATTAGTAGCGTGGACAACATGCGCGCATGCAGTACATCCATCAACTATGACCGTTTTTCTACTCATAAGTATCTCCTTGA
>JAIQZU010000055.1 GCA_021776915.1 Candidatus Scalindua sp. | reverse complement strand
GAGTGCCGGTACACATGGCGTTCATCATTAAGTTGATGTATATAGAAGTTTGCAGTACAAGTAAAGGGAGTCGGGTTTATGCCCGGCTCCCTCTTTTTTTAGTGGTGTTACAATAAATAAACCCACCATCTCGGTGGGTTTATTTATTGTAATATTACGAGTTATTATTCTAAACATGAAGTTAGACTGAGACTGAAGCTTTCAAAAGACAGGAATAAAAAATCACAGGAGAGATTAAGGGAAAAAAGTTGTATTTTAGTGATTGTTTTACTATTATTTCAGCTCATTAAACGTATTAGCTAAGAAATACAGATGATGAATATCGAATAGAACTTTTCTCAATATCAAATGGAAAATCAATAAAATGCCACTGGTATTGTACAATTTAATATCACGCATATTATCAAAAGGAGAACATGAAAAATGACTGCAAAACTAATCAAAGGTACTGAAATCAGAGAGCAGATACTAGAAGAAATTACTGCTGAAGTAGCTGAAATAAAAGAAAAGCATGGGGTTGTGCCCGGGCTTGTTACTATACTGATAGGTGAAAGCCCAGCATCCATGTCTTATGTAACTCTGAAGATAAAAACCGCCCACAGGGTTGGCTTTAAAGAGGTTCAGGATTCTCAACCGGTTGACATTTCGGAAGAGGACCTTCTCGCTCTTGTTGAGAAGTACAATAACGATGATTCAATCAATGGTATACTTGTACAACTTCCCCTTCCTGATCATATTGATGAAAAGAAAGTATTAAATGCCATTGATCCCGATAAGGACGTTGACGGCTTCCATCCGGTAAATGTCGGACGTCTCATGATTGGTGGTAATGAGGTAAAGTTCCCGCCATGCACACCAGCCGGTATTCAGGAGATGATAGTGCGGGCGGGCGTTGAAACAAGCGGGGCTGAAGTAGTCGTGGTCGGACGTTCAAACATTGTGGGAAAACCAATCGCCAATATGATGTTTCAGAAAGGAAAAGGCGCCAATTCTACAGTCACAATTGTTCATACAGGCACAAAGAATATGGACGAACACTGCAAACGTGCTGATATCTTAATAGTTGCCGCCGGCGTTCCCGGCCTGGTAAAACCGGAATGGATAAAGCCGGGTGCATGTGTGATTGACGTAGGGGTTAACAGAGTCGGTGAGAAGCCCAGCAAGAATGATCCAAACAAGATGGTCGCAGTTTTGAGAGGTGACGTTGATTTCGATGCAGCCAAAGAGATAGCAGGAAGTATCACGCCTGTGCCAGGCGGTGTTGGCCCTATGACGATTACGATGCTTATGAAAAATACCCTCAAATCTCTTAAATTCAGATTGGGCATACAATAGTGCAAGTACAATTCTGTATGAGCAAGCCGGAGGGATGATTTATAAATACCTAGACATAACTGTCGATTTTAGGGCCATCAAGCCATCCTTCTTCTTCTGTCTGACCCTCTGTTGCCTTCTCATCTCTCTTAACCTTCTCTTCCTTCTCTTTTATTAATGTTCCGAGCAAACAGGCGTCGCTATATTCTTCAAGCGTCCCTGCAAAATCAAAGACTATTGTTTCAAGAAAAGGCCAGGCAACACACATCTTTGAGAGTGTATTGGACGAACTCGTGTTTCTCTTAGAAATTTCCGGATTTTCAAAAAGGCACCTGATATACTTGCGGTCAACCTTGTGCAAAAGTTGCAGCTTCTCAGAAAGAGCTTCTTTTCCTAATACCTGTGCTAAAATTATCTTTTGGAAAGGATTTGAAAAATCAGTCGTGTCAGTAGGAATCTCAAAATAATATTTATTTGTTTTCTTGTCCGGATGCAACTCCAGTTCATCAAATTTTATATCAAATGTTTCTGGTAAATATTCTTTAGAATGAAAATCGGAGTGGGAATAATCAGACAGTTCTTTCAAGATACGTCTTTCTGATTTGATAATTTTGTTAATAATTGAGTTGGTTTGTATCCCTCCCATTTGTATATGAGCGTATGGTTTCCTCCCTTTTTCGATGTAGTTTACTGAATTAGCAACTACAAAATAGTCAAATCTTATTTTGTCAATCTTTCTTCTTTTCTTCTCCTCCCCGAACGCCAATGTCTTTAAATATCCCTCCTGCCCAATTTCACTTCTTTTTTCCCGTTCCTTACTTCTTTTATTGCTCCATACTTCTGCATACATCCTGTATTCGTTAAGTTCACTTAGATACGAAATGCTATTGGGATAGAATTTCGGCAATATTTCCGGTAATGATCCTTTTTCAATATCTCTTTGATCTATATCCATGTTTTTGTTGAAAGTATTGTAAAGATAGAAAACTGCATATGGTATCTTTTCTCTTTATTAAAATCAGGCCTTCGGTGACTTTTGACACGGCAGGAGCTGTCTCCTGACGGCGATCGCCAACGGGAGTTGGCTCCTACCAAAAAGTTGAAATTCCTCATACATACATAAATGTAAGGGCGTAAAGTCCTCGGCGCAGTTTGTCCGGGGATTGCCATACGCCCCTACTTTGAAATTCCTAAACATCAGGATTTAACAAACCGCATTATAATTATCAAGGATAAAATGGTGAACCAGATTTAATAAGCAGAATACTACTGCTGCATAAGAGAGGGTTTAGAATTTTACCTCAGTGTTGTCATCAGAAAGACCATAACAAAGAGGGCAACCGTCTCTATGATACCCAGCACCATAATGTAGTTTCCAAAACCTTTTTGCGATTCTGTAAGGGCATCGCAAGCCATCGCTCCCGCCCTACCCTGAAGCCATGCGCTTAAACCCATTGCCAAACCACCCATAAAACCTATCGTAAACTTTGTCAGAGGGCTGACTGTTTCCGGCGCTCCTTTGATAGCATTCATGAGAATCATTCCGTAGATTGTTTGTGAAAGCGGGGCCCCCACAAAAGCAACAAGGATAAACGGGGCGTTTTTATTCTGCAAAAAACATTTCTTCCATGCCCCAAGGGCAGCCATTCCCGCAGCGCTTGTTCCCAATGCAGAACCAATAGCAGCACAGATTAATGCAAGTACATAGCCAGGATTTCCCAGGCCCTCCAATATATTCATCCTATTCCTCCTGTGATTATTCTATGTGTTGACAATTGTTAACCATATTCTATGCAGTATTCTGTATTTTTAATATCTCTGTATTTTAAATGGGCGATAGGCAATACCGGACCATTGAATATTCAGGTGTTTTGAAAATTCAAGAAGATTTAGCCTGATACCATGGACTAAAACTGACATGGCTCCCAGTAATATGTTTATTGTATGGCCGAAGATAAGTATACAAATTGCTATTACAATTGATTTTATCTCACTGAAACCAATATCCCCTGCCATATTATTAAAGGCTATAGCAACTTCCCTTGTAGCAAGGCCAATTGCAAACAGTCTGATATACGAGATAAGATCCGAAAGACATCCAATACCAGTTATGACACTAATTAAGAAATTTGCTATTCCTCTGTAAAGACCTTTAACAAAACCCTCCCCTCTCTGTTCTCCGAATAGTATTAACATAACAGCCCAATAACCAACCAAAAAAACTGCGATAATACTCAGTTCCTCATTCAGCAGGAGAAACCTCACAATATAGTATATACCCCATACCAAAGCTGCCCACCCTGTTTGTGCAAGAGCAGTTAAGGATGGGTACAATCTTGCAGCAAACCAGATTCTAGCCAGAGAAAGCTGAAGCGCACCGATTAAGAAGCAGAGGCGTATTATGTTAGATTCACTTTCCTGAGTATAACTGTATAAGGAAGGAATGACCAGTTCCTTTAATACAGGTAGCTGGCTTATACTCTCTACCCCGAACCATGAACCTGTAATAGTCCCCCATATAATTGTTGTGATAGAAAGCAGGTAGAAGAGGATTATCTTTTCTCTCGAAATGTTTTTATAAAACCTGCCTGCAATGTAAGTAGCAATGAGGAAAACGACTCCATAGCCTCCATCACCTATAATCATTGCAAAAAATATACTGAAAAAGATTAAAAATATACCGTTTGTATCAAACTCTCTGTAGCCGGGAGTGACGCCAATGAAATTCATAACTGGCTGGAATACCTTTGTCCACTTCGAATGCTTAAGGAGTGTGGGAACAGGATCATCATGTAAAGGGTTCTCTATGAGTATTGCCCAACCTTTCTTTCCCGCCATTTCCCTGAGACTTTCAGTCAAAGGCTCCGGACAGAAACCCTTCAGGTAAGAGATTTCATCTTCTCTTCCCATTCCTGCTTTAGCCTCTTCATAGGTCAGTATCTCCCTTGATTTCATTAAAGCACTCTTGATCACTAAGGATTTATCGTAAAGATTTGACATTTCGTTCTGTTTATGTTGAAGACGTGCACTCTTTTCTTTAATCATGTTCTCTATTTTATCCATTCCGGAAACTGGAACGTCTATCTCTTCCAGTGGAATACTTATGTCCTTTTCCTTAGAGATAATCGCAAGGTAGAGAGTATGCCCATCTTCAGAGATGATATTGGTACTAAGCTTTTTTGGAATTTTACTTAACTCTCTTTTGCGGCACTTGAATAGCTTTATTAGAATGCCCGCCTCTTTCAATCTATTAATCTCTCCAGGATCAAACCTTCCCCATACCTTTAGCGCCTCATATTCAATCTCAAGCATACCTATCTCTTCTTCAAGTCGTTTTACCTCTTCAGTAAAGCCAAGAAGTTGCTTTGCAAGCACGAATCCATCCTCTTCATTAAAAGAAGAAAAAGAATCTTTAACAGATTTTTCAGGAATAATTGAGACAGCTTTCTCCATTAACAGTATCTTCTCTCTTAACTCTGCAATAGTACTGTTTTCAGGTGGAGCAACAGGCTGCAGATGTACAACACCTGTTTTACCAAGGGTATTCAAAACGTCATCCATCCAGGATGATTTGATGACTATTGTAACCTTATTCATCCTTACTATCATTTATATTGCTCCCTGTATCTTATTTTTGGCTATCCTCGCCCATCCCACGGCTGCTGCCTGCTGGTCTCCAAGAAATATTGAAATCTGTCTGATCGCCACTTTCGCCTCCGGAATCTTAACCTTTTCGAAAAGGTTTACCCTCTGAGATGTGATGTTCAGTTCTTGTTCGAGACGGCGCAGCCGCTCCGTAAGCACAGTTTCTTCTGCCTGTAAAGTTATCATTTTGCTGATAATGTCAACCGCTTTATCAACCCATAAAGGATATATAAACAAATCGTATCTTTTGATATCTATGTGCGCCTCAACAAAGACAGGAATATCCACCCCTGCTATATTTTCAACACCGGTTTCGATCTCTTTTAATATAATTAAATCAGAAAGGCCCACTTCCTCACCAAGCAGGCAAATCCATGGTATTATTTCTTCACTTAATTTGTTAAATTCAATCGCTGTCCTTTCAAGTTCAATCCTTACCCCTTCTATCTCTCTCTGAAGTTGCTGCTTTTTTATGTTAAGGATTGGCAGATAGCGCTTGTAACGCTTGAGACTGTCCTTCTGCTTCTTTAGCTCTGTCTTTGTAAGCTTGATCTTTTTCATAGATTATTAGTCAACATTAACTTAATGCCTCAATGTTACTCAAACCTAAATTGAGCGATTTTATATTAAATGCCATTGTCGCGAAGGCTTTAGCCTGCGTTCCTCAACGTTTGATGGGTCACGTAAGTTTCGCAACCTCAAGGTTGCGGCTACAAAATCGCTCAATTTAGGTTTGAGTATCCTTCCTTTCGGAAAGATTGCAGCACTAACTCTTGGAATCCCTGCGAAAGCGGGGTTGATATTCTCGCTAAACAGTAAAAATTCCACTTGATATTAAATAATTATGCATTAACCTGTGGTTTCTCTTTCGGCCAGAACTTCTTTATCAGTTCTGTCCTGATTCCTGTCTCTTCAGGAACAAAACATTCAGAAAGGATTCTCCATCCTGTATCGAGCGCTTCCTCCAGCGACATTTCCACAGATAAATCCATCAAGTTCCGTTCAAAAAGAATTCCATATTTAAGAAACCTGTTGTCACTCCGGGTCATCCTGAAGCCCATCGCCTTTTTCTCTAATACTTCCTGATAATATGCATAGAGTTGTACCATGGCATCCATCAAGGGCCTATGATCATCTCTTGTCTTCTTATTCACAAACTGTTTCAACCTGCTTAAAGATCCGAAGGGTTCAATCCTGCCATTGTTAAGATAATACTGACCCTCAGTGATATAACCCGTGTTGTCAGGTACCGGGTGGGTTACATCATTACCCGGCATTGTTGTGATTGAAAGAATAGTTACAGAACCGGCATCTTCGAAATCGACAGCCTTCTCATATCTGGCTGCAAGTTGACTGTACAAATCCCCCGGATATCCCCTATTTGAAGGAACCTGTTCCATTGTGATGGCTATCTCCTTGAGCGCATCACAAAAATTTTTCATATCTGTAAGTAGAACAAGAACCTTTTTACCATGAAGAGCAAAATTCTCTGCAATAGTAAGGGAGATGTCAGGTACCATAATACATTCCACAACCGGATCTGCTGCTGTATGAATACATAGAATAGAACGGCTCAGAGAACCTTCACTTTCAAGGGTATTCTTCAGAAAAAGATAGTCATCGTACCTTAGCCCCATACCTCCAAGGATGATTATATCTACTTTTGCCTGAAGGGCTACACGCGCCAGAAGTTCATTATAGGGCTCCCCGGAGGTTGTAAAGATAGATATTTTCTGAGATTCGACAAGTGAATTGAAAAGATCAATCATGGGAATGCCGGTATGTATCATATTTGAAGGAATTAAACGTTTCGCCGGGTTTACTGTAGGCCCGCCTATCTCGATAAGGTTTTTTGTCAATATCGGTCCTCCGTCACGCGGCCTTCCTGTCCCGTCAAATACCCTCCCCAGGAGATTATCAGAGAAAGAGACCTCCATTTGTTTTCCTAAGAAGCGTACTTCATCACCAGTAGAAATTCCGCCACTGCCGGCAAAAACCTGGAGATAAACCAGCTTGCCATCAATACGAATAACCTCTGCAAAAGAGTCGCCACGCTCAGACTTAATAACAGCCAACTCGCCATACTTTATACCGGTTGCAGAAAGTACTATTACGTTGCCGGATATCTGTGTAATCTTATTGTATATCTTCCTCATTCTCTTCCTTAACCATTGTTAGTTTTTCGCCTTTTTTTGTTTTAGCTGTTTTTGCTCTGCTGAAGTGTGAATCCATTTCTGATTCCACAAGAGCCTGCCGAAAGATGTGTGTTTCTATCTCTGTGCCTGCTTTTCTATATTTGTGGAACAATTCTCTAATGAGTCTTTCATTTTCAAGAAAATCATTTGTATCCCACTCTGAGCTGTTGTAATCCAGGAATATCTGTCTGCTCCTGTTAAAAAAGTTTCTGGCATCATCTTTATTGTTTAGATCAAGAGTAGCATCGATAATTTCCTTAATTATTGAAAAGACCTTTTTCTGGCGTTCTTCTGAAGTAGCCATGTCCACTGGGTCAAAAGCATTCTGTTGAAGATACACATTATCAAAGAACTCACCCTTAAGATATAATATATAGTCATCCAGGGTTATCCCCTCTTCTCCCACAACTTTCATCATCTGGCTAATCTCATGGGCCTTTGAAAGAAGTCTTACTGTGTGATTTCTAGATCTATTATCAATAATGCCGGTATATTTTGACCAGCTATCGAGTGGGTCAATAGCAGGATAATGTCTGGCATCCGACCGATCCCGTGATAATCCATGGAAGGCGCCTACAACCTTAAGTGTCGCCTGTGTTACCGGTTCCTCAAAGTTTCCTCCTGCAGGACTTACCGTGCCACCTATAGTTATAGCGCCTGTACTGCCATCCCTCAACCTTACCAATCCTGACCTTTCATAAAAGCCTGCTATGGTAGACTCCAGATAGGCAGGGAACGCCTCCTCTCCGGGTATCTCTTCTAATCTGCTGGACCTCTCCCTCATTGCCTGAGCCCATCTCGATGTTGAATCAGCAAGTATCAGCACATCAAGTCCCATCTGCCTGTAATACTCTGCCATTGTAATGGCAGTATAAACAGACGCCTCACGGGCTGCAACCGGCATGGAGCTTGTATTGCAGACAATGATTGTTCTCTCCATAAGAGGCCTTCCTGTAAATGGGTCAATAATTCCAGGAAACTCTTTTATAGTTTCAACTACCTCACCTGCTCTTTCTCCACAGGCAGCGACAATCACTATGTCTACCTTTGCATTACGGCTTGTTATCTGTTGTAACACAGTCTTGCCTGCTCCAAAAGGGCCCGGGATGCAATAAGTCCCACCCTTCGCTACAGGAAACAGTGTATCTATTATCCTTATTCTTGTTATAAGCGGTTCCGCAGGATCTAATCTTTCCCTGTATGATGTAACTGGTTTACGTATAGGCCATTCAAACATCATACTTAGTGGTATAAACGAACCTCTCTTATCTTTAATGAGCGCAACCTGATCTTTTACACAATATTCTCCGGATTCAGCAATTTCTACTACCTCATACCTGTCTGGTAGATGGAAAGGGACCATAATCTTATGCGTGAAACCACCTTCTTTAACAGTTCCAACGGCATCAGCAGCCTGCAGTTTGTCGCCAGGCTTCACGCAGGGTGTAAACTCCCATTTCGTATCTTCAGGCAGGGCGTTGATGTGCTTGCCCCTTTGGAGGAAAAAGCCCAACTCCCCGGCCAGCTTATGAAGGGGGTTCTGAAGACCGTCATAGAGCTGCCCCAGGAGTCCGGGCCCCAGCTCTACAGACAATAATTCACCCGTAAATTCAACAACGTCATCCATCTTAAGTCCTCTGGTATCTTCAAAAACCTGCAGGTCGGCCCTGTTTCCCCTTATGCGGATGACCTCTGTTTTAAGACGGCTTTCATCTAATACAGCATAGGCAACCTCATTTTGTTTCACGTTGCCTTCAAATTCAACCGTGATCATGTTTTTATTTATGCCAACAATCTTGCCTGTATTTTTCATTACTTATAAAATTTTAAGATTAAAATTCGAGCGAAAGCAAGGACACGTTCCTCTCTTTCGAGAGGATTCCAGTATTGGACTCCTCTCGAAAGAAAGGCCTACCGTCAGATCCGTCCGAACGGCATGGCCGGGCAGAAAGCCATGGGTTATATACAATAAACCTGTCAGTAGGGGTTTAAGAATTTAAACCCATACAAAAGGGATTTATCATAATTTGTAACTACCCGAAAAATCTCATCGCATAATACCTCAAAGGGGGAAAAAGAGTTCTCACGCAAAACGCAAATGGAAAAAAGTTTTATCTTTTCATTTCTTTTTTATATTTTCCTGGCGATCTCTGCGGCTGCGTGAGAAACATAAAAATGAATAACTCCCTTCTTCATTTACACCATTCATTATAACCCTCTGCGTCCTCAGCGCCTCTGCGTTAAAATAAAAGGCTTAACAACTAATCAGTATCCGGTACACCCTGACTGACAACGGCATTCATTATTTCCCGGCCTTTCACAGCATCAAAAGAAGATATTCTCTCAAGTATCTGAAGTTTGATAAAAAAGATAACAAGCCTCTCTATATCAAAATAATGTTCGAATTCAAGCTCATCCAGATACCTCCATCTTGCTTTATTAAGAATTTCTTCCGCCATAAGAGGAGAATCCGCATTGAAGGCTTCCTCTGCAAGAAGCGCCTGAGAATGATCAAATATTTCACCTCTTACAAATTCATCAGGTTCAAGACCCAAACTTTCCACCCTTAATCTGACGAGCGAGCTTCTTAAACCTGTCTCCCACCTGAAAAAACGTCTTATGACGTCAAAAGGCACTTCATTTTCCCCGGCATCAAATAAACTTACGGATTCAAGTATGTCAAAGTCGGTTTTCTTTAAATATTTCTTGCAGTTTGCAAGGAAGTCATCTTTCCGGACAGGAAGTTCTTCATTTAAGGAAAGGTATGGCAGTGATGTGATAACGTAGTAGTATTGTTCCTTCATTACTTTTTCAGAGAATCTATAAAATTGTAAAACCTTGGATTTAAATATTCCGCAAGGACATCTGCGATACCTTCATCTGTAAAATCATGGTAGACATGGCCACCTTTCATACCAATGCGAAAGCCTCCCTCTATATTCGGGTGGACTTTAAGTTCTATACCAACCTTTATTTCCTTATTAAGCCTTGACAAAAACCCCTCAAGTAGAACATTCCTGTCGGATTCACTTAAAAGCAATTCAATATTCAATTCACCCATCTCATCCTTCTGCCATCCCTCTATAAGTTTAATCAGCACTGTTTCCAGGGTCTTACCGGACAAGACATTCTTGTATTCTTTTTTAATAAGAGAATCAAATATCTCTGTAAGGGACGTCCGTATACTGAGGATTATGTCCCTTGCCGCCTGTTCAAGAGCCATTTTGCCGGCACTCTCCTTTTTCCCTATCTCTTCCTCCGCCTCTCTGGTAATTGCCTCAGCATCCTGTCTTGCTTTATCTGTGATTTTAGATGCAGTAAGCCGGGCTGCGTTTATAATCTCCTCAGACTTTCTCTCTGCCTCCTCTACCCCTTCAGACTTGATCTTCTGAATGAGATCATCAAGATTTGTCTTTGAACTTTCCGGAGTTTTCATGTTTTATAAATTAGATAATTAATGTCGGGTAAGAAACCCGACCTACGCATAAAAATATAATATTTTTGTAGGGCGGGTTTCTTACCCGCCGACTTTGAATTTTCTATACATCAAATTAGGCCTTCGGTGACTTTTGACACGGCAGGAGCTGTCTCCTGACGGCGATCGCCAACGGGAGTTGGCTCCTACCAGAAAATCGAAATTACTCATACATTTATTTAATATGAACGTTATAAGGAGATACCACACATTAGGAAAAACTGTCATCTTCAAGCACTTGAAGAATCGGACAAATATTTGTTTGTAAATTCACCCAAAAACCGAATGCAAGTTTAAGTAGCAACGTTTTCTTGCTATCCACTTGAAACTTTTGTCATGCTTTTAATGTTGGTTTCCCGATTAAGCTTTCTAAAGGAATATGAAGATTAAAATGGAGCTTCCGAATCATACTTAAAGTAAGATTTCTTTGATGATTAAAAATTTCTGACACACGGCCACGTTTTCCTATAAATGGTTCTAAATCCTTTCGGGATAAATTCATTTGTTCCATTCTAAATTTCAATGCTTCTACTGGATCAGGTGGATCAATTGGATAGTGTTTTTCTTCATATGCCCCCACCAAAACTAAAAGAATATCTAGTTTATCTCCTTCTTTTGTATTTTTCTTAGCACCCCAAAGATTTTCAATTTCGGAGAGTGCTTTCTTGTAATCTACTTCTGTTTTTATTGGATAAATGTCCATTATATAACCTCCGCATTGATTTTATTATATTGTTGATGAGTACCAATAAATCTAATAAATATTGTTTGCCGATAATAATCAATTGCAACGACTAGACGATATTTGTTTCCTCCGATATTAAAAATAGCTCGACTATTTTTTAGGATACTAACGGTACGAAATTGTTTTTTAATATCTTGCGGTGCTTGCCATTTTGCTTTTTTAGCTTCAGCATGCCAGGCTTCAATAGGGGCTTTTGCTTCAAAATATTGTGCTGAGGATTCCCAAAACTTGCGCAATGTACTTTTCGCAATTATTCTCATATTGAAAATTGTACCATGATACCGTTTTGGGATCAACAGGAAAATTTGCTTTGCTATATTTGGGCTATCCGAGCATACATTAAATGGACAGACTCTATGATATATATTATTTTAAAACAATTTTTCAAGAAGTTCTGTGGTCAGCTATTTATTCGTTTTTTATTTTTTTGAAATACGAGGAGAAATATACAATGCCTGACTTGCCATTTTCGAAAGTAATCTCGGCACGATGAACGACTGGCACGACTCATCCTTTTGTTAATTTACAGGGGTAAGACGATATACTTTGGATAGTTTACTTGCGGTATCAATATCTTCACGACGAAGCGCTTCTCTCACATCATCCAGTTTTTCTGCATCTTCAAGAGACAGGTAAGGTGACCATCCTTCATTTGCCTCAATCAGTTCAATATCAACCTCAGCCATATAGCTCCCCCAATGTACAAGTTTAACATGATGTCTTTTATTTCTTTTTTTGATGGTGTGGAGAGTTTCATCTTCCCGCTTCTATATGCTTCCAGGATATTACTTTCTTCCTTATCATATTTCATGCTACTCCTCCTGTCATACCAGTGGCTTTATCTTTTTATGTTATGTTTTCAGTTTGTTTGAGGTAAAATTAATTTCTAATTTGTACCCGACGGCTTTCGCATACTCTTCAATAGTTGAAAGTTTAGGGGAGCTTTTAGAATTTACACTCTCAAGACGAGAAATATTACTTTTTTTTGTATGTAAAATTTCAGCTAGTTCTTCTTGTGTGAGACCTGCTTTCAAGCGGATTTCTATTAATTGCTTCCTGAGACTGTAAGTTGCTTTAAGAGTGTCGTATTTCCTTTTTACTTCAGGTTTCTTCAATGCTTTTCTTTTGAAATCATTGAATGTTGGCCTTGTCATGATTTAACCTCCTTCATTCTATTTCTTGCTAATTTCAATTCTTTTCTTGGTGTTTTTTTCGTTTTCTTGATAAATGAATGCAGAATGATAATTTCTTTACCTTTGAGTGTACAGAAAAGTGAACGGCCTATTCCTTCTTTTCCTTTTGCACGAATTTCAAAAAGACCTTCTCCAAGTGATTCTGTGTACGGTCTTCCTAATGCTGGTCCAAATTGTAGCATCATTTCAATAATATGTAACAAGTTGGCTAAGATGCCTTTTGGAAAAGAAAGGGTTTCATCCTCAACTTTTTCATTATAAAATGTTACATGCCAGTCCATAGCCAAATGTTATCATTTGCGATAACCCTGTCAAGCGTTTTTTTAATTGCTACAGGTAAGTGGAACATACACCGCATCCCCACCCCCAGGCAAGAATATTGATATTTGGTGAAAGCGGTACGAAGAAATTTGATGAATATAGGATACTAAACTGAGGCATTCTCCTCAAAGCGAGGGTCCTTGATACCCCATCTTAACTTAAGTTCCATAAGTCCACAATAACAGCAGGGAACTACAAAAGTAAGTATTAATACCTTAAGTAAAATACAATCCTCAGTATAATCTATTTTTAATTTCCTAAAGTTTTCAAATATGAAATAATTGCATTGATATCTTCCTTTTGAATTGTTCTGCCATAAGGAGGACTGAGGGATGATTTTCCCACAGCCTTAGTTCCTTCTGTTACAATCTTGATGATATAACCATCTTCCCTCTCTTTACAAACCTCGGTTAGGTCTGCAGGTCTTGGATTTAAGTTGAATGCATTAAAGCCGTCACCTCTTCCCTCTTCTCCATGACATATAGCGCAATATTGTTTATATAGTTTCTTGCCCTTGGCCTGCACAATATTAAGTCCGCTGTCTATTTTCTCAACCGCCTCTATAAATGGATTTTTTATTTCCAACCGGCTATTATCTGTCCCGTTACAACTAAAAGAAATAAAGGGAATGAATACTAAAAAAACCAATAATAAAGCTATCTTATTCTTCATACTTTTTCATTACTTTTCTTTAAACACAATCACGGACAAACAAACTTGTCCATGCCACTAAAATATTTACATATATTAAATAAATCCCCCCTTGGCCCCCCCCCCCCTTTTAAAACCCCCATCATTCCCCCCTTTTCTAAAGGAGGATTCAGGGAGATTTGTCAACCTGTTTCAAACCGGATAAATAAGCAGACAATGCCCTTGCCTCATCTTCAGAAAATCCGTGATTGGGTTCTGGTGTATCAGGTTTGTACAGTTGTGGATTTAGCATCCATTTAAATATCCAGCCTGACTTCAAGCGACTACCAACGGCATTAAGTTGAGGACCTACGTAACCACCACCCTTACCAAGGATGTGACATGATATGCACCCTTTTTCCTCAAAAAGCCTTTTACCCTTATCAACATCACCAGGAAGAAATAGTTTCTCAAAATCTTCGGGAATACTATCATCAACAAAAACATCGCTTATATAATCAGTCATGTATTTTGATTCCTCATCTGTCATTCTAAAACGCGGCATCCTTGGAATTACGTTAGTCCTTACCGCGTATGGTTTCTTTAAATATTCGAACAACCACTTCTTCTTGAGCTGGCTCCCTGTCATATCAAGAGGCACGGTAGACAACTCTCCTCCTGCACCAAATACCTCATGACAACTGTAACAGCTGTATTTTCTGAACAGTAACCCGAACTCCCCTTGAGGGTTGAATTTTGTCTTATTTTTCTCAATCACCCTGTTACCAAGAGGGATCTCTTCTTTGGTAAAACTCAAAAGAGCCACTGTCAGGTCAACCATATCTTTGTCTGAAAAATTGTATTGAGGCATCTTTGCATTATCATCAAAGAAACGTGAATCTTTTATTTTCAAAAATAAGTAATTCTCACTAGACCTTTTGACATCCTTTATATTTCCAAATCCAAACTGATCTTTGGTCTTTGAGCCGATTGTACTCAAATCAGGGCCAACCTTTGCCTGTGTTTTAATATCAGTCCTATCATGACAACCAAAACATCCGTATTTAATAAAGATTTCTCTGCCATTTTCTATTGAATTCTTCAATGCGTCTTCTGATACATTTGCCTCCTTTAGTTTACCCTCAACATCTTCCTCTTCTTCTCCGACTGTGTCCTCCTCTTCAGCCGCTTCATCTTCAGAATAGAATTCCTCCATCATATACTCTGTAATATCCAGAATCTCCTGATCTGTAAAGTTATACTGTAACATCTTTATCCTCGGCTGGTAATGATGCACGTCTCTCAAGTAAAGCGTTAACCACTTTCCCTTTACCTTGCTTGCAATATTGCCAAGCTCTGAAGCCAACACTCCACCTCTGCCATTAATGCTGTGGCAACTGATACAACGTGATTGCCTGAATAATTTTCCTCCCTTTTCGTAATCTCCTTCGCCTTCTATTATGCTTAAACCATCTTTTTCTTTAGAACTCATTAAAAATTCTGTTAGTGCAACTATTTCGTCCTCAGAGAGACTAAACCGTGGCATCTTTGCCTCCTTTAAATAATCGGCAGGATTCTTAAGCCACTTGATAAGCCATTCTTTATTCACCTTATCCCCCAATCTATCAAGAGAAAGTGCGGGTTTAACCTCTTCACTATACCGTTGTACTTCATGGCATCCATAACAACCTAATCTCTCAAGTACTTTTCTACCTTCTGAAAGCAAGGATGCATAAGGAACATTTTTACCAAGATGGCATTTGCCACATGAAATCTGAGTCAGTCCTGGGGGTATCATAGTCTTTTCCCAATGAGATATTTGATTATGCGCAGCATCCTCATAATTTGTTGCTAAGCCCTGTCCTTCATGACAAACAGTGCAGCCATACTTTTCTATAGGGTGCCAGACCAGGTATTGTCCTGAATGAGATTTAAAGGGTTGTTCAGAACATTCAAACTTGTCATTATTTATGCCTAAGTGACAAGTCGTACACCTGTCAATCCTTTTAAGTTTGTCCAGTACTGTTTGTTTAATTTCTTTTGGCTTTGATTTCGTAATACCCCCAATTATGTATTTTGAATCCAATTCAAATTCCTTCTGATATTTTTTCCATTCTTGCGTATATTCGCTCCTCAAGACAAGATACATAGTGCCTATAGATAGCATACCCAATACCACGAACATCCATCCTAATGTTTTATTCATAATTTACAGTATCGGAATTTCAAAATTATTGTCAAAGCATATACGTAGGGGCGTATTGCAATACGCCCCTACAGGATATCATTAATCAATTTAATCTTGCTATTTATGCAAACTACCACGGAACAACAAAAGACCAGTTTGCTCCTCTAAAGAACACACCAATAATTGTAAGTACAATTAAGGCAACTACACATACCGTAAAGACTATCTGAATCCATTGCCTTTCACGTGAAAACCAGACACCTTCACCACGTGGATTCCTATCAATATAAGGTAATATAATAAGAGCCGTAATGGCTAAGGTTGGAACCAAAATCCCGCCCAGGAATGCAGAGTAATGGACTAGTTCCTGTAAGCCTAGAAAATACCATGGCGCCTTAGCAGGATTTGGCGTTTTATAGGGATTTGCCATTTCTTCTAACGGCGCGCTAAAGTACAATGATATCAATACCAATATGTTAATTACAAGCATAGCCCAGAGTAATTCTCTAAGTACTAAGTGAGGCCACGTAAAGACTGTATCTTCCGGTTCCTTCTTAACCATGAAAGACTCGCCATCTACCAGCGCCATTAAACCGTAAGTTTTTTCAGGTGCAGGCTTTTCAGAATGCAGTTCTGTTTCTACCTCTTTAACTTCAACCGGAGGCCCTGATATTCCACCATCCTTTCTAATACGCCAGAAATGAATAGCCATAAAGATACTAATCAGGAGTGGTAGTGCAAAACAGTGAAGTACATAAAACCGTAAAAGTGCCCCTTCTCCAACGGTATTACCTCCCAATAAAAGAAACTTTAATTTCTCACCTATAAATGGCGCATAGCCGACAATGTTTGTACCCACTGTTATAGCCCAAAAAGACAATTGATCCCACGGTAACAGGTATCCGGTAAAACTTAATCCAAGTGTTATGAGTAACAGAAATACCCCGATTACCCAATTAAATTCCCTGGGTGGTTTATATGCCGCAGTATAAAAGACCCTGCAGGCGTGCAGAAAAACTGTAATAACCATACCATGAGCCGCCCAACGATGAAGATTCCTCTGGAATTCACCAAAAGAAACAACGTAATTTAGATCTTTCATACTTCTATATGCCTCAGACGGGACTGGTGTATAATACAGCATGAGTAATGCCCCCGTCACAACAAGTATGATGAATAGAAGAAATGATGTTCCTCCGAATCCCATAGTATACCAGAATTTGATACCATGTTTTCTGACCTTTACCGGATGAAGATGCAGAAAAATATTGCTTGTGACAACCAGCGAACGGTTCATATCCGTGTCGGGTATTCCGTGTCTGAAGACTGACCGCCAGATACGGGCAAAAATATTTTTTTTCATGAGTTCATTTCCGTGTACATACTCAATAAAATGTAAAATTCCTCATACATGTACGTAGGAGCAATTCATGAATTGCTCCTACGAGATTGATATTCCCGGATATAAATAACACGTTACACCTTCAACCTGTAAGTTGGATCTACCCTGGCTCCAGTATTCACTATTAGATTTCCGTCTGCCGCTAGTTCTACGGCATACCGTTCTAATGGGCGTGGGGCTGCCCCTTTCTTTACTCTACCGTCTTTATCAAAGATGCTTCCATGACAAGGGCACTCAAAACTTTCTTTACCATGTTTCCAGTTTACACTACATCCAAGATGTGTACATATGGATGAAATTGAATATATTCCTTGTAAATCATAAAAAACAAAAATATGTCTCTCTCTAATAAAAACAGGAGAATTGATTTTATATTGCTCCGGTTTGCCTATCCTGAAAGAAGTGGGTGGTTCGTAAAGTATGTTTGGAAAGATAAAACGGAGTGCAGAATAGATATACCCTGCGATACCGCAGGCAAGACCAATAAAACCTATAATAGAAAAAAACTCTCTTCTAGATTTATTCTTTATCATAGATCATGAAATAATAATTATCAATTTCTGGGGAGAATTGATAGTTTTTAACTGTTTTCCGTTACAAGTTCCAATGTCTCCATTGTTATTGCCTTTGTAGGACACCTTTTCATACATAAACCGCATCTGATACATTTTTCTTCATCTTTTATAACTGCAATGGATTTGATACGTTTCTCAAAAAGGTCTATACACTTCTCATCACCGGTAAGTCTATCTATACCTGCCAACCGTAGGCAATTTTCCGGGCACACGTCCACGCAGCCACCACAAAGAATACATTTTGAGCTATCAAAAACAGTATTTACTTTGCAATCTAAACATCTACTCGACTCTATCCTTGCCGTTTCATCATCATATCCTATTTCCACCTCAGAAAACCCTACCCTCCTGGATATTGGTAAAGATGGGATGCTTTGTCTTTGTATCTTTTCATAATTTATGGGCATCTCATATTGTTTAGAACTAATTTCTACAAACCTTGCCTTAACTTGCTCTGGCATTTTACCTCCCAGGTGTCTGTCGATAGAGTGAGCGGCTTTTATACCATCTGAAATTGCTTCAACTACTATCCTTGGCCCAAAAGCAGCATCGCCTCCTGCAAAAATACCTGGTTTTGTAGTTGCAAGTGTTTCATTGTCCACCTTTATTGTTCCTCTCGGTGTCAGTGCTATTTCAGAATATTTCTCCAACCATGATACGTCAGGAGTCTGGCCAATTGCCAAAATCACAGTATCTGATGATATAATGTTTTCACTGCCCTTAATAAAAGTCGGATTAAAATTGCCGCTACTATCAAAAACAGATTCAACATCCAGAGTTTCAAGCCCCACAGCTTTACCATTTTCACCGATGATTCTCTTAGGTCCTTTAGATGGATGCAGTATCACACCTTCTCTCTCAGCCTCTTCAACATCATATTGGAAAGCAGGCATTTCTTCTCTGGATTCCAGGCACATTACATGCACCTCTTTCGCCCCCATACGAATTGCCATTCGCGCTGCATCCATCGAAGTACTACCATCCTCAAGCTTCTGAGTACCCCTTACCGCAGTCCTTGCAATATCTATTGCAACGTTGCCGCCCCCTATAACAACAACCTTTTTCCCAATATTTACTTTGTAGCCAAGATTAACATTTAATAAGAAATCTATCCCGCTTAAAACATTATCGAAGTCCCTGCCAGGCAATCCAATATCTATACTCTTGTGGGCGCCAATAGCGATAAAAACAGTCTTAAAACCCTCATCTATTAAATCATCTATGTCATAATCTTTACCAAACTTCTGTGAGACTCTTAATTCTACTCCCATTTCCAGGATCCTATCGATTTCTAACTCAACGGCCCTTCTTGGAAGTCTGTATTCAGGGATACCCGTCTGAAGCATACCGCCTAAAACTAACTCTGATTCGAACATAGTAACACTGTAACCAAGCATTGTTAGTTCATAAGCGCAGGAGAGTCCTGCCGGGCCAGAGCCAATTACGGCAATCTTTGCCCTGCTTTTATTAATCTTTGGAACCGGGGGTGGGTTTTTACTTTCTACTCCGTACTTTTCACAAACATACCTCTTTAATGCACGTATGGAAATTGGTTCGTCAATATCTCCTCTTCTGCATGCATCTTCACATGGATGGGCGCATATCCTGCCACAAACAGATACCAATGGATTAGTATCACTAGCGATCTCATAACCCTTCTCAATATTGCCTTCATATATAGCACGCACATATCCGCCGGCATGTGTCTTTATAGGGCAAGCATCTCTGCAATTTATGAGCTTAAGATAATAATGCAAATCAGGGACAACAACTTTGTATCTTCTTTCAAGCATGTAAAGATTACCTCTTTAATTTGAAATCTACAGTTATGGTATCACCTTTTTTTGTCTTAATCTTTTCATCTTTTCCCCTGTACTTCTTATTCCATACTTTCAACGTATATTCACCGGGAGGGACATTTTCTATTGTATAGTTTCCGTCCTCGTCCGTCTTTGCAAAATACGGGTTTTGAAGGACTACAACAAAAGCCTCCATCTCAGGGTGTACATTGCAAAGCATAGCAGCAGCGCCAAGTTTATTGAACGTGTAAGGCCTTACTTCACCACTTAACCACGTGCCAAGATTCATCTTATCAGCAACATCGTCGGGTGAAAATACATTATGAGCTATATCATCGCTATTATGATAATCAACGGTTGTACCTTTAAGGACAACTAAAACGTGAGGGATAAATACCAGTTCTACCTGATCCATTTTGGCATGTTCTTCCGGTGGTGGGAAGTTGCCTTCTACTCTTTCAATATAAACAACGGAATCTTTTTGATATTTCTTAACCTTTACGCTTACTTTTCCCTTTACGGTTCCAGAACCTTCATCGGCATAAGCATGTATTGTTGAAAATGTTATGACTGCCGAAATTAAGAAAAATATAACAAATGTTTTATTTACTTTCATCGTTCCTCCTCAAAATTTTATAAAGCCTTTCTTTCTTAAGATACTTTATATATTGGTTATAAATTTAAAATGAAAACACAGCCATAGTTGCAGATATTACCTGATGACAAAAAAGGAATATGTTTAATATTTTTAAGTATATACAAATTCCAGAAAAGGGGAAATAGGTAGTATACCTTACGCATGACAAGAATGAAAATATTGATTGTATTCAGTGTCCAATCAATGACTGTGTCCTCCACCCTTATCCTCATATTCATGCTCTTGTTTGTGTCCTCCAGAGTGAGATTCCGTATATACTGTTATTTCTGCACAATCACACAACTCGCCAGTACCTGTGCAGTGAAAACAAGGACACCCATCGGAAGACGCTGAACATCTACATGCATATTTCTCCGGATCCTTCTTAAAGATCTTTTTACACTTTTTTGAGCAAAAGTAATATTTATGCCCATCCTTCTTATACGTTTTAGCCCCGTCCTTATCAATCTGCTTAGTACAGACACGGTCTATTACCATTCCGACGCGACTTGCGAGCGCAAGGCTCTTTGTATAAGTAATCGATAAACCAAGTGAAAAGATAAAAACAAGCCCAAGTGTTAAAACTTTTTTCATTTGTTTGCCTCAAAAATAGAATTAATAAATTATAAATATACTATAAGCTTTGTCGTGACAATAAGAAACAAGTATTTAAAACGTTCTAGAATTTTACAGCTTTCATCTTGTGTTTGTGTTGCTATTTTTATTAAACGAACCCTGGAGAGGAAACTTCAGAATCCATTCATATTAATTTTCCAAGAAAATAACAATCCTCACCATCCCATTGTTTATGCAACAAAAATGATTCGGCAAACCCCATTTTTTTATAAAATCCTTCAGCTGCGTATCGAGCAAGGCTCCAACACCATAGCTTGGGAATATTATTTTTACGGCATATATCAATTGCCCAATTTACCAATAGTTTTCCTGTGCCTTTCTGTTTAGAAACCAATGTGTATATCTTGTAAGATCCCTCTGTAGGTTCCAGCACCATAACACCTACAACATTCCCACTTTCCACAGCAATATAGCACCATTGTTGAGAAATGAAAAACAGGCTTTGTTTTTCCTCAGAAAATTTGCGTTTTTCAGTATCGAGAACCTTTAACAGTTCGCAAATATCCCTGAGATGTTGAACGTGGGCAAGTTGGATTTTCATTTGAAAATAAAAAATATATTAACATTACAGATTTTCTTCATTACGATAAAAAGTTTACATTAATATAATTATATATCGGCAATGGAGTGGAAGTACATCCCAAGAGATGTCTTTTGCTTTCAATACCTTTTTTTTAAATGCATAGCAAAATCTATAATAATTGTACCGTTCTTTCTAAAATCACCATTATTTTTTTATACTGATTCTGGTAATACTCCTCCAATTCCAGGGAGGGAAAGGAGGAGTATATACCAATTTAACCGGCTTTTCCTCAAAAGCCTCTTAGTGAGAATGGCCGGAATGGGAGTCCTGATATTGTCCCCCACCTGTGTCCGCACATCCTACAGCGACCATAGCCACGAACAAAACAATAAGCGCTGCTGATACAATCGATCTGATTCTCATTCGTTCCTCCTTATAGTTAATTCAGATTTTGTTAATTAAGTAATTTTACAAGACGAGTCATAAATAACACCTTCTTTAATTTTTTTCTTTACTAATCCCTGCATTATCCACCTGCTGCTAAAGGGTATATACCGTGTTATATCAGTGCTTGTTTCCTTAACCCTTACCGTGCTGTTATGCACCTGTAGATGTGTGGGAAGCAGGATCATTTTCAAAGGTTTTTTTGCAATATTCTGAGCAGAAGTAGTAATCCTTCCCTTTGTACACTGCTGAGAGTGACTTTTTTAGGTCGTTGACCTCCATACCACAAACCGGGTCTTTTATAACATCGGCTCTTTCACTCTTCACTTCTGTCATTGTTTGATCTGGATGCACACCGGATTCCTTGTCACTATTCCCTCCTCCGCAACATCCACCACTACCTGCCCATATGGCACTACTCACATATATTCCACTTAAACAAACAATAACGATAATTATTAATGCTGTACGTAAAATGCTATTCATTGTGTAATTTCCTTTCTATTTCTAAAGGTTTCCAAATATTAAATTATATTCCTTTGGTCTTCTTTGTAAGTAGTTCCTTAATTGTGTTCTTTAATCCAGACAAATCTGAAGATTTGACGAGATAAGCATCTGCAGCCCATGACATGAAATTATCCTTATAATTGCTATAGGCGGTGTTAATAATGATAGGGATTTTTTTGTTTGTACTTAAAATCCTGCCCATTGCCTCAATACCATCCATTTTTGGTAAATTAATGTCCAGTATGATGATGTCTATTGCAAGTTCTTGAACTTTTCCTAAAGCATCTTTACCATTATCTGCAATTTCGATTTCATAACCTTCACGACTTAATTCCTGGTCATAAAGCAAGCGTTGGTTTTTATTGTCTTCTACAAGAAGGATAGTAGTCATAATTCGCAGCTCCTTTTTGCTAACTCATTAGCAAGTAAAATAGCTTCCTGCCAAAAAAACTGATGGATAAAAAGAAAACATTATCTTTGACACAACATGTTTAAATGATTGGAATCCATTAATAAGTCACAACAACTGAGTTATCACTATCTCCATAATGGCTTCTTACGTATTTGTCAGCATTCCACTCATTTTCCCATTTTGACTCATCAATGAGGTAACGAAATTGATATTCCCTTCCTTTCTCAAGATCAAGCTTAATAGTGTAATCTCCGTTTTTCAGCTTTTTCATTGGATTTGCATGAATATTCCAATTGTTAAAATCTCCAACGATACATACACTTTTAGCGGCATGAACAGCTACCTTTGGCAACCTGAACGTCACCCGGCATACATTCTTGGCCTTAAGATACTCCTTATTTATCCCAACGTTTCTTATGGTTTCTTGCACTGATACAGATTCTTTCTTGCCATCTTTCCAAATCCTTTTTTTTGTGGTAGTTTTTGTTTCCCGGTTTTCCAAGTTTTTCCCCTTTGTTTTTTGTCATTATTATTCTGCTTTTGATGAGTATATTTATTAATCATAAACCATATTTAATTCCCCATCCTCCTCAATGCATCCAACCCCACTTTATTAATCCCCCTAGTCCTCTCTTTACTAAATGGGAGGATGGGGATTGTATTCAGAGTTCAATCAATGCTGATGTTCTCCACACTCATGTTCGTGCTCATGTTCCCCTGTATGGGATTCTGCATGGGCCTCTGCACATATGCACGGTACACCCTTTCCTGCACAATGACCGCAGTCACATCCTTCATGAAGTTGTGGACATATACATGCATATTTCTCTGGATTCTTTCCAAAAGCAGTTTTACAATTGTTAGAGCAAAAGTAGTAAGTATATCCATCTTTCGTTAGTGTCTCAGCCGTTCCCTTATCAATCTGCATGGTGCAGACACGGTCTATTACTTTTCCACCTCCAGCTGCGTATGTTAAGTTTTTTGCATAAGTGATAGAGAAACCAAGTAAAAAAACAAAAACAAGTCCAAGAGTTAAAACCTTCTTCATTTATTTACCTCCAAAAAAAAACTTTAAAGTACTAAAATAAGATTCTTACAATACAAAAGTCTCCTTCTGTAATAGTGCGACTTACGGAAGGAGACAATTTCTTTAAATATTGTTGAATGGCTTTTGCCATTCTCACCCGTATAATGGATGATTTAATTCTGGAACTGGAAAAAGGTAATCATTCAGGCATCAAAGATGCTACTGTAGCTCCTCTATTGACCATTCGTCGAGAAAAAAGCCTGCGTCTCCAACGGCCTTTTTAATTTCCTCAATATTTGCCTTAACCTCAATCTCTACAGTTGCCTTACCATCTTTGTAACTTACATCACAACCCTTAACACCAACACAACTCGAGATTACTTTATCAATAGCATGTGCGCACATCTCGCAACCCATCCCCTTGATCTTTAATTCGATCTTTCTATCATCTGCGGCTTGTGCTGTATTAACAAAAGTTGTGTTTATTACCAGTCCAAGGATTATGGCAATTATAGAAATATAACCAAGGCTTAAGTATTTGCTAGTAAACATTTTCTTACCTCCTTTTTACAAAATTTTAATTAACAAAGTAAAATACTATCTACAAAAACCAACTTATTTAATACCGATAAACCTCCTTCCTTTTCTGACTTGTCATGTAAAGCTTCGATGAAATAAACCGCTGAGTCTTCAGCGCTCGTAACATTAAATTGAATTCATATTCTCTAATTATGTTTATCGCAACCCTGATACCAAAAGATGCAAAATTTTAAAGAGACTACTTAACGTATTGATTGCACGGAACATATGCTCGATATAAATTTTTATTTAGAGGATGAAGGAGAGGTGTATGAATAATTATTAGTTGGATACCAAACAGAGAGGTGTGGGAAAAGAAACTATAAACATAATCCTCTGGAGTAATGAATGATTTTGCTTATGGTATTACTATGATTGAATATTTGATATGTAATAAAGAAGCGGATAAGTGAGTTGGTATTTTTAGTTGATACGGTGTCTTTGATTTGTTTAAAAACTCAAGCCTCAGACTAATTAGAAGGGTTGGAATGAAATTTGAGTTCCATTCCAACCTTATTTTTTTCATAACGTCCTTTATTTTTCTTTGCAAAGCGGGCATGCCAGGAAGTCTGCATCGCATTCATCACAATGATGTATGAGCCACTCCTGAGGCTTTTTCTTACAATCAGGACACTTCATCTCCCACTTTACAGGCGCCTCTATTTTCCCCTTGATACGTCTTGCAAGTACCTTTTTACATTTTGGGCACTTTGTTGTTACTGCTTTTGAAGCTTTCAGGCACTCTATGCATGTCAGGAACTCTTTTTCGCACTTATCACAATGAGAAACCTCTAACTCCGTTGTTTCTTTTTTACAATCCGGGCAATGCATAGCCACTGGCGCTGTCACCTTTCCTTTAGTACGGGTGGCAACCTTACTTTTACAAGTGGGACATAATGGCGGATTATAGGCTTGGAGTTCAGGAAGATCTGGTCCCTTTGGCTCTTTCTGAGCATAAGCGAAATTACCCGCCAGCATCGTCAAGCTAATAAATGCAACTGCAAAAGCAACTGTTCCCGTAAATTTCTTATTCAACATTTTCTTTCACCTTTCATAAAATAGTTTATGGGATAAAATTAGCCAACCAAATCTAATTAACTTAATAATTACAAAAATCATAAGTACCGTGAGCAGGACACCATATACCAAATTCTCCAAAATCAGTATCTATTTTATAGCTCTTATACTCAAAGGTGTCTATCTCTAAAATAGTACCCCTGATTATCTCACGGTATCCGCCTTCGCGTAATCGTCCCGTGACAATTATTTTTTCACCGTTCTCTTTCGCCTCTTCAGCCAGATTCACACATTTGGTGATGACATCCGGATTGTCACCGTCTTCGTAACAATATATACGATTTCCATTTTCTTCCATAATCAACTGCCAGGTTACGTATTTGTCACCATAATACTCATTTCTTACTACATGTCCTGAGAACTCCACTTTCTTGTTTCTGTATAAAAAAGGCGTATCAACAAGATGGGATAAACTTACCTTCACTGGAGGACCATAGATACATCCTGCAATTGTTGCTATGGCAAACATAAATATAATATTAACTAATATTTTTTTCATGATATACCTCATTTATTAATTGCTTATAAATAAAAAGTCTATTAGATAGACAACCTTTAAATAGGCTTCGCCAGTAGGTCGTTCTTCCAAGGTAATTATCTCATGTTTTTGGTAGTATGAGGGTCGCTAGCTTGTAAAAAAATCTAACCTTAGCCAATTATTATGGCTGTATTTTCATTTTAGCATAACCGATGTTAACATCCTAATCAATTACGGCGAAAAGGATTACCCACGAAACAACAACTTCCACAGCAAACAATACTAGTGCGATAATTGTGCCTTTGAGGAAGCCAAGCCACTACCCCCGTTCTTTGTACCACCTTTAAAGTTAGAGTTTGTGTTCAAATAGACAGTTGGAGCATAGCGGAAATTGTCTGTATCGCTTCAACTGTCTCTGGAGAAGGTGGCAAGTATCCAAGAGCACTATGCGGTCGAAACGTGTTATACTCTTTACGCCATCTTTCAATCAACACCTTTGGTTCAATATATTCATAGCTTCTTGTAAAGATTATAAGTTGAACTTATTGAAGATAATTGGGGAAAGGTTTTTTGTACTTCTTCAAACCCTATTTCTATGAATATATCGTTTACAGTTGTCAAATCCCAATATCTTATTGAGAACTCTTCGTTAAAATGAAATTCGCTTCCTTCCAATACACCACTACCTTCTAGATGATAGGTGTAAATATTTTCTTCACGTTGTGTCAGCCATTCTCTATGAGAAAAATCATCTAAACTAACGTGTATGATTTCTTTAATCTTAAAGAACCACAACTCAAGAAGGTCAAAAAATAAATACCCATTGGGTTTCAATTGATTATAAATGGCAACAATATTACGCTTTAATTCACCCTCACTTGTTGAATAATTAAGAACCGCATATAAGGCTAAAGCCAAATCAACTTCCTCATTATTAAACTCATTAATTGAACAATTATGCACAGGAATATCCAGGCAATAACCTTTACCTTTCTTTTTTATTTCACTTGCCATTCCTGAGCTTTTTTCAACAGCTATTACTTTATAACCTTGCTTTTTTAGCGGTATCGTTATCCTTCCCGTTCCTGCACCATAATCAATAACCTTTCCATCAGGTAACAATTCATTAATCACCTTTACTGTTTCATTTGTTACATAGTCGTAAAAATCCCCAAGAGCATTTTGGTAAATAAAATCATAATATTTTGACCAACTATCATGAGGTTGATTCATTTCTTATTTCCTTTTTACACATAAAAATAACGGTTTGCATATGGGGCTCCCTAGCACACTGGATAGGTCACGGGCATTAATAGCACTTTATGAGAAGGCAAGAGAAAGTTTATGTATTTACTTCCCTGTAAAAACATATAATCATTTTATGATAAGACATGTGGCATAATTCTATAACTGGCAGGATTCAGTGATTTACTTAATGTTTTTTATAAATTTACTCGTATCGACTTCTGCATCTTTTAAAGCGCCTTTTAAGGTGAAACGATCAACTTCATCGTCAACAAAGCCCTCTATCTCAGGCTAAAATCAATATCATCAAGTTAGGTTTTTGCATGTTCAAATTAATGCCCCAAAACTGTTATTCCTGCATGTTTTAAGCGGGAACCTAAGATAAACGAACCTCTTAGATACCCGATAAAGGAATTCGGGTATGACAAAAGCGACACGCGCAAAGACCTAACCGGATACTACTGGCTCTAAATATAACTCTATGGCTTCCTGAATATTCTTTAATGCCTCTTCTTTCGTTTTTCCTTGAGACCAGCAACTTTTTAAAGACGGACAGTGAACTGCAAAGTTGCCATCTTCACCTTTTCCTATCAGTACTTTTAATTTCATTATTACTTCCCTCTGGACGTTAACTATTCATTTGTGTTTTATTAAATAAAGAAATAAGCATTTGCTTTATTTGTGATTTGCCATTTGTGACATGGAATTTACAAAACCCTTATATCAGGAATATTATAAAAGAGTGGGGTTGTTTTGCAATATAAAAGATTAGACACGAATTTCACGGATTATCACTAATGGGAAAACAAATAAATTGGTCACCGCCAAGACGCAAAGAGCGCACCCGCCAAACAGCACGTCGGGCAGGAAGAAAAGATGAAGGAAAAATTAAAAGATTAGTTAACCACAGATAGATGCAGAAAAAGGCAAAAGACATTAGACACGAATTTCACAGATTAACACTGAAGATATATGAGTGATATGGTAATTTTAGATTTATGATTGATGAGTAAGAAACAAGAAAAAAAAGAATAGCACAATAGGAGGAGAAAGGGAGACTTCCTTTTTTAGGATTCTACCGTTCAGTTAAAACCTGAGTTGTGCGTTTTGTATGGCGGCATCCTTTAGGCTGCTTAACTTACAGGGAATTCACTGGTGTTCACCGGATGATGATAAACGCTGGCGAAAGCCCACGGCTACCATAATATAGAAAATTAAATCCTCAATTCAATTAAAAGTAGATTTGTGGGCTTATACATAGCATTGTATCCCCGTTAAGCCCGACAAACAATGACCTATTTTCTCTTCTTTGTGAGATAAATTTCGCGTGAATTTAAACTCTCTTTAGTCGTTTTAGCACTTTCGGTATTCTTAGAGTGTCCATTTCCGCTTTCAGCAGTATCCTGTTCAGTTTGATCTTCTTCCGGAATTTCATATATTATATTTTCGGAATTCCCGCTTTCGACGTATTTCCTAACTACAGACATTTTTACCTTTGACTTTAACGTATCGGCCCAATCCCTTAAATCGTTGGATATAGAATCTATTGGCATCCCAACAATAGGAGACTTACCAAAAACCTCTCCCAGAACACCACGAATTTCATTCAAAAAAACACCCTCATCCTCTTTCCCATAGCCTTCATCATTAAACTTTTTCATTATGTTACTGTCCTCACGAAATTGCTGTATGATGAGTTCAATGATCAGTTGTTTTGTGGTTGATCGATCAGCAGCGACAAGCTGTTTTACTACTTGCGGGACAATATGACTCCAAACGTTATGCTTGGCAAGTGTAGCATTTACAATAAACCATTGTCGGCTCGCAATATCAATTGCAAATCCATCGGTGAACGCTTCGAAACCATCTTTATCCGAAATTAACTCTCTTGATAGACAAAAAGAGCTCGGTGCAAAGAAGTAATCAGCATTTTCTATAACCATCTTTTTCAATTCATCTTCAGAAGTAAATGGAGATTTGACAAACTTACTCTTTCCGGATATTAGCATTTATACACCTTTTTCTTATAATAAATAAACAAGCTTGGGAGCAGAGCGATCTCTCCCAGGCGTTACACAAATTAATCATACGCTCTTCATTGATTTGATGCAGCTATAACTACCTTTACTACTTTATCATGTGGAATAAAGTGCAAAAGGTATTCCATTGTCATGCCAAAATGCATTACAGAATGAATATTGTTATAAGGAGTGGAATACACGTATGTTAAGATTTGAATCTTTGGCGAGAAGCAAATTGATTTATGGCAAAAAGGAGTAATGTTTCTCTTTTTGTAACACTATCAGGGAAGAGCTGTTTCTTTTCATTACACTATCCGGGAAAAGAAATGAAGCGAGATTCACCGCTCCCCGGACATAAGACGCCGAGGACTTTCCCCGCATAAAAGACGCCGAGGACAGGAAGACACGAGGAGTCCTGCTGAATAATTACTCATTTTCCTGACTCATAGATTCTGCAGATTTACTCGAAAAGTTGAACGTTGCTTCAAATATTAACGAAAATAGTGCCAGAGCAATTATCCCAATAATGTGCCAGCCATTGAAAATCAAATTTATTCCGGAAGCTACTATTCCGATCATGCTTGCAATCTTTACTTTCCGTTTCATTATTCTTCCTCAAAGACTTTTGCCTACTAACACGTAATTATAAATAGCGGGTTTGTTTTACAAGACATAAAGACACGAATTTCACGGATTAACACTGGAGCCAAAGGTAAGGGTAAAAAGAAAAATCTAATCAAAGAGATCTGAATGCGTTCCGGTTCTTTCAAATATTATTTCTTCTTCTGTCGTTTTATAAATCAAGAGCCAATCTGCTTCGACATGACACTCTCGTCTACCTTTATAATAACCAATCAGCCGGTGATCTCTGTACCTTGCATCAAGATGAATCTCACCTACAAGATCACGTATTATGTTTTTGATCTTTTTAGATAACTTTCCACGCTTCTGCATTTTCTTCAAGTCTTTTGCAAATTGTCTTGTGTATATTGGCTTTAACATTAGATTCCCAATTTGCTGAACATATCTTCGGTATCCTCACAGCGTACAAGGTTCTTGCCAGCATCTGTATCCTTTAAAACCTTTCCAGTGACTTTATTTGGTACAACCACGTTAAAGGGTAAGCCATTTCTCAATTTGACTTGTTTATAAAAAAGGTTGATTGCCTCAGTCGTAGATAATCCTAATTCTCCGAAAAGGCTTTCAACATCCTTCTTCAATGAAGGGTTTATTCGTGCTCTTACTGTAGCAGTTTTAGCCTTACTCATTATTCTATTCTCCTTTGTTATCAATAAAGTTTTTATTTTAAAATAGCCCGTTTGTGCCACAATTGCAATATAAAATATTTTTCACCGCTCCCCGAAAAAAAAGCGTTGAGAACAAGAAGACACGAAAAGTCCTCGGCACCTTTCATTCGGGGAGAACGCTGAGGAAAGATACAAAACAGTTGTCAGTAGACAGTAGGCAATAGTAACAAAACAATAGGAAAGAAGAGAGAGACAAATGAATAAGCACGAGAAACGGGCAATTTACCTTTGATTCTCATGTATTTCAGGGTTAAAATATTTAACCGGTAAGAAACCAGTTTTCACACACAACCCATACATCCGGATTAAGGGAAAAATAGCATGATTCGTAATAGTGATATTTCCGGGGCAATGACTATCCAGCTTGAAGAAACAGTTAATCAATTACCTCAAATGCCAGAATTTATTGAAGGCATCCGGAGGGCTTCCACGAGAGAATTTACTTTAACCCAGAAAGAGACCGAACTCGCCTTAAAGAACGCTCTTCGATATATCCCTGAAAAATGGCACACAGAACTGGCACCTGAATTTCTGGTTGAGATGCTCACTACCGGCAGGATTTACGGATACCGTTTCAGACCGGAAGGAAACATAACTGCCAGGCCTGTTGATCAATACAACGGCAACTGTATAGAAGGAAAAGCATTTCAGGTAATGATCGATAACAATCTTGATTTTGATATCGCGCTTTACCCTTATGAACTGGTCACTTATGGCGAAACCGGACAGGTCTGTCAGTACTGGATGCAGTACCGGCTTATCAAGAGATATCTGGAAGAGCTGACACGCAATCAGACACTGGTTGTTGAATCCGGTCATCCGGTCGGTCTGTTCGAATCCGCACCTGAGTCCCCGCGAGTGATAATCACCAATGCCCTTATGGTTGGCTGCTTTGATGACCAGGAAAACTGGCACAGGGCGGCGGCCCTCGGCGTTGCTAATTACGGCCAGATGACAGCAGGGGGATGGATGTATATCGGACCACAGGGTATCGTCCACGGAACGTATAGTACCATCCTGAATGCTGGCAGGCTGAAACTCAACATTGCTGAAGATAAGGATTTACGAGGGTATCTGTTTGTATCTTCCGGCCTTGGCGGAATGAGCGGTGCTCAGGGGAAAGCAGTAGAGATTGCAAATGGTGTTGGTATCATCGCAGAAGTTGATTATTCAAGAATCCGGACAAGACACGAACAGGGTTGGATTGGTAGAATCGTCGATGATCCGGCTGAAGCATTCAATCTGGCAAAAGAGTACCAGCAGAAAAATGAAACTCAGTCTATCGCGTTTTATGGAAACATAGTAGACCTGCTGGAGTATGCGGTGGATAATAATATTAGAATCGACCTGTTATCCGACCAGACCTCCTGTCATGCGGCTTACGAAGGAGGGTATTGTCCTCAGGGGCTGACATTCGAAGAGCGAACAGAACTGCTAGAAACAGATAATGCGATGTTCAAAGAGCAGGTAGACCGGTCGTTGAAACGCCATTTTGAACTGATCAAATCGATGGTCGGCAGGGGGGTGTTCTTTTTCGACTATGGAAACAGTTTCTTAAAAGCGGTCTTTGATACCGGTGTTAATGAAATCTGCAAAAACGGTAAAGACACAACTGAGGGATTTATCTTTCCATCTTATGTCGAAGATATTATGGGCCCTGTGTTCTTCGATTACGGCTACGGCCCGTTTAGATGGATTTGCCTCAGCGGCAAAAAAGAGGACCTTATCAAGACCGATAAAGCGGCCATGTCATGCATCGACCCAAACAGAAGATTCCAGGATAAAGATAATTATATTTGGATTAGAGATGCCGAAAAACACAACTTTGTTGTAGGCACACAGGCCAGGATATTATACCAGGATGCAGCGGGCAGAATGAGTATCGCACTTAAATTCAATAAAATGGTCCATAAAGGAGAAATAGGGCCGGTTATGATAGGCAGGGACCATCATGACACAGGAGGCACCGATTCTCCCTTTAGAGAGACAGCAAATATAAAAGA
>JAIQZU010000054.1 GCA_021776915.1 Candidatus Scalindua sp. | reverse complement strand
GAGTGCCGGTACACATGGCGTTCATCATTAAGTTGATGTATATAGAAGTTTGCAGTACAAGTAAAGGGAGTCGGGTTTATGCCCGGCTCCCTCTTTTTTTAGTGGTGTTACAATAAATAAACCCACCATCTCGGTGGGTTTTTTTATAATAACATAAAATTTAGTTAAACTATTTGCTGACTTTTTGTGTATAATAAAGAACAAATATTTTTTTTAATTTTTTCAGATAGGGAGTACATGTTGATATCAATCAAGAATAAAATCAAGAAATCCGGTTTTTTAATACAATTAGCAATACTGGTAGTTTTGGTTGGTTGTGGAAAGGCGACGAACCATGTTGAAGTAGGTCAGGCATTATTAGAACAGGGTAAGGTTGAGGATGCAGCAGTAGAGTTTAAGAAAGCGATTGAAAGGGATCCGAATTCGGCAGAGGCACATTTCGGTTTAGGCAATGTTTATGTAGAAAAACAAGAGCTTGAAGATGCAGCTAAACACTATAGAGAGGCAATTAAGCTGGATTCTAAGTTTGTAGAGGCTTATAAAAGGCTTTCGGAAACATTTATAGCAATGGGTGCGCCTGACTCTTTTTTCGAGAAGAAGTACAATGCTATAGAAGAAGATCCTGATAACCCTATGGCTCGCATAGACCTTGGGGTACTTTATCATAATTGGGACCAGACAAGAAAGGCGATCACTGAATACGAAGAAGCGCTGACGTTGGATCCTGATAACCCATTTATCTATTATAACCTGGCAGTTGCTTATCAGGATATGAATCTGTTTGAGGATAAAGCCATTCCTCTACTTATGAAAACTATAGAATTACAGCCAGACTATGACAATGCACATTATAACCTGGCTGTGTCCTATCTCAAGACCAACAGGCTGGAAAATGCAATGGTTGAATACAAGAAGACCCTGGAAATAAATCCAAATTATGCTCCGGTATACGTTGATTATGGGTTGATACAACTTAGGGAAAAGAATTTTGATGCGGCTATGAAACACTATGCCAAGGCGCTGGAGATTGATCCTGATAATATAGAGGCATATTATCAGAAGGGAATAGTGTATGCCTTTAATGAGAATTATGATGAGGCTCTAAAGATGAACAGGAAGGCACTGGAGATTGATCCAAAGCATATCAATTCTCAATTTAACATAGCTGTGGTGTATCATAAAAAGGGAGAATTAAAGAGGGCAATAGCTGAGTATGATTTAACACTGGAGATAGACAAGAACTACCAGGATGCCTATTATAACAGAGGCCAGATTTATGCATCAATGGGAAATAGACCTCAGGCGTATGGTGATTACATAGCTTACAGCAAGATAATGAAGGCAAAAACAGGCAAAGAGGGTGCAGCGCTTGCGCTACGAGGAGTTGAAGACAAGGAGCAGGTTCAGAGGTACCTTATTCCTAGCTTCAAAGACTGGTTGTTGGAAACTGAATAGGGATCAACGAACTTACAGGCTTATTTGCCAGAAACCGCACGAAAGCTACTTGGTCATTAATCATGCAGTACTTTTTTATACAATTTACAAACTTTACGGTAATAGCATTCTTAACTGATATTACCAAAGATTGCACGGATTGGAAGGAGTCAATATAGATGTTTTCTAAAGTTCAAAAGGGATATGGTTATTTCTTTGCTATTTTATTATTGATTGGAATTGTCATTGGATGTGATAATGCACAAAACCATATTGAGCTTGGAGACAAGCTCATCCTTGATAATAAACCGGACAAGGCTATCGAAGAGTATAGGCAGGCTATTGATCTGGATAAAAACATTGCTGAAGTTTATTATAAACTAGGGGAACTTTATTTCAAAAAAGATATGTTAGAGGAGGCGGCAAGGGAATTTAGAAAGGCAATCGAAATTCGTCCGGATTATAATGAAGCCAATATGAAGCTATCAGAGACATACAGCAGAATCGGAGTGCCGGATGACAAGCTCGTTATCTATACCAGGGCAATTGAAATGGACCCGAAAGATTCAAAGGCCCGTATAAATCTGGGTATATATTATCAACAAATGAAGAATATGGATATGGCCTTTGAACAGTATAACAAGGTTCTTGAATATGATCCTTATAATTCAAGCGCCCATTTTAATCTGGGTGTTGCATATCAGGACTACAACTTACTTGAAAAAGCTATACCATCTTACGAAAAATCTATTGAGCTTAAACCCGGTTACGAAAAGGCCCATTTCAATCTGGGTATTGCGTATATTGCAACTGAGGAATATGATAAGGCTCTGAAGGAACTAAAGAAGGCAGACGAATTAAATCCTGGTAATAAAGATACGCATAGTAATTTAGGGTTGCTGCATTATCTTAAGGGTAACAGCGATGAAGCGTTTAATGAATTAAGAAAAGCATTGGAATTAGACCCTGAAATGGCAGATGCGCATTATTTCCTGGGTGTGATCTATGCCAGTAAAGAAATGTATAAAGAGGCTGTTGAGGAGAACAAGAAGGTTATAGAGGTCCGCCCTGATTATGCGAATGCTCACTTCAATCTTGGCACTCTGTATCATAAGCAGGGTCTACTGGACGAGGCGTTAGAGGAATATGAAAAAACAATTCAGATAGATCGTGGTTTTGCAGATGCTTACTATAATAAAGCAGCAGCACTGGAGAAGCTGGGTAAGCCATCGGAGGCACGTGATGAATTTGAAAAATACAGGATGGTCAAGCAGACCGGCAAAGGCTCTCCAAGCCTTTTGCAATTTGAGGCGAAGCTTACGGGAGCCATGGAACAGGAAGATGCATTTAAGGAAATAGCAGATGCTAGAGCTAAAGCTCTTGAAGAATATAAAACCGTTGAAAAGATAAAAGCTCATAAAAAGGCTGAAGCCTCAGGTGAATAAGCCAAAGAATCTGTGGCAAAGTAAGGTACTGGAATCTATTTCTGTGAAGACTAGCTCCTGGGTGACTGTGCTAATATCTTTATGGCCTGGCGACTTAAACATTTACATGTCTTACCTTGTTTCCTCTCTCGGTTCACGTCTTTCTGAAATGGTGGGAAGCCTAAATTCTTTGATGTAGAAACAGGAAAGGAATTAGGTTTAATTGCCGGTCACGTTTATGTTGTAATATGGCTTCGCTTATTGTCATCATGTTTAATTTGTGTCCTTTGCGCATCTTAAGCCAACGCTTTTGTTTCTATCACTTGGCTCGCCGAACATCCTTACCGCACAACGCAACTTGTAGACATTCTGGGCAAACATAGACCCTCCTCTGATAATTCTTTTACCAGTGCCCTCCAGAGGCCCCTTTGGATTTTTCCTGGGAGAATTATAATAATATTCAGGATGATACCAGTCATTACACCACTCAGATACACTTCCTATCATATCGTAACAGTCATAAACACTGTTTCCCTCTTCGTAGCTCCCGACAGCTATAGGCAGATCGGCGGAAGTGCCGACATTACAGAATTTAATTTCCCATACATTGCCCCATGGAAATCTCCTTCCGTCTGTGCCCCTTGCAGCCTTCTCCCATTCTGCTTCAGTTGGCAGTCGCTTACCAGCCCATGCGGCATATGCATAAGCATCGTACCAATCTATTCTGGTAACAGGGTAATCAGGGTAATTGTAATATTTATACTCGTATCCTCTATAGGGGTTGCCGGGCAGGTGGCTTTTGTTAAGGGGTTCTGATGGGGAGCATTTACTGTGGTCACCGGTTCTCTCCATGTATTCCAGAAATTCCCAGTATTGGGCGTTTGTAACCTCATATTTGTCAATATAGTATGCATCAAGGTTTACAGCGTGCTGAGGCATCTCTTCCGGAATAAAGTCCTCTTCGCTGCTTCCCATTGCAAATTCGCCTGCAGGTACAAGCGCCATTTCTTCCCATTTGTCTTTATTATTCTTTAAGGCTTCTTCCATAATTGCCCGTCTGTCTTCAATTCGTTTGCTGGCAAGTTTTCTTTTCTCTTCTACGTTCAGGTACTCTACTATCTTACCAATGAAATCGTCCACTTCATTTAATTCTTCAGGTATCTGAGGCATCAGATTCCTGCATCTTTCAAGATGTTCCAGTGCCTTTTTGTGGTTGTTCAGCTTCCAGTAAACACCTGCTATATACCAATGAAGAGAAGACCTTTCAGGGTCCAGTTCCAAAGCTTTTTTATAAAGATCCAATGCGCCATTATAGTCGTTCTGAATTTCGCGTAAAGAATTTGCGCTTTGAATATATTTCTCTATTTTTTGAAATACTTCATCGTCTAATGATTTCGAAATTTCCTGGCTTTCTTCTGTCTTTGCCTCCCGGGTTGTTTCGCTTGTATCTATATCATCAGTTTCTGAAACCATTTTTGTTCCATCTTGAAGGCAATATATATTACCTGTTATATATGTTATTTCTGTTTTGTTGCACTTAGGGCAACGTTTCTTTTTTCCTGATTTTTCAGGCGTTTGTGCATATGTGCTTGATACATAAAAAATTAGAACAATTAGTAAAACAAGAATCCTCTTCAATTACTTCCTCCTTAACTTAATAATATGATTAATCTTGTAGTTTAAATTACTCGTTTATGGTAAATTTCCGTCAGTCCTAGACATTATACAACCAATTTTCGCTTAAATCAATATCAAATAGGATTGAGTTTCTTTGTGTTAAAAAGGTCTTGATATTATAGTTGTTTTTTGGTATTATCCTCGGAATTCTTCATTTGATAGATAAAGATACCATGGTGTTTAAGTCATCGTAAGATAACAATTAAGGAGGACTCAATGGAATGTGGATGTATAAAGGATAAAGTTGTCAATTTCATAAAGCTGATTTTGGGGCAGATAGGTAAACACAAGAAATTAGCCGGTGTTGTTTTTATTATCTTAGTGGCGGTTGGTCTGGTTGGCGGTAAGAAATTCTGGCATTATGCTGAATCGAGTGAATTCTGTGGTAGTTGCCATGAAATGGATGTGCACTACGACTCCTTTATGAGTTCAAAGCATCATAATGAGCATGTACATAGTTGTCATACCTGTCATATCGGTCCCGGTCTGAAGGGTTTCCTGCACGCAAAGTTAAGTGATGGAGCTCACGATTCATTTGAACATGCGAGGAAAACCTATCTCACAAGTGCAAACTCAGGCCTGTTTATAGAAATTGCCGAAGACAGTGTGCCTATAGTAAATGGCAACTGTGTTAGATGTCATACCGATAATGAAGAGTACACGAAGGACAAAACACACCTTGAATGCGTTTCACAATCTAAAAGAAAGGGAGAAGATGGCAGTCTTGAAGATTTCTTCTGTACTGACTGTCACATAGGGGTTGTGCATCCAAGCTGGAGCGCAGATGTGTATAAGGTGTATGCAGAGAAAAAGATTCCGCCTTTTGGTAAATTTTCTGAGAATGATTGCTATGCTTGCCACAGGCATGCGACTCCGGAAGTTGTAAAAGAGTGGACGAATAGCCCACATTCGAAAAGTGGTGTGTCATGCCTGGAATGCCATGGAAACGATCATGGACAGATTGTTGAGAGAGGAGGCAGGGTATTGCCAAGCAAATGTGGTGAATGTCACGTGACAATGTATAACGATTTTGCACAGAGCAACCATTACAAAGGACGCGTAGTCGCAGAATTTGATGGAGTTGTGGTAAGTACTAAAAATGCAGGGATGCGGGAGGATTGTGAGAAATGCCATATGCTTGGTTTAAACAAGTCATGGGATATAGGACCTGGAGGTAGTTGCGAGGGCTGCCATCCTAAACATTTGTTTTCACGGTCGAATGCATCTGAGGCTAAGGTTTGTGAAAATTGTCACATCGGCGGGCCGGTTCATGCACAGCTCGATATGAGCGATAAATCCATACATGGTAAGATGTTTAGAAGGTGGAAGGAAGAGGGTAATATCAAGCTGAGATGTCAGTCATGTCATAGTGACCCATATAGCCACCACAATTTTAATAGAAACGTTGGTTTATTGAGTGATTAATGCATTGGTACAAGTATTTGTTTAGAAACGAAATTAATGATTTCAAAAAAACCCACCGACAAGGTGGGTTTTTTTATTGGAGTAATTCACTTTTAAAAGGATTGCGTAAATGAAGATAACCGTTATAGGCGCTGGAAATGTAGGGGCAACAACGGCACAAAGGCTTGCTGAAAAGGAGTTTGGGGATATTGTACTTGTTGATATAGTTGAAGGGTTACCGCAGGGTAAGGGACTTGATTTGATGGAAGCAAGTCCAATTTATAACTATAATTGCAAGATTATCGGAACTAATTCATACGAAGAAACTGAGGATTCAGATATAGTTGTTATAACATCCGGTTTACCAAGAAAACCGGGAATGAGCAGAGATGATCTGGTTAAAGTTAATGCTGATATTGTAAAAAGTGTTGTAGAGCAGGTAGCAGAGAAGTCTCAGGATGCAATATTAATCGTGGTATCTAATCCGCTTGATGTAATGACTTATGTGACGTATAAGGTGAGTAAATTTCCCAGGGAGAGGGTTATTGGTATGGCAGGTGTTCTGGATACATCAAGAATGAGAACTTTTATAGCAATGGAACTAGATGTTTCGGTAGAAAATGTACAGACATTTGTCCTTGGGGGGCATGGTGATACTATGGTTCCTCTGGCAAGATATACAACAGTAGCCGGCATACCTGTTACAGAATTGATTCCTGAAGACAGGTTAGATGCCATAATCAAGAGGACGAGAGACGGAGGCGCTGAGATAGTCAGTCTTCTTAAGACAGGCAGCGCTTTTTATGCTCCGTCAGCTTCTATTGTTGAAATGGTTGATGCAATTGTCAAGGACAAGAAAAAGATACTACCTTGTACTGTATTATGTAACGGTGAATACGGATTTGATGACATATTCATTGGCCTTCCTGTCAAGCTTGGTAGGAATGGAGTTGAACAAGTTATTGAAATGAAGCTTAACGAGGAAGAATCCAGCGCCTTGAAGAAATCTGCGGATGCCGTTAAGAAGCTTTGTCAGGGTATTTCATTTTAAAAGTCGCGGATAAAGCCTGATTTTTATGCATAGGAATTTCAATGTTGTTGCAAAATGTAGGGGCGTATGATTACCTGTCCGAATAGGTTCAGGCGGGTACGCCACTACGCAGTGGTAAAAAGTTATCGAAGGCCTAATTTAAAAATTATGCAGTGTGATATGAACTGGTTTATTCGTATACTGGGCTCTTCAATCGGAAAGAAGCTGATTATGGCTCTTACCGGACTCGGCTTTTGTATCTTCCTGTTCGCTCATCTTGCAGGCAATCTGACTATTTGTGCAGGTGAAGATGCATTTAACTCCTATGCCGAGCGTCTCCATGCGTTAGGCCCACTCGTGATCCTCACAGAAATTGGACTACTCTTTTTTGCAGTGGCACATGTCTTTATAGGTGCTTATCTTTTTTATGAAAATTTCCGTGCAAGGCCTGAACGGTACCTGGTAAAGAAGAATGCAGGTGGGAGAACAATCGGTTCTGTGACAATGCCATATACCGGTTTGTTTATACTGTTTTTTATTGTCCTCCATCTTATTGATTTTCACTTTGTGGAGAAGACAGATCAGACTATCTATCAAATCGTATTAGCAACATTTTCAAATCCAGGTTATGCTCTCTTTTATATTGTGTCCATGATCATTGTTGCTACCCATGTGAGTCACGGATTCTGGAGCGCATTTCAGACTCTGGGGGTTTATAATTCAAAGTATATGTTACCTCTCCGTGTTATGGGTACAATCTTCAGCCTTGCAGTAGGGTTAGGGTTCGGTTTTCTTCCTATTTACATCTCGTTTATTTCTTGAAAAGACGAAAAATGCAACTTGATTCAAAAATCCCGGATGGACCTCTCTCTGAAAAGTGGGATAAGCACAGGTTTAAGATGAAACTGGTAAATCCTGCAAACAAGAGGAAATTTAAGATTATCGTTGTGGGTACAGGTCTTGCCGGTGCATCGGCATCAGTTTCCCTTGCAGAATTGGGTTACGAAGTAATGACATTCTGTATCCAGGATAGTCCGCGCCGCGCACACAGTATCGCTGCCCAGGGAGGGATAAATGCCGCCAAGAATTACCAGAATGACGGTGACAGTATATGGCGTCTCTTTCATGATACCATAAAGGGCGGTGATTTCAGGTCAAGGGAGGCAAACGTCTACCGTTTGGCACAGATCAGTAACAATATTATTGATCAGTGTGTTGCCCAGGGGGTGCCTTTTGCGAGGGAGTACGGTGGCCAGCTTGCAAATAGAAGCTTTGGTGGCGCTCAGGTATCCAGAACATTCTACGCCAGGGGGCAAACCGGACAACAACTTCTTCTGGGTGCATACGGGTCGCTATCACGCCAGATAGCAGCCGGTAAGGTCAAACTCTTTACAAGAAGAGAAATGCTTGATCTTGTGGTAATAGACGGAAAGGCAAGGGGTATTATCGCCAGAAATCTTGTCTCTGGTGAACTGGAAAAACATGCGGCTGATGCTGTTGTGTTGGCAAGTGGAGGTTACGGAAACGCATTTTATCTTTCAACAAATTCCATGGGATCAAATATTTCTGCAGCCTTTGCGTCATATAGAAAAGGTGCTTCCTTTGCTAATCCATGTTTTATACAGATTCACCCTACCTGTATTCCGGTTCATGGCACATATCAGTCAAAGTTGACACTTATGAGTGAAAGCCTTAGAAATGACGGCCGGATCTGGGTTCCCAGAAATCCTGAAGACAAGAGGTCTCCTGATCAGATTCCGGAAACTGAAAGGGACTATTACCTTGAAGAGAAATATCCTCGTTTTGGAAATCTTGTACCAAGGGATGTAGCGTCAAGAAGCGCCAAGGTTCAATGTGATATGGGTAAGGGGGTGGGTGACACACGACTCGCTGTATATCTTGATCTTAAGGATGCAATTAAGAGGGATGGGCGTGATGTTATTACGAGGAAATACGGCAACCTTTTCGAGATGTATGAAAAGATAACGGCACAGAATCCTTATGAGACACCCATGATGATCTACCCTGCTGTCCATTACACCATGGGAGGCCTCTGGGTGGATTATAACCTGATGAGTACCATTCCCGGTCTTTTTGTACTGGGGGAGGCAAACTTCTCTGACCACGGAGCCAATCGTCTTGGAGCGAGTGCATTGATGCAGGGCCTTGCCGACGGATACTTTATAATACCCTATACAATAGGCGACTATCTTGCTCAAGCTTCTCTTGATACATCAAGAGAAGACCATAACGCCTTTAACGAATCTTCTCTGCAGGTAGAAACACGTATAAAAAAGCTCCTTTCTATAGGAGGCAAAAGAACAGTAAATGATTTTCACAGGGAACTGGGGCATATTCTCTGGGAGAATTGCGGCATGACGAGAAAAGAGAAGGATCTTGAGAAGGCAAAAAAGCTTATTGCAGACCTCCGTGCGGAGTTCTGGGAAAATGTCTTAGTGGGAGGGACTGGGAAGGAGTTTAACCAGAGCCTTGAGAAAGCTGGACGGGTAGCAGACTTTCTGCAATTTGGTGAACTTATGGTGATGGATGCACTTGCACGAAAAGAGTCATGTGGCTGTCACTTTAATGAGGATTTTCAGACCGATGAACACGAGGCACTTCGTGATGATGAAAACTTCTGTCATGTTTCTGCCTGGGAATATCGTGGGGAGGGAAGTAGGCCGAAATTTCACAAGGAACCCCTGGAATTTGAAAATGTTGAATTAACGCAAAGGAGCTACAAGTGACAACGGCCAGAGATAAAAGCTGCATAAACCTTAAATTAAAAGTCTGGCGTCAGAAGGGGCCTGATGTCAAGGGACGGTTTGAGGCATACAAGGCAAGGGACATATCAACGGACATGTCATTTCTTGAGATGCTTGATGTTGTCAATGAGAAAATGATTCTTTCAGGTAAAGATCCAATAGCGTTTGATCATGACTGCAGGGAAGGTATCTGCGGTGCGTGCGGTACCGTGGTGAACGGCCGCACTCATGGCCCTGAAAAAGGAACAACGCTCTGCCAGCTGCATATGCGTCATTTCTCGAATGGCGATACGGTGGTAATCGAACCGTGGCGTTCAAGGGCCTTTAAGGTAGTAAAGGACCTTGTTGTTGACAGGAGTGCATTTGATAAAATTATTCAAGCGGGTGGTTATATATCGGTTAATACAGGCGGAGCGCCTGACGGGAACGCTATACCTGTTCCTCAGGAGGCAGCCGAAAAGGCAATGGATGCTGCCGCCTGCATAGGCTGTGGAGCCTGCGTTGCCGCATGCCCTAATGCATCAGCCATGCTTTTCGTAGGAGCAAAGATTTCTCAGTATACCCTGCTTCCTCAGGGACTGCCGGAAGCAAAGAAACGGGCGCTTGCAATGATAGGCAAGATGGATGAATTGGGATTTGGAAACTGTGCCAATGAGGCAGAGTGTGAAAAACAGTGTCCCAAGGAGATATCTATTGAAAATATTGCCCGTATGAATCGAGAGTTCTTAAAAGCCGGTCTTTTCTAAAGCAGGGGCGAACGGCCGTTCACCCCTACGGAATGTGGGGTTGTAAGAACCTGACGAATAAGGATTAACATGATTAATGACCAGAAGATACAGGATATCGCATTACAATACCTCAATGATGGTGTATTTATATTTGATAAGGATAGAAAGATAGTATTGTTTAATCCTGCTTGTGAAAAGATTGTGGGTATTAGCAAAGAAGAAATCATAAAGAATGATTATAACTGCCTTGATATATTTAATTGTCATTCCTCTGACGGTTTGTGTCTGACTATATGTCCTGGACTTGACCTTTTTGAAGAGAGACGTTCCAGGATTGCACGCGAATATCTTATTAAGACTAAAGACGGGAAGGAAAAGTGGGTAATAACAAATTATTCTATAATAAAGAGTTGGAATGATAAGATTGAATATGTAGTTGGAGTTATGCGTGATATAACAGAGGAGAAAATGTTTAATGCAGAACTTGTAATGGCCAAGACCCTTTCAACGCTTGGGCAATATAGTAATGAACTGGCACACGAGATTAAGAACCCTTTAAATGCTATTAATATCCAGATGTCATTGTTGGAAAGAGAAATTAATAAACATGAGTTGAGCTCTACGAAGGAACTTCACGAGGTTGTAAAAGTGGTTAAAGAAGAGATCGAAAGGTTGAATAAATTAACAAAAGATTGTTTAAGTTTCTCAAAATCCGGTGATTTAAAACGGAAGAAAGAAGATATTGTTAAAATATTTAATGAACTGATTGTCCTGATCAATCCGCATGCAGAATTAAATGGGATTAGGATATATTTAAGGGTATTGAAAGACTCTCCACAAATTTCAGTAGACAAGGATAAGCTCAAGCAGGCACTGCTGAATATAATAATAAATGCTATAGAAGTGATGTCAGGAGGAGGTGATATAAATATAATCATTTCAAATGATGATGGTTATTTAAATATATCTATAAAAGATACAGGGCCCGGAATACCCGGTGAGCAACATGACAAGATTTTCGACCTTTTTCATTCTACAAAGAGTGGTGGAACCGGTGTAGGATTGGCTATTACAAAAAATATTATTCAGGCCCATGGGGGCAATATAAGGTTTAAGGAACTGGAAGTAGGTACGGAATTTTTAATCGAATTGCCTTTGTCTTAAAAAGATAATGAAGAAGCCGGGAATATTATTAGTAGATGATGATAAAAACACAGCTGACGGCCTGAGAAAAATTCTCTTGCAGGATGGTTATGATACAAGTTGTGCGTATACAGGTAAGGAAGCGTTAAATTTAATTGGAACCGGGCATTTTGATATAGTAATCACAGATATGAAGTTACCTGATATCAGTGGTTTTTCCATAATTGAAAAGGTTAAGAAGAAAGATGTTGATATTGCGGTCGTAATGATAACGGCATTTAGTTCCATACAGACAGCTATTGATGCGATGAAAAAGGGTGCAGATGACTACCTGACAAAGCCTGTAAATATTGAAGAATTAGAATTGATACTTAAAAAGATATGGGAGAAACGGCTCCTGATATTACAGAATAAGGAATTGAAACGGAAATTAAATGATAAATACAGTTTCTCTGGGATTATTGGAAATACGGCTGAGATGCAGCTTATTTTCAAGACAATTACAGAGATTGCTCCAACAGCGGCTACTGTGTTGATTTATGGTGACACAGGGACGGGAAAAGAGCTTATTGCAAATGCTATCCATTACAATAGTGACAGAAAGGACAAGCCATTTATAACACTTCATTGTGCTTCATTATCTGAAGGTGTATTAGAAAGTGAACTCTTTGGGCACGAAAAAGGTGCTTTTACCGGGGCGATAAGTCAGAGACGTGGCAGGTTTGAATTGGCCAATGGAGGCAGTCTCTTTCTCGATGAAGTTGGGGAGATTAATTCGCATGTTCAAATAAAACTGTTAAGAGTGCTGGAAACCGGAAAATTTGAGAGGGTCGGTGGTGAAAAAACCCTTGAATCAGACGTTAGAATTATTGCCGCAACAAATAGAGACCTGGAGAAAGAAATCAAAGAAGGAAGATTCAGGGAAGATTTATACTACAGGCTAAACGTCATTAACCTGAAACTCCCGTCATTAAGAGAGAGGAAAGAGGATATCGGATTGTTGATAGATAATTTTCTTATAAAATATTCAAAAAGGAACAAAAAAGATATTAAAGGCATTACTCCGCAGTGCGCAAAGTTGTTGAATAATTACGACTGGCCGGGTAATGTCAGAGAACTTGAAAATGCAATCGAAAGAGCTGTGGTAATGGCAAGGAATGAGTACGTAGAGCCAGGCAATCTACCTTCAAACATTAATGTAAATACTAAGAAATCCAGAAAGGAAACCTTTCGTATCCCATCTGGAGCAACCATGAAGGAGATAGAGAAGAAGGTTATACTGGAAACACTTCAAACAACAAATGGCAGTAAATCTAAAGCGGCAAAGTTACTTGGTATTTCAACTCGAAAGGTTGAATACAAAATCAAAGAATGGTCAAAGGATGTGTGATTTCCTTTGCTTCTTCATCCCACCGACACTGTTTTGCGGTATGTTGCAAAAATAGACAATTTTCTGCTTGTAATCAAGCCACTTCGAATATATCATAAGTTGTTTATTGTAATAGACATCGAGCGAATAAATATTCCATGACTGTGATGTTGATTCTTTGCACCTTAAAATGATAGACAGGAGGTAAATAGTTTGCGTATTAAGTTACTTAAGTTGATATTGTTAATTCTCATTGCTAGTTCAATATTGAGTGTTGGCAAGGTTAGTTACGCTGAAGAGGGTGATGTTCACCCTGGCGAATCAGTCTGGTTGGATGACAGCATTGGATGTAGGCACGTGAAATGTTTGAGGAATCTGGCAGAAGCGACTATTGATCTTTTGATAGCCACAAGGGGTGTAATAGCAAAAAATCAGGAGCTTATAAATAGAGATCCGATATCTGGGAACTATTATTTTAAAGGCTTTGTGCCTGCTCTGGTTGGCACACAGATAGCAAATGACTTCAGCCTTATTACAGGGCATAAATTAAAACAGACAAGTCTGAAGCTGAGGAATTCTTCTAATGCTCCGGATGAGTGGGAGAAAGAAGTATTGAGGAAATTGGAGTTAGCAGTACCTGCAGGTGACATTGGATTTGGTGAGGTTCAGGAAATAGATGGTAAGGACTTCTTTAGATATATGAAACCAATTTATGTTGAAAGAGCATGTCTGGAATGTCATGGTGAAAGGGAAAAGATTCTGCCGTCAATAAGGCAGTTTCTAGAGAGGCGATATCCTCATGACGAGGCATACGATTACAAAGAAGGAGATTTTCGTGGCGGGATAAGCATTACTATAACACTTGAAAGTTTAGGTTTAGAAAAATAATTTAAAGAAATGAAGTTTACAAAGTTTGGCAATAAGCTTTTCGTCTTTTTTCTACTGATATCAATCCTGCCACTCAGTATGGCAGGCGCAATCGTCTATAAATACGTTTACGACAAAACAAAGAGTGAAGTATTAAATCAACTACGTACTGCGGTACATAATCAAAATGACAAATTACACCTCCTCCTGACCAAAAGAAGATTCAGGGTATTAGATTTCAGTTCAGATGGTTTTATCAGGGACTGTATCGACCGGATGTCTTCTTTTTCAACAGAATATTCTCAGATTAGAGAAAAGTTAAATATCCACCTGAGAGCAAACAAAAAGAGTTTAGATCCTGATATCCTTGAGATAGAAATTATCCGCAACAATGGTGAGGTTATTGCCTCAACCTCTCTGGAGCAAATAGGCAAGGACAAATCACACGAAGATTACTTCAGGGGCCCATTCCTTTCACAGGAACAACAAGGTTCATATTTTGCAGATGCTCTTAAAATGGAGGAAAACGGTGATGAATTCCAATTAGTATTTTCAGGGATACTGAAAGACAAGATACTACATAGGCCACTAGGCGTTCTGGTAACTAAAGTGAGAGGCAGTGTTCTTCAGAGTATAATTGGTGTTTATGAAAAAGAAGGCTCTGGTGGTCATAGTGGTGAGATATACATTGTGAACAGTTGCAAGTTGATGATTGCAAACTCAAATTCTGCTGATAAGACTGTTGGCCTTGGCCGGATAATTGATACTAAGCACGTCCGTGATGTGTTAACCTCCAAGGGTGAGGTATTTGGGGTATATGAAAATTATAGAGGTGTACGAGTGCTGGGATCGGCGATGTATGTGCCGGAAACGAACTGGGTAATTCTGTCAGAGAAAAACATTAAAGATGCCTTTTTGCCATTGAAAAGGATTAAGCACATTTTTCTAATCTCAGGAGGGGGTGCAGTTCTACTTGTATTTATATTTGCTTTTATCATTTCAGGTAATATAAATACGATTCTAGAAAAGTTGATAAGTGGTACCAGGAGGATAGCTGACGGAGACCTGGAACATCCGTTAACAATTGGTGAGAGGAAGGATGAAATACAGGAACTGTGTGAATCATTTAATTTGATGATGAAAGAACTTAGCGAATCTAATAAGAAAAACAAACTGCTTTTTTCACAGGTGAAAAAGGGTAGAGATGAATGGCAGAAGACCTTTGATGCAATTACAGACATAATTACTGTTCATGATAAGGATCTTCACATTGTCAGGGCTAATGGGGCATTTTATGAAAAGCTTAACTTAAATGTTGAACAATTATCTGATAAACAATTCTGTGAGTTATTTCGTGGTATTGACAGGCCCTGGCAAAATAGTCCACTTGTAAGAAGTATCAAAAGCTTACAACCAGAGAGTGAAGAGGTAGAAGATCCGAACCTGGGAGGGATTTTTCTCGTGTCTGCCTATCCTCTTATTGATGAAAGAGGAGACTTTTATGGTATTGTACATCTGGCTAAGGATATTACATCTCAAAAGAATGCGGAGAGACAGTTGGTTAAGAAGGCGAAGGAATTAGCGACCGCAAACAGAGAATTGGAGGATTTTGTTTATATAGTTTCACATGATCTGAAAGAGCCTCTGTTTGCCATAGAAGGCTATGCTACTAAAATATCCATGGATAATAAAGATGCAATTGGTGAAAAGGGAAAGTATAGAATAGAAAGGATCAGGGCTAATATCAAAAAGATGTCCCAGAAGATTCATGAGATTATGGAAGTCTTAAAGGTCGGGAGGGTGACATACAATTTCAAGAATAACAATGTTGGAGATATTGTTAATAATGTGGTAGACTCACTGGAAAGCAGGATAAAGGCAGGTAAGATTCATGTGTCTGTACAGGAGGAGTTGCCGGTTGTAATGTGTGATAGTGAAAGGCTGAAGGATGTATTCTCAAATTTGATTACTAATGCAATTAAATTTATGAATGGGGAAGCAAAGAGGATTAGAATTGGAAGCGACAAAGATGAAGATTGCTATACGCTTTTTGTTGAAGATACCGGTATTGGTATTAGGGAAGAGTACTATGAGCAGATTTTCAAGATATTCAGAAGGCTTGATGATGTTGAAGTAGAGGGGACAGGTGTCGGGCTTGCCATAGTCAAGAAGATTGTGGAATTACACAATGGTAAGGTATGGGTAGAAAGTCCTGTCAGTGACGGAAAAGGTTCGAGGTTTTGTTTTACAATACCAATTAAAGGAGAACATTTTGATGAAAACAAAGATTCTACTTGTTGAAGATGATATTGACCATGTAGACTTAATCACTGAAGTGCTTGAGAAAAACGGAATTAAAAAGGAGATAATCCTGCTGAAAGATGGTCAGGAAGCCATAGACTATTTTCAGGAAGGATGCGTAGATGCTGTTGAAGGGGTGCAAGATAGCGTTGGTTTAATAATATTAGACCTTAAGCTGCCCAAGATTGATGGGATGGATGTGCTTAGATTTCTAAAGAAGAATCCGAGGTATTGTTCAATCCCGGTAGTAATATTTTCAACAACTTCTGAGGTGAAGGTTATTGCTGAAGGGTATAAGTACGGAGTTAACAGTTTTATAACCAAACCTATTTCATATGAAGAGTTTGTTGAGAAGATAAAAATCTTGAAGGCATATTGGTTGAAAACATGTGCATTGCCGACATATATATAATATCTAAATTGAGTGATTTCGTAGCCACAACCGTTCGGCTGAGCTCACGCCGATGCCTTGAAGTTGCGTAACTTACACAAATCCGTCAGGTGATGTAAAACGCAGGCTAAAGCCAGCGGCTACAACGGCATGTAAAACAAAATCGCTCAATTCAGGTGATATTAAAGAGTTTTCAGTACACAAGATAAAATCAATTTGGTAATCCAATAGGTATCAGCCTGTGGCATAGTGCATGATAGTGTTAACTATTCAGGGCGAAGTGAATTGCTGTTTATCAGGAAAGCAATTGATTACTTGATGTGACAATAAGTTAATGCAGTAGCCGTAAAGAGACCAATCAGTGACAGGAGGAGATGTTTGCTGTGAGTAAAGATAAATTAAATATATTAATTGTAGATGACAACGAAGATCACCAGATTCTTATGGAAGATGCCCTGAAACAGCATCAACAGAATGTTGAGATTGCGTTTGCCTGTACTGGTGAAGAATGTGTTCGTAAATTGTCAAAGGAATCTTTTGATGCAATTATTATTGATTATAGTCTTTCTGACATGAATGGGATAGAAGTGTTGAAGTGCATAAACTGCAAAGAAAACAACTATCCCGTCATAATGGTAACAGCATTTGGTGATGAAGGTGTTGCAGTAGAAGCGATGAAGGTAGGCGCTTGTGATTATATTGCCAAGGCGGAAGGTTACTTAAAGAGATTGCCTTCAATTGTTGACAGAGTGGTACAGGAGTTTTGGTTAAAGAGTGAAAAGGAAGAAATTGAGGATAAATTAAGGGTGTCTGAGTTAAGATACAAGACGTTGATCGATAATATGATTGATGTGGTATTTACAGCGGATAAGGAGTTGAACATTTCATCTATAAATCTTGCCAGTCAGAGAGTCTTTGAATATTCAAGCGAAGAGGCCATGGGCTTGAATTTTTTTGATTTAATTCATAATGAGGATAGAGAGAAAATCATCGATTGTATCAAGGGTTCCTTTGCAGGCAGAAGAGAATTCTTAGAGGGGTACGAGTTCAGGATAAAGACCGGGAGCGGCCGGATAAAGGACATTCAATTGAATGCGAAGGTGGATTATGATGAAAGTGGCGAAGTAACACTATTTGAAGGTGTTGTAAGAGATGTTACCGGTAGAAAAGAGTTTGAACAGAAGTTGTTTCAAATAGACAAACTAAATGCTTTAGGATTACAGTCAAGTGGTATTGCCCATGACTTCAACAATATACTGGGAATAATACTTGGATATCTGGACATTGTGAAGATGGGGATTAAGGATGAGAATTTACAGGTTCTGGATTCTCTGAATATTATAGAAAAAGCGGCGAGAGATGGAGCAGAAATCGTAGATAAGATTCAACAATTTTCAAGGATTAAGAAAGAGCATGAGAAAGTAGCGATGTTAATTGACCTCATTGAAATTGTTGATGAGGCCCTGAAATTTACCATGCCAAGATGGAAGACAGAAGCTCAATCAAAAGGGGTTGAGTATGAAGTTGTCAAGCACAACTTCACAACTTCAAAGTATCGCACCAGATGTAATCCTTCAGAATTGCGTGAGGTGGTTATAAACATTATTAATAACAGTATTGATGCAATGCCGAATGGAGGTAAGATTGAATTATCTGTAAGGACTGATGGTGACAATGTAATCATTTCTATTTCAGACAATGGAATCGGTATAAGTGATGATGTTAAAGACAAGATTTTCGACCCTTTTTTCACAACCAAAGGTGTAAAAAGGTCGGGATTAGGCATGAGCCTCTCATATAGTATAATGGCCAGATATGATGGTGAGATCAAGATTGATAGTTGCCCAGGCAAAGGCACTACTATGCACTTAAAGATGCCTCTGTGTTATGAAGAAGCTGAACTATATGAGGAGGAAGAGGCAGGCGTTGTTACTGGTCATAGTGTGAATATACTTGTGATCGAAGATGAAGAAGTAATACTGGACATGATGAAAGTTGTCCTCGAGTCAAGAGGGCATAATGTATTTGTATCACAGGATTCAAGTGTTGGTATTAAAATGTATGAGAATAATGTGTATGATATTGTTTTGTGTGACCTTGCAATGCCGAAGTTAAATGGCTGGCAGGTGGCAAGATTTATAAAAGAGTCTGATGCCGTCAGGAAAAAGTCAAAAACACCTGTCATCTTAATTACTGGTTACGAACTGGATACAGAGGCAATCGACTATAGAAGCGAAGGAGTAGATTATATCCTTAACAAACCGATAGAGTTTGCAAAGTTACATAAAATAATTGATAATTGTTCAAATGCCGTTTCACAAAGAAATGTTTCTGTTGGCCTGCAATAAAATCAGTGCCTGTTTTCCAGCTCACATACCTCATGTTTTTCAAGTCATTTTTACCTTTAGCTAGTCAGTTTATTCCTGTTTTCTGGAGATCCATCCATAGAATTTGTACCGATGCATTGTGTTGGTGTCATAATAGATGGTATACCAATGGTTTGACAGATAATATAAATGTTAATAAGCAATTGGTATGTATGGTACTTCTTTTGCGCATAGTATAGACGATTATGGATATTCACAACACAGGCAATTCCCAGGTAATTACAGAGGCGTTTACGAGAGGCATGGCTAAACTTAATAGCCCTGGCCTTGTGACTTTCAATAATTCCTCAAAGATGCAGCCATTTGGCAGGGCTCTGAATAAGGAATTAAATAGTGTAAACAACTTTAACTTGCAAAGGGCCAATGCAAGGACCTTTAAACCTGTAACACTTGCAAAAGTGAATCCGTATCCTGAAACATTTATTCCGAATAAAAATATAAGTGTACAACCAAAGTCTTCTTTAATAGAGCAGTATAAAACTTATAAAGAGGATCAGCTGATGTCTAACCCCGGCGGTGATAGTTTCTTCTTAAGTAAAACTTCTGGAGTGATAGATAACAGTTATGACCATTCCAGGATTTCAAAGAGGGTGGGCAAGGATTTGGCAGATGCAGGTAATAATCTTCTGAATGCAGTCAAGGATTTAGGTATTGGTGCAAAGTTTAAGTATGTAGATAAACATGGCAGTATAAAAGAGGGCCGAAAGGTTGGATTTGCGGGAACAGTAGTCAATTTCTTCAAAGATATAACAAGCGGCCTTACTTTTGGGCTCTATAGTCCGGATGGGGAAGCTAAGCCTCAGGGCGGCGCTGGTAGAATCAAGCACTTGTTTAAGAAAATATTTAAGGATGCACTGATTGGGGATATTGTGAAGGGCGTTCCAAGGAGTGCGATTAATATTGGTGAAGATGTAATGTTTGCAGGCTTAAATGCTGTTGAGGCTGTGCCGGATGCGACAATAGGTAACTTTAAAATCGGCAGAAAGGCGACAACTGCAATCTTTGATAATACTCAGGTAGCCATGGATTTTGTCACTGATGTATTACCTGGTGGTGAGGCGTCTATAAGGGCACGTTCCTTTAAATTGGCGAAAGGTCTCAAGGGGTTACCAATTATAAATAATATTACAACACCCGAAAAGAAAGAAGACGAGAAGGATTGGAAATATGTTAGAAATACAAGCTTCAGGAAAGTGATTGAGACAATTCCTTCCTTAATACCTGTGAGAATATAATTTCTGACTGCAGGTTATATATTTCGAGTGTGGATGGTTCTGCGAAGAGGTGTTAATTCACCCTAATTGGTTCTGTTACTCATTATCCGTTTCTTTGTCCATTTGCCAACTTTTTCTAATAACGTATTTTCCTGAAATGGTTTGATAATGTAGTCGTCGGCTCCGAAGCTGATTGCCTGAATTACATCTTTTTTGGTATTGTTTGCCGAGCAGAAGATTATCGGGATATTTAATTTGATATTTTTCTTCAACTCACGGCACAAGTTGAATCCACTCATACCAGGCAGATTAACGTCTAATAGTATCGTATCTATTCGCTTGATATCACTTCCTACTTTACCCATTTTACGCAGCATGCTTAAGGCTTCAATACCATTTCCCGTAGTAATTACATTATAATTATCATTAAGGATATCTGTAATAATTTGAACGGTATCATAATTATCTTCAACAAGAAGAACATGGGGCAGGTATTTTTCTTGAAAGTGCTGGAGTCGGATTTTTAGAGAGGCATTGGATGCTTTGAGGTGTGATATCTCATTCTTCAATACCTTAAGCAGTGCCTTGTCGTTATCATTACTGTCAGTAATAATTTTTACCTCGGCCTCCTTTACGATCTCAACATCACCGAGGCCTTGATTATAATCTTCCATAAGTCATTCAAGAGGTAGAGAAAAATACTAATTGTTTACAAAAGAAATAATGCTGTTCGGAATATTTTGTAAGGAAACGATTTTCTCTGCCGCACCTAATTTAATGGCTTCTTTTGGCATACCAAATACCACACAACTGTCTTCATCCTGGGCCAAGGTTCTGGCGCCTGATTCCTTCATTTTGAGCAATCCGGTTGCGCCATCACCACCCATCCCGGTCATAATTACACCAATAGCGTTTGGCCCTACGTATTTTGCGGCTGAGTCAAACAAGACATCTACCGCCGGCCTTTGATGATGAATGGGAGCATCCTGGTTCATCTCAACTTTATACATAGCACCGCTTTTTTTTATACCCATGTGATAATTTCCCGGCGCTATTATTGCCTGGCCAGGTATAAGGCTGTCACCATGTTGGCCTTCCTTTACACTGATAGCACACAACGAATCAAGCCTCTTTGCAAATGCCTTTGTGAACATTTCCGGCATGTGTTGGACAACTGCAATCGCAGGAGAGTCCGGAGGCATTCTTGTTAGAACTTCCTTCAACGCCTCTGTGCCACCGGTTGATGCGCCTATTAGTATGATTTTGTGAGTACCCTTGAATACAGTATAATTTTGTCTGGCTTCCTGGCCATTGTCAGGTGTGCCATTCTTGGGCTGGACGGTTCGGATAGAATTATTATTATTTATGTTTTCTGCCGGATTACGTTGCACTCTTACCTTTGCTCTGGATGCCTGTTTTATTTTTATGTACAACTCATCTATTACATCACCCACATCACTGCCAAGCCTGCTTGTTGGCTTTGCTACAAAGTCTACGGCTCCTACTTCCAGGGCCTTTAATGTTGCATCGCAGCCCTCCTGGGTAAGTGAGCTTACCATGACAGTTGGTATGGGATAGTGCGTCATCAACTTTCTCAGGAATGTGATCCCATCCATCCTCGGCATTTCAACATCAAGTGTGAGTACATCCGGTTTAAGTTGTATGATCTTATTCCTGGCTATAAATGGGTCTGGAGCCGTACCAACTATTTCTATATCCTGGTGTTTGCTTAATGCACTGGATAATATCTTTCTGACAACGGCAGAATCGTCAACTATCAATACCTTTATTTTTTTATTAATTTTAGCCTCCTCAACTGATAATCTCCGGTGGAAATCTATTCGTTTAGCTATTATGAAGTAATTGCTTCCAGTTTCTTACTGGAAAGATCTTCCTCTGTTTTAAATATATTTCTTCCGCTTTTTTTTGCGAGATAAAGGGCTCTGTCAGCCCTCTCTATTAATGTCCTTAATGTATCTGTTTGACTGCTGAACGCTATTCCTATACTGACAGTTGTTGGTACCCTCTTAGAGTCAATAGTAAAGTTTATTGCTTCAATGGCAGAGCGTAGTCTTTCACACACATCCAGTATATAATCCCTGTCTATTCTGTCGATCATGACGGAGAACTCTTCTCCGCCATATCGTGCAACAAAATCATTTAACCTGAAAGTGTTTTTGATAGTACCGGCGACCTTCTTAAGTACCTCATCGCCTACTGTATGCCCGTATCCATCGTTTATTTTCTTAAAATAATCAATGTCCACCATAACAAGTGTAAATGGAGTTTTCTTTATTGATTTTGTAATAAAGGCATCACCAATTTTCTTGTCAAATGCCTTTCTATTGTAAATTTGAGTAAGTCCGTCTATTAATACTTCTTCTTTTGCTATAATAAGCTCAAAATTAATAGCATCAACTTTTTGTGTTAATGATTGTATCATTTTGGCATCATTTTTCTGCTTTGTTGAAATTGTTTTGCGTAACTCACTTGTTTCGTTTGTTATCTTCCTTCTGATTTCCTTTATTTCATCCAGTTCAATAGCCTTTTCGATATGTGACATACTGTCTTTAATCTGGCCTGAAAAGTTTGTATTGTCTTTAGTTATGGAACCAAAGTCTTCGGCTAATCCATTTAACATTGCCCTTAATTCTTTGAATTTTACACTGACCAGATTTCTTGTTGTCTCGAAGTGTTTGGGGATTGTTTTGTTAATACTATCTTCTATTGCAAGAAAATCTTTCAGTGTTGGAGATGCCTTTATCCTGGATACTTGTTCTCTTGCAAAGCTGTCGAGAGAGTCTTTGTTCTGGGCGATATCGCTATCAGAATATTTGTTTATTATCTGAAGTATTTCACAGATTATATCTTTTGCCTTGTCAAGAGTCTGGCCGTTACTTGATGATTTATTGGCCATCATAATTTTTTCCTGCTTTGATACAGGTTCAACTTCTTGCAACTCTGTGTCTGCTCGGGAGGAACCGTAATCAGCAGAGCCTGGCTTTTCTGATTGTTTGCGTCTGCGAGTGACAAGGCAGAGTACGGAAAATCCTGATATAATGACAATGCTATTGATGATTAAGAAATTGGTGGACATTTTCCGCTGCGGCACAAGCATCTCCTGTGTTTCAGGTTCAAGGTGTTGAAGTGGTTTTATCTGCTGATTTTCAGCTTCTAATCCGGCAATTATACTCTCACTGCCCTTTATGTAGTGATTCCTCATTCTCTCCAGGGCGGATTTATCTTTATTAATCCATATCTCATTATCAGGAGTCTTGTATGTAAACAAGTTTGCAGATTCATGAGATCGTCTTCCTATGGGAGAACTATAGAATACGTAGATTAAGTTACTCAAGAGTGTGATAAAGCAAATTAATGGTATAAATACTTTCATTTTTTCTCCAGGAGAAAAGTGACAATTACTCTATTTCTGATAAATAGCCGGTTGTATGTATTTAAAACGGGAATTACTTCTGGACAGTGTCTCAGAGTGGCCGATAAAAAGATAACCGTCTTTCGGTAAACAATTGTAAAATTTTGAAACAAGCCTGTTTTGTGTTTCCGGATCAAAATAAATCATTACATTTCTACAAAAAATAAAATCAAAAGGATTTTTAAATGGAAATTCAGGGGTCATTAGATTGAATCTCCTGAAAGTAATAATATCCCTGAGATGATTTTTGGTCTTGTAACAGTTTGTATTTTCATAAAGCACGCTGGAGAAGTGTGCAGAGATAGTTGCAGGTGGAATATCTTTCAAAAGCTCTTTCCTGTAAATACCATTGATAGCTTTTTGCAGGATTCTTGTTGAGATATCTGTAGCCAGTATCTTCACATCCCATCCATTGTTGGATTTTAAATGGTTAAAGACGGTCATGGCCAGAGTGTATGGTTCTTCGCCAGATGACGATGCGGCGCACCAGATGCGGAGTTTCCTGTTTCCGGTCTTTATTTTGGATGAAATTAGAGAGGGCAAGAGTGTTGCATTTAGGAAATCAAAATGCTTCTTCTCTCTGAAAAAGTCTGTTTTGTTTGTTGAGATGCTGTCAATAAGATGAATCAATTCCTTGCCGGTATTGTCAGTTTTAGTAACGTATTTATAATAATCACTAAATGAGTCTATGCCAACTTTAGTTAGTCGTTTGGTTAGTCTTGCCTTGACTAATTCCTTTTTTGATAACGTCAGGCTTATCCCGCAGGAGTCGTAAATCAAGCGTTTAAATAATTCAAATTCTTCGTTTGATAGGATACATTGCATATTTCATTCCTTCCTTCTTCAGGCTTTATGATTCGGAATTCGGATTGTGGAATACAGAAGAAAAATAAATCTAGAATCAACAATCCGAATTCCGAAATTACTTGCCGGCAGTGACTTCATTCAGCGTAGATATTACCCTGTCATTTTCAAACGGTTTTACGATGTACGAAGCAGCTCCTGCCTTGATTGCCTGCCATAACATCTCTTTTTGATCTATGCCGGACATGATTACGACCTTTGCATTCTCATCAAATGCCATTATGTCCTTTGTGGCCTGAATGCCATCAGCTTCCGGCATTGTTATGTCCATAGTGACTACGTCAGGCCTCAGTGATTTATATTTTGTGAGTGCGTCTATTCCGTTTACGGCTTCTCCTACTATCTCAAAATCACTTTGCATGAGAACCTTCTTTATCATTAACCTTACAACACTTGCATCATCTACTATTAATACTTTTTTCATAATTTTCCCCTGTTATTTGATACCAAAATATATCTCCGTTCATTATAATTTCGGATTTCAGATTGCGGAATGCGGAATATTTTCTTTCACTCCGAAATCCGCACTCCAAATTCCGCAATTCAAAAAGATTTCTCTAATTTAATCAGTGACTCCTTTAATGAATCTAAGTCAGGAAGTAAAAAGAAGTAACAGTCTATTTCAGTATTGTGCAGACTAAATTTAGTTTCAGTCAGCAGAATTTTGTCATTGTTAATCCCGTCTTCAAAAATAAGTGATGTAAAGATCGTGCCTGCAAAATCGCATAAAACCCGTGGCGGCGTTGGCAACAGTTCAGAGCCAAGATCCGATGCAAATGAATTCCCTATGGAGCTTGCAAGGATATTTCCAATCTCCTGTACAGTGCCCTCTGTAAATTCATCAAATTCTTTAGAAGTGCCTGATGACTGCTGCATGTAGAAATCCTGTAGTGCAAGAGCGCCATCCAGGGGGATCATGAACAGTAGTTTTCCATTAAATGAACCTTCAAGCCGCAGCATAGATGCTACCATTTCACGTAAATCATTATTCATTTCTTCGGTAATCTCACTGATATCCACCAGTTCAGTCTTTACTAATTCTATCAATGCAGCGCGTTTTATGGTCTTGGAGAAGCTCCGGGATGCATTGTCCATACTCATTTTTATTATAATATCTAGTATCTTCAGATGCTCTTTAGGTATCCGCATGATTTACAATCCTTTCTTTAAATTTCAGATTTCGGAATTAAGAGAAACCACAGATTTCACAGATTACTCAGATATAGCCAACGAAGATAAACCACAAATAATTAATAGCTACAGTAGAGTGGGGAATCTCCTCCCCCACGGCTTTATTTAAAGCAAAGCTTTTAATACATCAACGTTCCCAAGCAGAGCTTGGGAACGAGTTGCTTCTTTGGTTAAATCTGTGTTATCTGTGAAATCTGTGGTTTTTTCATTTCGCAATCCGCAATCTAAAATTGGTTGTTAATATTCCTTTACCGGTTCACCGAATATCTTGCTTTGAACAATGCCGGTTTCTGTATCAAGTGTAATCTGATGGCCTTTTGTGCCTCCCAACCTTGAGGCTATGATCCTTATATTAAAGTGTTCCAAAAGTCTTTGTGTTTCTGCAATATTTGATCTTCCGATATCAAATAATTCGCTACTTACGTTAAACATCTTTGCTCCGCCAAATATCTTTGCGCTAAGTGCGTTTTTTCTTGCTTTGGCCTGGTTTAACATCATATCAAGTAATAAGGGGATCCCTGTATCGGCGTATTTACCTGGCTTACCTTCTCTCCCATTACAGTTAGGCAGCATAAGATGCAGCATACCCCCAATCTTCTGTATGCTATCATACAAGACAACACCTACGCACGAGCCAAGACTGGTTTTTATTACTTTGGGTGACCCGGCAATCTTTAAGTCTCCAACACCTACTGTAATAATATTCCCGTTGTTGTTTAATATCATTAGTTATCTTTTTAAGCAGGGCAACCTGGGTTAACCTGTTTGTTGTTGGAGGTAAATATTACAGACTAAATCAATTTCGGAATCTGGATTATCTCAATCCAGATTCCGAAATGCCCACAACGTGTGCCAAAATATTGGCACACGTATAGGCATAATCGGCAAATCAAAAACAACCATGATTTATTTTGCCTGTGCCAGGCCTTCAGAAGGATATGGAATCATTACACTGACTGCACCCCTGACCTCACCTTCCTTATAACCTTCCTTAATACGTCCTGCTATGTCTTTTGATCCCTTTGGATCACCATGACATTTGAGGCATACAGCATTGATGTAGAGAGGCTGCATATAACGATAAATCTTTGAACCATCAGCTTTAGTTACAACGACTCCTTTTCCCTGTCCCTTTGTATAGCCTTCTGACTCAAATTCCTTAAGGATTTTAGCCTCAAAGGCATCCGGATGGTTGGACGGATTTCTGTATTTCAGACTGGTTTGCTTGAGATAATAGTCGCCTCCCATTGCTGTAGTATATTTGTAACCGGTACGTCGGCCTACTATAGCAGGGATGACTTTTTTAAATCCCTTACCCTTTGTGTTTAATACCTTTTGGCTTTCTTCTATTACATTCTTTGTAGAAACAAGCAGGGTGCCAAGCGCTTTCTTCACAGGATCAGAGGAAGTAGCGTCACTTTCTGAAATCTCAACACCTGTTGCAGTCTTATAATGTTCTATAACTTTGCTTACGTATACGTCTCCAGTAAATCCCTTATCTCCGATTTCAGGATTATTAAACAAACCCTGGTTCTGGGCAATAACAGCCCTGCAGGAAATCAGCAATTTTGCTACGTTTGATGCTTCATTTTGCAAATCTTCTTCACTGGCAGCGAAGGCCTGAGCCGTTGACATGCCAACTGTAAAAACTAGAACTAATCCAAAAAATATTATCCTTCTTAACATCACAATATCCCCCTAAAGATTATAAAAGTTTTAAAGATAAAGGCTGATTTATTTACCTCCTTTCCTTATTGTTAATTTAACATCAGAACCTCTTTGTTAAATTTCAAAGACTGTCTTTGTGGCGTACCCGTCTGTACTTATTCGGACAGGTTACAACGCCACTACCTCTTAGAAATCGTTATGTTGTCCACTATGTTCTACTACGTTATGACCCATCGGAATTATTGTCTCAGGGTCTGTCTTGTGCAGTGTTTCACTATTTCCGTTTCCATTTGTATCTGAAGTTGAGCCGTCATTATACACGGAAGACTTGCCAGGGCTAAGCTTAGCATTGTCAAGACTATATGGTATTTGCTTTCGATCATTGAAGGTAGTAGCAGATGTTCCTGCTGTTCTGTTATTTCTCTCTCCACGGTGAGCCTGAGGCTTTACATCTTTTCTGCTACTGCCAACCTGTGCCGATAGTATCTTTATCTGATCCAACATCTGTTGTGCCTGTGCCGATAACTCTTCACTTGCAGATGCCGTCTCTTCCGCATTTGCTGCGGTGTCCTGCGTAACGTGGTCCATTTCATTAATGGCCTTTGTTACCTGCTCAATACCTTCTGTCTGTTCGCTGGATGCTGTAGAAATCTCTCCTGTCAAATTGTTAACTTTTTTGACGTTTGTTACTATACTTGACAAAACTTCCTTACATTTTTCAGAAAGTTTTGTACCAGCATCAGCCTTGCTGACACAATCCTCGATTAGCACTGTCGTGTCTTTTGCCGCAGTTGCACTTCTCTGCGCAAGATTTCGCACCTCTTCAGCCACAACGGCAAAGCCCTTGCCATGCTCGCCTGCACGGGCGGCCTCTACAGCCGCATTGAGTGCCAGGAGATTGGTCTGAAATGCAATGCCGTCAATTACCTTTATGATGTCTCCAATCTTCTTGCTGCTCTCATTAATAGCCTCCATCGCAACATTCATATCGTTAACAGATTTGTTGCCGGAATCTGCAGTTTGATTACAGAGTGAGGCGAGTTGTGCTGCTTCCTTAGAATTATCGGCATTTTGCTTTGTCATGGATGACATTTCTTCCATAGATGCCGATGTTTCTTCCAGTGAAGATGCCTGTTCTGAAGAACCTTGCGCAAGACTCTGACTGGAGCCTGATATCTGTTCGGATGCAGACGCAACCTGCTCAGCGCCCTCAGTCAGATTGAAAATAACACTCCTTAATAGACGCGTAATCTGGGATGTTACTAAAAACAGAACTGTAGCTACTACTGCAGCAATTATTCCACCTATGATCAGTGCCCAGTTTTTTAGCGCATAAACCGGTGAAAATGCCTCGGCTTCATTGATCTCTGATAGCACAGCCCAATTAGTCCCTTTCAGACCAACCGGTGTATAAGCGCTCAAAACAGGGATGCCACTATAATTGGGTATCAACGTAATCCCTGTTTTGCCTTCAAGTGCCGCCTGGGCGGACTCTGTATCTACTATTTGCTTTAATACTGTATTCTCAGCAAATCTAGAATTTGTCCGCATCAGTAAATCTTCTCCAACAAGATACGTCTCACCACTATCACCCATGCCGGACTTTTCCTGCATGATTTTGTCTATCATTCCTGAAGGTATTTGAAATACCATAATGCCAATCTTCATGTCTGCATTATAAATCGGAGATGCGATAAAAGAAGCAGGTGCTCCGTTGGAAGGAGCATAGGACTTGAAGTCTACCAGAGACACAATATCTTGATTGTCTGATGCATTTGCCTTGCTAAAGGCATCTGAAATATTTTCTTTGGCATATTTACCATTTAACAGATTCGTTCCAAAATCATCTTCCTTATAAACAGAATACACAACGTCTCCAGTCTCCTGGTCTATCAAAAAGATATCATGATAGCCGTATCTTTCCAGGAAGTCCTTGAAAATGGGATGGTACGTTTTGTGAATATATGTATAATCGCTATCGTCACCTGCGTCTGTGAGTTTCAGCTTTTCTCCCTCTGGGTGTGAGTTCTTGAGTACATACAAATCTCTGACTCCTTTCTTACCCAGCATGCTGAATGCATTTGAAAACTCTCCCATTGCTTGTATCACTGTTGAGTTGCTCGAGAATGTAATGAGATCATTCTTCCTGGTCGTAAAGAAATCATTAACTTGATTCCGTTTGATATCTCTCACCGCAACTAAATTATTCTCCGCCTGTTTTCTGAGCGATTTGCTGGCGTTATTGTAGGCTATGACAGCCATTACAATAAATGGAATCAAGCTGCAGCAGCCAAAATATAAATACATCTTTTTACCGATAGTCATGACTTCTCCCCCTCTTGCTAAAATTATAATGGACATATCCCATCAGAAACTCTATCCTCTTTAGGTATCTGAATGGATCCCTAAAAATCCTTAAGTCTATCATTATATTCAACAACTTTATCCTCTCCCATTGGTATTAATTGATCAGGGTTTGCAATTTGCTGAGAGCCATATTTGTTATCTCCATTGGTTCTGGCATTGGCATGAGGCATTTCGTCAATCACATGTGGTTTCATCATATTCCTTTGTGTGCCAATAGTTTTGTATGGTTGGTTGCCATTGGCTTTGACATTTCTTTTTCCTGAAGCAGTTTGTGATTCTCTGGTACCGCCTAATTGCCCTGTAAGCACTTTGATCTGGTTCATAAGGAATTGTGCCTGTGCCGACATCTCTTCACTTGCCGATGCCGTCTCTTCGGCACTTGCGGCGTTCTGTTGTGTAACATGATCCATTTCATTGATGGCCTTTGTTACCTGATCAATACCCTCGGTTTGTTCACCGGATGCAGTAGAGATTTCACTTGTCAAATTGTTGACTTTTTTGACGTTTGTTACTATACCAGTCAAAACTTCCTTACATTTTTCAGAAAGCTTTGTACCCGCATCAGCCTTGCTGACACAATCCTCGATTAGAACTGTTGTGTCTTTTGCCGCAGTAGCGCTTCTCTGCGCAAGATTCCGCACCTCTTCTGCCACAACGGCGAAACCCTTACCATGCTCGCCTGCACGGGCGGCCTCTACAGCCGCATTGAGCGCCAGGAGGTTGGTCTGAAATGCAATGCCGTCAATTACCTTTATGATGTCTCCAATCTTCTTGCTGCTCTCATTAATAGCCTGCATCGCAACATTCATATCGTTAACTGATTTGTTACCGGATTCTGCAGTTAGATTACAAAGTGAGGCGAGTTGTGCCGCTTCCTTTGAATTATCGGCATTTTGCCTTGTCATAGATGCCATCTCTTCCATAGATGCCGATGTTTCTTCCAGTGAAGATGCTTGTTCTGAAGAACCCTGCGCAAGGCTCTGACTGGAGGCGGACAACTGCTCTGATGCAGATGCAACCTGTCCAGCTCCCTCAGCCAGGTTCGAAGCAAGTTCCTTAAGGAATCTTGTTAACGGATGTGCAAACAGCAACCATCCGAGACCTATGGCTATACAAACTAAACCTACAGAACCAGCCTGAGTCCATAATACCATAGCCCCTTTCTTATTCGAATGTGCTACATACATACTAACAGCTTTATTCATAGCTTTCATGGTAGCGTTTCCACTTTTGTAGGCAGTGTCATAAGCAACTATATATTCTGCAGAATTTGGTTCTGTTACAGTAAGTTTTCTCAGATTCTCGTGTGTTGAATTCCACAACTGTTGAACCTCTGCTAATTTGCCTTTAATCTCTGGATATGCAGTTGGAGGAAGAGTTATAAATTCTGTCATTCCTAAATCCGTAGGCGCATCTCCACCATTAATGAGCGCGCCAAGTGTTGTATCAAATACTTTTCCTGTCGTGAGAAAACTATTTTCACCGAATTTTCCGTCCTCTGACCTGTTAAAAAACGCTTCTGTCTGAGCGCTTACGGTGCCGATTGGAATATTTACTATGAGAACGCCCATTACGTCTCCAAGCTTAAAGTCTTTCCTGGGGCTTTCTTCATGATTGTTATGACATCCTACACAAGCTTCTGCGGAGGCTATATCGGCGGTTGCGTAACGAAGGCTATAAACACCATTGTGCACCATAAAACGTGAGAATACCTCACCTTCCTTATTATATAAATAATCAAACGCCTCTTTTTCAAAGTCTGTCCTCAGCCCCTTTTTCTTGTTTATGTTCCATTTACTCAGAAGGTCGTAGCTGTAAACACCTTTCTCATTTATTTTGCTTGATACTTCCTGTACAAAGGTAGCCGGAAGAGGTATGCCTCCGTTAATGTTGGTGTAGTCTCTGTTTGGATGTACATCGACTACGCCGTCCTTTTTCAGTTTTACTATGATGTTCTTTGTGTATTGCTTACGATCCTCTACAATCTGAATCGTTGCAATCTCGGCTGCTTTCAGCGTGCTGTGACGAACTTGTAAAGGTATTAATTCGTTTATATATTCTTTGAAGTATTTCTGGGTTAGCATTCTTTGTCGCCCTGCCAGATCAATAACGTCTTTGTCCGCATTCTGGTCTCTTGTCGTTTTAAAAACAAAGAACGCTCCTCCTAATACAGTTGCCAAAAATATTGAAAATACCAAAATGAATTTCTTCCCTATTGTCATGACCTTTTCTCCTCCTTCTTTCTAATATAAAGATGTACAATTAAATTTCGTATTTTATTTAGTTTTAGTTCAACGCAAAGCTAAGAGATCTAAGATTCAAAGATTATAGTCGTTTCGGCGTGTGGACACACCGATACATCGAAGAATATTTTTGTTTTTCTTTGTGTTCTTATCATCTTTGCAGTGAGATGTTACTTCATTTCATCTATTCCGCAATCCGCAATCGACAATCCTCAATTACCGGTCATCTCTTCAACCATCTCCAGTTCTTCTGTTGACATTACCTTCTCAATATCAAGGAGTATGATTATCTTTCCCTTTACCTTGCCAAGACCGGTTATAAAGTCAGTGTCTATTCCCTGCCCGAGCTGCGGTGTATCTTCAATCTCTTCACCACCAACGTCTACTACTTCTGAGACAGTGTCAACTATGATTCCTATCAACGAGTCGTTGACCTCTACTACAATTGTGCATGTTTCCTGTGTATGTTCCTGCTCGGTCATTGAAAACTTCAGTCTCAGGTCGATAACAGGTATAACCTTTCCTCTCAGATTAATAACGCCTTTCATATAATCAGGAGTCTGTGGTACGCTCGTAATGTCCATTATTCCGATGATCTCTCTGACTTTAAGTATTTCTATACCGTATTCTTCCGCGCCGAGTACAAATGTTAAATATTTCCCCTCATGAGTTTTTGTTATTGTTTTTTCTGCTAATGCTTCCATCTTGCTCCCCCTTTAATAAATTTCGAATTCTGCAGGCCGAATTCCACAATCTAAAATATCTAGTTGTTTCCAGCAAATGCTTCTTTTACTCCGCTGACGTCCAGGATCAGACCGACTCTTCCGTCACCAAGTATAGCGCTTCCTGAAATTCCCTTAACATTCTTAAATCTGTCTCCCAGGCTCTTAATCACAACCTGTTGTTGTCCCAGGAGTTCATCGACCAATACACCATATCTTCCTTCGGCTCCTTCTACTACTACGACTATTGATTCCCATGGATTGGTCTTTTCTGTGTCAATATTGTAAAGTTTGTGGAGGCGGACCAGTGATAACAAGCTGCCTCTGATGTTAACCACTTCGCCCTGATTTTTGACTGTACTGACTTCTTCTCTGGTAGGCCGTAATGATTCTTCTATCGAAACGGTTGGTATAATGTATTTTGTGTCACCCACGTTAACGACAATTCCATCTATAATGGCGAGGGTTAGAGGCAGCTTGATAGTAAAGGTAGATCCCTTTCCTTCTTCTGATGTGACTTCAACATTGCCCCGAAGTTTTTCGATGTTTTTCTTTACCACGTCCATGCCTACACCTCTTCCTGAAATATTTGTAATCTTGTCTGCCGTTGATAATCCGGGTGCAAAGATTAAATTGTATATCTGATTATCTGTTAAGGATGACTGGCTGGTTACCATCCCTTTATCTATGGCCTTTTGTAGTATTCTGTCTTTCTGAAGACCCTTGCCGTCATCTTGAATCTCTATTATTATGTTTCCTCCTCTATGGAAGGCACTTAGCTTCACCAGGCCTTCTACAGGCTTGCCGTTGGCAGTCCTGTCTTCTCCAGTCTCAACACCATGGTCTATTGAGTTTCTGAGTATGTGTACAAGCGGGTCGGCGAGTTCTTCGATTACATTCTTGTCTAGTTCTGTGTCTTCACCGGAGATTTGAAATCTAACTTTCTTTCCAGAGCGGAAGGAAACGTCTCTTACCAATCTTGACATCTTCTGAAATGTTTGTTTTAGAGTAACCATCCTCATCGACATAACCTGATCCTGAATATCCTTGGTAATCTTGGTTAATTGTGAGAGATTCTTGCTTGTACCGTTATCTTTTGCTGACTTCATTTCTCCGCAAATCAGGGTATTGGTAACTACGAGTTCTCCTACCAGATCAAACAGGTTGTCAAGTTTGACAGTATCAACCTTGACTGTTCTGGACTGTAACTTTGCCGTTCGCTGAGTTTGTTGGGATTGTAAAGCAGAATCTATATTGCCGGCAGTTGTTGCACCACTATCTACGAGTATTTCCCCTACCTTCCTGTCTTGCCGTTTCAGTGCATCTGCAAGTTGGGGTTCTGTAATTTCACCTTTTTCGGCGAGGATTTGCCCTATGGGTTTCTGTTCTTTAAGGGCATTTTCAATTTTTTCTGCAGTCGTTATTCCTCCTTCTACGAGTATTTCCCCAACCTTTTTGCCTCGTTCGTAAATGGCCTTATCCAGTTGATCCTGAGTAATTGTGCCTTCATCCAGAAGTATTTCACCCAGAAAATCCTTTTCTGATGATTCCTGATTTTCCCATGCTACCACTAAGTCTTCTTCCGGTTCTGAGTTATTGATTTTATCTGTTAATTCTTGCGGAGATTCTGAACTTTGTAATTCGGTATCAACAGTTTTGCTTTGATCAGAAGGTGATTGCGGTACTATCTCTTCAGGTTTATCGTCTTTGCTTAGTATAGATAGTATAGTATCTATTAAAGGTTGGATATCTATAGGCTGCTCTTTGGGTGAGGAGTCAGAATCCTTAATATTTCCAAGTTCTGTATTTACCTTGATTTCCAGATTATCCCGGAGTTTTCTAAGTATGTCTATTGAGCTTAATGATATGTTTATTATCTCCTGCGTAATGGCAATCTCATCTTTTCTTACCTTGTCCAGCAGTGTTTCCAACTCATGACTGAGTCCCTGCATTTTGGTCAGTCCGAGAAAACCGGCGCTTCCTTTTATACTATGAATGCTTCTGAAGATAGAATTGATTGTTTCATACTCACAGACGTCATCCTCAATACTGAGTACATTGCTTTCTGAATCTTCCAGATGGTCATGGACCTCTGACAGAAATTCCAGGAATATCTCTGAGTCTTCTTTAATATCCAGAGTAAGTTCATCACTCCCAGGATTGGTATTCTGTTCTTCTTCGTTAGATTTACTCATTTTTGTCAGTTCCTTTCTTTTGTCAGTTATTATAGTTAGCCTGTGCCGGTACCTGCCAGGCTAGTGTCATTCAGGTTGGCGGCGGTGGCATGCTCTGCAAACAATCCCGACTGTCGCCTTGGGCAGCCAATTCACCAATATGTACAGAATATCTTTTTAGAGGGTTAATACAGTGTTGCAGGTTTCTCTTTAATTCTGAATCTGTTTATCTTTTGTAAAAGCGTTTCTTTGTTGAAAGGTTTGACAATAAAATCTCTTGCACCTGCCTCTAGTGATTCCATTACGGCCTCTTGTGTTGGCTTGGCGGAAATCATTATTAAAGGGATTCCTCTGGTATATGGTGTTTTTTTTATTTTTTTGCAGACCTCAATACCGCTGTGTTCGGGCAAGATTAGATCCAGAAGTATCAAGTGTATCTTTTCTTTTTGTAAGACAGAAAATGCATCCCTGGCATTATATGCAGGAATGACCCTGAATACAGTGTTCGACAGATATTTACTGATTATCCTGACATCAGTTAGGGAGTCATCCGTAACAAGAACGTTTGTACTTTTTTCGTGAATCATTTCTCCAAAAAAATCATCTGCTGATTCAATGGGAAATAATATGTTGAATTGTTCTGTATCAAATCCTTTAATTAAAAGAAAAGACGTAAGGCTTATATACTCATTAGAAAGCATATCTTTTAAGACGTCACCTGCATTGTCTTTATTTATGGATGTGCATGTTGATAGCTTTACATGTACCGGCTTTGGTAATTTGCTTCTGAGTACGGATTCAATTATAGCTGAATACTGTCTGCTGAATTCCATAATCCCATCAGTACAGTCGGTATCAAGCTCTCCCTTCTCTACCTTTTCCTTTATATCTTTATCTTCAGAACCAAGAAGAACACTCCCGATCTTAATTGCATCACTCAGCTTTAATATAGTGCATATACTGCCCTGGTAGGATTCTCCGAGCTCTGAGTTTATTAAATAGTAATTACCGTCCTTATTATCTATAAATTCGCCAAGGCTCACTATTTCGCTATTAGGTTTTGATATGCCAAAGTTTCTGCCCAGGAGACTGGTACAATCCTCATTCAGCTTATTTATTGTGCTGTCTATTAATCCTTTGAGCTTTGGCGGACAGATAGATGTTTCTAAGGTTTCTACCATTGTTATTGTTATGTATTAGGGTTTATAGTATTACTCTGTAAAAACTTCATTCCCTGCAAGTTCTTTTAGTTGCTTGAAATGTTTAAAGTGATATTTTCTTCTAACATAGGGCGCTTTCAGCTTGGTTGCCTGTCATGCTGATAGTATGCCCTCCAAAAACTCGTCGGGCAAGCGGCTATGCCCACACATGTAGTTTCTTAATCATTCTTTTTAACGACGAATCCAACGTTAAAGGTACTTCCATTTGAAGAAAATGGCGTCATCAACCAGGAGTTCTGGCTGTTACATGTTACACCTGTTGAAACATGGACGTTTTGTGAACCTTTACCATTATCTGTTGCAGAGCGTATTGAAAGACTCTCACCTGCTATGACTATAGGGACAGAGAGATGCATTGCTCCGAATTTCTCAAAAATCTTGTTCTTTAATGTACCACCAATCATGTTTGCCACCTCCCCCATAGCATCTTTTGTGTCCTGATCTACTTCGGTAGCTTCAATACCCAGCATGTTAGACGTAATTTTAAGCGCAATATCCTTGCAACAAAATATAGCAAGTATGCCGGAATGTTCTCCAGTGAAGCTGACGAGAGATATTACGTCAGTAGATATCATATCTTCCTTTTGATAGAATGAGCCGTCAGTCGAGATTTCCATTGGTATCATTGTTGAGAATACTTCATTGGTGCTACTCACAATTTCTTCTATGACGTCATCGTAAGTTGTGGTTGTCATTATTATTCTCCTAAATAATATGGTTGATTAGCTGGATTATTTTATTAAAAGATAGCTTCCGAGTGTGTCACGCAGCTGGTCTGCTGTAAATGGCTTTGTAAGATAGCCGTCTGCACCACTATTCTTTGCCTCGCTTATTTTGGCATCAGAGCCCTCGGTCGTTACCATTACGACAGGTATCCTGTTCGGAAGATTTAAGGACCTCAATGTCTTGACAAATTCTATACCTGACATGTTTGGCATATTCCAATCAAGCAATATTAAATCCAGATTACCGTTATCATTTACCTTGTCTAATGCCTGTTTGCCGTCTCCCGCTTCAACGAATTCATCCACTATCATACCCGTTTCCTTTATGTTTCTCTGGATTATCTTTCTCATTACGGCAGAATCATCAACTAATAGAACTTTTGTCATTTAAACCACCATTCCTTTCTTGTAAATATAAAGATTGCTGTTTAGGATTTTGAAATCTAAATAATATATAATGAACTGTCGTATATTATCGGGACAAGTTGCATAAAGATTAGTCACAATATTTTTTATTAGTATCTGTTACTGAAAGTTATAATACCCAAAGTGTCATTCTGAAGTTGATTCAGAATCAATATATATCTAAACGTTTCGGGTCGATCTGCAAGATTGAGACGGGAATGTAATAAAAAAAGTACAATACTTCACCACGCCCATCAAAAGCTCGCAAAGTTGTTATAATTACGTTAGAAAGCTTATTTCTTTGCGCCCTGTATGTTTTTACACTTTGCTTGCACCGTTACAATTGTATTTATATGCTCCTATGTGTTCGCTCTGTATCGCAAAATAGTTGCCATTCCTGCTAATAACACGGAGTTGTCCTCTTTTAACTCTCCTCATACAGGCTCTTGGTCTCAGGTAATATATATAAAACAAGGATTTAGTAGAAGATTTCAATTATTATTTTTTCCTTTAGTTATGAGAATGACGGAACTTAATAACTATTGTTCAGGAGGAAATAATTTCCGTTGCAGTTGGTATTTTGAGCATAATGTAGATTATTTAGACGTTTATTAGACAAAACGAGGTTTGAAGTGTCTAAAGTGCAAAGTGCCTAAAGTTAAAAAAAAATGAATACATCATATTATTCAAAAATTAATGATATTCACCTTTTACCTGACTTTAGTCATTCTATTTCACTTTACACTTCCTGTCAGAACTGACTGGAAGGTGAGTAGGAACTTATAATCAGTTGCGGCATAATTATTGCTTGAAAAATAAAATATATTTTTGCTAAAGAGTATTGCAGGTCTGACGATAATATAAATGTACAAGGTATCTTAGCGGGAGGTTGAAAATGAAACGATTTGAGTATGAGTATTATTATGATGACATTTATCCATCAAGTTTGAAGAAGAAATCATCAATGTTTAGAAATGCTTCTTTAAACTTTTGTTGGTGTATAGAGTGCCTGTGGCACAAGCTATTAAGTTGTCATTGTAATACTAAAAGGCTATGGGATGCGCGATTTTAACACTTGCCTGACAGGGGTGAGCGCAGGAGAGTTTTATGAAAAGGATATAAAAGGTTTATCATTAGAAGTTTGTATTGAAGTTGAAGTCAAAAGGGTTGTATATTAATAATAAATACTGTCGCAAATCAATGTTTGCTTGAAGGAATATGTGTCAGAATTATACTTTTTCTTTAGTAAATTGCCGATTTCAGGTTTAGATTGGAGGTTTGAAAATGTCTGTAGATAAAACAGCTGGAATTACTAATAATCAGGTTGGGAAGGTTTTTGGTAATCAAAATCTTGGAAAGCCCGGGGATGTTAAAAAAGCGGCATCCGGTGCGTCCAGTGAAGTGCAAGTGTCAAAAGAAGGAGATAAAGTTGAAATTTCCACTGAGGCCAAAGAGTTACAAAGAAGACTGTCGATCTTAAAGGCGGAAATTAAGAAGGTGCCTGATATCAGGGAGGAAAAGATAAAGGATGTTAAGGCCCGTATAGAAGCTGGTGTTTACGACCGTGATGCGGTTACTAAGGAAGTTGCCAGGTCAATTAAGAACTCCGGTTTGCTGTAGATAATAAAATTATATAAGAATTTCAAAATCACCACAAAGTAGGAGGTGTAAAGTCCTCGGCGCAGTCTGTCCGGGGATGGCAATACGCCCTTACATTTATGAGGAAATATGTGTATAATGGAGGCCGGATTAACAGTAGCAGCTAACAGGCAAAAAAAGAGGAAGTATCTGGGGATTCATTTTGCATGTTGCAATATATATGGACGTATCTATAACTACTCAGGGAAACAATATGAAGGGAAATGTCCCAGATGCCTTCGCAGTCTTACTGTCAGGGTTGGTAGCGGCGGTGTGAGTAACCGGTTCTTTGTTGCATCTTGAAAAGAAAAAGGGACAACATATCCTGAATTTAGAGAAGATCAAATGGGATGTGTTGTCCCTTTTTCTTTAGCTTCTGTTCAAACCTGAACAAGCCGGAACAGGATTTTGGATTTAAATCGTAATTCTAAAATCTCACCTCTTAATTTTCTTGCCAAAATTGACCAAAATATTTTTATAAAGGTGCTAATAAAGCCGGAGGCTGTAACACCTGAGTCTATGTCTTTACTTATTGTTTACACTCCGTTCATAAAGCTTCTGTATTGTTGCTCCATTTCCTTAATGTGTTTGTTTAACCAGTCACTTAGAAAGTCTGATACTTCATGGGAAAGAGACATTTTCCCTGTTTGTAAGCTTCTATAAAGACTATACCTTGGGCGTCATCGCTTGATGCCAGGTTAAAATGTACTTTCAGTACTATATTATAAGAAAAGGCACAAAATATGCGTATAATCCCCGAATAAAAGTAATTTAAAGGAGCAATAATGATTATTTCATACAAAATAACTGGATTATTAAGAAAGACGATTAGTATTAAAACGGCGATAATTGTTTTCATATTTGTAGCTTTTGTTAACCAAGTCTGCGATGCTAAAAGGAGTTACAAGATTGTTGTCCTGCCGTTCAAGGATTATACCCGGATGAATATGGAAGAAATGGTCCCGGATGCATTAAAGAGCATGTTTACACAAACAGGGTATTTTGAGCCGATAGACAGGGAAATTATTTATGAGAAGGTTACTACGGTGACACCAGGTGAAGATATAAAAATCGACAATATAACGAATGTCGATGGAGCATGGACAGCAGATCAGGTGGATTTGATGTCGAAGTTGGATACGAAAATAGTCAAGAAATTTGGCAGACAGTTGAAGGCAGACTATGTTCTGAAAGGTAACATATCTTTAATAGGAAGCACCTTGAGAATAGATACTGAAATAGTAGGTGTTAAGGAGAAAAAAACATTGGGTTTTATTACCGTAGAGGGCAATCCTGAAGAGTTGTCATCCGGCATCCTGAAGGAGTTATCTGTTAAAATAACAAGCTTTTGTAGAAATCTAAATGCATATGATGATGCATTAAGCATTATAGGGTCATACAATCAAGGCCAATACACTTTTGATGTATCTGAAAAGAAGCTTAGGGAAATACTTTTGATCACCGATGATGCGGTTGGCATACGTGCCTCTTTGATGGTGCTTTATCTATCCAGAACCCGCAAAGAGGAGAATCCATTATTAGAAGATAAGATTCTGGATGAAGGTGTGATGGTCCTAAGGCATTTAGACCAGAATTTCGAGGAGGAGGTTCTTGGGGTGTTTTTGACTTCTGGTTTTGACCCATTCGATGAGATGGCAAAGATTTATTCCAAAAGAGGTGATCACGAAAAAGCCATTGAAATATATAAAAAGACAATAAGTGTCTATCCCATGAATATTGCCGGTCGTTATAAAGAACTGGGGCTGTTATACTTAAATAGTGGAGCAGAAGATGAAGCGATACAGGCCTTTGAGAAATCACTAGATACGCATAAGGGCAACTACGAGATAAATCTTATTCTGGTTTCTATGTTTGAGAAGAGAAACCGGCCGGATAAAGTCAGAAAGCATCTTGAGGAATGCGTTAGATATGCACGCAACATAGAGGAGATTAAGGCGGCAAAGGGAAAGCTTGATGGGCTTAATCCCTGATCCAAAGAAATAAGACCATTTGTGAGATATTGGATAATACAAAAATATTGTATACTTATTCAACATTATGTATAAGATATGATCATTAATTTGCGGTAATTGTAAGTTGCCAAACAGGAAAGAAAATTTATTTTAGAATAGAGGGTTAAATGAGTGAAACAAAATCGGTTAAAAATGCGGAAAGCCAGAATAGCGTAAAGCCCGTAATCTTAGTTGTGGATGACGAGGAAACAATCAGGTTTTGTTTAAAAGAGGCATTGGAGTCTGAGGGGCACGAAGTAGACACGGAGGAGGATGGGGAAAAGGCTTTAAGCTTAGTAAAGAAGGTGGTTCCTGACCTGGTTATATTGGACTTAAAGATGCCCGGAATGAATGGCCTGGATTTATTAAGGGAAGTAAAATTGCATGATTCGAACATACTCGTAATTCTTTTAACAGGTCATGGTTCTGTAGACACTGCAGTAAGCGCAATGAAAGCCGGGGCTTTTGATTATCTTGAGAAACCATTTAAGATGGAACACGTAAAAGTTGTGGTTGAAAAGGCATTGAGTACTCAATCCCTGATGAGGGAGAACGCATGGTTAAGGGAAAAAACAGATGTTACAGGCAATGCTAATATTATTGCCGTTAGTAAAGAAATGAAAAAGATTTTTGAACATGTAAAGATAATTGCACAGAGTCCTTCAAGTACGGTGCTTATACAGGGAGAGAGTGGAACAGGTAAGGAGTTGATTGCAAACTATATACATATGATGAGTGCGAGGAATAAGTACAGGTTTATGGAGATTAATTGTGCCGCCTTGACAGAGAACCTGCTTGAAGCCGAGTTATTTGGTTATGAAAAGGGTTCTTTCACAGGAGCTTCTACTACAGGAAAGGCCGGTCTGTTCGAAGCCACCCAGAGAGGCACCATGTTTCTTGATGAGATTGGGGAGATGAGTCTGCCATTACAGGCAAAACTGCTGAGAGTGCTTCAGGAAAGGAAGTTCAAGAGGGTCGGCGGGGTGGATGATATAAATGTAGACGTAAGGATAGTTGCTTCAACAAACCGGAATTTGGAAGATGAAGTAAAGAAAGGAAACTTCAGAAAAGATCTTTTTTATCGCCTGAAAGTCTTACCGGTATATTTGTGTGCGTTGAGGGGGAGGAAGGACGACATCATCCCGCTTGCAAAACACTATATTGAAAAATTTAATAAAGAATTCAACAAGGAGGTCAATGGCCTGACTCCGGAAATAAAATCTGTTCTGAAAAAATATGAATGGCCTGGAAATGTGAGAGAACTGAAAAATGTTATTGAAAGAGCTGTTCTTCTTTCAAATAATTCTACTCTTTCTGCCGAGCATCTGTTACTGGGGTCTGAGACGGAAATGAAAGGCAATGGGCAGGAAGAAGAGGTAGATCAATCTATTTCAACAATTGAGAAACAACATATAACAGAAATTCTTAAGGAAACTTCATGGCGAATGACCAAGGCATCGAAGATACTTGGCATAAACCGTACCACTTTATACAACAAGATAAAGCATTATGGTATTAAACAGTAGGGGCGAACGGCCGTTCGCCCTTACTGTTTATCTGGACCTGTATTTTCTTATTTCGATTAACAATATGTACAATCAGAAAAGGAAAAATTATATAAAGTGATTAATATGGAAAAAGATACTGATTCATGTCAGAAGAAACTCGGAGAGGTTTTGGTTAAAGATGGTAAGGTTAAGAAATCCGATATCCAAAAGGCATTAAGATTGCAAAAAGACAATCCTGAATATCAACTCCTGGGTGTGATCCTTATCAAGATGAATTTAATCACTAATGAAGAATTGTCTACTGCTTTGGACAAACAAATTGAGTCTTCAGGGAGTGGAGCGAAATCCTGTACTGATTTAAGTGATAATGAAGGAATAAAGGTGATAGTAGACAAGTATAAGGAGACTCAATACTTTGATGATCTAAATGAGTTGATGGGTATTGTTACTCACAAAGTACGCAATCCTCTGGCTGGTATTTCTGCTGCGGTAGAGGTCCTCAGAGAGAGAACGGAGAAAGATGATTCAAATGAAAGGTTATTTAAGATGATCTTTAAGGAGATTGATCGTCTGGACAGTATAGTGAAGGAATTTTATCAAACATTTTCTAATAAACAGTAACTTTCGGAGTGATCTGAGTTAAATAATCTTATAGTATAGGAGCAAATATATTTAATCAACTTATTGAGAAGCTATCAAACTGTCAATGCTTGTGTAGGTATAGAACACCTGAAAGAGGAGTGGTTATTTGAATAACAGGATTTTATTGGTAGATGATGAGGAGACAATTAGATATGTCCTGAGAGAGGCATTGACCAGCGAAGGTTATAAGGTAGACGTTGCCGGGAATGCCTTTGAGGCCATGGAGCGTTTTAAGGTGGCACCATATGACTTAATAATAACCGACATTAAGATGCGGGGTATGGATGGTATCCAGCTAATACGTGAGATAAAGAAGGATGGTTCTGATTTACAAATAGTTATTATCACAGCATATGGTTCCCTTGAAACGGTCAAAGAAGCAGCTAAATTGGGTGTAGTTGAGATGATTAGTAAGCCTTTTAAGATACAGGAAATAAAAGACGTTATAGAAAGGGTGTTCAATAATTCCAGTATCCCAAAAGCCACTAATAATGGAAGCACCCGCCAACTACAGACAAATGACAACAAACAATTATCAGAAACTGATGACCTTTTGAAACCTGATGGTATGCCTTATTATTTTGATGGTCCGGCATGTCAGCCTAAAAGCACTGTTATCTTTGATTCTTTTGCCATTAGCAATAACAGGTCTATGTTGATATTTGGGAATATCAATGATCAAGATGAGCATCATAGGGAATGGTGGGAAAACAAGCAGATAGGAATAATGATAAAGACATTATTTAGATCAAGAGTAGGAAGTACACCAAAGAAAGTAATCGATAATATAAATAAGTTCTTATATAAAAATATCTTGCCTCATAGCAAAGTGTCGATGCTGTGTGTACTTATAGATAATAAAAAGAGAGTTATTCGATATATAAACAGCGGGAATGATCTGGTATGCTCGATGATTGGGGCAAACGGAGAGACAGAGATAATGGATACCAATCCTTTTCCGTTAGGTATTTTACCGAGAATTGATTTGGTTGAAGGAACAATGCCATATTCTTATGAAAACAGGTTGATGTTGTCAAGAAGCAATACTATGTCAAGAATTGTAGAAGAAGGGGCATTGATAAGGCAGAAAATTGAGAATGCCTTACAGAATATCCAAGGTTCACAAGAAAAACAGTCTAAAGGGGTTGACTTACATGCTCCATTGGTAAACGATAAGGATGCTAGTATTGATGATGAAACAGTGTTATTAATAAGCCTTGATAGAAATGATACAGAACACTCACCGAACAGTGAAAGACGTAGATTAGAAAAATGATTGCAACGTCTGTGTTAATGTCGAGTTCTTAATGTTAGTTGTTATTATTTACAGGAAATAAAATATGATAAAAAAGGTAAAACAAAAACTGAATACATTAATCGGCAGCGCCAGTGGATATATTGGGGTCATAATTATAAACCTGATTATCGTCGTGTTGGTTGCAGGACTTATGTATTTACAGAGTAATTGGATCTCCAAGGAAAAGAACGAGCTTAAAACCATGATAGAAAAGCAGAAAAAAGGTAAAATAGCTTTAAAGACTAATACTCATAAAGTTCCAAAAAAACCTGTAACCCCTCCCAGAGAAAAGAAAAAGAGTGCTGGTCTTTCTAATAATTTTGCGAATGGTGGGAGTGTAAATAAAGCAAACATTAAAAATGTTATAAAGGAAGCTGACATGTATTTTGATTATAATCAGCACAAAAAGGCTGCAGATGTATATGAAAAGCTGATAAATTCAAAGATTGCTATTGATGAGCGTGACAGAATATCCAGCCGTTTAGCAGAGAGTTATTATAAATTGGGAAAATATGATAATGCAATAGGTGTATATAGAAAAGTGGCTAATGATTATTTAAACAGTCCTTATAGATTGGGTGCTCAATTGGGTCTTGGTGAGTGTTTGATATTAACTGGTGATTATGGTGAGGCCAGAAGGGTATTGTACTCAATCGCCGGCGAAGAGGCAAAATATACAGAAGATGATGACAAGCAAATGGTGATAAAAGCATATTATAAAATTGCTGATAGTTACATTGAGCAGGCAAAGCAATACCTGAAGGAAGAAGAAATACAGAAAAAGACAGTCGTAGCTCGCTAAATGACGAATCATTGTAAAACTTGAATAATGAATTATGAATACTGAAAAACCGAAATCCGAAATCCGGGATCAGAAATTTAGAAATACAATTCTTGTAAATTTATTAACGATGTTCCTTCTATTGGTTGGTACAACGGGATACATTAGAGCAGATGAACGAAATGGTGCAGGTACCGGATTATTGAATATGTCGGTTGGTGAATATAAGTATATGCTGACTAATGAGAGAACGGTATTAGAGGGTTTAAAAAAATTGTTGGAATTAAAGCAGCGTCGAGCCTTGCAGGATGAGGACATGACTACAGAATTAGTTGCCGAAAGTGAAGATTTGTCTATAAGCAAGAAAAAAGGTAATTACGGTATTGTTTTATACTCAATAAAGGCTGATTTATTATCTATGGAGGATATCCTGCAAGCGTTAGCTTCTGCAAGCGGGAAGAAGATTATTATAGATGAGGATATTGATAAAGAGAAAGTATCTTCGATTATTTCTATTTATCTGGAAAATACTCCTTTGGTTGACATAGTAGATGTTATTCTTGGTGCAAAAGGTCTTGAACCAATTATAAGTGAAAACTTAATATTTATAACGTTGCCTGCAAAGCTGAATGTGGTGTCATCATATGGTTATTATCAGGAAAAAGCAATACAGGCATATCAAAAGGCTATGATCAGATATCCGGATTATGAGGGGATAGCACGAGCATACTACGAACTGGGAAACTTTTACCTTGCTTCGAACTTTCCATCAATAGCGTTGCAGGAATTCAAAACCATAACGGCAGGTTATCCAGGTCATCCACTGGCAAAAGAATCCAGGTTTAATGAAGGAAGGTGTTATGTAATGTTGGATGATCCAGAAAAGGCGAGAGTAAGTTTTTCAGATTACGTGCAGAGATATCCCAATGAATCTAATGTGGATGACACGTATCTTATTATAGGTGATTTATGGAAAAAACAAGATAACTATGAGAAGGCTATTGAAAATTATAATTATGTGATTAAAGAGTACCATGACAGTAATTCAGTAATATTTGCTCATATGCGGCTGGGAAAGGCCTACCTTGATGCAGGTGATTATTCTCTGGCGTTACAGACATTCCTGGACATGAAGGAGAAGTTTCAGTCTGAGACTGATATGCAGGCATATCGGTCAGGAGATACTATTCTCACATCTGACCGTATAGTCTTGCCTGATAAGATCCGTTATGAATTAGAATATCAGCTTGGTAACTGCTACTATTTATTGGGTGAATACAATGAAGCCATAAGTATACTAAAGAATTTTGTTTTTTATGAGAAGAACAATGACGTAATGGATAAAGCTTACTTCAAACTGGCAGATTGCTTTTTTAAGACAGAGGATTTTCTGACAGCATTTCAATTATATACAGGTGCATTAGCAGAGTATCCCGAAAGCAGCTTATCGTCACATGGTTTTCTGTATAGTGGAAAATCATTACGCCTGATGAAGATGTTAGATAGCGCTGTAGGAATGCTGAATAAAGGTTTAAGTGAACATTACGATAGTATATATGCAGAAAGTATAAAGTATGAAATCGGATTATGTTATCTTGATGATGAGAATTACAAAAGGGCTTTTGATATCTTTATAAAAATTGCCGAAAGAAAGAAAGATAAGAATCTGGCCGTTAAAGCTAAGATTTTTGCAGGTGTTAGTTTGGCACGGGACAAACAGTTTGAAAAGGCAATAGAAAGTTACCTGGAGGTTCTTGACGGAGAAGTGACAGAGAAGCAAAGGGATTGGATTTCCGGATTAATTGGTGATTCCTACAGCGAACTTGGTTTACTTACTGAGGCAGTCAAGGCGTATCAGCAGGATATTAAAAACAAGATAGTAATGGGAGTACCTTTACAGTAGGGGGGCGGACTTTCAAATCTGTAAATCTCAGGCAAGCTTACTGTTGCCACTATATCATGCATAAGAGATGAACAGGCCTTGTCTGCCTGGCCGTCGGTACGGCGACAACACTGTCATCTCATCATTCCAGGAAGAAGTATGTCTTGTTATTTAACTAAGTGTAGTAAATTTAATACGTTGTGTAATCTCTGTGGTGTGAAAAAGACATTGTTTTAAAAATATACAAAAGGTACAAGAAACAAACAGAAAATCCACGCAGTACCTAGAATCAGTATTTACAATCCTGATTATTCTCTCGAATTATCTTTTAATTTCCAACCTACATTTACACCCTGTCATTTCCGGCTATTATAAAGCATTATCTGGAAATATCTTAAGGCATGTTGATATTAAGGCTATGCTTGAATTCTTTGTATCATGAATGTTTGGCCAGTCATGGCATTTCATTTGCGTTATTCCAAAAATGTTTAATAAAATGAGGGGGGTAGATTATTTGATGATTAATTATAAACAAATATTGATATTAGTTGTATTCGGCATAGTTAGTTTGTGTATTTCTGGTACCGTTGTGAGCGAGGAGAAGAATGTAGTTAATGGAGGTGTTGAGATGGGTGGATTAATGCCTGGGGACGAAGCCATAGAAATATCAGAGGTTATGCCAACTGATAATCAACTTGACAGCGAAATGAAAGATGTGGTTGAAATGGTAGACATGCTTGAAGTATTAAAGAGAGAGAAAGCGGAGTTGGAGAAACTAAAATCAAAGTTTAAAGATGATAAGAAGTTAGCAGAAAATAAAATAGAAATGGAGAAAAAAGGCAAGAAGGAAGACGTTGAAAAGAATGAGAGTAAAGTGGCATTAACAAATTATATAAAAGAAAATGAAGAAAATAGCGAGAAACCTTTAGACGAACAAGATACCCTTGTATTCCCTGAAGAAGAGAATGAGGGAGAGGAGGTAATTACCCTTAATAGTGAAGATGAAAAAGTGCGCGAAGTAGAGGATGTTATTAGAAATGGAGAGGAAATAGTACATCCCTTTGAGATTGCAGAAAACTTATATAAATTGGGTGAATATAAATTAGCATGTGAAATTTATGATTTGATTGATGAAAACAAGATAGAGAATGAGAAGAAAATATGGGTATTATATCAAATTGCAAATTGCTACAGGAAGCAGGAGTTATATGACGATGCAGTAAAGGTGTATAGAGAGCTACGGGATGGATATGAGGGTACTTATTGGGCCAAGCAGGCACAATGGTATATTCAGGATATCGAGTGGCGTGCCAGGGCAGAAGAAAAAATAGTAAAGGCTATAAAAAAATGAGAAACTCAAATTCATACAAAGCGAAAATAAAACAATTTAACAATGTCAAAGAATTGTTAACTATATTTGACAGTTTTAATAATTATGCACAGAAGCTTGAAAGTTCTTATCAGCAGTTACAATGCAGAGTTAAAGAGATAGATCGGGAAATGGCTTATACAAATGAATGTCTTAACAAAAAGGTGCAGGAGCTGGACAATCTAACTCGGTTTCTAAATAGTATACTGGGAAGTATGCATAGTAGTGTGGTTGCTGTGGATACTGGTGGCAAGATTGTTACATTTAACAACGTTGCTGAAGAAACATTAAATGTTGCTGCCGGGGATGTGTTAGGAAAAGACATTAGAAGCGCCCTGGGTCATATTGGTGGTTTTGTTGACTTGTTGTTAGAGTCAATGTCAAAAAGAGAAAATATTGATAATGTAAAAAGAATGATTGAAGCAGATGATGGAAAGATCAGACGCATTGAGAGCTGTATATCTGTGCTGAAGGATGAAAGTGGTACAATCACAGGAGTAGTCGAGATTTTTCAAGACTTATCAGAAATATGTGAATTAAAAGGTCGTTTGAATAGCGCAAACGATCTTGTTACTGTTGGAACCATGGCTGCAAGTATTGCCCATGAGATAAGGAATCCTTTGAATGGCATTGAAGGATTTGCATGTCTGCTGGAGCGTGAACTTGAGGGTGACAGCCTCAGGCTTGTTAAGCATATTATCAAGGGAACGAAGAACATAAATAAGATAGTTACAGATTTATTGTTTCTGGCACGTCCGATCAAACTCAACCTGATGAAATACGAATTATCAAAGATTATTGATAAAGCTCTTCTCTTTGCTTATCAGGAATTGGACCAGAAAGGCAGTAGGGGTATTCAGATCGAAAAAGATTATGATTGCTGTGATGATTTTGTTTTATGTGATCCTGATCGATTGCAGCAGGCTTTCTTAAACATTATGCTTAATGCTATCCAATCCATGCCTGAAGGTGGTCAGATTAAAATATTTACACGAAAATCAGACACTAATGATATACCAAAAATACAAATTGGTTTTGTTGATACTGGCAATGGTATCAATGACAGTACTATTGAAAAGATTTTTGAGCCGTTTTTTACTACAAAAGATGATGGGACAGGGTTGGGGCTGGCGATAGTTCGCAAAATTATTGAACTTCATGAGGGGCGGATAAACATTGTTAGTGAACACGAAAAGGGAACAACAATTTTAGTGAATTTACCAACCAGTCAATATGCTACACTAAACGCGTCAAATGAAACAAGTCATTTGAGTCATGTAATGGTCTGAATGGAGGGGAAAATTGAGTATCGAAAGAATATTGGTAGTAGATGATGATGAACTCAGCAGAAGTTATTTAAGTGAGGCACTACAAAGAAACGGTTACTCAGTGGATAATGCCTGCGATGGGCAGGAAGCAGTCAGTATGGCTGATAAACAGAATTATGACCTGGTATTCCTCGACATGAGGATGCCAAGGATGGGTGGGTTACAGGTACTGGAGAGAGTAAAGAAAACTACAAAGGATACCACAGTTGTGATTATGACGGCATATGGCAGTATTGAATCTGCAGTTGAAGCAATGCAGAAAGGCGCATACGATTATATCATAAAACCGTTTTCACTTGATAACATAGAACTGCTTTTAAAAAGGATCCAGGAACGTCAGAGCCTGATTGATGAAAATAAATATTGGAGGTCAAGATTAGATAATAACGGGGAATATGACCTTGTTATTGACAAGCGTTCAAAAATGTTTGAGGTGCTTAATGATGTAAAAAGAATTGCTCAAAGCAAGGCCAGTGTACTGATCCAGGGTGAAAGTGGGACAGGTAAGGAGCTTATTGCACATTCTATATATTTAAACAGTCAGAGGAAAGCAAAGCCGTTTATCAAGGTTAACTGTGCTGCACTTTCGGAAAGTTTGTTGGAAAGCGAATTGTTTGGACATGAGAGAGGGGCATTCACTGGTGCAGATTCAAAGAGGACAGGACGTTTTGAATTGGCAAACGGCGGTACTCTGCTGTTAGATGAAATAAGTGAAATATCTCCAAAGATTCAGGCAAAATTGTTGAGAGTCCTTGAACAGGAGGAATTTGAAAGGGTAGGAGGCTCCAAGACGCTTAAGGTAGATGTAAGGATTATTGCCACTACAAACAGAAATATACTGCAGGAAATTGAAAAGAACAACTTCAGGCAGGATCTGTATTTCAGGCTTAACGTAATACCCGTAACCCTGCCTCCTTTAAGAGAGAGAAGGGATGATATCCCTGTCTTGGCAGAATATTTTTTAAACAAATACAAATCCGGGACAGATATCCCATTGAAAAGTATAAGTAAGGAAGCTATGGACGTTCTGGTGCAATATGACTGGCGAGGCAATGTCAGGGAAATGAAGAATTTGGTACACAGATGTACGGTTATGATTGATTCAGAAGTGCTGCTGCCGGAGCATTTTGAACATATGTTAAATGTTAATAAGCCTGGAAAGAGTGACGGATTATCTGTCGGGCAGACTATAGAGGATGTGGAAAGGGAGCTTATATACAAGACACTTGAAAATACGGGTGGCAACAAGACCAGGGCTGCTGAGATACTTGACGTTACTCCCCGCACATTGAGAAACAAGCTGAGCCGGTATAAGAGTTTAGAATCAGGTTATGATTTAAATGCTGATACTGAAATTGATGAAGAAAGCAGGGTTGAGGAGGAAAGTTTTTCCGTATAGTAGTCAATTATTTCCCTTCCGGAACAGATAACATTTGACGTCTAAGTCTCAACTCGTTTTAAAAACGGCTATTTTGTGTAAAACAGGCAGAATAAGTGATAGTTCCTGAAACTGAGAACTATAATTTGCTGTGGTATAAGTTTTGCTAATTTTACTTTGGGCGTAGTGCAAATGTGAAATATTATTGGAGGTGATTGAGAATGGACTTTTCAGATAAGGGTGTCGTACTGTTATCAAAGTTACTGGATTTAACCACTACGAAGAATAAAGTAAGTGCCAATAATATCGCTAATGCTAATACACCTGGATTCAAGAAATATGATGTTTCGTTTCAAAATGAATTGGTAAAGGCTGTTGAAAGCAAGAATATCAGCAAAATTAAGGATATACAGGAAAAGATAACTTTGTCAGGTGATAAAAGTACCAGGAAAGACGGTAACAACGTAGATTTGGATAAGGAGCTGGTATCTTTTTATCAGATGTCTGACAGGCACAATGTATACCTGGAAATCCTATCTAAGAAATTTAAAGGTATGGTCGCTGCGATAGAGGGAAAATAGATTTTTGTGATTTCGGATATCGGAGCTAAGCTCAGCTTTGCGATCGCCCGCCTTGGCGGGCTCCTACCGCATAGAAATTAAAGCTGCCGAAGGCCTAATTTAGTGCATAGGAATTTCAATGTTGATAGCACTTCGACTCCGCTCAGTGTGACGTCATCCTGAGCGGAGTCGAAGGATAGTCTTTTGTCGCGATAGCGACCTAACTTGATGTATAGGAAATTTCAATAATAATTGAATAATGAATATTGAACGTCGAATATCGAATATCGAATATCGAATTTAGAATTCATTATTCGGTGTTCATTATTCGATATTCTCTTTAAGAGTTGTTGCCTTTAGGCAGCCCCTAAATTGAAAAAAACAATATGGTAAAATAGTCAGAAAGGAGAGTAGTAAACATGCCTATATTTGATAAGCCATTTTCTGTTTTAGACATTAGTGCCTCCGGCCTTACAGCGGAGAGAGCAAGGATGGGCGTTATAGCGAGTAATATAGCAAATGCTCAAGTTACAGAAACATCAGATGGAGGTCCATATAAAAGAAAAGAGGTGGAATTTTCCAGTGTTTTAAATAAATCCATAAGTGGAAGTAAGTCAAATAACAAAATGCTCAGCGGTGTAAAAATAAAGGGGGTAACAGAATCCAAACTGCCGCCTAATATGGTTTATATTCCCGGGCATCCACAGGCAAATAAGGAAGGATTTGTAAATATGCCAAATGTGAGTATTGCAAAGGAAATGGTAGATATGATTGCCGCATCAAGATCATATGAAGCCAACACATCTGTTATTTCTGCATTTAGAAAGATGGGTGAGAAGGCGCTTAACATTATAAGGAGGTAAAGTGAGATGGACATTCTCCCAATTGGTCCGATAAAGAACGATAATAAGGTTGATCTGAAATTTGACAAAGCCGAAAAGCAAAGCGGAGTTGGTTTTAAGGAAACAGTCAGTAATTTTGTTAATGAAGTAAACGACCTGCAGGTTAAGGCAGGTGAATCAGTAGAAAACTTTGCAACAGGCAAAGTTGAAAATGTTCATGAAGTGATGATTGCAATGTCTAAAGCAGAAGTAAGTTTTAAGTTCATGATGGAGACCCGCAACAAACTTATTGATGCATATAAAGAAATAATGCGTATGCAAGTGTAAGGTACAGGTCTTGCAACCGTGGATTTCGAGTTGCGGAATGTAGCTATTTTCAGTAACCCGAATATCAGAATATTCAATCAGAAAGCCCGTAGCCCTTAATCAGGAAACCTGCAGCTACCAGTAGGGTAGGTGCCAGCTTCCGTCAGGACAACTAGGTAGGACGTGGGCTGGCGGCCGAGTCATTTGGACGAGGACAAATCGAATCCATCTTTATCCACCCTCCAACTCATTAACTTCGGAATTAGTATTATTTCTTTCACATCAGCAACCAGAAAACCTGCCAACCCGCAACATGAATTTCACAATTGTTATTATGGGAGTCTTGTTTAATAAAACTACGATTGGTTCAGAAATGCTACGTTTATAACTATATTAAGACTCGTAAAATATTTTGTACCATAAGCTGCTAATATAGATAAGACGGGAATTGCTTATTTTAACATGTCTTAGATCATTATATGGATTAGATAATCTTTAAATGTGGAATTTTATCTTATGGTATCTTATTTGCGAATTTACAAAAACAGCTTTCAAGTCCAAAGCTAAACCTGAATAAAATCGTTGTTACAAGGAGACATTTAATTGAGTCAGATAGTAGAGCAATTTGGGAATATATGGAACGGGACAAGTTTCGGACAGAGGCTTACCTTTGTTATAGTGATACTGGGCTTTATAGCCGGTTTGCTTGCAGTCACATTATGGGTAAGGACGCCTGATTTCGGACTCTTGTATAGTGACTTGAGCCAGAAGGAAGCTTCGGAGGTTGTAACGTACCTGAGAGATAATAATATAGTATACAAAGTAAAGGATAATGGTTCTACAGTATTGGTGCCTGCAAACAAAATATATGAGGCAAGAATGGCCCTTGCGGAGAACAGTTTACCAAGAGGTGAAGTTGGTTTTGAACTATTTGATAAAGTTCAGTTTGGCATGTCCGACCTGGCACAAAAAATTAATTATAGAAGAGCGCTTCAGGGTGAATTATCAAAAACTATTGCACAGTTGGATGGAGTAGAGTGGGCAAAGGTTCAGATAGTAATACCCGAACCTTCATTATTTATTAAAGAAGAAAAACCATCTACAGCTTCCGTTGTAATAAAGATGAGAAAGAGAAATGTCTTAAGGGCTGAAATAATAGCCGGCATTACACATCTTGTTAGTACAAGCGTAGAGGGATTAAGCACCGAAGACATTACTATTACAGACAGCAGGGGTAATTTGTTATCAAGGAGTGGAGAATCGAAGCTGTCCGGAGTAATTACAAATCAATTTGATTTAAGTAGAAAGATAGAAGATTATTATGCATCCAAAGCAATGAGTATAATTGAAAAGATGACTGGCCCCGGTAAGGCGATTGTTAAAGTGAGTGCTGATCTGGATTTTAAGCATCTCGATGAAAAACAAACAGAATACGATAAGGAAGGAAGAGTGCCCATAAGCCAGGTTATTGCGACTCAATCAACAGAAACGCCTCAGGGTAGTAATGGTGGCAATAATTCTGGTGGAATGTCTAAAGAATCAGAAGAAACCGAAACTACACAATATGCATTGAGCAAAGTAGAACGGGTTGTATCTGAACACGATGCAAGTATTAAGAGATTAACAGTTGCCGTTCTCGTTGATGGTAATTATGAAGAAGAGGAAGCTGAAGACGGTAAAGTGAACAGTAAATATGTTCCTAGAACGGAAGAAGAATTAAAGCAGATAGCAGCAATTGTAAAACAGGCAATAGGGCTTGATGAGTTACCACCAAGAAGTGATAAGTTTGAGATACAGAGCGTGAAATTCCAGCATCATCTTCCAGTATTTGTTGATGAGGAGAGTGTTGAGGGTTTAGACAGAAAAGAATTCATACTGTCAATTGTCAGGAGCAGCTCTCTGGTGATTGCTGTCCTTGCATTCCTTTTGTTTGCAACAAGAGCATTAAAGCGTATTCTGGTACCACAACAAGTTGGGGTAGGTTATGCTACATATGATGCACCTTCTGAGCTTGAAGAACAGGCTGATGAAATTCAAGCAGCAAGACAGAGTAAAATAGATGAAAAACGTATAGCAATGAGGAACGATATAATTGATAACACAAAGAGTGATCCAAGAACCACAAGTAATCTTGTCAGGAAATGGTTGAGGGAGAGTGAATAATGAGCCAGCAGCTTACGAGTAAGGAAAAGGTTGCAATACTGCTTTTGAATCTAGGTCCGGAGATGGCTGCTGATATCCTTGGAAACTTTGGGGAATCCGAGATTGCGGAGATTAGCGATATTATCGGGAGGATGAGAAATGTTAATAGTGAAGTTTCCACGGCTGTGCTTGATGAGTTTAAGGGAGAATTTCAGTCCTGGCGTCAAAGTGAAGAAATAATAGATGTAATCAAGGATCACAGGCCCAGCATTATACCGTTCAGATATTTCAAGCATCTTATAAGTGAAGAGATTTTGTCAATACTTTCTGGCGAGCATAACCAGTTAATTGCACTGATATTGTCCTATCTTGAACCACAACAGTCAGCAGATGTAGTAGGTTCATTGCCTGAAGAATTAAGGCTAGACGTGTTAAATAAGATGGCTACTTCAGTACCACCGCCTGTTCAGATAATTAAACAGATTGATGAACTTTTAGAGGCAAAAGTGGTCTCATTGGGAGACAGGTTGGATACTCCAAACGAAAGAAAATTCAGGGCTATTGCAGAAATACTTAATCGAAGCGATTCTGTGACGGAAAAAACAATTATGCAGCGTATAAAGGAGGAGAATCCTGACATTGCACAAGAAATAAAAACACTGATGTTTGTTTTTGAGGACCTTGCGATAGTAGAAGATAAAGCATTGAGGCAGATGTTGTCTGAGACTGAGACCGCAACTATTGCCATGAGCTTAAAGACGGCCAGCAAGGATGTAGCCGATAAAATATTTAAGAATATGTCAAAACGTATGGGTGCTATGGTCACTGAGGAACAACAGATATTAGGCCCGAAACCGCTGGCAGAGGTAGAAGCCGCACAGAAAGTGATAGTTGACGCTTTAAGTAAGATGGAGGCACAAGGTGAGACGGTAAGAAGTAAGAGTCAGGAATTAGGGCCAATGGTATGAGTAAGAAAAGTATCTATAAATTCCCTGTTATCGGAAAACCATTTATTCTGGAATCTGAATGTTCTTCGTCTGAAGAGGAAGAAAAAGAGAAGTTAGTAGAGAGTGTTAGTAAAGAATCGTATCAAAAGGGCAGGGATGACGCATTAAAGGAAAACCAGGAAAATATTAAGCTTCTATGTCAAAGTTTGCAGAAGGCAATCGAGGATTTAAAACATGAACGGGATAATATCTGGGATAAATGTGAGAAAGAAATTATCAAACTCATTGTTGCCATTGCAAAGAAGACCGTCAATGAAGAAATCTCTCAAAATAGCAGTAAAATAATTGAGAGTGTTGTCGGGGATGCGCTTAACAAAGTAAAGGGGAACAAAATATTGAGAGTGCATATAAACCCGGAAGATGCTGAAAAGTTAAAGGATATGAATGCTGCTGTACTGACAACCGATGGCAAGGAATATGAAATGATCAATGATGCTGATATTTCAAGAGGAGGTTGCAGGGTTGTTACAGATTGTGGTGGTGTTGATGCAAGGGTGGAAACGCGTTGGGGAGAAATTGTATCAGCATTTGGGGAACACAATTTAGAAACGGAAGGCGTGGAATGTTAAAAGTAGAAGAAATGTTTGGGAAGTACCATCAGAGACTTTCAAATATAAATACCACAAACTTGATAGGGACAGTTTCAAGGGCTACAAGTATGCTGATAGAATCTTTAGGACCTGAGGTACATGTTGGGGAATTATGCAGGTTGACTACTCAATCCGGGGATAAACCTGTTTTAGCAGAGGTAGTTGGCTTCAAAGATAAGAAAACGTTATTAATGCCAATTGCTGATATGCATGGAATTAGTCCAAAGAGTGAAGTGGTTGCAACCGGTAAGCCGCTTAATATTAAACTTGGCATGTCTTTGAAAGGTAGAATACTTGACGGATTGGGCAACCCTATTGACAGGAAAGGACCGGTTAATTATGACGAAATCAGGCCCTTACATAATGAGGCGCCTGAACCACTGGACAGACCTCTGATAACGGACCCGGTTAGTACGGGTATCAGGGCAATTGACAGCCTCCTTACATGTGGTAAAGGTCAGAGGATGGGAATTTTTGCAGGTAGTGGAGTTGGGAAGAGTACTATCCTGGGCAAGATTGCGAGATCTTCTACGGCAGATGTTAATGTTATTGCATTGATAGGAGAGCGTGGAAGAGAGGTTCGGGAATTTATTGAGCATAACCTGGGAGATGAAGGTATTAAGAAATCTGTTGTGGTGGTTGTTACTTCTGATAAGCCTGTTGTAGTGAGGTTGAAGGGGGCATTTGTCGCGACTACAATAGCAGAATATTTAAGAGATCAGGGTTTGAATGTAATGTTATTGGTAGATTCAATTACAAGGCTTGCCAACGCACAACGTGAGTTGGGGCTTGCCATAGGGGAGCCTCCGACTACCAGGGGGTATACACCGTCAGTCTTCTCTGTACTGCCAAAGTTATTGGAGAGAACCGGTATAACACCTGAAGGCAGTATTACGGCAATGTATACCGTATTGGTTGATGGCGACGATCTTAACGAACCGGTTTCAGATACTGTGAGGGGAATCCTGGACGGTCATATTATACTCTCCAGAAAGTTGGCGGCGCAGAATCACTATCCGGCAATAGATATTCTTAACAGTGTAAGCAGATGTATGATTGATATTGTCTCGCCCGGACATATGCAGGCAGCCCAGAGGCTAAAAACTGCTTATGCGGTTTACAAGGAAGCAGAGGATATGATAAATGTCGGCGCTTACGCAGAAGGAAAGAATCACAATATTGACTTTGCGATAAGCATGTATGATAGGGTGACAGAGTTTCTCAGACAAGATGCTGATGAACAGAGTAACTATGAAGAGGATATAGGTAAATTAGAGGAAATGATGAAGGATTATGGCGAAAAAGCCCAGAATGTGTAGAGGCGTATTGCCATACGCCTCTACAAAAGTGTAATGTGATCTAAAGTGCAAAAATTCCATTTTAAACTGCAGCCACTGCTCAATAAAGAGCTTGTTTATGAGAATGAATGTATAGGAAGATTAAAGATCATACAGGATAAGCTCCTGAGCGAAGAGGATAAATTAAGAAACCTGAAGAATCAAAAGGTAATATGCCAGAACAATCTGAGTTTGAAGAAACTAAATGATATTGTCCCTGTTGAACTGAGGGCGTATGAAGAATATTTTCTGAAACTTGACAGCGATATTAATACCGGTAACACCAGGATGCAGGAAATAACAAAGGAATTGAGAATTGTTCAGGAAGAATTAGCAAAAATAGTAAAAAAGAGAAAGGCGTTAGAAAAACTCAGGGACAGGTGGGAAGAAGAGTATAAAGATTATCTAGTATCATTATCGAACAAAGAAATGGACGATATTGCCATGACAAAATTCATTAATAAATTGGTGGTCAAAAATGATTAAAATCAAATTAAATATAAAAGAATATATTCCTTATATTTTATTCTTCATCGTTTTCTTCTCTGTGTCATCAGTAGTAATGATAGTCTTAAAGAAGGGGACCGAAGAGAAGTTGAAGAAGTATTATTCCGCCAGGTTGTTAGAGATAAGGGAAGAGCATAGTCGAGATGAAAGTAGTGAGAAGGCGGTTAATGAGGAAAAAGAGAAAAAAGAAGCTGTCAGGATGTTAAGGAAATTCTCTCCTGACGAGATAAGGAAATACCAGATGGAACTTCGTCAAAGAATAGATTTGTATGAGAAGAAGGTTGCTCTGCTTGATAAGAAAGAAAAGGAAATAGAAGCCTTTAAAACAGATGTAGAAAGTCGTAAGAGCGAAATAACATCCATGAGAGAGAAACTGGATGAGGCGTTGATGTTTATAAGTGCGGAGAGGATTGATCTTGATAGCGATCTTATTGTATATAAAGAAAGTGAGCGTAAGAATCTGAAACGACTGGCAGATATTTATGCTTCGATGGATGCATTAAAGGCGGCAGATGTCTTGAGCAAGCTGAATATTGATACAAGCGCTAAGGTTTTATCCGGTATGCCATCTAAAAAATCTGCAAATATTCTCTCCGAGTTTGATCCTTCCGGTGCAGCTGTAATTTGTGAACAAATAAAAAATCTGCAAATAATGAATCAGGCTTCAGATGAATCGCTTAAGGGGAGAAACATAAAGAAGCTTGCGGCAATTTATCAGAAAATGGATACGGAAAAAGCAGTGTCAATTATAAATAAACTGGATAACGAAACCGCCGTCAGTATCCTCTCGAAAATGAACGAGAAGAAATTGGCCAGGATACTGGAACTGGTGGAAACTGATGAAGCCTCAAGATTAACAAATGAAATCAGGGAAATCATGAAAAGGGAATTTCAAAAAAAAGATAAAAAGACAGAGGGAGCTTAATTATGGATATTGCAACTCCGGCAGGTATGTTAATTGGAGCTCTTCTGCTCATAGTATCTATTATTTTGGGTGGAGGGGTGTCTGGGATAGTAGGATTTATTAATATTCCTTCAATAATGATAGTCATTGGGGGGACGATCAGTGCAACGCTTGTCAGATACCCTTTACAGGTAGTTACAGGGTTGGTCACCTTAAGCATGAAAACTATATTCGTTAAATTATCTTCACCTCAATTTGAGATGGAGAGATTGATAGAATATGCCAAGCTTGCCAGAAGGGAAGGGTTGCTGGCGTTGGAGAGTAAGGTGGTCGACATTAAGGATGCATTTCTTTCAAAGTCCATACAGTTGCTGGTTGATGGGACCGATGCTGACGGCCTTCGTTCAATACTTGAGAAGGAGATTGATAATGTGCGCGGCAGACATACCAAAGGCAAGGGGGTGCTTGAATCCATGGGGATAGTAGCGCCCGCATTCGGCATGATGGGAACGTTAATAGGATTGGTATTAATGCTCAGGGAACTGGATGATCCTTCTAAGATCGGAGTCGGTATGGCCACCGCACTTTTAACTACATTATACGGGGTTATAGTGGCAAACCTGATCCTTTTGCCAATGAGCGGAAAACTTGATATAAGGTCAAAAGAGGAATTACTGCTTAAAGAGTTGGTTGTAGAGGGGGTAGTGGCAATACAATCCGGTGATAATCCAAGTATAGTAGAGGAGAAATTAAAGGGTTTCCTTTCACCATCTCAAAGGAAGCAAAAGAAGATGGAGGCTTTAAAAGATCAAATAAGAAGTGCAGGTGCGTAGTAATGGAAGAAGAACCGAAAAAAGATCCTAACGAATGGGCATTGGCTTATGGCGACATGATTACCCTGTTGATGACATTCTTTGTGTTGATAATAGCAATGAGTTCACCTAAGACTGATGAAGTTGAAATGATGAAGAAACGCAACGGCGTTGGTGATAATCTAGCTGTTCCTGTACTCAAGGAGTCCGGCATATTTGAAGAGAAAATCAAAAGCAAGGCAAAGATATTGGTTAATGCAGATGATCTTCCTCCTCCCATAAGTGACCTTGACTTAATAAGAGAAGATTTGGTTGTGTTTATGACAGAAAATGAGCTGTTTAACGTGATAGACTTATTGAAAACCAGAGAAGGATTCACTGTCAGGATAAGGTCTGACATTCTTTTTGATTCTGGAGAAACAACCCTGAAGGTAGAATACATATATTTGCTGGACAAAATAGCCGAATTATTAAGTGTTATTCCAAATAATGTAAGAATTGATGGTCATACCGATGATATATATGCTGGCGAAAACGATGATGGTAACAAATTGTCTATTGCAAGAGCTTCCAGAGTTTGTGACTATGTTATTACGGAAGAGATGCTCTCTACTGCCCGCTTCGGGGTGGCTGGATTTGGCAGGCACAGACCTTTGCGTCCGAATAGTAATGAACGTAACCGGGCAAGGAATAGAAGAGTGGAAATCATTATAAAGGAGATAACAAGGGATGTCTAACTCATCAGATACGGCTACGGTTAATGTGCAGGTAGCAAGAAAGAAGAAAAAGAAGCCGGTTGAGGACGGGGCCTTTGTCGATATGGTTGCCTTCGCCGCGCTTATGACTATCCTGTTGGCTTTCTTTATTATGTTATCGGCTAATGTAGGGCCAGCTAAAGAAGAGCAGGCAAAAGAGGCGATTGATTCTTTTAAAGAGGCATTGGGTAATTATGGCGTAAGTAAGATTATTCTTGGAAGCAGTGATTCTATTGCTAACCTGAATTTCAAGCTGGACAAATATGGTGGTAAATACAAAAAGGAAAAGTCAACGGTTAAGAATACATTTGCCAACACGATTGACAAGAATTTAGATATTGAGTATTTGCAAACCGGGAACCGACTGGTATTTCCTACTGAAATAAAATTTATTAATGAAGATCTGGATATATCATCGGAAAGCAAGCAGTATCTCAATAACTTAATAAATGTGATAAAAGATAGAGACTGTAAAGTGATGGTTGGAGGTTATACAAGTGAAGATTTCGTTTCATCTGACAGGTATCCAACAAGCTGGCAACTATCTGCAGAGTATGCTTCTGCTGTTACAAAGTATTTTAATAATGTAGGTAACATTGATTATAAAAGGTTGACGGCGGTTGGATATGGTGGGTATCAGCCGTTACTGGGAGAGGCGTCATCTTTTAATACCAGGACAAACAACAGGATAAACATAATAATCTCTGATAATTGAGGAGGTTTACTATTTTTAAGAAGAAGAAAAAAAAAGGAAGAAGCAATGGAAGACAAAGAAACTGAAAATGTAACTGTTTCAGGCGATACTAAAAGTACTTCAAAGATTGATCTGAAGAGTGCGATAGTCATGACCGCTGTTGCTGTCATCTCAGTACTATGTTCATTTATATTTGTTACCAGGTTTTATCCTTCTAAAGATGTCTATGATTTAACAAATGTATCTGTTGCCTCTGAGACAGATACCGGCAATCTGCCGGATGAAGAGGTAGATACAAATACAGAGAAGAAAGAAGTGGCTGGGAAGACAGAAAGCGAAAGTAGTAAAAGTAAAAACAAGAATACTGAGAAAAAGGATAATACCGGTAATAGTAACAAAAGCAAAGGTATCCTGGGAAAAATACTGGTACCAATGGATAGTATTGTCGTAAATCTTGGGGAAGTTGATAGCAAGAGATACTTAAGGGTTATTATCAGTCTGGAAGTAGGTGGCAGTGAAACAGAAAATACAATTAAGAAGAATAAAGTTATTTTCAGAGATAAACTCGTGTCATTTCTTTCAACTAAAAATGCGGATGAAATAGGAACTTCAGCCAGTCAGTCAGTGTTGAGGACAGAAATCAAGGATCTATTAAATAGCGAACTACTGGGATCTGATGATGCCATCTCGCAAGTCTATTTTTCAGATTTTATAATACAATAACCATGGAAAATACAGAAAACGCAATTCTCTCCAGTGATGAGGTTGAACAATTACTGGAATCATTTCATGAAGGGCAGGATGAGACAGCACATGTTGACATAATTGAAGATGAAAATGGCAGAATAAAGTATTATGACTTTAAGAGACCAAACACAATCTCGAGAGAGAAGAAACGTATGTTGTATAAGTTATTTGAGACTACTGCTTATCAGATTAGCAGGGAGATATCTAATTTTCTAAGAGCCACCGCAAAGGTCAGCTTGAACTCCATAGACGAATTAAGCTTTGAAATATTTAAGAGTACTTGCCCTGAGCTAATGTTTCTTAACACAGTCAAATTGTCGCCGTTACCGGGTTTCGGATGCGTTGCAATGGATATGGGTTTGTGTCTGTCTATTATAGAGAAGTCATTTGGAGGTGCAGGTAAATCACAGCGTGAAATAAGAAAGCTGACAGATACAGAGGTTACAATTCTCGGCAATATTGTGTCAATCATAATTGATAGACTAGGTGATTCGTGGAAACCATTTGTTGAGATGGAATGGAGAGTTTCTGATACAACAATGGAACCCAGGTACCTTAACATAGCCGCTGATACCGAGGTAGTGCTGTTACTCTCCTTTACATTTAATCTGGAATACAGCTTTGGCGAACTGAAAATCTGTGTTCCGGTTTCGAGTATGGATGAAACATTAGAGAACTTTTTCAATATTGATAAAACGGGAGATTCACGTAAAGAAGATAAGGAGAGCGCCGATGCGCTTAGAATGCTGGTAAGGAACACGAAGCTTGTTGTAGCAGGTGTTTTAGATGAAACCAATATTACCGTGAGTGATGTGGTAAATCTTAAAGAGGGAGATGTCTTAAGACTGGACAGTAAAATCACAAATCATCTAAAAGTATCTGTAGAGGGAAAAAACAAATTTTCCGGGAAGCTGGGGTTATTCGGTTCAAAGAAAGCTATCCAAATTACTTCATTAATAGACGATGAGTCTGTTTAGAATACCATAATGAACAAAGGATTTAATTAAATATAATTTAATGCATAGGAATTTCAATGTTGATAACACTTCGACTCCGCTCAGTGTGACGTTGTTTTGAGAGGCTCAGTGTGACGTCATCCTGAGCGGAGTCGAAGGATAGTCTTTTGTCGCGATAGCGGCCTGACTTGATGTATAGGAATTTCAATAATAGTTGAATAATGAATATTGAACGTCGAATTTCGAATTTAGAATTCATTATTCGGTGTTCATTATTCGATATTCTCATTAAGAGTTGCTGCCTTTAGGCAGCCTAATTTACGAAGGGGGTTTATATGGAAGACAATGCAACTGAAGATCAGGATGTATCTACTCAAGTTACAGATAAAGAAGAGAGCATAAAATCTGTTGAGTTCTCACCTCTGAAACCGGTAAAAACCGTTGCCGGAGAAGGAAATGTGAATAATATGGAAATGCTGATGGATGTTAGTATTCCGGTACTTGTAGAACTTGGAAAGACAGAGATGGTAATGCGCGATGTCTTATCATTAGCTCCCGGGGCAATTATAGAGTTGGACAGTCTGGCTGGAGAACCGGTTAAAATAACAGTCCGCGGTAAAATCATTGCTTACGGTGAGGTAGTTGTTGTTGACGAGAATTTTGGTGTAAAAATAACGAAGATTCCAAATACTCAGGATAGAATCAAGAATATAGTCTGAGTGAATCAATTTCGGAATGCGGATTTTTGATTGCGGAATGAAAGAGGCGAACCGATATAATTTCTGTGTTCGGATTTTCTTTCCACAATCAAAAATCCGAAATTGACTACTTGCTCCCAGCGTTACCACTCTATACAAGCCTCCACAACAAGTTTTCCTGTCCAGCATAGTTCCCTGAACATGAACAACTTCAATGCACTGCAAGAGTCCACAATCCGAAGATTTGTCTGTCTAAGAAATCTACGGTTAGTTTAAAAAGACTACGCAGAAAACTGTCACAGTATCCCACAAATAACACTTCAAATCCAGCAGTTTGCATCATTATCCCAGGTAGGGTATAAGCTGTGATGTGTCAATATGATATGACTACGTGCCGTGTGTCAAATATAATAAAATACAATGGTATATCATTTGCGATTGAGTTTAGTTGTTAAAAATACATTTTCATTATATCAATCCTGAAAAAAAGGATTTGTAACATGCTGAAAACTATATCAAAAAAACCGTATCTTAAATCTATTCTGATATTTGCTCTTGTCATAATGTGTTTTGTGATGACATTTGAAGTACTGCGTGGGGATGTTTATGCAGGTGCTAAAAAAACCGGCACACTGAATGGTGATTCAGTTAAGGGTTCGCCTTTTGATGGATATGATGAATATACAAGAGTTATCAGTACGCTGCTCGTAGTGATTGCACTTATAATTGCAACAGTATATGTACTGAAAAAGAAGTATGGTGTAATGACAAATGTTAAGGGGAAAAGAAGATTAATACAGATAGTTGATCAGGTTCCAATGGGTGTGAAAAAAACAGTTTCTCTGGTTAAAGTACCTGGAAAACACTTATTGCTTGGTTTGTCAAACGATAGAATTGAATTGATAACTGAGATTGCAAACGAGGATATTGATGATGGCAGTGAGCCGGTTAACAAAAAGGAATTTCTGAATTTAGTTAAGAAGTCAATTGCAGAACGGAAACAAAGATGAAATATTTGTCCGGATTAACAGTACTCCTGTTGCCTTTTGGAGCGGCTTTACTCTTTACACAAACAGTAGTGGCAGGTGAAGCATCTGAAGCAGCTAGTGATGCCTTGAATATGAATATAAATATGGGCAACCTCAGTGAGCCCAAGCAGGTTGCTGGTATTGTAAAGATTCTCCTTGTTATGACCTCATTTACACTCTTACCGGGTTTATTGATGGTTATGACATCGTTTACGAGGATCATTATTGTACTTTCATTTGCAAGGAAAGCCCTGTCTTTCCAGCAGATGCCGCCGAATCAAATCCTGATAGGCCTTGCTCTCTTAATAACTTTTTTTGTGATGGCTCCAGTGTTTAATCAAATCAACGAAAATGCCATTCAGCCGTTTATGGATGAAGAAATTGCTCAGGGAGAGGCGTTTGACCGAGGCATGGGCTCATTAAAAACATTTATGGCCAGGCAGACAAGGGAGAAGGATATAGCGCTGTTTTATAATATTGCGAAGATTGAGAGGCCGGAGTCAATGGATGATGTTCCTGCTCACATTCTATTACCGGCATATGTCCTGAGCGAGTTAAAGACCGCCTTTCAAATGGGTTTTGTAGTTTATCTGCCTTTTGTAGTAATAGATATGGTTGTTGCAAGTGTGTTAACTTCAATGGGTATGTTTATGCTTCCTCCTATGATGATATCCGTTCCGTTTAAGGTTGTTTTATTTGTGTTGGTGGATGGCTGGCATCTGGTTATTCAATCGTTAGTCTCAAGTATCAGATAAGATTGAGGAATTGGAGGATTGAGGGATTGAAGGATTCCTGAATTACCTGATTGAGGGATTGTGAAATTGCGGATTGTAAATCCGCAATCCGAAATCCGAAATTGGAATTGAGCGAATATGGGATATGATATTGTAACTAATCTTGGCAGAGAAACAGTAACGCTAACATTAATCTTAATTGCACCGCTTATTGGAACAGCGTTAGTGATAGGTCTTATAATAGGGATATTTCAGGCCGTCACAAGCATCCAGGAACAAACTCTTACCTTTTTGCCAAAGTTACTGGCAGTGTTTGGTGTATTCGCACTCGCCCTGCCCTGGCTGTTGGAGAGAATGTCGGCATTTACCACTCTATTGTTAGGAAATCTTTCCAGTTACACTTTTTAGAAAAATGTTAATAAACACTATTAATCTACTTCCATTATTTACTATTGTGCTGTTCAGGACAGCCAGCGTCCTTTTCTTTTCTCCGATCTATAACCAGACGAGTATACCACTACTTGTTAAGATAGGATTGGCGCTTGTGCTTTCGCTTGCCGTTTTTCCAACGATTAGCAATGCGCAGCAGACTTTACCTGATAATTTGACATCTTTTATCCTTTTGATATTTAAGGAGATAGCAATCGGATTTCTAATTGGTTATGTCGCAACAATGGCATTTGGGGCATTTGTTATGGCTGGAGAGTTAATTAGCACTGATATGGGATTGTCCATGGCAGAGATGGTGGATCCATTATTAGGAGATCGTGTGAACCCGATCTCACAAATATTTCAATTAATGGCGTTTATTCTGTTTTTATCAATAAACGGTCATCACTGGCTGATAAATGCGCTTGTTCTTAGTTATAAAACGGTACCTATAACAGGATTCATTGAGTCTGGCTTTACGATAAGCAAGTTGGTACAGATGTTTGGCGGATTGTTTGTATCTGCAATCAAGGTAGCGGCTCCTGTTATGATAATCATGGGCCTGATTGTAGTAGTTTCAGGATTTCTTGCCAAGTCGATGCCGCAGTTGAACATATTTTTAGTTATATTTCCTTTGAAGATTCTTGTCGGGTTTTTGATTTTAGCCATGTTATTCCCTTTTGTCACACGTTCAATGGAATATTTATTTAATTTGCTTCGCAAAGATATTTTTAGTCTGGTAGGAGGAATGTAATCAATGAAATCATCTGAAGAGAAAACGGAACAAGCAACGCCCAAACAGAAACGTGAAGCTCGTGACAAGGGGCAGGTAGCAAAGAGTGAAGACTTTAATACCGCCATGATACTGTTATCCGGAGTTTTGCTTACTTTATTTCTTGGAGGCGCAATAATAGCACAAATGAAGGATACAATGGGTATGCTTTGCAGGAATCTTTTCTATGAAGATTTCAATGCAGAAACATTTACAACTTTAGTGATGCATATTTCTTTTAAGAATATGAATGTGGTACTTCCATTAATGGGAGGTTTTATGATAGTTGGCTTAATAGCAACTACCTCTCAGGTAGGGCTCGTTTTCAGCCATAAGGCTCTTATACCGGATTTTAAGAGATTAAACCCTATAACGGGCATGAAGAACCTTATATCCAGGAAGTCGCTGGTAAAGACGGCAATGTCTCTTGTGAAATTGAGCATAATGAGTGGAGTGGCGTATGTTTCTATAAAAAAAGACCTGGAGCCATTGTTGGAATTAATAAGTATGCGGACGGAAGCAATCTTCAGTTCCGCTTCCGGTTTAATTTTTGCCATTACCTTGAAGATTACAATCATCATGTTGATTCTGTCTTTTCTAGATTTATTGTATCAGAGATGGCAGCATTCGAAAGATCTGATGATGACCAAGAATGAGGTTAAGCAGGAGGCAAAACAATCAGAAGGCGATCCATTAATAAAATCCAGGATCAAGGCTGTGCAGCGTGAGATGTCAAATAAAAGAATGATGCAGGAAGTACCAGGGGCAGACGTGGTAGTAACAAACCCTACACATTACTCTGTAGCACTTAAGTATGATGCTTCCACAATGGAATCACCTAAGGTGGTTGCAAAAGGAGTAGACCTGATTGCATTAAAGATAAGGGAGATAGCCACAAATAATAATATTCCGATTGTAGAGGATAGAGTTCTCGCTCGTGTTTTGTATAGTACAATTGAGCTAGGCGGCGAAGTGCCTCCTAAACTTTATCAGGCAGTTGCAAAGATACTTTCATATGTTTATCAATTGCGTGGCGTTGTTGCAGGTAGGTAATCAATATCAGGAAAAACACAATGGCAGAAAATGAAATGAATGTACATGGAGATCAGATGAAGTCGCTGTTCAGGCATAGTGAATTTATTCTGGCGGCGGGAGTTCTGGTTATATTAGTTGTCCTTGTAGTGCCTTTGCCTACATTTTTGATTGACGTCTTTATTACAGTTAACATTTCGTTGTCATTACTGGTGCTTCTGGTTACATTGCATGTAAAACGTGCACTGGAGATTTCTGCATATCCGTCACTCTTGCTATTCCTTACACTCTTCCGGCTTGCACTGAATGTCGCATCAACGCGTCTAATCCTCATGCATGCTGATGCCGGACAGGTAATAGAAACTTTTGGTAATTTCGTGGTAGGTGGTAATGTAGTAATTGGATTGGTTATATTCATAATCCTGACGGTTATTCAGTTTATAGTAATCACAAAGGGTGCTACAAGAGTTTCAGAAGTAGCCGCCAGATTTACTCTGGATGCCATGCCGGGTAAGCAGATGAGTATTGATGCTGATTTAAACTCGGGTGCAATAACTGAAGCGGAGGCAAGGAGGAGGCGTACCGAGATAGCACAAGAGGCCGAATTCTATGGTTCGATGGATGGCGCAAGTAAATTTGTAAGTGGTGATGCTATTGCCGGAATTGTGATTACATTAATAAACATTGCCGGCGGTATAGTGATAGGCGGAATGATGCAGGGCATGAATATTACTGATGCATTATCTACTTATACAATTTTGACTGTGGGTGATGGGTTAGTAACACAAATCCCTTCTTTAATTAATGCCACCTCTGCAGCCCTGCTTATCACAAAGGCATCATCTAAGAACAGCCTGGCACAGGACTTGTCATCGCAGCTATTTACGGCTCCAAAAGCATTAGGATTTGCCGCAGGAATATTGCTGGTCTTCGGCCTTATACCAGGCTTACCTAAAATCCCTTTTTTCTTAATGTCTGCATTCTTTACCATTATTTTCCTTATGACCAGAAAAAGCTTAACCAGAGTTGATTCCGTAGAAAAGACTGAAGAAATTGCAGAGAAAACAAAACAATTGAGTGAACCTGAAGATGAATATGAGAGCCTGTTACAGGTTGACAGGATGGGGATTGAAGTTGGCTATAAGCTGGTTCCAATGGTTGATCCAAAGAAGGTAGGCGGGGTATTAAGCAGGATTAACTCCCTCAGAAAACAGCTTGCCAGAGATATAGGCATAATTATTCCTCCAATACGCTTAAGAGATAACCTGCAGCTGACCCCGAACGGGTATAGTATAAAGATAAAGGGACAGACCGTTGATAAAGGTGAGTTGATGCCTGATAGTTATCTGGCCCTGGGTGAAGAGGGGGTAAAGCCTATTGAAGGTATTGCGACCACAGATCCGGCTTATGGATTACCTGGCAAGTGGGTAACTGAAGCTAAGAAAGAAGCTGCGGAAGCTGCAGGTTATACAGTAATTGATCCAACTTCAGTCCTGGTTACTCATTTAACAGAAACCATTAAAACCTATGCTCATGAGATAATAACCAGAGAAGATATTCAAAAACTAGTTGATACAACCAAAAAGGATTCACCAACCCTGGTAAATGAATTTACTCCAAATGTTCTTACGCTGGGTGTAGTTCAAGAGGTGGTAAGGAATCTACTGAGAGAGCGGATTTCAGTAAAAGATTTTGTGACAATACTGGAGACTCTTATTGACTATGCTCCTGTAACTAAGGACCCTGAAGCGCTGACTGAGTATGTGAGGCAGAGATTATGCAGAACATTATGCGGCCAATATCAGAGTGAATCTAACAAGATCAGTACAATTTCATTTGAACCTGAACTGGAACAGGAAATCATGAGGTCTATTCACGAAATGGGGAATAAATCTGTACTTGCATTAGAACCTAATTATGCTCAGAAAATAGTTGAGGCAGTTACGGAAACCATCAGGAAAGTATACGCATCCAGTAACAGTACGGTTCTTCTGACATCTTCAGTATTAAGAAATCATATCAGGAAACTTACAGAAACAGCGTTACCTTATTTACCTGTGTTATCTTATAAAGAAATTGCACCTGGGGTTCAAATTGAATCACTTGGGATTGTGAGTCTGACAAATGAGAATTAAATCATTTATTGCGTCTACAGTACAAGCGGCATTGGCAAGTGTAAAGAGAGAAATGGGTGACTCTTCCATAATTCTGGAAACGAGAAATATAGAGGAAGGAGATATAAAGAGTAAGACCGGGCAGACACTGGTTGAGGTTGTCGCGGCTGAAAATGTATTTGCCAGGGATGATAATCAGACAACAGACCAGAATATAAAGCAAAGTCCCGGTCAGAAGGTGAAAAGTGAAGATGATAATCTGAATCCACAAACACCAGACCGGTATAAATCAGATGTTCAACAGCCAGTCCGGCATACTCCGGAACTATTTCAGGACCGAAACGGTCAGACGTCTCTATCTGGCAGCCGCAACGGGAATAGAACATTGGCAGAACGTTTAAGTCCGGAGGATCTTGTAGAAATGGCTGATATATCTACAATTGCCAGTAAGACAGACTGGCAATCCTACCTGAATGGTAATGGCCGGTCAGGCCAGGTACAGGAGGATGGAGTCGGGCAGATATCGGAAAGTGCGGGCAGTAATGGAAAGCCGTTGTCTCATCCCGGTCTGAATATACAAAGTAATAAAAGCAAGTTAAATTCACAATTATCAGGAAGGTACCAGATAGACTCGTCTCAAACAGACCAGGGTTTTTCGAAGCCATGCTTGTACGGAAACGGCAGGAAGGATATGACTGACCTCCATGAGGACAGTAATGTTCTGTCGGATTTTCTACTCTCAGAGGACCTGGTAGAAATGGCAGGTCTCAACTTTGAGGAAAAATCAGTGCCATTCGTTCATCAAGAAAATAGAGACTTTAATGATGGTTGGACTGAGATCAGCAGGGAGTTATACAAACAGCTTCGTATTCAACAGGTAGAAAAGGAACATTCCATGATTCTGGTTAATGAGGCTTTGAGCAGGCATAACGGAGATGATTCCGGGAAAATGGAAGTACAGCGCCTGATGATCAGGGAAGGCATTATAAATAAAATTAAGATTCCTGCTCCAGGCTTAAATGGTCAGGAGCAATGTAAAACAATGGCATTCATAGGTGCCGCAGGAACAGGAAAGACTACGACTATTTTAAAGTTAGCCTCAGATATAAAAGAACGTTCTGGTAAAGATATATTGTTAATAAGTATCAGGGGAGACTTTGCCGGAAAACTAAATAAAATGTCAGGATTAATAGAGGCCACTGTATTGACTGCTTCAACCCCACAGGATCTCGGAGAAATTATAGATGAATACGGAAGTAACTCACATGTTCTCATAGATACACCGGGGGTGAACCATTTTGACAAAGATGCATTATCAGGTTTGAAGGAATACCTTGATGAAATACCAGATCTGGAAACTCATCTGGTTGTAAGCGCATCAACCAGATACATTGATATTATTAACATCGTCAAAAGACTTAATGGTTTTCCTGTTCATAGATTACTTTTCACAAAGGTTGACGAGACGGATTTGTATGGCACATTATTTAGTGTTGCTGAGGAGACGCAGATGCCTCTTTCCTACGTTACTGATGGACAGGAAATTCAAGATGGTATCAGGACGGCAACGGCAGAAATGGTTGCAGAAATGGTTATGAAAATATGATAAGGCGCCAACTGATGTTGATCGGTTTTAGGTCCAGCATATATATTGCTATGTTTGTTTTCTTTCTTGCATGTGTTCTCGGATATGCGTCAAGACTGGCTATTGAAACGCTCATTCAAAAGGCAGTAATAGCAGGTATTTTGTTTGGGTTGACCTCTTTTGTTATGATAAAAATGCTGGTGAAATTTGTTCCGGAAAATATTGGTATAGAAAATAATAAGGACATTAATGATGAAAATAAAGATGCAACAAAGTGAATATGGCGTAGTAAGCAAAGAAAAGCGGGATAAATATGTGATGGACTACCTGCCACTTGTTAAATATGTAGTGGGCAAGTTTATGATTTATCTTCCCGCACATCTTGATCAGGAAGATTTGATTGAGTCTGGAATCCTGGGATTGATTGAAGCGGCGGAAAGATTCAAAGAGGATAAAGGTGTTAAATTCAAAACATATGCCTTTCACCGGATAAGGGGTGCTGTTCTGGATTATCTCCGATTGCAGGATTGGGTACCCCGCTCAGTAAGAGAAAAAGATAATTTAATCAAAGAAACACATAATTCGCTTGAACAGAAACTTAACAGGTCTCCTCGGCCAGAAGAGATTGCCGAAGTGTTGGGTATAAGTTGTAGTGAACTGGATAAGATGCTGGCAGATATTAATATGTGCTCCATGTTATACATTGAAGATATAAACTGTGGCAGAGATGGTGATTCGAGAATAAATGCAAATGAGATCATCAAAGATAATAAAGCCAGTGAACCATTAAATGACCTGGAATTGATGGAGGAAAAAGAGGTGCTGGAACGTGCTATTAAAGACCTTCATCCTAAAGAAAAGCTGGTTATTACTCTATACTATTATGAGGATATGCTTCTAAGGGAAATAGCGGAGATAATGAATCTATCAGAATCGAGAGTTTCGCAACTACACCATAGAGCATTGATGTCAATCAGGGCAAAGGCAAATAAGTCGGTGTCTCAAGAAGTGAAATCCTAGCCAGGTTTGAAAGATTAAACCATGCCGGATTACAAATAACGCCGACGATAAGGCAAACTGGTTTTACCACCCGGACAAATTCTGAATTGTCTTGGGATAGTATATACTCTTATTTCAGGTTTTAGAACATTAAGAGATTTGGGAAACCGTCATGAGTGATAGTATTCAATCTATTCGTTATATTCCGCCAATACATCGACTTAATCAGAAAGGAAAGACTGGCGATAAAAAAGGTGATAAGGAGAGTACGCAGAATTTCTCAGATCACCTGTCGTCTAATGATGAGGACGTGAAAGACAAGGATATTAACCAGGAGAATGAGCAACATATAAATTCAGGGCAACAAAAACAAGAAGACAAAAACTCTTTGCAAACAAAAAAGGGCAATGATTTGGAAGGCACCTGTGGCATAATCTTAGATACAGAGGTGTAGAATTGCATTATGTGGCTATAACCAAAGATATGTTAGTGGAAGATACAGAGGTGGGATGTGATCTGTATTTGAGAAGTTACGTTAATGGAGAGCCCAGACATGTTTTATTTTGTCGTGGAGATGAACAATTTGGGAGCGATAGAAAAGGAGTGTTATTAGAAAGAAATATAGAAAAACTCTATATTATTTCAAAGGATTATAATAACTTTTTCAAATATCAAGAGAAAAACCTGCCAAATATCCTTGCAAACGACAATCTAAGTTCCAGGGAAAAATCACATGCAGTTTATCATGTTGCAAAAAGTTTAACCAAAGAAATCCTGAATGATATCTGTACGGCTGGTGTTGATTTAGACAGGGCTAAAAACTGGGTTAAATACACCATCGGGTTTATCCTTAATGATGAAAATGCTTTTTCCGGTTTGTTGAGCATGACTTCGCACGATTATTATACGTATACACACTCAATAAATTTATCAGTATTTGGTTTGCTCTTTGGTAAACATCTTAGTTTAGATGCGGATAATTTAAATACTTTTGGGACAGGAATGTTATTGCATGATGTAGGTAAGGTTGAAATCCCGTTAGAAATCCTTAACAAACCGGGTAAATTAACTAAAGATGAGTTTGATGTTATAAAGAGACATCCGGAAGCCGGTTACAAGCTCTTGAAGGATAAAGAGAATATAGAAGGGAAATCATTAAAAGCGGTTATACAACATCATGAAAATTATGACGGTACCGGGTATCCCCATGGTATTGGTGGGGATGAAATTGATTTGTATGGAAGGCTTTCTCGAATAATTGATGTATACGATGCCATAACAACAAAGAGGTGTTATGCGGGTGCAATGAATCCATTTACTGCCTTAAAAGAGATGGGGGAGGGTATGGTTAATTGTTTTGATATGGAGTTATTTAAAGAATTTGTCCGCTTCCTGGGGCCTAAGAGTTCACAGATAGTTAAAGGTGATGATGGAATAGTATGTTTAAAGACCTAACCCGAACGAGTCGGAATTATAATATTGAGGAATTGAAGTATTGAGGAATTAAAGAATTCCTGAATTCCTAAATCGTAAATTGAAATTTTTGCTGATAATGGTCAAGAAAATTTCATAAAGGTATTAATGAAATCATAAATAATCGGAGTAAAGTAATGCAAACTTTCTTCCCTGTTACGTTGAGTAGTTTAAAAACTGATACAATAATTGGTTGTGATATATACCTGCTTGTTTCTGATAACGGCAGGAGCAGGTATGTATTGTATTGTAAAGGTGATACCGCATTTGAGAATGAAAAAAGGGAGTTGCTGGTAAGGAAGAATGTTAATAGGCTGTTTATCGGCAAGGATGATAAACAGAAATATTCTGAATACCTGGAATCAAACTTACAACATATCCTGTCTGACGAGAAAATCCAACCTGAAGAAAAAGCTCAAATTGTTTATGGTACAGGCACAACCATGCTCCATGATGTATTCAAGGAGCCGGTACACAGGAATATTGTAAGGTCTCAGGCGTTTGCTTACAACATGATTGACTATATTCTCAGGGATGGCAGGGCTGCATATAACCTGCTCAAGATAACGTCGCACGATTACTATACGTATACGCATTCGGTAAATGTTGCAACTATAGGGTCCTTGTTTGCAAGAAACATTGGTTTAAATGAGAAGGATATGAAATCCTTCTGTACAGGCATGCTGCTTCATGACCTTGGTAAGACCAAAATCAGTTCCAGCATCCTTAATAAAAAAGGGCCGTTAACTGATGAAGAATTTGGAAAGATAAAGATGCATCCTGAAACGGGTGCAAAGATATTGAGGGAGTCCGGAAGTAGTTTTAAGGATGAATATGCAGTAATATTACAACATCATGAAAACTGTGATGGCAGTGGTTATCCATACGGACTTAAAAAAGATGATATACATTATGTTGCCAGGTTAGTGCACATAATCGATATATATGACGCTTTAACTACAAGAAGGTCATATTCACCTCCTCAAAAACCATTCGATTCTTTAAGATTGATAAAAACTGAAATGTACAACTCCGTTGATCATGCAATGCTTAAGAGTTTCATAAAGTTTCTGGGAGGGCATAGTGGGTAGTTTGTGTTTTATATTTCATGTTTTGGCCTGCCCCCGGCCAAGAACAAGCTTGTCTTGGGCAGGCCTGGTGCGACTTGTTCCACGAGGTGTACACTCTTCGAGGCGGTCTGGGCCAGGGATATTAGAATGAGTTGTTAAGACGCGTGACAGGCCTGAACCAGGATCAGGGTATGATAAATACGGTTTCATTATAAAAGGAAAAAAATAACAACAGGTGGGAAAGAAATGGAACTATTTAACAACAACATTTTCCTGAAAGATATTCTCTTTATATTATGACAATTTTTACCTAATCATATGTTGTGCGTACTCAATATCTTATGCGATACAAGAGGAATAAAATAATTTATTATGGTGTTGGGCATAAGTGTTGCTAAATACACATCATGAAACCAGGAAACATTTTTAATACGAAGACACCAGATTGAACAGAATTACCTTATATTTGTGCCAGTTGTTTCTTTAACTGAAGAATGCTTTTAGTCAGGTTAAAATGATGAGACGGTTGAAAAGTAAAAATCTGGCCAGGTCATACACAAGGCATACTCGCTGTGGCGGGAATAATGAAATAAGTACTACAGCAGAGTGTCATGAGAATAACATGGCATTGGCAGACTTAGTTACAATATTTACTGAAGAGGCTTATAAAATCTGTAAAAACAGACAGATAGCAAGATTAATTGCTCTGAAATCACTTCAAGAATATGTAAAGAGAAACACTGATAACATAAAAATAGTTTTATAGAAAGGTGGGTGATCGAAATGTTAGCAACACATCAAAATGGATCTATGACACAGGATGGTAATAATAGGCAACCGGGTGAAGTTGAAATCAATAATACACATCTTAACAACAGGGCGAGTCTGGAATCAATCGGTATAGCATTAACGTCTGTGTTTAACCATGAAAAGCTTTTTAAGATAATAATCAGCTTGACATCTAATATGTTGAGATCGAAGTATGCATCTTTAATGCTCATTGATGGGGATATTCTTCGCCTGCACTATTCGAATCATCTTCCTGAAGAAATAATGAAGAAAACCAGAGTTAAAGTGGGAGTTGGAATATCTGGATGGGCAGCTTTGAAAGGATTGCCTCTACTCATTAAGGATATAGAAAGCGGTACAAGATTTTTGAAAAAGAACAGTAAAAGATATTCAAGTAAATCTTTCATATCTATTCCTTTAATCGTCAGTGAAAAGATTATAGGTGTTATAAACGTTAATGACAAGAATAATGGTGAATTGTTTAATGAAAGTGATCTCAGTACCCTTAAGGTCATCGCAAAGTATTCTGCAATTGCTATCAGAAATGCCACCCTGATTGAGAAAACCAGTAAGCTTACTATTGCCAGGCAGCTTAACAGAGATTACTACGACAATACCAGTAAATATCTTCCGGTTACGTTTAAAAGCCTGAAATTAGGCCCTTTTAACAAGAGCGAATTGTATATTGAAAATAACAATGATGGCGAGAAGAAATATGTATTGTATTGGAATGGTGGAGATAGATTATTTATTAATGAAAAAAGGGAAGAATTTATAAGGAAGAATATTAATAGACTCTACGTTCCAAAAAATGGTAGGAAGCAATATCTGAGATTCATGGAAACAAACATGGAAAGAGTTATAGAAGACGAGGATTCAAATCCAAAGGAAAAATATGATGTAGTCAGGGATGTTGCCATAAATATAATTAGTGATTTAAGCGCTACACCTGAAGAAGTATGCAATGTTGAAAGATCTAAGCAATGGATACATAATATATTGGGACTCATTAATAGTAACCGTAATGATTATGTTGATTTAATTAATGCAAAGAGCAACGATCAATATTTATATGGGCATTCCATAAATACTACAATGATCAGCCTGATCTTTGCTTATCATATGGGTATGAATATAGAAGATCTGAGTGAGTTTGGCCTGGGTCTGCTTCTCCAGGATATTGGCATGGGAAATGTTGACCCTTCAATATTTAACAAACCGGATAAATTGAATAATGAAGAATTTACTATAATCAGAAAGCACGCAGAGATAGGATTTCACATGTTACAGGAAACAGGGAAGGTGTCTTCAGAGTCTTGCTTACTTGCCCTGCTCCATCATGAAAACTATGATGGCAGTGGTTATCCTTACGGCCTGAAAGGGAACGATATTAATTACTATGGCAGGATATCACGTATTGTTGATGTGTATAACGCCCTTACTTCTGACAGACCATATGCAAGTGCCAGAACTTCTGATGATGCGTGTAAGATAATGGAAGAAAATATGAAAGGGTTGTTTGATTCCGAGATATTGGGTAATTTTATAGATTTCCTGAAATCTGTCAGAGTTGTAAATGAAGCATGCCAGGTAAGAGGCTGATTTGTATTTTCGCTTTCCCGGAAGAAACAGGTAACTCTTCATGGTTTGCGTTTACACATCAGCATTCTGTCACCACTTCTTCTAACTGTTTCTCTTCTATCTAATTTCATTTCTTTTGGAGTACAGTGACTATGTCACTGTATTAATATACGCATTGACACGGTCAATGCACTCCATAGCGGCGTAAAAAGTCGCTCGCCTTGGCGAGCCTGATTCAATGCATAGAGGAATTTCAATGTTTTGGTAGGAGCCAACTCCCGTTGGCGATCGTCCGCCATGGCGGGACCCTACCGTGTCAAAAAAGTCGCCGAAGGCCTAACTTGATGCACAGGAAATTCAATGTTGATAACACTTCGACTCCGCTCAGTGTGACGTCATTCCGAGCGGAGTCGAGGAATTTTGTCGTGATAGCGACCCAACTTGTAAGGTAAACCACCGTCTGTTGCCGGTATGACAATAAAAGGCTATGCCGGTGGTCAGCGACTCCCTTGGGTTCCCAACATAACTATAAATTTTTTGATTAATTGCTGATCATAGTCTTCTTTTACTTCAGATAGTAGTTGAAATGCTTCAAATGGGGAATAGGCTTTTTTATAAGGCCGTTCAGTTGTCAGGGCATCATAAAAATCTACAATCGCCCCAATACGTCCATAAAGATGTACCTGATTTCCCCTTAGTTTGTTCGGATAACCATTGCCAGATAACTTTTCATGGTGTTGCATTATTGTGATTGTAGATTTTTGCGGTATCTGTATATTACTGTCTTCTAACAACTCTTTGGATGCAAGAACGTGATTCTGTACATTTTTGTATTCATCCTCAGTCAGCTTGCCGGGTTTGTTCAAGATACGCGGTTCTATCGAACACTTACCGACATCATGTAGCAACGCTCCCAGCCCCAGTTCTATGAGGTCAGGGTCTCTTTTTAATTTCAATTGCGTTCCTAATCCAATACTCATACTGCAGACATTTAATGAATGTGTGTACGTGTAGTAATCATGAGTAGTGATTTTCAGCAGGCTGTAAAAGTTGGTTTGATTGTCCAGTATTGAGGAAATTAATGTTTCAACCAGTTCACTTGCCTTTTGAGTTACTTCTCCGCTTCTTGGATCATTGAGAATGTCTTTTATAATGAATTTTGAATTTTCACGAATGATACTGTATTGGGATTCCAGTGGATACCCATCTTTTTTTGCGTATTCTACGGAGATATTCTTAATGTACTCCTTATACAAGGGTATTTCATCGTTATGGATTACAATAGGGAATGGTGAACTATGTACGTCTTCCGGTACTATGTCTGATAAGTCGTTTTCATTATGAGGGCTAAAGTAAAGTTCAACGTCAATATCTAATTTCTTGTAAACGTTAAAATCAACTTTAGAACCCGGCAGCAGGTTTGATTTCTCAATAGGATAGTAATTAAAATGTGACTTGTAGTATTTTTCTATATTTTCCGGATTATCAAACGGTGCTTCACACCCTTTCATTGATACTCCGATATTGGTGCTATCATGAAGTGTACGGTAATATTTTTCAAACTTCTCTTTTTCATCTTCTGAAATAAATATTGTTCTTACTTTATGTTCAGCAAGATTATCTAGTGTTTCTTCAGTAAATGGATGGTTTCCTTTACGAAACAGGACAATGTTATTGTTTGTTTGCATAAAGATATCGAAGTCAAGTATGGTATTGACTTTCAAATCATCCGTCATTACCGGGAAATATTTAGTTTTTTTCATAATCATGTTAATTTCTCATATAAGATTCAAATTTATTAAAGAGATATCCCCTGCACTTTTGAAACTGTTTTGCCTGTTCCAATATCTTTTCTTCAGATTCCCGGTGAGTCATATCCAGGGTTTGTCTGTAAAAGGATGCTGTCCTGGCAAAATAGAGGGGTTTCAAGGCTTCTACCACCTCTTCCTTGTCTTCTGATGTCTCGTATGCAAAGATGAAATCATAGAGTATCTTTGCCCACAATTCTGAGCCAATATTCCAACTCCTCGAAAGGTGCATTTTCTTGATGGTATGGTAGTGTGGCAGATGCATTATGGAGGAGAGTATCAAGTCTTTCCCGGAAAAACCCTCAATACTTTCCTTTTTTATGCTCTTGTAGTCAACGGACAGACTCTGTGGGTCCTCATAATTAAATTGACCATGGACCGGACAATCTTTTTTAATATTTCCATTCAGCCAGATATTCTTAAAATTTGAAATATTTGCAAAGAGGGTGTTTATCACCTGTGTAAACATCGGCCCCAACTTAGGTGCGCTTGGTTTGTGAACCTTCGAACCCAATGCAACCTGGCAAACCTTGAATCCATTTAAAATGGCTGAAGTGGTCATAAATATATCTATTCCATATTGTCTCGTATTCTTTTCCCATGCCATTCCTGTCCAGTATCTTGCCATCTTTGGTGAGAAAGCAAAATCCCCGCCTATGGGCTGTCTGATGTCTGCCTTAAAGATTGAATATAACAATGGATAAGTTATGTGGTTGGTTATAGTGCCATCATATTCGTTTCTGGAGTATAGGGGGGTTACATAGTCATGTCCTTCCAGGACAGGAGTGGCAAGTATCTTTACCCATTCAGGTGTAATACTCAATAGATCAGCATCCACTACGACTATGGCCTTTGCCTTGAGGCGTTCAACTTCTATAAAGAGATTCCTGAAGTTGTTGCCCTTGCCGACAATGCCATTTTCCGTACTGATATATTTTTTGAGTATTTTACCTGTTTCAGCCCCCAGGAAGGCTTCTCTTGTTCCATCTGTAGAATTGTTATCAACATTAATAATTGCAGCAGAATGAGAGGGAAAATGCTTGCTTAACCCCAATGACAATTGACTGGCAACAAAAGCAATATTATCCGCTTCGTTGTAAGACGGTATGCCGACAACAATATCTATTTCTTTGCATTTCCTGATCATATTGATCTCCTATACTATATATATTTATATTATCGTCTTTATATGTCATAACTTGAGTTAAATATCTTCTTTAATCTAAATTGAGCGATTTCGTCGCCGCAACCTCAAAGCTGAGCTTAGCTCTGTGAGGTTGCGTAACTTACACAAATCCATCAGATGATGTAAAACGTCCGCCCAGGCGGACGGCTACAACGGCATGTAAAATAAAATCACTCAATTCAGGTTTAAGTAGAATTAGTCTAAAGTTTTCTGATTGTGAATTGTCTAGTTCTGATGGACAGTATTGCCAATTTGTTGTAGATAATAGAAGTGGATTTGCTTCACTATTTACAGGTTGAGTCTTTTTGGCTGGTGCAGTTTGTAAGGATAATCAACATATACACTTACTGGAGGATGTTTACAAGTCTGGGTGGGCGCTTACCACCATATTCTCTCATTGATTGTTGTGATCTTCTTCTTTTGTTAAGGTTATTAATTTTAGTATTTGTATTATCTATTGAAGAAGACAATAAACTAATGCTATCCTGATCGTAATGTATTAATTCAGTAATTACTGATTGTAATTGTTTTAGTAATGAATTGAATCGTTTATCTGATATAAGGGTTTTCCGATTTGATATAATTTCTTCTTGTATCTTAATATTAAGTTTTTCCAAACGTATGATGTCTTTTACATATTTTTCTTTTGCCGTAATTATTGAATTCAGTTCATTTGTGTTGCTTGATTTTATGATATCTGCTTGTTTCTTTGTTAGTTTTAAGATCTCTTCGTAATATTCCTTCTTTTGAATTAAATAAGAAAATACTTCCTCAATATGGAGTGAGTTTTGATATTTCATAATGTTTGATTTACATACCATGTAGTCTTTGTTGTTTTCCTTAAACACACCGAAGGTGTGGTAGAATAGTCTCTACGTCGGCAATTTCATACTTTTTTTGACCGGAAATTGTCGACTTAGAGACTAACCGGATAAATCCACTTTTGTAGTGGCAGTATCACTGTTTTGTAGTTCTACGTTTGGATAGTCTTTTATGCTTACCCAGGATTCTCTTAACTCTGACACAATTCTTCTTGCATTATCTATTGCATTTGTGTTCAAGTTTATATCTGCATCAATTATTTCACGTATTACGAAGTTGTATAATCTTGATAAGGAAGTTGCTATTTCCCCGCCTTTTTCCATGTCTAATGATGCTGCCAGTTCAGCAATGATTTCGTTCGCCTTTGTCAGGGAACAGCCTTTCTCCTCGTACTGTTTTTCCAGGATCTCATTTTTTGCTTTATCTAATAAAACAATTGCGCGGTCAAATAGCATTAAGATCAAGGTTGCCGGGTCAGCAGTTTCTATCTGCATCTTTTTGTATGAATCAATATTTTGTGGTTTCATTTATTGTGCCCCGTTTATAAATCTAGAAAATTTCCTCAAGCAGGATTCTTGACATATTAATCCTCTCGATTTCGAATGAATATTCGTTAATTAGTCTGCCCATTGCCGGGTTGTTACTGGTTTTTGCCATTCTAATGTCATCTGAAGTAGCATACATGCAGTACCAACTGAGAAAATTCTGCTTTTCTATGTCCTTATCGGTCAACATAATGATTTGTACCCATTTTTATTGATCATAATTTTATTTCTATTTTTATAACACTCAATATATTCGCAATAATCGTACCAAAAATATATATTTTGGAATTGTGGTAAGTAGTGGTATTGTAATCAGTTATAAAACATTAACCAGTATTTGTCTGATTCCCGGGAAATTCAGTGGTTAGTTTTTACACAAAGTGATTATTTTTTCCTTTTTTGGGATGACTGATTTTTTTTCTGCAATCATCCGGTCAATCTTGAAATTTTGGTTGTAGAATACAAAATGAATGTGGAACGGGTATATACTTGTTTCGGCGTTGAAATAGTGAAAAACCTGAAAAGTGGAATTATACTGTTTATTTGGATAACTGGCTGAGTTGTGCTGCCAGGAAGCTGCTTACATTTTGCAGTCTTGACAGATTTAGTTCCAGTTGAACAAATTTGTTATTTAACTGTAATGATTCCATTGCCAGCCTTTCATTCATACCGTCTATTGTTTCCTGCAGATTTTCGACTGTGTCACCGAGACCATCTATTCTGATGGTGACCAGTCCGTCAATTGAATCTGTAAATCCAAGGAGTTTATTATACATTGTCTCGGCAACTCCCATTGTCAGTTTTGTTGTATCCTTGGCGCCGGGAGTTATGGCGCCGAAATTAAGACTACCGGCGCCTTCGTTATTCTCTGTTAATGTGATACTCAGCTGGCTGTCACCGGTAAAGGTATCGCTTATCGAAATCTTTCCATTGGAATCTATTGTAGCGCCGGTTGCGCCCAATCCAAAATTAGATTCAATGCTGGTTAACAGGTTGTCTACCGTGGTAGAGGTAGGATTTATTGTGTAAATATAGTTTACAGGTGTTCCATCATGCTTTTTTCCCGATATTGTGATAGTATCATTGACCACAACACTGGCGCCGTTTATTCCTGAAAATGCGGTAGCGCTGGTGATTGCGGTAGTTCCATCGGTAGTATTTGCCACACTGCCAATCAGTGATTCAGTTGTGGACGTAACCTTTATTGCCAGTCCTTCGATACTGGATGTTTCTCCGGTACCTGGTTTATCACCTTTTAAGAGCTGTCCTGTGCCTGTTGCCGCCTCACCGTTTATGGTGCCCGCAACGTCTATACCAGCTTCAACTCCGTTTGCTATTCCCGTATACTGTGATGCAAAGGTGCCAAAGCCTAGACTTCCGGCATTTTTATCAAAGGTAAAGGTGATACCCAACTGGCTGACTCCTGTGGTGTCATCGGTGACCACAATCTTGCCGCCTGAAATAGTTAAACTTCCACCGGTGAGGCCGAAATCCGTTTCTATCTGAGTAAGCATATTTTGTACAGTATTAGTGGACTTATCTGCAATTGTGTAGCTACCTGATTTTGCAGTGCCTCCGTTATCCTTACCGGAGTAGCTTATGACGGCTGTATTGGTTATATCGTTTCCCGGGCCTCCCGTTGTATTGATAGCGCCAAAAGTAGATCCAGCAACAATACTACCCCCAGCTGTCAATGTATTTGCCAAACTACCTGTTAATACCTCATTACCAGCCGCAGGGTTGGTGCCGGCTACCTGGGCTATTGTAAAACCCTGAGCGCTTCCATAATTGTCATTTGTGATTACAAGTTGATTGCTTGCATTTTTAGACGCAGTAATCTCCATCGCATATCTACCCGACACACCTCCGGTATTTGTTGCCAATACTGTGCCAAAGTCCAGGCTGGCAGGCTCTGTTATGGTAATAGATAGCAGACTGTCTCCGATTGTATTGTCTGTTAAAACAATATTTCCGGTGCTGTTAATTGTCGCTGACACGGCATTACCATAATCATCTTCTATTGCAGAGAGGAAATTCTGGACAGTATTTGTAGTAACATCACTGATTTGATACGAGCCGTTTACGGCTATTCCCTGACGTGTTGTACCGGTATAAGTGATTGTGTCGTTGTTTGAGAGTCCGGCTCCGGTAATATCATTAAATTTGATACTTGATGTAATTGCCAAACCTGTGGAGATTGCAGTATTTGCCACACTTCCTGCAAGAGCCTCTGTGGTTTCTGTATCGAGTTCTGAATTGATTGTACTTACTATATTGTCTATGGAGTTGCCGGTTGTGTCATCTCCGTCAAGGGTTATGGTTGCTATCCTGCCGCTGGCAGTGTCCGTAATTCTAATGGTCTCCTGTTTTCCTGCCCCCAGTCCACTGCTCAGGTCAAGTTCACCCGTCTCACCGGCCTTGGCTGCCGCCTGAGTAATATTTACGTCGTAATCTCCTGCTGATGTCCTTTTTGTATGTCCTATGTACGTGACTTCACTGTTTGTGGCAGTACCTTCAGCAATAAACATCCTCTTCACTTTATTGAAGTCGGAATTGATTTCAGCCAGGAAGGTGCTGTCCTTCAGTGACAATTTACCGTCACTATCAGAAGTTATTCCAATCAGGGAAATGGCGTTTTCACCTGCTGGAAGCAAAGGTATGGTTCCAGTGATTATTGACTGTATACTGGTTTTAATTGAGGATAAGGTGGTTTCACCTGAGAGAGTACCGGCGCTTTCCAGATCCTCATTAAATTTGAATTCCTTGTTAACAAAATCAATAATACTGTTATATTGAGTTATAAAACCATTTACACTGGTTTTTATACTGTCTGTATCTCTGGATATGTTTACGTCTACTGTAGAGCCTGCTTCCACCCTGGCTATATTTAAGGTAGCCCCGCTTATGACGTCATCTATTGAATTACTGCTTCGTATGACGTTAACACCGTCGATCTTTACTTTTGCATCCTGTCCGGCCGTAACTTCCATTGAGTAGCCTTCTGTAGTTGTCGTAACTGTGCCAAAATCAAGGGTACCATTGCTCGCATTATTTTTTGCTATTATGTTAATAGTGATTTGGCTGTCTCCACCCCAGTCGTCAGTGACTACAATCTGTCCACTGCCATTTACTGATGCAGTAACCGTGTTTGTGGGATCAACGCTTTTAAATACGTTTTGTATTTCTGTAAGCAGATCACCTATGGTGTCGGTCGTCCTGTCAGTAATAGTATAGGTTCCGGTGACGGCATTCCCATCATGGTCTGTTCCTGATATAGTTATTTGATCAGTGTCGGCAACATTATTAGCGCCACCGCCCGTGTCTATGTCATCAAAAGTTGTTGTGCTGAGGATTGCACCTGCACCTCCACTTATTTTATTATTTGCTGATGAGGTGGTATGTGATTCTGCAACTGAACTTTGAACTCCTTCAATTATCCCCAGTGACTCGAGTATGTTGTCGGCATCTGTAAAAGAGGTGGTGCCGCTGATGTCGATCTTATACGTTGTCACACCATTAGTAGTCGTAGGCACGACAGCAGCAGTTACATTTGTGAGAGCATTGATGTTGCCGGCAATTGTGGTTAGAGATTGCGTGGAAAGGTCTATGGCAAGGGCTTGCCCCGCAATAGTTACCGTATTACTCTGAGGATTTGTCAAGCCGAGCAGTGACCCAACAGCAGTTTGACTATTGGAGAATTCATCAGATTCTGCACCATCGCTTGTTGTATTCTTGATGGTGTCACCACTGGTAAATCCTAATGATGTCAGTATGTCAGTGGCAGAGGCAGAAAGTATGTTAAATTTGTCTTCACCCGTATCGTTACTTGTCAGGATCAGGCGATTATCAGTGGTTGATACGGATATTATGGTTGCGGTTACTTTGGTTGCATTAGTACCGGAATTGGCATTGTTAATCTTGACTGTGATATCTTCAAGCTTATCCGTAGATACGATTTTTATTACCTTGCCGTTTATAAGAATCTCGCCGGAGAGGTTCAGTGCGGTTGTGTCGAAGTCGCTATAGCTTTGTGATGATATTTGTCTTGCCTTTGCTAACTGTGATCCTGCTGTGAATTCTATTTTATGTGTGCCCGGACTGGCATCGGCTGTAGTTGTGATAGAGGCAAGATTGTCAGCCGAGTAAGTGGCTGAATCTGTTGAAGTTGCTATTTTAAAGACATTGAACGTATCATTATCTTTGAGTGTCTTTGCACTTGATTGAAGGTCTGTCAGCTGTAAATTAAAGCCTTGAAAGGCCTCTATTTTACCACTTTTTTCAGTCTGATTGGCAACGACAACATCAATGCGCTTTCTGCTAACTGAAATAAGCTGATCTATTAAACTGGCAGTATCAAGACCCGAAACCAAACCACCTATGGAACCTGTAGCTGCCATTTAACACCCTTAATTAAATTTATGTATAGAAATTTCAATAATAATTGAATAATGAATATTGAACGTCGAATATCGAATTTAGAATTCATTATTAGATATTCTCTTTAAGAGTTGCTGCCTTTAGGCAGCCTAATTTAGTGCATAGGAATTTCAATGTTGATAACACTTCGACTCCGCTCAGTGTGACGTCATCCTGAGCGGAGTCGAAGGATAGTCTTTTGTCGCGATAGCGACTTAACTTGATGCACAGGAATTTCAATAATATTGATCACACTTCGACTCCACTCAGTGTGATGTCATCCCGAGCGGAGTCGAGGAATTTTGTCGCGATAGCGACCTAACTTGAAAATTTCAAAAGCAATCAAGGGGAAGAAACTCCGGCAATACTCCTTTTGGCAATGGCAAAGAGTCATAAAAACATTTTGTCGTTTTTATCTTATCGATTTCATATGAATATTCACTAACTAATCTGTTTATAGCCGCTTTGTTAGTTTGCTCTGCCTTTTCAATCTCTTCCGGAGTAGCATAACAGCAGTACCAATTTATAAAGTTTCTTTTATTCAAATTGTTTTCCATAGCTATATTATCCTTTCTTTAAGCACTTCATTAGTTTGCAATATTTGTACCAAAATATTTGATAAACCAATAATATTTTAAGTATAAATACATCAACAACTAATAGCATGCAGGCCGGTATGTATTTTAAAACTCATAGGGTAAATTTTGCACACTATGAACTGTTTATTACCAATTGATTTGATGTGTTTACATAAAAAAGGGGGAGTGGTATTATCCACCTCCCCCTTTTCGAGTAAACTTTTCACAAGATCGTTCCCACGCTGGAGCGTGGGAACGAGTTTCTTATGAATGCTTCTTAACTGGTATAATCAGCTCTATACTTATCCGAGAAGACTTAATACTGACTGTGGCGCAGCATTAGCCTGGGCAAGCATTGCAGTACCAGCTTGTAACAATATCTGGTTCTTGGTGAAACCTACTGTTTCGAATGCCAGATCAGCATCGCGAATTACAGATTCAGCAGCAGTCAAGTTTTCAAGACTTGTAGAGATGTTTGCACCTGCAAATCCCATTCTGTTTTGTACAGAACCGATACTTGCACGGGCAGTTGCTACAGTGTCAATAGCAGTATCAATTGTAGCTAAAGCAGATTGTGCGCCGGCTAAAGTATCTGTTGCAACATTTGCTGTACTACCATTTGCCAGAACTGCCAGGTTTAAGTCTGTAAGGCTGAAGGCAATTCTGTTGTCAGCATTGTTCTCATTTCCAAGCTGGAAAGTTGCAGAGGTAGCTGTAGTAGTTGTAGTAGCAGCAGCGGCTGCAGTGTTACCAGCAGCATCATAGCCTCCATCAACCGTTACCTTAATACCCAAAGTTGAGAAATCCAGTACCTTGGTATCGCTAGCGCCGATAGAACCGTCAGTGACTGATATGGTCTGTGTTGCTACACCTGTTTCTATAATCGTCATATTCTTTGCACTACCAGAAGAAGTAATTGTAACAGTATAAGCTCCACCAGAAGTAGCGCCTGACACATCAACGGAATTTATCTGTAAACTACCAGCAGTCAAGTTTCCAGCAGCACTTAAGGCAGTAGAACCAAAACTACCATCGACAAGTGTGCTTCCAGCATATTTAGTAGAATTAACGATCCTGTCGATTTCAGCCTCGAGGTCGGTAATTTCATTATTGATTTTTGTACGGTCAGAACCTGGAGTACTGTCAGATGCAGCCTGCGTTGCAAGTTCCTTCATCCTCTGCAGGATGTTTGTTACCTGGTCTGCAGCACCCTCTGCTACCTGTAACAAGGATTGTGCCTGGCTTGCGTTACTGGCGCCCTGTGTCAAAGCCCTTATCTGAGACCTGAATCTCATAGATATAGCAAGACCGGCAGAATCGTCTGACGCCTTGTTAATTCTATAACCTGAAGACAATCTTTCCAAAGATTTTGAAAGACCTCTATCTGCCGTTGCAAGATTTTTGTGTGTATTTAAAGCTGCGATATTGTTTTGTATTCTTAAACCCATTTTTAAATCCTCCTTGATTTTTTGTGTATGGCGTTTGTTTAACACCAACTACACGACCAATTATAAAAGTTTTCACTAACTCGGCTTCCCTGCCAAAATTAGTATTACGCTGAAACAAAAAACAGAAACAACTGATACGACGTTACCAAAAAAACCTCTTTTCTTCGCTTATAGTAACTCACCTCCTTATATGACAATAGTTACCAGATTGGCTATGTGGGCATTTCCACTGATATTATTATCGGTCAGGGGGTGAAAGACTTTAGAAAAAAAATTTAAATATATTAAGGAGTTGTATGATATAGACTTAGATGTGTTTGTTTCGAGAAATTAGAGATATGCCCGACTGCCTGATAGACACGAATTGCACGAATTATGACGTGGATTAAGGACACAACTGTTCGGCAGTTATACTGCCGAACACATAAATGCCGTAGTTCTACTCTCCGATGCCGCAGTAGAACTGCTCTATTCTTGTGAATGTAAAAGAGTATCGCATTTTAATAAAAAACAATAATCACACAAAGGGTAAAAACTATTATCTTTTATTTTTTTAAATTTCGTTTTCTTAGTGGCCTCTGTGTCTCTGTGTGAGGAATATTCATTTTAAGTATTTGTGATACAAGAAGATACATTCTTGCTGGTTTTGCTTTCTGTCATGCCTGCCTGTCCATGCCTTTAAGACATGTTTTTCAGTAGTGAATCATTGTCAGATTTCGGATTTTATTCCGCATTCCGCAATCCGCATTTAAGAGGGCAGCGATTTCAAAAGAGACATTAGCGAGGAGTTTCTTTTGCTGTGCCTTCAAGGTCTCTCCGATACTGACATAGAGTTTGCTTAAATCCGATACACTGTCGATAGTTACATTTCTGGGAAGATCAAGACATTTCAATAATTCATCACAACTCATCACACACGATTCCGGAACGTTCAGGAATATGTAAATCCTGCTCAGGGCAAGATGGGCTTCTATCAAATATTTGTCGAGCTTTATTGTATTTAAAAAGCACTCCTCTGCCTTGATATAATCCAGTTCATTCAAATACAGCGCTCCCAGCCTTACGAGTACTTCTGGATATTCCGGTTTTATTTTCAATATATTATTATAAGTATCCTTTGCCTGAGTAATATCTCCCACTATTTCGCAAGAAACAGCAAGGCTAAATAATGCATCAGTGTGCTTTTTGTCCATACGGATAACAGATTTGAATGAACTGATAGCCTTTTCATGCTGATTGTTCTTTGCAAGGAGTAGTCCCAGACGGTATTGCGCCAGTATCTCACCGGCATGATTCTGCAGTATCTTTGTGAAGAGGACTAATGCCTTATCCGATGTACCGGATTTTTCATACGCGTCTGCAAGGTAGTATTGCATCTCCTTGTTTTTTGGGTTGTGTTTAAGCCCATCCCTCAGGAACCTTTCCGCCAGTTTGGAATTGTTATGTTCCATGAAGTGTTTTCCGATTGCGAGGAATGGTTCCCATGCGTTATCCGCACAGTTTACGGCGTTCTTTAATGACTGAAGTCCTTCCTTTTCATTATCCTTTTCAAAATGATTAATGGCCATCCGTGAATGTGCCAGCCAGGCGTGCTGGAGGGTATCGTAGGGTGTTGTCATGGCAGTAGATAAATCTGATTTGACAGATTCTAATGACTTCAGATAGTTCCCTGTTGCCTCAGCGCACTTGTCGTACTCCCTGCGCAGAAAGTATATAGAAGAGAGGATACAATGCGCATCTACGTAGCCGGGGTGAAAGCCAACCGCCTTAAGGGCGTAAGTTTCAGCATCAACAAGATCATGTTTTCTGTAAAAGGCAACGCTTGCAACGTAATAAGATTGGATACTTTGATGTGTATTACTATCTTGCTTTTCAAATAATCTGATTGCCTCAAGGGCTTCGTGTATGGATTCATCAAGTCTTTGTCTGTCCAGGCATGATGTTGCCAGATAAAGATGTGGTACCGGGTTCCCAGGGTCTTCCTTAATCTGTTCTCTTAAAAGGGTTGCCGTTCGCTTGTACTTCTTCTCCATCTGCTCCTCACCCTGATGATATCCGTAATGATATAACCTTATATTTGCGTTTGTGTTCGGGCCGGGGTGCTTCAGGCTGTTGTGTACTATTCCTTCATAGCGGATACCAAGGTGATTTCTAAACATTCTTTCAGAATTGGTGATTGATGTGTGTTTGCTTCCCTTACGCCCGTAGAGTACTGGCAGATTGATTACGTTTACGTCATTATCTTTGATGACTTCTCTTAATTTACGGGCATCTTCTTTTTCTATTTCTTCATCGGCGTCAAGTATCAAAATCCAATCACAGGTTGCATACTTTATTGAATAGTTTCTCGCTTTGGAAAAACTGTTTTCCCATGGATGATGAAAAACCTTTGCATTATATCTTTCTGCAATCTCTACTGTTTTGTCGGTAGATCCTGTGTCTACAATGATTAACTCGTCTACATAATCTTTGACGCTGTCTAAACACTGGGGAAGAAATATTTCCTCATTCTTTACTATCATACAGAGGGAAAGAGTTGGATTTTGATTGTCAGATTTTAAATTCATTGGATTTCTCCTACTTTACTCTCTTGCAGAGGGAGAGTGACGGATTGGCATTCTTCGCGTCTTGAAATCTTGCTTATATTATTCTTATAATTAATTCCTGAGTGCGTTACCAATACGTCCAGTCCGGTATTCTTCCACGTATTTTCAGCCTGCTGTTCAGTATTCACCAGAGGTTCCTGGTGGTTAAAAGAAGTGTTTAGTAATACGGGGACCCCTGTTGCCTCTTTCCAGCGTTCAAGTATTGCTCTGTAAATCGGATCGCCTTCAGGGCCAAGTACTTGAGGCCTGGCGGTACCATCTACGTGTACTATGCCGGGAATTATGTCCTGTTTGTCCTCTTTAACACCTGACATGTAGCTCATGTACGTACCTGGGACATCATCAACAAACCATTCTGAATAATCGTCTTTCAGAACTACCGGGGCGTATGGCCTGAACCACTCCCTCTGTTTGACATTCTGGTTAATGTGGTCCTTAATATCTGCTCTACGCGGATCAGCTATTATGGAACGGTGACCCAGGGCACGAGGTCCTGATTCTGCCCGGCCAAAAGCTAACCCGACGGTTTTCTGGTTCAAAAGAGCTTGTACAATCTCATCCACATATTTCAAAGGTACTTCCCCGGGGATATCAGTTCCTAAATAAGGAGACCATGTTTCCAGCTTTCTGGGGTTTTCCAGGACGTGGTGCCAGGCGAAAAGGGCCTGGCCCAGACTCAATCCACCATCATGCGGTTGAGCCGGTACATATGTATCTTTGAATATCCCACTGGTGTGAATGGCTGTGTTGGCAAGACAATTCATAGCGCATCCACCTGTCATACACAATCTGTCAACATTTTTCAGATTCTTAATTCTCTTCGAAGCTGCGAGGTACATCAGACGTGTATACTCCTGCAATGCTGCCGCCAGTTCCTTGGCAAACTGGCTGTGTGGATCAAGTATCTTCGGTTGGTAGAATAAATTCGTTGGAAATGGAAATGGCCAGTAATAAAGTGCATGGCGCTGAATGTGCTGGACCAGAAGCGGAGGGGCCTTGGTATATGATGACAGTCCCATTAGTTTGCCGGCGCCTTCAAGCCTTTGATAACCGAAATTATATTCACCTATAGATGCCCATGTGCTTCCAATATTCAGCATGGAGTAATCCGTGGTTCTGTCTTTACCCCAGTCATATTCGATCCATTCGATCTTATTATTCAGTCCATATCCCATGGCACTGAACCTTTCATCTCCTCCTCCATCCGATGTAAGTATACCGGCATCTGTAAACGTGCTGGTGAAGAATGCCCCGGCTATATGAGCGAGGTGGTGATCCACGGCTATACAGTCATATGTTTTATCTGAGAGCCTGATCTTGTGTCGGCTATACCTTTCTTCGGGAGACCCCTGCCAGACAGGCGTTAAATATTCTCCGTTTGTTATGAAAGTCTTGCCTTCCAAGTCCCAATTGAACTCCTTGCTGTCTAAAGTAGGTCTGCAGTATGGGTTGATCACTACCATATCAATAGATTCCGGAGCCCAATGGTGTTCTTTGAGGATTGTGGGTATAATGTCATTCATATGTCCCTGGTCATGCTTTATCCTGCTATACCTTTCTTTCTCCAGCACCAGTACCGGCTTACCATCTTCAAGCAGACAGATATTGGCGTCATGGCCATAATAAAGTGAAAGAATACGATAACTCATATGTTTGTCCTTTCTAAATTTTACAAATATAACTTATGGAGTGTACTATCTTATTGTAAATAATATCAGGGTGTCTTTAGTAACACTTAAAAAGACGCAATATCGTCAAAACCTTTCAAACCATATTAGTACCTAAATTGAGCGATTTTATATTACATGCCATTGTAGCCGCAGACTTCCTGCCCGAATAGGTACAGGCGGGTAGCCTGCGTTTTTCACCATTTGATGGGTTCACGTAAGTTACGCAACCTCACAGAGCTAAGCTCAGCTTTGAGGTTGCGGCTACAAAATCGCTCAATTTAGGTAGTAGTAAAATCTTTACTTTTCCGACTTGTTAAGTTGGTGTCTATCATGGCAGCGATTTCAAAAGAGACATTAGCGAGGAGTTCTTTTCTCTGTGCCTTCAAGGTCTCTCCGATATTGATGTAAAGCTTACTTAAATCCGATACACTATTGATTGTTATGTCTCTGGGAAGATCAAGGTATTTCAACAATTCATCACAACTCATCACACAGGATTCCGGATCGTTCATGAATAAATAAATCCTACTCAAGGCAAGATGGGCCTCTGTCAAATATTTATCGAGTTTTATTGTGTTTAAAAAACATTCCTCTGCCTTGATATAATCTTGCTCATTTAAATACAGTGTTCCCAGCCTTACGAGTACTTCCGGGTATTCAGGTTCTGTTTTTAATATATCATTGTAAGTATCCTTTGCCTGAGCAATGTCTCCCGTCCTTTCATATGCCATAGCAAGGTTAAACAATGCCTCTGTGTGCTGAGGTTCTTTGTTGATCACTGATTTGAATGAACTGATGGCCTCCTCATGCTGATTATTCTTTGCAAGGAGTAGCCCCAGACGGTATTGTGCCAGTATCTCATCAGCATGATTCTGCAGTATCTTTCTGAAGAGGACCAATGCTTTATCAGAAACACCGGATTTTTCATACGCGTCTGCAAGGTAGTATTGAATCTCTTTGTTTTCCGGGTACTTTTTATGCCCGTCAGACAGAAATCTTTCAGCCATCTTGAGATTATTATGTTCCATGAAGTGCCTTCCGATTGCGAGGTAGGGTTTCCATGGGTCTTCTGCACTGTCAACGGCTTTGATTAATGACTGTAGTCCTTCCTTTTCATTGCCATGTTCGTAATGATTAATGGCCATCCGTGAATGTGCCAGCAAGGCGTTATTAAGTGTATTATATGGAAACGTCATGGCGATCGTAGGATCTTTATCAATTTTCCTTAATAGTTCAAGGAACCTTTGTGTGTAGTAGGAAAACCTACCATAGTCTCTTTGCGTGAAGTATATTATAGACAACATATCATATGGGTCCAGGTATTCCGGGTTTAACTCTATTGCCTTGAGAGCGTACTTCTCAGCGTTCTTTAAATCTTTCTTAAAATGATATGCGGAACTTACGTTATAGTATGTGAAAAACAGCAAAGGAGATGTTTTGTCGTGCTTTTCGTATAATTCAATTGCCTTATGTGCTGATTTTATACTTTCATCATATTTTTTCCTTTCGAGATAGGAAGAAACCAGGTAATGATGCGGCTTCGGGTCTTCCGGGTCGTTTTTGATTTGTTCCTTCAAAAGGTTTGATGTTCGTATAAACTTCCTTTCCATTTGTTCCTCATCCTGATTGAAGCCATAGTGATATGCCCTTATATTAACACTTTTGAAAGAGCCTGAGTAATTCAGGGTATTGTGAACTATTCCTTCAAAGTGGATGCCTATATTATTCCTGAATATATTTGCTACGTTAGCAACTGCCAGGCTCTTTCCTCCACTAAATCTGCTGAATCTTGGCAAACAGATTACGTTTACGTCGTTATCTTTGATGACTTCCTTTAGCTTGTGGGCGTCATTTCTGTCAATCTCCTCATCTGCATCAAGCCACATAATCCAGTCACAAGTTGCATATTTTATTGAATAGTTTCTAGCCTTGCTGAAACTGTTTTCCCACGGATGATGATAAACCTTTGCACCATATCTTTTCGCTATCTCAACCGTACTATCGGTTGACCCTGTATCGACAATGATTAACTCGTCCACATAATCTTTGACGCTGTCCAAACACCGGGGAAGAAATACTTCTTCATCCTTTACTATCAAACAGAGGGAGAGAGTAGGATTTTGGCCTGCCCTGGCCTGCCCAAGCGAAGACTTGGTCTTGGCCGGGGTGCGATCTCCGCCGAGGCGGACGGGCGCCCTGCGGTCTGGGCCAGGGATTTCGGATTTTGGAATGCGGATTTCAAACGTAAAGTCACGGGGAGACAACGTCTTTTTTCGGAATTTCAGGTTTGTTTCTTTTGTTTTCATTTTATCTTTTCTCTCTTTAGAGAGGCGTCCACGTCCGCCCTGGTTGTCGTGCCAAAGGCAGTCGCCTGAGGACGACCCTGTGGGCAGCTTCAAGATCCGCTCCTGTCGGGATCCGACTGTGCGGAGATTCCAGTACTGGATTCCTTGTGAAAGCAAGGTTCGTCATGTGTATATTTAGTTTTTACAAGTGATTGAGTTATTATCATTTTTTTCAAAAGCAACTTTACTATATATTTTTAGTTTTTTACAACTTTAAGCACTTTCTGTCCCCGCCAGAACAGCCTTGTCGGGCTGGCGAACGGCTTGGTCTGACGGGTATATCGTTTAAGTTACTGCTCTGCCGTTCAGAGACATCTTGTAGCTAATCATTGTCGGATTTCGGATTTTATTCAGCTATTCGCAATCCGCAATCCGCAATCCGCAATCCGCATTTCTTTCGGTATCCATCAATTTAATTTGTTCCAAATCTTTGCATATCTTGAAGGCTGTTTCAGCGGCTTGAACATCGTGTTTTTCTTCAAGTTTTTCACCTATCAGATTAAAGAGGCTTGCAAGGTCAGTCAGGCTTTCAAGGACTATGTTTCTATTTATGTCCAATATTTGTAGTAATTGATTGCATTCTGTGACAACCTCTTCAAGATTACCCTGAACTATATTAATTTTGCATACGAGTAACCTGATATCAAACAAAGTTGGCTCTGCGTCAACCGCCTTTTTCCAGAAATGAATGGTTTCATTCAGGTCTCCTTTCTGGAACCTGATACGGCCCATCTTGATCATGGTATCTGTTCTGTTCCTATTAATAGCCAGAAGTTTCCTGAACGTTTTTTCTGCTTTATCAAGACAGTTATTTTCCAGATAGAAGTTGCCCAGCAGATTGTGACATTCTTCAATCTCAGTTGACTCATTTATGGCAGAATCTATTTCTTTGTTTCCAGTTTCATCCTGACTGTTTAATAAATAATAGAAGCCCCGCAGGAGGCGTATCTTCCATTTATGGCCTATTGTGTGGGCGTTATTGGCCCTTTCAGGGTTTACTGAGATGTCATTCCATAGAGCCAGGTATTTGTCTGAATTATGCAGAAAAGAATCATAGTTTTTCAGATTATAGTAAACAAAGCAAAGGAGACAATATCCGTCAAGGAACTTATCGTCAATTTCCACGGATTTCAAGGCATATGCTTCTGATTTTTCCAGTTTACTCTTTTCAAAATATGCAGCGCTGGTAACGTAGTATGAAACCAGAAAATTGTTTAAACCCTTGCCTTCATTATCTGCGATATCAATTGCCCTTCTTCCTTCCGTAATAGCCTCATCATACATCTTCTCTCCAATGTATGAGACTGCAAGATATTGGTGTGGGATTGGGTTATTCGGGTCAGTTTTCACCTGCTTTTTTAATAATGTAGTGGTGCGCAGGAACTTCTTTTTCATCTCATCTTCAGTGAGGTTGTAGCCATGATGTATAATGCTCAGGGGGGAATAGAGACATTTACCACTGTAAATTATGTTGTTGTGTACGATACCCTCATAATATATACCGATGAAATTTTTAAAGAGACGTATCATGTTTGCATAAGACTCCTGAGTAGAATCCTTAAACTTGTTTTTAATAACAAAAGATATAACCGTAGCGTTATTGTCCTTTACTATTTCTTTAAGTCTGGGAGCATCTTCCTTACTCAATTCCTCATCGGCATCAAGATACAGGATCCAATCACAGGTTGCATATTTCAGAGAATAGTTTCTCGCCTTGCTGAAACTCCCTTCCCAGGGATGATTAAAGATCTTTGCCCCGAAACTCTTTGCTATTTCAACCGTTCTGTCTGTTGAACCGGTATCAACAATTATCATCTCATCCACATAATCTTTAACGCTGTCTAAACACCTGGTAAGAGATTTCTCTTCATCCTTTACTATCATGCATAAAGAAATAGTTTTTTCGTCATTTTTCACAGAAGATATTACAGTTTCCCTGGTTTCCTCTTTAGAAAAGGGAAGGTAAGTGGGGGGGCTATTCGCCTTTATACCTCGATTTGGCGTGACGGCTATATCTTTGTTCTTACTATTGTCGTTTTCGCAAACAATGTCTGGTGGTTCACAAATCATTTCTAGTTCTCTATTAAATTCTTCGTCCCATTCCCTTGCGATTACATCCCATGAATACTTTTCCAGGGCCCTGTGATGTGCATTCGAACTCATTACATTCCACACCTCTTTATTATTTATCAAACGAACGACCTCTTTTACGAAACGATCCTGGTAATCTTTGGATCTGCTGTTTCCGGGAATACAAATGCCGGTTTCATTGTGTAGGACTGTTTTGCTTAATTCACCTAATTCACTTGTTACTGCTGGAAGCCCGGCAGCTTGTGCCTCTATTGCAGCTATGCAAGAAGTCTCTGCAAAGTGGTTAGGATATGCCATTAGATAAGATCTCTTTAATTCGTCAGCTAATATATTTTGAGGAATGCCGCCTTTGAGGTAAACACCTGGTTGATTGCATTTGGTATAAAGGTGTTCATACATTTTTTTATCATCTTCTTCTGACACTCCATATACAGTCATACTGCTATAGATAAATAGTTCTGCATCCGGTACTCTGGCTCTGATATCCGGGAAAACGTCAAGAAGTACATCAAGCCCTCTAAATGGGGTACTGGTGTAAACAAGTCTGTCAACCTTCCTTTTGTATTCGTTATTTTCATAGAATTCTCTGTTTATGCCATTTCTGCTTGTATAAAATTTCTCTGAGGAGATGCCAAAATGTTTCATTATTGTTTCTGTTTGCCATTTTCCAACGGTAAAGATTTTATCAATTCCATTTTGAATATTCTTATCACTTAAATTTTGAGTAAATGGCTGGTCGTATGCATCCTGTGTCCATAGAATCTTTAATCTTGAGGGAAGATTCTTTTTAAAAACGTCCAACGCCCTTGAGACAACCATAACATCAAAACTCTTTCCAGGAATATAACTTCCAAAATCGCCGATATCCTTATAAACAACGCCATCGTAATTTCCCGGGGTGTTACATTTGCAAAAGACAACTACATCATTGCCAAGTTTAGCCAATTCTCCTGCCATATAGATGATTGCAGTTACACTGCCACCCAATCCTCTTTCTAAAATAGTTTCAGGATTAAACTCTACTCCATAATTAGCCAGAAAAATCAGTGATTTCTTCATGTCATTAAACAACAAATTAATTATAACTGTTTATGGATTCACACAAATCGTTAGTAAGTTACTAAATATTAATTATGAACTTTTTCTGCCGCCATTTCGAAAAACCGTTCCAGTTCGCGTACAGTTTCAATGTCTTCATACAGTACATCTGCACTTGCTCTTGATAAATATGTATGCTGCTTTTCATTAATAAGGTGTTTAGGCTTAATAAATTACCTAAGGTTTTTGTTGAATAAATGTCCAATAAATATCAGCGCCGGCGACAACCTTGAATTCGATATTATTGACAACTAATATATCAAATCCAGTACGCTTTATTAATTCTTCCCACATGCTTTTGTTCAATACACTGTAATGATTTTGATTAGTCTGGTGTTTACAGCTTGTATCAGGGGCTGGCACCTCAATGTACAGATAGCCTTTCCGTTTCAGCACACGAAAGAATTCTATTAATGTAAGATACGGGAAAATGCTATGTTCCAGGCAATGTCTACACCAGATGAGATCAAATTCTTCATCATTAAAATCTAAGAATGATTGATCCATTTCATATACTTCATAACCTTTTTGTTTGCATACAGACAAATCTTCATTATTTAATGTAATGCCTATTGGAGAAAATCCTTTACTCTTGAAGTATTCTAATGCTACGCCTTGTCCACATCCTACATCTAATATTTTCTTGTCTTCAGCTAAGGGATGTTTGTTTAAAAATTCATCTATCATTTTTATTGTTATGGCTGTATGTAATTCGCTTAGTGGTTCGGGATAAGTCTCATTTCTTACCCTTTCCAGAAGGTTTTCAAATCTTTGTGTTTTCGATTGATTCAGTATCATTTGTTTTTCTGCTTAATATTTATAAACCTGGAATTACAAAACCTTTGCTGCGGATATTTCACTAATTAATGCTTTTTTCACCTGCTCGAATACCCCTGCCCAGTCATTGGGTTGTGTTTGTCTGAACAGACGCATGCCCGGATACCACGGGCTGTCATCACGATTCAGAAACCAGCGCCAGTCTGGTACAAAAGATAACAGGTTCCATACCGGTTTACCGATAGCCCCGGCTAAATGCACGACTGAAGTATCTATCGAAATGACCAGATCCAGGTTGGCGATTATTGCTGCCGTGTCCGTAAAGTCATTTAACTCATCTGTCAGATTAATGATATTCATTCCTTTGGGTGAGTTGTTGATCTCTCCTGATGCCGGTCCCTTTTGAAGGCTATAAAAGACCAGCCCGGGAATATCTGCTAATGGGGCAAAATCGGCCAGTGAACATGAACGCTTGTAGTATACATAGTTGTGTAATGGATTACCT
>JAIQZU010000053.1 GCA_021776915.1 Candidatus Scalindua sp. | reverse complement strand
GAGGTTATGGAAGATAGAGACCAACCTTTAGCATTTGTATATATACTGCTCTGGAATGGCAGTAAATGGATCAAGAATTGTCTTCAATCAATACTGCAGGACCCATATCCAAATTTTAAGGTTTTCGTAATAGATAATGCTTCATCCGACAATTCAGTTGATATTGTAGAAAGGGAGTTTCCTCAGGTAACAATAATAAAAAACAAAAAAAATTATGGCTTTGCGGAAGGGCATAATATAGGTATAAGATATGCCTTAAAAAATAAAGCAAACTATATAGTTTTATTAAATCAAGATATAGTTGCCCATCCGTTCTGGTTAACCAGATTGATTGAAGTTGCCGGAAAAAATCCTGAATACGAAGCGCTTTCCCCAATTACCTTTGATTACGAAGGACACAATATTGACCCGCTATCCTTGAGAAAGCTGAAGCAAAACAGTGAATTTAATGATGTGGATTATCCCAACAACAATTTCCATGATAAGGTTTATGAGGTTTTTGCATTATTTGGTACTGCACTGTTTTTTAAGAGAAGTATTTTTCTCAAGGTGGGGCTATTTGATCCGCTCTTCTTTTTATATCATGAAGAAAGTGATTTCTTCCAAAGGGCTTTTTATCACAAGAAAAGGATGGCAATTGCAACTTCCAGTAAGATTAATCATTGGCATACATCGTTACACCCCAATGAAATAAGATTATATGCCAGATATCTTACCTACAGAAATTCTTTTATTATAAGACTTAAGAATCCGAATGAAACACTCTTGTTCAACTTTGCTGAAGCATTACGTTCCGGACTATGGTTTATCAGGAAGGCTAAATCTCTTTATGATAAAATTAAAATGACTTTTTTAATATCTGGTATTGCTTTTATACTGCTGCTGCGATTGCCTCAAATTCTATACAAGCGTTTTAAGGAAAAAAGGCGCCCTACTTATTTATAATCTCACTTCGTCTACCAACACTGCGATGACAGATAAAACAACCGGATTAGTCATAAAGAAATAAGAAATATTAATTACAAAATGAACATTTGTTTTTTTCTATAGTAACCTATTGGCATGGTGTAAAGGGTTAGATGGAGATACATAGGGAAATCAAGACGTTTCGAACAAAAATCATAGCCAGGTAATATATAAGATAATTTTTTAATGAAAAATAACGTATGTGTGGAATAGCAGGAATAGTTAACCTTAAACCAGAACCGATTAATCCTTTCATATTAAAAAGAATGACACAGGCAATTGCACATAGAGGTCCGGATAGCGACGGACACCTTCTAAGCTCATTTCACAAAAATATACCAACAGTTGAGTTTAAAGATCCCGGTGAATTACCATCCAAAGAGAATGGGTTACTTAATAATTGTAACTTAGGCCTTGGGGTTCGGAGACTGAATATTATAGATTTATCAAAAGCCGGAGACCAACCGTTAAGTAATGAGAATGGGAGTATTTGGATTGCATATAATGGGGAATTTTACAATTATAGGGATTATTCCAATGACCTCAAAGACAAGGGACATGTTTTTAAATCCGGAACAGATACAGAAGTTATAGTACATTTGTATGAAGAACACGGTATAGAAGAGACTCTCAAACGCATGAATGGCATGTTCGCTTTTGCTTTGTATGATACGAATATCAAAAAATTATATCTGGTAAGAGATAGATTCGGCATAAAACCTCTTTATTATTACTATAATAATGATCTATTCGCATTCAGTTCTGAAATCAAGGCTTTACTGCAGCATCCTGAAATTAGCGCCGAGGTTGATGAACAATCGCTTTTACAAAACTTTAAATTACGTTATGTTGCTTCACCAAAAAGCATTTTTCGTAATATCTTAAAGTTGCCGCCAGGACATTATCTTACTTTGGCTTACAACAAAGAATTAAAGATGCATCAATATTGGAATATTCTTGAGAGAATTAATACCAATCAGAATCATGGAGAGGATTATTATGTAGAAAAGTATAGGGATTTACTCACTAAATCTGTTAAGCGCCGTTTAATAAGTGATGTACCCTTCGGGGCATATTTAAGTGGCGGGGTTGATTCCAGCACCATTGCCTCTTTAATGTCCAGATTAATTTCTGTACCGGTAAAAACGTTTAACGTAAGCTTTGGAGTTAACAAATCCTGCGATGAAGATGTCTATGCAAAGCAGGTAGCCGACTTTTTAAAAACAGAGCACCATAAACTGACTATTGCTGAAGACTCCTTTAAGCTAATAAAGTCCATAATTTATTATTTGGATGAACCAATCGTTGATCCCGCAGTTGTTCCGACCTTTCTCTTATCTAAATACGCAAAGAATTATGTTACAGTGGTGCTCACCGGCGAAGGCTCAGATGAAACCAATTTTGGTTATTCAAAACATTGCATTGAGCATGAATTAAAACTATTTAATTTATATTGTTCCTTCCCTTATTTGATTAAGAAGATACTAAATAGTCAACCATTCAAAAAATCCCTGTTTGAGCGATTTGAATCCATTATTCAAAAGCAAAGTAATCTATTTAAGACGGGACTTTTCAATAATAATGATTTAAAGGAATTATTACATTTTGATGTTTCGCCGGATGATTTAAACAGGTGTAATATATACGAAAAATTTGAGTCACAAATCAAAGATTTTGACCAGAGAATGATTTGGCCTCTTTTGGACATACATTCATGGATGCTGGATGATCTTTTGTTAAAGGTCGACAAAATGACAATGGCACATTCCTTAGAAGCAAGGGTTCCTTTTCTGGATCATGAACTGGCAGAATTTGCTCTATCAATTCCACCCGAATTAAAATTGAAAGGGAACAAAACCAAACGTTTACTAAGAAAAGCCTCTGGAACTTTACTGCCTGGAAATATTCTTGAAAGAAGACAGCATGGTTTTAATGTCCCTGTCAAAGACTGGCTTGAAAAAGGCCTGAAAGAGATTACATACGACTTACTTTCAGAATCCCAGGTAAAGAGAAGAGGATATTTAAAATATGAAAAAGTACAATCTATATTACGAGAACATTATTCGGGGAGAAAGGACTGGTCTCTTCCAATATGGGGACTGTTAGTTTTCGAAGTATGGTGTCAAGCTTTTCTAGATGAAAAATACAGTAAAAATGATATTATCGATTAAGTCTCATTTCAAGACTATTCATAAAAATTATCCGTCGATACCGTTTGTTTAATTGTTAAATGAATATTTGCTTCTTTTCAATCGTCACATATTGGCACGGAATAAGTGGTGGCATGGAAATCCATGGAAAGCTATTATGTGAGGAATTAGTGAAGATGGGCCATGAGGTTACGATCATTTCAACTAAAAATCCATCTAATATAGATTATGAAGAAAAACATGGTATAAAAATTAACTATCTTAAAAATACCGTTTTTGGATCAAAGAGAAAAAACTGGCCTGATGCAAGCCTTAATAAATTTTTGGAATTAAACAAGGAAAATCCCTTTGATATAATTCTCAGCCAACAATCATCTGCTTATGGTTTCCCTCGATCCATTTTAAAAAAGAATAAAATTCCGCTTGTTACCAGAGTTGCCGGAACACAACTCGATATGCTCATGTCTGTTTATAACCAAACCTTGAATTTTAAAAGAGGATTCCTTGATTTATTCAAAGAAATCATGAGGACTTTTTATAATTATTTTTTAGTTGAATTTCCATTGTATCATAAATCAACAGAACTAATAGTGGTGAGCCATCACTTATCTGATTCACTCAGGAAATTCTATTTTATTAATCAGAATAAAGTTAATTTGGTCTTTCACGGTACAAATACTGAAATATTTAAACCCGATAAAAAATCAAGAGATTCTATTCGCAATAGATACGGCATATCAACAAACTCCAAAGTCCTCTTAATTGCTTCTACTGTTAGCAGGCAAAAGGGCTTTAATATAGTACTTACTGCTTTCAAAAGGATTTTGCTGGTACATCAGAACACAAAATTATTAGTTGTTGGAGAAGGTGACTATCTTGAAGATTTGAAAAGATTGGTCCATATATTTAATGTCCAGGATAACGTTATTTTTGCCGGACACGTTTCAAATGATAAAATCTCCAGTTTTTACAATGCATCAGATGTTTTTCTTTTCCCGACCTTGAGAGTAGAAGGGTTTCCAAGGGTATTAATTGAAGCAATGTCTTGCGGGAAACCGGTAATTGCCTCAAGAATTGGTGGTATTCGCTCTATTATAGATGATGGCAAAAATGGCTTGCTGATTACTCCCGGCAAAACAGAAGCGTTAATTGACAAGGCACTTTTTTTAATAAAGAATGAAGGCTTTGCTAATAAATTGGCAACGAACGCAAGAGAAAAAGCTATTAAAATATTTAGCCTTGAGAAAATGATGGAAGAAACTGTAAAAGTTTTTGAATTAGCAATAATACGCAAAAAAGAACATGGATAATTACCAGTTTCCTTGGCTAATTGTGGCGGAAACAGTTACATGTTAAACAATGCTAAATATTTCATAATTGACCAAAGATATGTTTCGTCAGTTTATCCTGCTCTTTCATTTTATTAAATGAGAGGTTGCCCTTCTATGACCTTAAGAAAGTATACACTCTCAAGAATCCATACAGAAAAATAGTTCTATACGAGATTAATGAATAGCTGAATTATAAAGCTGTTTGCTTTTGGCTCAACTAGTCTCCGACTCATAGAGTCTATGAATCAGAGAGGTTGCTACTGGTTTAAAACTCAAAGAATTATTTATTATTCCACAGCTTTATTATTAAACATTTCTCTTTCTTTAACACACCGAAGGCATAGGTGTGAGCCGAGCCGAACGGTGTGGTATAACAGTCTCTCATATGAGAGACTAATTACGTAGAATCTAGAATCTCATTTCATTGCAAACACCTTAATCCCCGCAACTGCTTTTTTCTTAAACTCTCCAAAAGAGTTAAGGCTACATATTCTTTTGAATATATATGAAGGCCGCAAATAAAAGGATCTATAACCTTTAATTAACAAATCTTTTAATTCATTCTTGGTAAATACCTCATCCCAATGAGGTGGCATAAATTCACTTGTTGGATTTGCTGCAAACTCTTTCCAATAATCCTTCTTAATGGTCTCTTTTTTCAGACCATCATAATAGATTTTTGTACCTGGAAAGGGGGTCAGTATTGTCAAATGCACATAATCTGGATTCAACATCTTCATAACACTAAAAGTAGTATAAATATCTTTAAGTGTTTCTGTTGGATTGCCTATCATAAAATAGGCCAGTATTGGAATTTTATATTTTCTTGTCAATTTAAATACATCTCTCACTTTTTTAATAGTAATACCTTTATTCAATACTTTTAATATCTTTTCACTGCCAGCCTCTACACCATAATGAATTCCCTGGCAACCAGCCATCTTCAAACTATTTAATATTTGTTCATTAATGGTATCCACTCTTGCTCTTATATCCCAACAGATATCTAACTTTCTTTTTATAATCTCGTTACAAATATCTATTACCCTCTGCTTATTCACTGTAAAAGTATCGTCATAGAACAGAAAATCATAGATGCCCATTCTGGTACATTCCTCTAATTCATCAACTACACTCGTAAAAGAACGGGCTCTAAATTGCTTACCTAAATGAGGGCGATCACAAAATGAACATTTATAGGGACAGCCGCGACTTGTAAATATTGTTGTTGATACCTCTCTCTTAGATAATAATGAGTTATATTTTTTATATGGAGTCAGATGACGGGCTGGGAAAGGAAGTTTATCGAGATTCTTAATTGGTGGACGTATGCCTGTGTTTATAATATTCCCGTTATCTCTAAAAACCAAACCCTGTATTTTTCTTAATTGTGAAATATCCTCTATATAATCCAGTAGTTCCTTGAAAGCCTCTTCTCCTTCTCCCAAGACTAAATAATCAACATTTTTCAATTTTATAGTTTCATTTGGAAAAAGATGAACATGTGGTCCTCCTAATACTATTTTAGTGTTCTTATCCAGCTCTTTAACAATGTTTATGGTCTTAATCACATCAATCAATGTCAAAGTCATAGCTGTCATACCCACAACGTCAGGTTCGATCGAACTAATCCATGACGACAAAGAGCTGTAGCTTAGTTCTTCAACCTGAGCATCTATTATTGTAATACTATGGTTTGAATTTTTTTTCAAATAGCCCGCAACATATAATAGTCCTAAGGGAGGATTGTGTCCTCTCTCTTCTTCTATAATAGAAGGATTATTTCCTATAATTTCATTCTCCCTGGGAGGATTGATTAAAAGTATCTTCATCTTATTGAATCCTTTTATCAATCAAATCTGCCAACAAGCCAATTGTCATTACCATTACGGCAGTCATCAAAATAACTCCAAAGCTAACATCCATAGCTTTTCCAGTAAGAAGCCAACTTACTATTAACACTATAAATGCAAATACTACTATAATAATACTTAGTGGAATAAAAATTCTCATCGGATTAAAATACATTACGGTTCTAATAATAAGCTGGATAAAATTTAAAGTATCATGAATTGGCCTTATTTTAGACCGGCCTTTTCGTTTATTATAATTTACAGTGATATATTTAATATTGTAACCATTAATCAGTAGTGCCAACGTAATTGTTGTTGTAAAGGAGAAACCATTGGGTAATATCCTGATAAAATGATGGAAAACTTCTTTTTTAAACAGTCTCATTCCTGAATTCAGGTCTGGGATCTTTTTTTCAGACAAATAATTGGCTAATTTGTTTATAAACCATTTAGCGGGTTTTCTGATTAATGGTATTTTAACTTTGCTGCCAATTCTTGCTCCTACTACCATATCATAGTTTGCTGCATAATCTAGCAAATCAGGTATATGTTCCGGGGGATAACTGCCGTCAGCATCAATAATTAATATATTTTCGAATTTTGAATGTTTAATTCCTGTTTTCAGGGATGCTCCATAGCCTTTTCTCTCTTCATGATTGACAACCTTGATATTCTTATTATTTTCAATGATCTTCTCAGTATTGTCAGTTGATCCATCATTTACAACTATCAATTCATATTCTATCCCTAAAACATTTACGGTTTCGACAACTCCGTCTATAGTATCTGCAATCCCTTTCTCTTCGTTATAGGCGGGCATAACAATACTGATATTCATCTAAATAATACTCCTTATAATGTTGTATTACTGACGGGTTGAATTGAAAAGAGACTTTGCGTACCAACGGCAAGAGGCCAATATGGAAGATAACAGAAACAGGGAGACAATAACTGAAAGTATCTTAAGTCTCCTGCCGCCTGGCAACATGGCAACGGTTCCGTTATATTTTATTACACTTCCTCTCATTATTCCTAAAAGCCAGATGTCAGGTTCGTCATACTTGTCAAGGCAAATCTGGTTGTTGACCACATTGCCGACAGGACAGTTCTCATTAAAAGTCGCACCCATGTTTTTACCGTCCAGCCAATCTGATTCTCCTGTTATAGCTTTTTTAATAGAGGACTTAAATAAATACCAGGAACCTGTAGCCTGTGACAAACTGGGCAAGTAAGTCATTTCATGTCTGTTGAATGCCCCTGTATTCCTACCTATCACTTCCCATTTATAAACGTCAATGAAGAAAGTCGGCAGGTTAACAAAGAAGCCGAAAGAAATAATTACTATGAGAAACGCATTTTTAATCTTTTCGGTTTGATTACCTAATTTTTGCAACCCGAATGGTACCAGAATCATCATGACGGAGATTGTTGGAAATAAATAACGTGTTCCCCAGGGACCTGCCAACCAGTTGGGAAGAATTGAGAGAAAACAAATATATGTCAAAAATATTAAGGCAACTCCAAAAGCTAAATGTTTGTTTTGTTTTATTACATATCCCATTGTGATGGCAACAAGAATCAGAATGGGGCTATATATAAAAATGCTCTTACCATAGCTGAATAAGAAGCCGTATAGTCCCTGGTACATAGGGATTAATCCTACTACTTCCTTATAACCCGTGCTGAAAAAAGATCCAAATCTTAAATAATTCAGGACGAGAAAAAAGATTACAGAGAGAGATATAGGGATTAGCAACAAGGAAACTGCTTTCACCGATTCTTGAATCTTTTCCCTCTTAATAAATAATGAAAACCAGACAATCCAAATGATTATGGGCAGGACAATTATACAATTATAAACTTTTGTCGTTATCAAATATGCTGTGATTAAGCCCACATATATCAAGTGCCTTTTTCCTTTTTCAAGGCAAAACAAATGGATTTGATATACTATCATCAATATTAGCAGCGCATCGAGTGTTTCTACATAAGGACTCCGACTGTAAAATGGAATTAAAGTGGTAAAGGCGCTTATCATTATAGTTGCCAGGGCTATGTTTTCAGAAAATTTCAACTCCAAACAAAATCGATAAAGAAACGTCAGGAATAAAGCGGTCAAAAATGGCCCTATGGTGCAGACAAAGAATAAGGTTATAAATTCTGGATTTATTTGCTGGAAAAACAACGATGCGATTTTGCCAACGAAATAAAAAGGAATCATAAACACCGCCCATCCGATACCATACTTTGAGTAATTTTTATCTCCGACTTGGACGGTGTTGGTAATTGCCGTTCCGCGATGTGGGAGATTTGGATCATGTTCCTGCTTTACACTTAAGACAATTGTCTCATGTTCTACAATGCTCCTTGCCGTCATGAAACTGGCATAAGAATCCACACCTGGTGATCCTTTCATAAATAACAAATAGAAAGAGAAGAAAAAGAAGAAGACACATAAACTTCTAATATTTTTTTGTATAAACAAGTTTTGCATGAATCTCTCCTGACATTCAGAGACGATGTAGATAAAGTGGGGTTGTGGATTTTATTGTTTCTTGTTAATTTGTTTTGATTACTTTTATAAGAAAAGCAAGCATAACAGAAGCTTAATTAAAAAACTCTACAGGAATTAGATTTGGAAGTAAAGCATTTTATTAAAGAAGACGCTTCATATTTAAGATTAGAAAATTTTCTTTTAATGGTCTTTTGTTAGTTGACTTATTAGTTATCGTTTGTTAGTTTTACATAATAAATTGAGGTGCTTAGCAATGATAAAGACCCATAAACTTTCAGAGAAAGTTTTAGCGCATATATATATAAGGTAAAAATTTACCTGCACTCACACCCAAAGGTAGTTATTGTATATCTCTTTGGAAAACTTGCAAAGGTGTAAATGTGGCCCTTTAAGAATTTAGAATCCATTGTTGAGTCAACTCCGCTTTTAAGCCGACTCTGTACCTCTTATATTGTGAGTTTTAAGTTAAGATAAAGAATGCTATAATTCGGTCTATTTCTCTTTTCACTCTTTAAGTACACATAAAAATATACAACTCCAAATGTAATATACAGGAGGAGGTTACTTTTTTAAATACTACAGCTTTTACTATTCTCACTCGCATAGCGGGCGAGTTAGTTCAGTACTTACCAATAAAGAGGACGATATCATGCATATTTATTTAGGTACAGCTCTAATTGCTTTTACAACTCTTGCATTAGAAATAACATTAACACGACTATTAAGTGTGATTACCTGGTACCACCTGGCTTTCTTTGCAATTTCAACCGCTATGTTAGGTATGACTGCCGGTGCTACAACAGTCTATCTGAAACCAATATGGTTTACTAAAGAAAGGTTGAATGAGAATATTGCAAAGTCTTGCTTAGGTTATTCGTTAGCTACTCCTCTTTCTCTTATAATACTCTGCCTCCTGCCTTTGCAATTGGCAGCATCTGTGATGAGTCTCTTTGCTCTGGTTATAGCTACCATCGCATGTTCGTTACCATTTTATTTCTCAGGAATAACCATTACAGCAGTCTTGACCAAACATCAACTTCCTATAGGGAAGCTGTATGCGAGTGACCTGATCGGCGCCTCATTAGGCTGTCTATTAGTCTTAGGAGGGCTCGAAATCCTTGATGCTCCAAGCTTGATCTTGCTATGTGGTTCTATTGGTATTTTGGCTGGGTTTAGTTTTTCATGGAACAATTCATCCTTCAAGCTTCGCCGTCTAAGTGGATATGCTTTTATAATTCTTATATTTCTGGCCCTTATCAATTCCTCTACTTTGTATGGAATACGTCCGTTTGTCATAAAGGGGAGAGCTGCTGCACCTGAAAGTTATTTATTGGAAAAATGGAATTCCTTTTCTCGCGTAGTTATAGGAAAATGTTCTGAGGGTATCCCGCAACTTTGGGGAGCCAGTCCATTAGCATCAAAGGACGAAAAGATATTTCAGCACTACATGAACATAGACGGAGCTGCATGCACAACTCTTCGAAGGTTTTCTTCCAATGATGATATAAACCATCTTCGTTTCGATGTAACTAATGTAGCTCATTATCTACGTCCTGGAGGGGGAGCATGTATCATCGGTGTTGGTGGGGGCAGAGATATACAGAGTGCTGTTCTATTCGGCCACGAAAGAATCGTTGGTATTGACGTGAATCCCATCTTTATTAATCTATTGAAAGAAGAGTTCAGGGAATTTGCTGGAATTGCTGATCGTAAAGAAGTGACCCTCATCATTGATGAGGCAAGAAGTTTTTTGTCGAGAACAAAGGAAGAGTATTCTATTATCCAAATGTCTCTGATAGATACATGGGCAGCAACAGGCGCCGGAGCGTATACTCTTTCTGAAAATGCACTTTATACAACAGAAGCCTGGCAAGTTTTTTTCAAGCGGCTTACTGACAATGGAATCTTTACCGTTTCAAGATTGTACAGTCCGGATGCCCTTGGCGAGACAGGACGAGCTGTAAGCCTTGCAGTTGCTACGCTTCTACGATCCGGTATATCAAACCCTTCCCAGCACATTGCCATGGTCACAGCTAAAGGTGTTTCTACTCTACTATTTAGCAAGCAACCATTCAGCAATCACGATATTGCAGAATTAAAAAAGGTTAGCTCAGATTTACAGTACGACCTTGCTATCCTTCCAGGTGTTCAACCTCATAATAAAGTTTTAAAGGATATAGTTTCTGCCAACTCACCAGAAAAATTAAGCATGGCAATAAAAGACAAACCTTTGAATTATGAGCCGACAACAGATGAAAATCCTTACTTTTTTAACATGCTACGTTTGAACCACCTCTCTTCCTTCCACCAACACTCCTCCGTCAGTCGTGGAAATCTTATCGCAACTATTACCCTTGCAGGACTTATCTTCTCTTTGTTATTTTTAACCATGACTACTATTGTATTGCCATTGGCAATCAAATCTCGCTCCGATAATCCAGTCAAAAAATCATCTAAGATTCTTTGGTCTGGAGCGCTATATTTTTCCTTAATCGGCGCAGGATTTATGTTCGTGGAAATTGCGTTGATTCAAAGGCTGTCAGTTTTCTTAAGTCATCCTGTATATGCGTTAGGGATTCTGCTCTTTACCATAATCGCCAGCGCCGGGATTGGTAGTTTTTTGAGTGAGCATTTACCTTTAACACGTTTCCCCTGGATATTTGTATATCCTATAACTATGTCTATAGCTATCATTGCTATACGATTTGTTCTTCCAATTATGCTGTCACACATGATATACTCTACGATGCTGATTAAGATTGTAGCATCTATTCTTGCAATCTTTCCATTGGGAATGTTTATGGGTTTTTTCTTCCCACTTGGTATGCGACTGTTTAGGTCTGTTTCACCTACTGAAACACCATGGTATTGGGCGCTCAACGGCATCTTCGGTGTCCTCTGCTCAGCACTTGCTGTTTTCTTCTCGATCTACATTAGTATTTCCACAAATTTTTATATTGCAGCTATATGCTACGCTACGCTTTTAATTTGTCTATTCCACAGATGGATTGATAATAGAATGATAGATGACAGCAAATTTCTTTCATAAGGCTTAGTAAGGAGTAGAAAGTAATTAACGAAATTCAAGTATTTTTCGAAAATTATGTCCTGAATTGATCGATTTTAGTAAAAAAGTAGAAGATAAATAGAGGTTTGAGAAATTTGGTAAAAAGTATATACCTCTCCTGATGCCCATCACATTAGCTCTCACAATGCTTAATTTGCCATAGCAAGTCTCTTCATAATCAGGCCTATCTTCATAAATGGTTCATTAGTCTCATTATTTTCAAGAGAGGAGCCCAATCTGGCGAGTCTCTGGAAGACTTTTGTGACCATAAATCGAGGTATTAAAGGATACGTTTAACTCCCAAATATTCATTAATGAAGCTGATGGTCTTCACCTCCCCACCGCATTTCGTGCAACATAGCGGATCAACTTCATATATCTTTTTGAGGCATTGCGAATTAAATAAAGGTAATGCACAACCTACTCATACAAATATATCAGACACACAATTTTCAATAAGTTATACGTTTTACCTTCAACATTTATAAAACGAGCATGATATCAAAAAGAAGAAATTCAAATCCCCTCATTTCTATTGTTATTCCAACACTGAATGGTAAGAAGGATATAGTTAAGTGTCTTCATTTTATTAGAAGGCTCGATTACCCAAACAAAAATATAGAGATTATTATATGGGACAATGGTTCGACCGACGGCACACAGGAAGAAATCAGTAGAATCTTTGCGGAGATGAAAAAGGAAGGTTGGAATGAGCTGAACATAATACAGAGTAAGGTGAACCTGGGAGGTTTTACAACCCGTGATGAGTTGTTCAAGCGCATTAATCCCAATACGGATTATGTATTGAATATAGATGACGATGTGTTTTTGCCTGATAATTGTTTAACAGTCTTGATAAGAAGTCTCCAACAAAATCCTGGAGCAGGAATTATTGGCCCAAGAACGGTATATGATTCAAGCCCGGAAGTGACTGCCCATGGGGCAGGTTTTGTAAATCTCTGGGTTGGACGATATAGTGATATTGATACTGGCAGTCTGGTTGAATGTGATTATGTTATTGGATGCTGTATGCTTATAAAAAAGGAGGTTATCTCGAATATAAAGGGGTTTGATAGAGATTACTATACCTCCCATGCTGAAGTTGATTTTTGTCTGAGAGCAAAGAAGAAGGGGTATAAGATTTTATATAATCCAGGTATAATTGTCAGGCATAATGTGGCAAGGGGAGGGACAAAAACTCTGGAGCGGATTTACTACCTCTATCGAAACAAATTGCTGGTTATTCGCAAGAACGCTACACTGCTTCAAAAAGTGACCAGTTTTCCATTGTATACAATTTGTTGGGTACCAAAGATGATAATGGATTCCATACTGTTCCATCGCAGCATTAAACTGGATGAGTGGTTGGTAATGTTTAAAGCAGTCAGGCACGCAATCATAAACCGTGTAGGTAAAGTAGATTTATAGGGAGTCTCCATATTAAATAATTACGAACGAAAGAGCAATCTCTACTATGATAACCATGCTACAAAGTTTAACTAATAAACTTGCAAAACTTTCTGTTGACTTTCTTTATTGGCGGCGTATAGTGTACATCGTAGAAAGAGTTGCAGCAACCTTAATCCAAAGCTACCAGGCGGAAGGTTCAGTACTCCTGATTAAAGAGGAGGAATAACGTCCTTGTGTTTTGCAAAAAGCCTTTATAGGAGGTAATCTAATTGAAAAGAACTCAGCTTTACCTTAATGATGAGTTATACCGCTACCTTTCAACATTAAGCCGACAAGAAAAAAAAACAATATCGGAATTAGTCAGGTCTGCAATTACTGAAAAGTATTTGATAAAAGACACTATAGACAAGGTAGACATAGTTGACCGGCTTGCCGGTATTTGGAAGAATAGAGAAGATATGAGAAGCGCTGAAAAATATGTCAGGGCATTAAGAAAGGACACCAGAAAGAAAAGGCTTAAGGAATGAGTAAGTACATCCTTGATACTGATGTCATAATAGAATGGCTTAGGAACAATAACGAAGTAGTCGAAAAAATCAAAGAACTTTTTAAGGCAGGAGCTATCATTACCTGGACACCTGTATCTGTAGCAGAAATATATGCTGGCATAAGAAACGGTGAAGAAGGTATTGTATCAGAGCTTTTTTTGGCTTTGGAAGTATTATCTTTAGAGTCAGAGGTTGGTAAGAAGGCGGGAGGATATCTTAAAAACTATAGCAAGTCCCACGGTTTGGAAATAGCAGATGCACTGATTGCCGGAAGTGCATATCATTATAAGATGAAGCTCTGGACATTCAACAAAAAACATTATCCAATGGAAGATATAGAGTTTATTTAATGGTAGGTAAAAATCCATTAAAAGAATTTTTCATTACTTTTTTCTGCCCTCCAGCATTTTTACCTGAAAGCTGACAAATGTCTAAAACCTCCTTCCAGATTAAACCCTGCTTTCACAGATATTCCAAGAGTTAGCGCTGGAATTCCTCCGAAAGGAAGGACGCTTAACTTCGCTGGATATTGATCAATTACTTAATTTTAATTTACAATTGAGTCTTAAGAATAGTACTGTGAGATATAATCTTCTGTATGTATTTGATAATCTGGAGTTTGGTGGTGGGGAGAGGTTTTTTGCACAGTTAATCAATCGGTTATCAGGCAAAAGATATAAAATTATGGTAGCTTGTTTGCCGACAGTGACATTTCTTGAAAAAATTGAGGGCAGCGGGGCACTGGTTAAATCTGTAGATATGAGAAATAGATTTAATGTCAAGGTTATTTTGCAATTGGCTAGTTTAATGAAGAGGGAGAAGATAGATATTGTTCACAGCCAGGGTGCACGTGCAGATTTTTTTGCCAGAATAGCGGGAAGGTTAGCTAAAGTTCCCTTTGACATCTCGATTGTACAAATGCCGGTTGAAGGCTTTGACGTGGCCCTAATAAAAAAGTTTGTATATATAGTCTTGAACCGGTTCTCAGAACGTTTTGTAGACAGGTTCATTGTTGTCTCTGATGCCCTGGAGAAAATAATGATAGAGAAACATGGGATTGAACCCCAAAGAGTAGTTAAGATTTATAACGGGATAGAGAAAGATGAGTACTGTATAGAAGATGAGGAAATTGCGCGCAGGAGGATAGCCTTCAGGAAGGAATCAGGTCTGGGAAAGGATGTGCCGATTGTCGGGGCTATAGGGAGGTTGGTTTGGCAGAAGGGGTTTGAATATTTTATTGAGGCAATACCGGATGTATTGAGAAAAATCCCAGAGGCAATGTTTTTGATTGTGGGAGAAGGAAAGCTAAAAGACGAGTTGAATGTGAAAAGCAAAATGCTGAAGCTTGAAGATAAGATAATTTTTACCGGCTTCAGGAGTGACATTAAGGATATTCTGGCATCTGTAGATGCCTTCGCTATGCCTTCTTTACTGGAGGGATTGCCAATGATTCTGTTAGAAGCGATGGCTATGATGAAACCAATTGTAGCTACTAAGATTGAAGGTATAAGGGAGGTACTGGAAAATGGTTTAACAGGATTACTTGTTTCACCTAAAGACCCTCAGGTTTTATCAGAAGCTATAGTTGATTTGCTTATTCACAAGGATAAGGCACGTCAAATGGGCTTGACCGCCAGAAAGGTCGTAGAAGAGAGATTTGGAGTTAATGCTATGGTACAGAAGGTTGAAGGGGTTTACGAGGAACTGCTGAACATGGATTAGCTTCGCTACGTAATCAGGATAATGATGTAGTTGAATAAAGGTTTTTCTGTTGTTTTTGGGAAACTGTATATTCAATTATTACCAATGGCAGTATTGCTGGTTTTAGATATTAATTTACTCTTTGCAAAATTTGAACACAGGCCATCAAAGGTTCTACATATTAGAACCCTTTTTGAAGCAAGACATTTTCAAGTCTGAGATTATTTATTCTATTATTATAAAATCTCTGTCTACGTGCATTCAGTGTATGCAGAAAGAGGGAAAAATTTATATGAGACATTGGAAACCAATATTTTATAATAGTCTTCTTTTCTTTGGCTCGATAATATTTGCTCTTTTATTAGCTGAGATTTTTGTAAGGATTTCTGTGCCACAAGATTTGATTGTTCCTATGCCAGCTCAGGCGGACAGAGAATTGATCTATCGCTTGCCAGCCAACACAAAATCTTACTTAAAGGGGACCTCTGTTAGGTGGTTTCATTTAGAAACTAACTCGTTAGGTTTAAGAGATTCTGAACACCATTTCAAGAAAGAACCAGGAACGTACCGTATTTTACTCTTAGGAGACTCTATGAGTATGGCGGAAGGTGTTGAACTTGAAGAAACCTATATCAAGCAATTTGATAAACTGGTCAATCATCGTAGTGAGGAAAAACACATAGAAACAATAAATATGGCAATTAGAGGATACGGTAATGACCAGGAAGTAGTCCTTTTTGAACGCATTGGGCACAAATTTCACCCCGATCTCGTTATATTAGCCTTTTTTGAGGGAAATGATTTTGATGATAACAGGCAGGGCGGTATATTCAAACTGGATGGAGAAAAACTCATCAAGACAATTCCGACCAGAGAGAATTCTCCAAAGCTCTGGTATTATTCAAAGCAGATTAAAATTCAGAATTTTCCTGGCTATCGGTTTTTTATCGGTCATTCACATCTCCTTAATTTGACCAGGAATCATTTTGCAAGTTTTTTAACCAGAAAAAGCCGTTCAATTAGTGAGAAACGCAATGAAGCCGATAATGAAAACAACGAAAAATCAATAATAAGTTCAGAGGATTGGATGCTTACCACTAAAATTCTGGAAAGGTGGATAACCGATTTGCGCCAGATAGATTCTACTCCTTTATTATTATCCATACCTACATACCAAAGTGTTATGGAAAAAAAGAGTAAAACATTGAAGAATAATCTTCGTGTAAATACGGAATTAGGCAAGTTTGCCAAAAGCAAGGATATCCATTGGATAAATCTTTATAATACTTTCGCACACATACTCAAGCCGGAACGTTTATACCTTAAAGATGGCCATTTGAGCCCCGAAGGACATAGAATAGTTGCTGATGAAATTCTGGAATACTTTATGAAGAATAGAGATCATTTATAGTAATAGAAGGTAGTTTAATGAAAAAATACGTCGAAAGGAAATTCTAACAATGAACATTTTGGTGGTTGGAACGGATTTCTCACCTCGTAGCTGGGGAAGTGGTGCTTACACAGAAAATCTATCTACCTTTCTTACTAAGGAAAACCAGGTAACTGTTTTGGCAACCGGGATTTCCAATGCCAAAGTCTTTGATCATGGCCGCCCTTATCGAATAATACGCACTCCATCATTCCCGATTTTACGCCACATAGCCTTTTTGATATATATTCCATGGATACTAAGACGATACCATATTGACGCGGTCCTGCATGTTGTCTGGACTACGGCTCTGATCAGTCATTTATGGCACTGCTTAATACCAGTACCTTATTTTGTTAGTGTTTTTGGAACTGAAATTCGTGATGATAAAAGGTCCTGGAGACGGCGTCTAAAGTACTACTTAAAGGGATGGCGTATTGTTGCCCTTCGCAAGGCTAAAGGGATTTTTCCGATCAGCTATTACAGTGCTCGTCTGGTAATGTCTCTGGGAATTGAACAAAACCGTATTGAAGTCATTTTCTGTGGTATAGATACACAGCGTTTCAAACCCATTACTAATCATCAAAATAATAATAGGCAGAGAAAATTAATTACTGTGGCACGCTTGGATCTGAACAAAGGACATGATCGTGTCCTTGAAGCTCTGTCTATACTGAAGAAACAAGGCCTCACACCAGATTACACTATAGTAGGCCAGGGTTCTGAAGAAATGAGGTTGCGGAAGATGGTACAAGAACTTGTCTTAGGAAATCAGGTGATATTTGCAGGTTTCATTTCAGAAAACCAATTACCCACTATGTATACCTCTTGTGATATATTTATTATGGCCAGTAGGGAAATACCGGGACGTCTTGATCTTGTTGAGGGATTCGGTATTTCTTTCCTTGAGGCCAGCGCCAGTGGACTCCCCGTGGTGGCAGGAGATTCCGGTGGCGTTTCTGATGCTGTACAGCATGGCAAAACAGGTCTATTAGTAAACCCGGATAGTCCGGAAGATATTGCATCAGCGATAAAACTCTTACTAACTGATGAAAGCCTTGCAAGAAGATATGGAAATGAAGGCCGACGGTGGACTGAAACACAAATGAGTTGGGAACATGTGGCCAGACGGCTGGTTAGTGCTATGAAGAGAATGATGTGAATAAATAATTGTGAATTAAGCCCTTAGTATTCTATTTTAACGCAGGCGCAAAAGGGAAAAAGACTTTTATCTTTTAATTTATTTTTTGTATTTTCTTGGCGATCCCCGCCTAACAACAGCGGGCAGGCCTGCGGCTGCGTGAGAACTCTTTTTTCACTTTGAAGTATTACGAGACGGAATCTTCCGGGTAGTCAACAATTTACAGTAAGTTCCATTTGTAGTGGCGTATTGCAATCCCCGGACAAACTGCGCCGAGGACTTTACGCTTCTACTCGTGACATTGCGTTAAGGTCAATTTTTTAAGGATAGCAAATAACAATGTGTGGAATTTGTGGCAAGCTCAGTTATGGAGAAGTAAAAGTTGATGAGGCTCTTCTGAGGAAGATGTGCAGGTCTCTTGCCTATCGTGGACCGAATGATGAAGGTGTTTATGTCAGCTCAAGCGCAAAATCTCAAGACCCAAATTTACAAGTAGGCTTAGGACATACCCGTCTCAGTATTATTGACCTGTCAGATGCCGGCCATCAACCTATGTGTAATGAAGATGGAACTATCTGGTTAGTTTATAATGGAGAGATATATAATTTTAAGGAAATCAGGGCTGAATTAAGGACTAAGGGACATAGATTCCGGAGTAATACAGACTCGGAAGTCATCATACACTTATATGAAGAGGAAGGAATTGATTGTCTGAAAAGACTTAATGGGATGTTTGCCTTTTGCATATGGGATGAACGTTTGCAAAAACTGTGGTTATGCCGAGACAGACTTGGCATCAAACCTCTTGTCTATTATTGGGATGGTCAAGACTTGATCTTCTCCTCAGAGATCAAGGGTATACTATGTGATCACGATGTGGTTAAGGAGATTGACTGGACAGCCCTCGATTTGTATCTGACTTTCAATTATATCCCGGCACCAAAAACTATTTTTAAGAACATAAAAAAACTTGAAGCCGGACATTATCTCCTGGCAGAAGGCAAGAGTGTGGTAACCAGGAAATATTGGGATATCAGCACAGATGTTACCCATTTGCAAAACAGGCCAAAGAAGAGTTGTGAACGAATAGATTTTTATAAAGAAAGATTATATGGATTAATGGAGAATGCAGTACAGAAAAGGCTGATATCTGATGTTCAGTTAGGAGCCTTTCTGAGCGGTGGGGTCGATTCCAGCATAATTGTCGGTCTTATGGCCAGGAATTCTGAAAGACCGGTCAAGACCTTTTCTATCGGTTATAAGGATATGCCCCTTTTTGACGAAACCAGATATTCCAGAGAGGTAGCCAGGTTTAATAAAACCGAACATTACGAGTTTAAGCTGGATTATAAGGATATACTCGATTCATTACCTGCTGTTTTGGATACACTTGACGAACCATTTGCAGATTCTTCAGCCGTCCCCACATACGTAGTCTCTCGGGAGACTAAACGGCATGTCACCGTGGCACTTGCAGGAGATGGAGCTGATGAATTATTTGCAGGCTATCGGATGTACCAGGGGGAATACCTGGCTAAGTATTATTCGGTATTACCTGATATATTAAAGAAAAAGATGATAGAACCATTTATAAATTTTCTCCCAGACTCTAGAGATAGTAACTATACTGAATACGTCAGAAGATTCAAGAAATTTGCCAGGGGTATGAGCGGTTCACTTGCAGAAAGATTTTACAGTTGGCAGGAAATTTTCCCATCTGATACAAGACAGAAGTTGATCAAGCGCCATCTCCGGGATAAGATATCTTTTCAGGAGGGCCAGGGAATTATTTCTCAAAAGTTAAAGGAATTTGCAGGTGATAATATTAATCGAATGCTTTATGTAGAGGTTAAAAACTCTCTGCCCGGTGATATGCTGACAAAGGTTGACTTGATGAGCATGAGAAATTCACTGGAAGTAAGGGTTCCTTTCCTAGACCATGAGGTAGTTGAATTTGCTTTCGAAATGGAGGGTAATGTTAAATTAAAAGGACTGAAAAGGAAATACATACTAATGGAAACCTTTAAAGACATACTACCTCCTATGCTGCATAATAGACCAAAATGGGGATTTGAGATGCCAATCGGAGCCTGGCTCAGAAATGAATTGAAATTCTTAATAGATGATTTCCTGTCCAGAGATTTTATTAATAAACAGGGTTTCTTTGAATATGAGGTAATAGATTGTCTTATAAAAAAACATTTGTGTAAGAAAATGGACACCTCATGGCACCTATGGAACCTGATAGTCTTTCAGCATTGGTATAAGAGGCACTTTTTATAATTTCCATTTCGAATGAAAGATAATATAGCATCTAAAAAAAGTAATCACACAAAGACGCAGACCTGCCCGCCAGTTTGGGCGGGGATCACCAAGAAAACGAAATTTGAAAAAATAAAACAAAAGATAATAGTTTTTCCCTTTGTGTTCTTCGTGACTTCGTGTGAGGATTAGTAATTTAATTGGTTAACCGGCTTTGAAAAAAACAAGAATCATGCATATTATTACCCGCCTTGATAAGGGCGGGTCTGCAGAAACTACTTTACTTACTGCTTCTTTAATGAACCATGAGAAGTATGATGTGTTTCTGGTACATGGCCTTTCGCTGGAATCCAACATGAGCATTATGGAAAAGGAGGCTGTAGCGCTAGATATGTCTCTGGCAGCAGCTAAAGGTGTCAGATTATTTGCTTTGCCTTCGTTGGTACGACGGTTATCATTTAAGAATGACCTTATGGCATTTATCAATATCTACCGATTGATAAAACGGATAAGGCCTCACATTGTCCATACACATACCTCTAAAGCCGGGGTGTTAGGCCGGCTGACTGCTTTTTTAGCCGGAGTGCCAATAATTATACATACCCCGCATGGGCATGTATTTCACAGCTATTATGGCGCTACCATGACAAACATCTTTGTATTTACGGAGAAGATTTTATCATTCATGACTGATAAAATTGCCGCCTTGACAAACAGGGAAAGAGATGAACATCTGAAAGAAGGGATAGCTTCCATCAAAAAATATGTTATTATACACAGCGGTGTGATGTTAGACCGGCTTATGAATATGAGAGTTGATATCAAAGCCGGGAAGAGAAAATATGGGATTCCTCAAGATTGTAATGTGGTTGGAGTGATTGGCAGGCTAGTTCCTATAAAAGGTCACAAATATCTGGTCTCAGCAGCAAAAAGAATTGTCAGAGAATTCCACAATACTGTTTTTGTGTTTGTAGGAGATGGTTATTTAAATGCAAGTCTGGAAAGACAAGCCGAGTCTATTGGAGTGAGAAAGAATATTGTTTTTACAGGATGGAGGAAAGACGCTACCGAGATACTTTATCTCTTTGATATACTTGTCTTGCCATCTTTAAATGAAGGCATGGGAAAGGTACTGGTTGAGGGAATGGCCTTAGGCAAACCAATAGTCGCCAGCAGTGTTGGAGGAATAATTGATTTAGTAAAGAATGGAGAGAATGGTATACTTGTGCCTCCAAGAGATTCCGAAGCACTGGGAAACGCCATATTACAACTTATTAAGAATAAAAATCTGGCCGAGGAATTGGGTAAAAACGGAAAAGCAAGGGTCTATCCTGAATTTGATGCATCTGTTATGGTAAAGGAGACAGAAGATCTGTATGAAAGTTTATTGATCAGCAATTATTCGTAGCACCCGCCCAACTCGTCGGGCAGGGAAACGCAGGACACAAAAAAACATTAAGATATTACGAATGATGATATCACAAAGAATAGCATGTATTTTAGTTCTTGGATTGATTTCTGTTAGTTTTTGTATAAAGAGTAGCTTTGGTGACGATAGCCAGCAAGATTCTCAATATCAAGTGGACACCAGTCTTTTATCGTCCATTTTAGAAGAAGAAAATACAGAAGAAGTAAAATCTAACAAGCTTCAACTTGAAACTGAACAAGTAGACTATCAACAGATTGCCGGACTCATAGACTTACGTACAACTTACAGCGATGGCGCTCATGATCTGAACTTCCTTATCGATCTTGCAAAGAAGAGAGGTTTTGAAGTGCTTTTTATCAACGATCATGACCGGATGGCGATGGAATATGGTATTTTTCCTTTTAGAAATATTCTTCGAAAAAGAGAAGAGTTGCCGTCCATTAATAGCAGGGGTGCGGATAAATACCTTCAGGGTATCAAACTGGCAGCACAACAACATCCGGAAATAATCTTAATTCCCGGATCTGAAACGGCACCTTTTTACTATTGGACCGGTAGCCCTTTTAAGGACAACCTCACCGCTCATAATTGGGAAAGGCACCTGCTTATCATGGGTTTGGAGAATCCACAAGATTACAAAAACCTTCCTATTCTCCACAATGGGTTTTCAACGCTGTATTCCAGACAATTATTACCGGTGAGTGCTATCTTTCTGGTTCTTATTTGTTTGGGTTTCCTTTTAGCGTTAAAAAGGGGTTATTATAGAATCCTGGGGATAGTTATTCTGGTGAACTCTTCTTTAATGTTGATAGGATTCCATCCCTTTAAGAGTTCCCTTTTTGATCAATACAGTGGAGACCAGGGATACCTGCCTTATCAGGAACTGATTGATTATGTCAGGGCTAAAGGAGGGGCGACCTTCTGGACGCACCCGGAAGCCGGAGCTGGTGTGAACGCTCGAAAAGGACCCATTACAGTAAAAACACCCAAACATCCGGAGGCGCTGTTAATGACTAAAGGATACACCGGATTTGGGTCTCTTTATGGAACATTGATTAAAATGACAAATCCAGGTAAAGAATGGGATAGAGCCTTGCTTGAATACTGCCGTGGGAGAAGAGATGCCCCTGCCTGGGGAGTATCAACGGCAGACTTTCACGAAGAAGGAAGGGGGGCTGAAAAACTTGGTAATTTCCCTACGGTTTTCCTCGTGAAGGAAAAGACTAAAGATGAAGTCCTTACGGCCCTTAAGGAGGGCAGGATGTATGCATGTAGAGCAAGTAATAATTTCCGCAGGCTTGTATTAGAAGATTTTTCTGTCTCAGACTCTTTGTCCACATCCAGGGCCATTATGGGTGATACTATTAAATTAAAGAATTCACCTGAAGTAAGTATTAAGATTTCATCATCAGATAAAGGAAATTATGCCATTAAGGTAAGGCTTATCCGTTCAGGTGAGCTAATAAACACCTTTTCAGGTACTACGCCGTTTGTGGTAAACTTTGAGGATAATTATGTTGAACCTGGAAAACAGATTTACTACCGCATGGATATCCCAGGCGCATTGGTCTCTAATCCTATCTTTGTAAAGTTCCGCCGGGAACAAGGATAAAAAGCGTATATGCCTCTGGCCTCAGAATAATATATCTATTATATGATAGCCAATCTGCGCTGTTTCATTTAAATGTTATTACCACCCTAGTGCCTTCTTTTCTCTTTGCTTCAACTGATAAAGGCTCTTTTCTTTTTGTTCTTTGCGTGATTGTCTTGCCATTTCCGTTCGCTGTTTAATGCGATCATCCTCATTCCCAAGCAACCATCTTTGTCTGTCCATTGTTTTCTCCCAATCAAAATTTGGATATACCTTTCTGAGCTTTTCTATGTCTGTATCTGTAATTCCCCCGCCCCAGTGCATTTCCCCCCAGCTCTTATCCAATAATGCCTCCATAGTCGTATATCTATCAAGATTGTAAGCCTTAAAAGCAAAGACTGTTGCCACTATTGCACATATTATCACCATTATGATAAAGAATACATAGTTATTCCTTATCTTCCATTTAAGCCTGTTTAGATGGTAGTGCATATTTAGTTGCCCCTGAAAAAGTCTCTTTTCCAGACAAAATCAACTTACAGCTTATGTTTATTATTGCCTTAGCTTGCTGAAAACAATCTCTGCCTCCAGGAAAACAGACAAAAAAGAAGCACCGTCAGGAGCTTCCTCATG
>JAIQZU010000052.1 GCA_021776915.1 Candidatus Scalindua sp. | reverse complement strand
TCTCGGCAGATACAATGTAACAAAGAAAGATGAAGATAAATACGTATTCAAGGTTCCGCTGCTGAGAAATATTGAGCTGACTGCACCATATTTCCACGACGCAAGCACATGGGATTTGGATGAAGCGGTTAAAATCATGGCCGAATATCAACTGGGGGCAACACTTACTGATAATGAAACAGAAAAGATTGTCGCATTCCTGCGAACCTTGACCGGAGACCAGCCGTCTATTATCTTTCCGATTCTACCGCCCTCAACCGCAACCACTCCGGAACCAAACCGGAATTGATTATTTAAGTGGAGTCGGCATCATTGGTGAAGGATATGGGGGACTTAATGCAGCCATACACTTGAGTGCTTCAAAATTTCACGTTTCCTTATTTGACCACAAGAAAAAGTTTGACTGGTTACCAAATATTCATGAATTGGTTTTAGGCATGAAGCGGGAAAATGACCTGCAGTTCTCCCTGGAGAGATCGAGTTCTTAGTCATGCACTGGCAGAAGAGGAATGGAGCAGGATTATTGAAAAAGTGGTGATCAAAATTTCCAATTGGATCCTCGTTTTTTAAGCCACTAAATAATTATAAATTGATGTAAAATTCTTCAGTTTGAATATAAATTATGATATAATGGAATTTTAAGAACATTATTTTATTGAGAAAAACGAACAATTGTAAAACCCTGATCAGTAATGATGTTTCGAGAAGCAATTGAATGTGTCAAGAGACTGTGAAAAATTGTATACGCTCCTTCTTTCAGAAATAAGTTAAATAAAGAACTTCTGTTCCATGTAGATGGTACTATTTTTCTTGATGATCAAATAAGTAGTTTTTTATACTCATCTCATAATGGTTTTCGGATAAAATCCGAGATAAAATTGAGCGAGTATAACTGCAACCAAGATTTGGTTTCCAGTAAAACCGAAAACCAAATCGGTTTTAGTATAAATGAAATTCAACCAGCAAAAAAACAAGATGTTTAATCATCTATTCGCATTGCATCGGTATTAAATGAGGATGCACAATTATCATAATTAAAAGGAGGATATTAACCATGAAAAAACGGAACTTATTAATAACTACAGCTATAGCTGGTTTAATGGTTTTTTTGCTTTCAACTGCAGCAATGGCAAAGGCAGAGGCAGAGACAGAGACAATTGTGAAAACAGAGGAGGAAGCAAGCGCTAAGGTAGAGACTGAAGCAAAGATGAAGGAGGTAGCAAAAACAACGGCAAACCCTGATTTGAGTAAAGGCGAAGCAAAGTCAAACCAATTCTGGTGGCCTGAGCAGCTAAATCTAAGCCCTCTCCGCCAGCATGATACAAAGTCCAATCCTTATGGCAAATCATTTAACTACGCAGAAGAATTTAAAAAACTCGATCTTGAAGCCTTGAAAAAGGATATTGATACTTTGTTGACCACCTCACAGGACTGGTGGCCGGCAGACTACGGTAACTATGGACCCCTTTTCATTCGAATGGCCTGGCACAGCGCAGGGACATACCGCACACTTGATGGGCGTGGCGGTGCCGGCGGGGGTCAACAGCGCTTTGATCCACTCAATAGTTGGCCTGACAATGCAAACCTTGATAAAGCACGACGCCTGCTTTGGCCGATCAAGCAGAAATATGGAAAAAAGATTTCATGGGCTGACCTGATGATTTTGACAGGCAATGTAGCGATGGAAAATATGGGTTTTAAGACCCTTGGCTTTGCCGGCGGCCGCGAGGATGACTGGGAAGCTGACCTGGTCTATTGGGGACCTGAAACAAAGTGGCTTGACGCGAAGCGCCGGAGCAAAGATGGAAAATTGGAAGGACCTCTTGCCGCTGTTCAGATGGGTTTGATCTACGTCAATCCGGAGGGGCCTAACGGAAACCATGATCCGCTTTCTGCAGCAAAAGATATTCGTGAGTCCTTTGGCCGCATGGCGATGAACGACGAAGAAACTGTAGCTCTCATCGCAGGCGGGCACACGTTTGGTAAAACACATGGCGCGCATAAGCCGTCTGAGTGCGTCGGAGTCGAGCCCGGCGGTGCGCCGATTGAAGAACAGGGACTCGGCTGGAAAAACAAATGCGGTAAAGGGAATGCCGAAGATACTGTTACCAGTGGGTTAGAAGGTGCCTGGACAGGTGCTCCAGATAAGTGGACGCATATGTTTCTGGATAATTTATTCAGGTTCGAATGGAAGAAAACCAAGAGTCCTGCCGGTGCAACGCAGTGGATTCCAACCGATGAATCTGCCGCCAGTATTGCGCCTGATGCGCACATTAAAGGTAAGTTTCATGCTCCGATCATGCTTACCACGGATCTTGCGTTGAAACGTGATCCTGAATATAGGAAGATTGCGGAGCTCTTCCGGAAGAAACCCGAAGAGTTTGAAAACGCGTTTGCCAGAGCCTGGTTCAAGCTGACGCACCGTGATATGGGGCCGCGCGCACGCTATCTCGGCACGGATGTTCCGCACTTAGAGCTGATCTGGCAAGATCCGATTCCTGAAGTCGATCATAAGTTGATTAGCGAACAAGACGCTAATCAACTGAAAACTAAAATTCTTGAATCCGGCCTGACTGTACCGGAGCTGGTCAGAGCAGCCTGGGCATCAGCTGCCAGCTATCGCGGCAGCGATATGCGTGGTGGTGCAAACGGGGCACGTCTACGCCTTGAGCCGCAAAAAAATTGGGAAGTCAACAACCCTGAAGAACTGGCGAAAGTGCTGAAGCGCCTGGAAGAAATCCAAAAAGAATTCAATGACGTACGCTCTGATAATACTAAAGTTTCGCTTGCTGATCTGATTGTCCTGGGTGGAGCTGCCGCCATCGAGAAGGCGGCAAAGGATGCAGGTTCTGACGTCGTGGTTCCGTTTAAACCGGGCCGTGCAGATGCAACGCAGGAACAGACCGATGTACACTCTTTCGCCGTACTTGAGCCAACAGCGGATGGATTCCGGAATTACTCAGGTAAGGATAACTACCGTTCTCCGGCAGATATGCTCATTGACAAGGCAAGCCTGTTAAATCTGAGCGTTGCTGAGATGACCGTTCTGGTGGGCGGTATGCGTGCGCTGAATGTCAATTCCGGACAGACTAAGCATGGCGTGTTTACAGACCGGCCTGGAGTGTTGAGCAATGATTTCTTCGTGAACCTGCTTGATATGTCCACGAAGTGGAAGAAGTCAGCGAAGTCTGAGGGTATTTATGAAGGGAATGATCACAAAACAGGTAAGCTTAAATGGACAGCAACCGCAGTTGATCTGATCTTCGGCTCAAACTCCGAGTTGCGTGCGGTTGCAGAAGTCTATGCATTTGACGATTCGAAAGAAAAGTTTGTGCGCGACTTCGTTGATGCCTGGACCAAGGTGATGAACCTTGACCGCTTTGATAGTGGGCAAAAGATCTGATGACAGCCACTATGATTAATGAACTACATTTGAGCAAATTCTTATCTGAGAGATATCTTTATCAATTATGTCCTCCTTTTTTTATTTAAAAACAAAAGACAGAAAGTCAAAAAAAAGTAAAGAGGTGTTTCACCTCCTTTTTATATTTTAAATCAAACAAAGGAGGAACCAATGATGAAAAGGTTTAGAAAAGTAATGTTGTTAATTACCTTCACTATAGTCGGATCTAGTCTGGTTTTACCGCAACCTACGCATGCTCACTGTCAGATTCCATGTGGGATATATGATGACTACGCGCGAGTTCAATCGATACATGAAGATGCTGCTACCATAGAAAAGTCAGCCAAGTTGATTACTGAGTTGGCAGGTAAGTCCGATGTGCAATCACAAAACCAACTGGTTCGTTGGGTGATGAATAAGGAAAAACATGCCCAAAAGATCATCTCTACAATCAGTGACTATTTTTTGACGCAACGGGTCAAACCGAGTCAAGAAGACTATGCTGAACGTTTAATAAAGCATCATGCGGTAATTATTGCAGCAATGAAAGCCAAGCAAAATGCTGATGTGAAATACGCGAAAAACCTAAAGGAAAGCATTGATGCCCTGTCATTTTACTATCTTGAGCATAAGCATTAGAGGAAACCGCACTTGAAAGGAGTAGCAACCATGAATACCATTAAATATACTGTGATTAACTGTTTATTTGCTCTTGTCGTTATCAATGTTATGATGCCTGAATGTACTACTGCAGGGGGATTGATTGATATGGGTTATGGCAGCAGAGGTGAAAGCATGTTGAGCGGGTCTACATCAGCCAGTTCAGCTGAACCTATCCAGCCGATTCCAATTGCCTTTGACTATGACAGGGCAAAGGTAGAATTGGGAAAGAAATTGTTTTTTGAACCCAGATTATCAAAATCCGGCTGGATAACCTGTAACTCCTGCCATAACCTCTCGACAGGCGGCGCTGATAATCTGCCTACCTCTATCGGACATAAATGGTTTTTAGGCCCGATAAACTCACCTACCGTCCTGAATTCAAAGTTCAATCTCGCACAATTCTGGGATGGCCGCGCAAAGGACTTGAAAGAACAGGCTGGC
>JAIQZU010000051.1 GCA_021776915.1 Candidatus Scalindua sp. | reverse complement strand
TTGTTCAGCATCTATACTCCCGGCCTTTTCTAATGTATCCTTCGCAGATTTATTATCTCCGCTTGCAATCAGGAAAACTCCCAGGAGGTAATGCCCCTCGTAGGAAGATTTCTGTAAATCTATAAACTTTCTAATGTTTTTAACAGCATCGTCAAAATTATCGGTGTAGGAATGAGATCTGGCCAGGATCAGATATACAGGAGCTATCTTTGGGTCGATATTCAGGACTTCGTTAGATTGTTCGATAGCATCCTTAAACCTGCCTATTTGAAGATATAGTGCGGCCAGGTTTTGACGGGCCCTTATAAAAGTGGGTATCTTCTTGATTACAAGGTTATATTGCTCTATAGCGTTTTCGTAGCCCTTTAATCCTATGAATATTGTGGCCAGACCCATTCGTGCCATGTGCTCGTCCTGATCGATTTCAAGAGCCTTATTATAGTTTTCGAAGGCTTCGCCCATGTTTCTTTGGAGCAGGTAATTTACGCCCAGGCCGGTGTACGCCGCAGCAAGCTCCGGTTCCTTATCAACGGCCTTCTTCAGGTGCTCTTTAGCTTTTTCAAATTCTTTTTTGTCTATATAGATCCTGCCAATGACATAGAATGCGAGGGGATTGTCCTGGTCTATGGTTACGGATTTTTGACACTCTGCAATTGCTTCATCAAGTTTCTGTTGGGAATGTAAGATCATCCCCTTGCTTAGATGTAACAGTGATGAATCCTTGGGAACGTATTTTAAAGAGTCAATCAGTTCTTGTGCTTTGTCGTATTTTCCGATTCCGGCATATGAAACGCACAATAGTTCGTAGGCGAGAGTATTCTTTTCGTTGATTGCCAGTAATTCTTCGCATTTCTTAAAAACCTCAAGAAATTTACCTCTCCTTAAATCAAAGTAGGCTTGATTCTGAAGTTCGATTACTGAAGGTTCAACCGTCAATATAGAGATTGCAGAGGATGGAGCGCTTTTCTGCAATGTAAGCAGGCATACTATTGAAATGATAAAAAGTTTTTTGATAAGTGAAAATGGATATTGTCTGGTTTTTGATGTATTATTGTTTTTCATAATTAATTATTGGTTTAAAATCCTGACCTTTCTTCCCTCGATTTTTAATCTCCCTTCAGCAAAGAGGTTGATTGCTTCGGGATATGCTATGCATTCTTCTTTAAAAACTCTTTTTGCTAGTGTCTCCGGAGAGTCATCTTCATGCACTTGGACAACTCTCTGGATTATAATGGGTCCACAATCGTACTCATTGTCAACAAAGTGAACAGTACAGCCTGAGACCTTGACTCCGCTTTCGATAACGGCTTCGTGGACGTGATGTCCATAATATCCTTTACCGCAGAAAGAAGGAATTAGTCCCGGGTGGATGTTCATTGCCCTGCCGGTGTATTTATCAGGTATCTTGAAGAGATGTAAGAAACCGGCAAGTATTATTAAGTCTACAGAATGTTTTTCAAGTTCTTCTATTATTGTATGACTGAAGATTTCTGAGTTGTTATAACCTTTCTGTTGTACTATGGCTACAGGAATATTATTTTGTTCTGCTCTCTTTATACCATAAGTGTCCGGAGCGCTGCTAACCACGATCTGGATTCTGGCATTAAGAGATTTATCATTTATTTTATCAATTAGATTCTGGAGTGTTGTCCCACTGCCGGAGATAAGAATTGCCAGATTAAGCGTATTGGATACAGGCATATTTTGTTTTCTGTTATTTCTCTTTATGTTGGATTGCCTTGACCCAGATTGGTGTATCAGAGAAGGACGTTTCTTGAATATGTTTAATAATTTCTGTTACTTGCTGTGTGATCTCTTCTCTTTTACAATTTGATGGAAAGCAGTGCAGAATTTCTGCTTCGATCTCTCTGCCTTCTTCCGCATGGGCTTTGTCTGGAATTATATGTGTGGAGTAGTCCAGAGGTATGATTCCACGATATTTACGGATCATTTCATCATAGTCGTTAAAGATATTCTGTATAAGAATTCTCAAATCTTCTGCTTCGTGCTTTCCTTCTTCCAGGATTCCCTTATGTAAATCAATCAAATATTCCCGCTCTTTACCAAAAAGAGTGTATTGGTTTTCGTATGTACATGAACCGGGTTCCTGGAAAGATTCTTTGATTTTGGTTAGTGTCTCAAATTTATCCTTGAACCACTCCTCAATCTCATTCTGTAATTGATTAACATTAACACCAATTCTTTTTACAATATCTAGTAATATTTGTCTCACAATCTTTTCCTTACTCTTTACTTTCCACCTAGAAAACTGCCAAACTTCCTGTATTTCTTATATCTTTTATCGACTAATTTGTCTAAAGGTACTGTCTGGAGTTCTTCTATATATCGAACGATTGTTTCTTTTAATGTCTCAGCCATTTCTTCCGGGTTACTGTGTGCGGCTCCTATTGGTTCTGGAATTACTTCATCCACTATTCCCAGTTTTAATAATTCCTTTGCAGTTAATTTTAGTGCAGTCGCTGCCTCTGCTGCATTATCTTTGCTCTTCCACAGGATAGCAGCACAGCCTTCTGGTGAGATAACTGAGCAGTATGCATATTCAAGAATCGAGAATTTATCACCCACACCAATTCCCAGTGCGCCGCCGCTTCCGCCTTCGCCAATAACAATACATATTATGGGGGTTCGAAGCTTGCTCATTTCTGCAATGTTTATGGCTATTGCGTGTGCCTGGCCCCGTTCTTCTGCTCCTATATCAGGGTTTGCCCCCGGCGTATCGATCAGGGTGATTATGGGTAAATGAAATTTCTCTGCCAGTTTCATTTTCTGTAACGCCTTTCGATATCCTTCGGGATTTGGCATACCAAAGTTGCAGTCAATTCTCTCCTTTGTTGTTTTTCCTTTATGCTGGCCGATTATCAAAGCTTTTTTGCTGCCAATAGTACCAAAACCTGTGGTTATGGCTTTATCGTCTCCGTAATTCTTGTCCCCGTGTAGTTCTATAAAATCATCAACCATCATTTTCAGATAATCAGATACAGGTGGCCTGAGGGGATGGCGTGCGACCTTTACAATCTCGTAGGGTGCAAGATTGGAATACATTTCTTTTTGAAGAGATGTTTTCTGGCTTTCCAGTTCTTTTATTTGAACAGATGAATCATCTTGTGTTGTGCTATTCTGTAGCTCGTCAATACGTTCTTCTAATTCAAGAATTTTGTTCTCGGTATTTTGTGGGTCTTTTTTTGTGTCTTTAGCCATAACAATCCATATCTAACAGTTATAAAGTTTACAATACCTTAAGTTGTTGAATTGTGGTTAGTTGTAATTTTAGCAGTTTTTTTATGCAAATCAAGGGAATATAGATTAATTAAATTTGACAAAATTCTTTAACGAGGTTAACATCAGCATTCAAAATTTATCTTGGTTTCGCAAAATTATTCTAAGCTTTTTTGTGGGAAAAAATACCAAATGAACTTTGGAGTGGTTGCCATAATAGGGACGGGATTGATAGGTGGCTCAATAGGTCTCGGCCTGAAAAAAAGAGGTTTGGCAAGGTCAATTATAGGTGTCGGACACCGTAGAGCCTCAATAAATAAGGCACTTAGGGCCAAAGCCATTGACGAAGGTACAAACAATATTGAAAATGCCGTAAGACAGGCAGATATTATAATATTAGCAACGTCCGTAGACCTTATACCGGATCTTGCAAGGAAAATAATCCCTTTGATGAAGACATCGGCAATTCTTACTGATGTCGGAAGTACTAAGAATTATATCGTTTCTCAAATAAACAGGGAGATCAAGAGTAAGCATAATGTGGACAGGCCAAACTTCATAGGCGCACATCCACTGGCAGGTTCAGAACAAAGGGGTATCGAGTCAGCAAGGCCAGACCTTTTTGAAGGTAGTGTTTGTGTGCTGACACCCACAAGTCTTAATTCGAAGAAATGCATAACAAAGTTATCAAAAATGTGGAAGGCATTGGGAGCTAAAGTAAGTGTCATGACGCCTTCTAAACATGATGAGATTGTTGCATTAGTCAGCCATTTACCTCATTTAGTCGCTTCCGGCCTTGTGAGCGTGATTGATGAGAAATATTGGAAGTTTGCTGCCAGTGGTTTAAGGGATACTACAAGGATTGCTTCGGGAGACCCGGAACTGTGGTTGGGTATCTGCAAGCAAAATAAGGCGAGAATAATCAAGGCGCTTAGATGTTTTTCTAAAGAAGTAAACTATACATTAAATGACCTGGAGCATGGAAACGACAATAAGATTTTAAAAAGATTGAGAAAGGCAAAAACAGTACGAGATAAAAAAAGATGGAAAGAAGGATAGAGGTATTTACTAAGGCAGATTTTCCGGATGCCATCGGAAATGAAGTAGCCTCAGAGATTGCAAATATTGGAATTACATCTGTAGATGAAATTCGTACGGTACAGGTGTACCTGATAGATGGAGACTTGTCTAAAGATGAAATCAAGCGTATTTGCAGTGAACTGTTAATTGACGGATTGACGCAGGATTATGTTTGCATAAATGGTGCATCAGAGCAGTCTGCTGACAAAATAATGTTTGGTCAGAAACGGGGTAAAGATAATACCATCTATACGATTGAAGTGACCCGTAAACTGGGTGTAATGGATCCCGTGGAATCTACCGTGATTAAGGGGATTAGAGATTTAGGCCTGAGTGCAAAATCTGTCAAGACGGCAAAGAGATTCCTGGTGGCCGGCTCACTTTCAATTGAACAGGTTGAGACTGTTGCTGATAAGGTACTAGCCAATAAAATAATAGAAGATGTCTTCATAAACAAAGATAATCTATTTTATGAGGACAAAAATGACGCAGTTGATTACGTTTTTCATAAACATACACTTGACATATTAGATGCCGGCGATGAACGGCTTCTATCGATTAGTCAGAAGGGGCAGTTGTATTTAAACCTTCAGGAGATGAAGGCTGTTCAGAAGTATTTCACCACGCTTGGCAGGAATCCTACCGACGTTGAACTGGAAACAATTGCTCAGACATGGTCTGAACATTGTATGCATAAAACATTCAGGGGAATGATAGATTACGATGGAGAGCTTATTGATAATCTTCTGGCCAATACGGTAATGAAGGCAACTTCAGAATTAAATAAACCGTGGTGCGTTTCTGTATTTAAGGATAATGCCGGTATAGTTGAGTTTGATGAAAATTATAATATCTGTTTCAAGGTTGAAACGCACAATCATCCATCAGCAATCGAACCTTATGGCGGGGCAAATACTGGAATTGGCGGCGTCATCAGGGATACTTTAGGTACAGGCCTGGGTGCAAAGCCAATTTTAAATACAGACGTTTTTTGTTTCGGGCCTCTGGATACTCCTCAGGAAATGATACCTGAAGGGGTTCTTCATCCAAAAAGAATATTTAAGGGAGTGGTTGGCGGAGTCAGGGATTATGGCAATCGTATGGGGATACCTACTGCAAATGGCGCTATATTCTTCGATGAAAGATATATCAGCAATCCAATTGTTTATTGTGGAAATGTAGGATTGATTTCAAAGGATAAGTGTGAAAAGAAATCGTACAAGGGTGATTTAATTTTACTTGTGGGCGGCAGGACTGGAAGGGACGGTATCCACGGCGCAACATTTTCATCTGTAGAATTAACTCACCAATCCGAGGTAGTATCCGGAGGTGCAGTGCAGATTGGCGATCCAATAATGGAAAAGAAGGTTACGGACGCACTATTAATGGCACGGGACCGCGGCTTGTATAATAATATTACTGATTGCGGAGCGGGAGGCCTCTCTTCGGCTGTGGGTGAGATGGGAGAAGAACTTGGGGCTGTTGTTGATCTTGAAAAAGTACCTCTTAAATATGAGGGGTTGTCTTATTCAGAGATCTGGATTTCTGAGGCGCAGGAAAGAATGGTACTTTCTGTGCCGCAGGAAAACATTGAAGAAATCCGGGAAGTCTTTCAGATGGAAGATGTAGAAGCTACATTTATCGGAGAGTTTACTGGAGATAAAAGATTGCGGTTAAGATACAAAGGTGAGGACGTTGCTGATATAGAGATGGATTTTTTACATGATGGGTTGCCCATGATTACGCGCAAGGCTACTTGGAGACCACCATTATATGAAGAACCTGAGATAAAGAAAAAAAGGGATTATGGAGAGGACTTAAAAAAGGTTCTATCTTCATGGAATGTTTGTAGTAAAGAGTGGGTAATCCGTCAATATGATCATGAAGTGCAGGGTGGAAGTGTTTTGAAGCCGCTACAGGGAGTAGATAATGATGGCCCAGGTGATGCATGCATAATCAGGCCGGTTTTAAGCTCCGGCAAAGGAATAATTGTATCGAATGGGATGAATCCCAAATACGGAGATATAGACCCTTATCATATGGCGGCTTCGGCAATTGATGAGGCCCTGAGACAAATAGTATCCGTAGGCGGCAATCTGGAAATGGTTGCTCTGCTTGACAACTTCAGCTGGGGCAATACTGATAAACCGGAGTGTCTGGGAGGCCTTGTCCGGGCGGCGAAGGGGTGTTACGACACAGCATTGTATTATGAAACTCCATTTATATCCGGCAAGGATAGTCTGAACAACGAGTTTAAAACCGGTGATCAAACTATTTCCATTCCACCTACGCTATTGATTTCTGCCTTATGCGTAATGCCGGACGTTACTAAAGCAATTTCTATGGATGTGAAGGCACCTGACAACCTGATTTATGTTTTAGGCATGACAAAGAATGAACTTGGCGGTTCACATTATTACTATATACATGGTTTTAAAGGCAACTCAGTGCCAAAAGTAGACAGAGAGGTTGGAAAGAGAACGATGGATTTGCTGGCCAATGCGACTGAAAAAGGTTTGGTCAGGTCGTGTCATGATTGTTCAGAGGGAGGGATTGCTGTTGCGGCGGCAGAGATGAGTTTTGCAGGCGGGTACGGGATGGAACTTGATTTGTATCGAGTGCCGGTTGAAACAGGAGTTGACCGAGATGATATTATTCTTTTTTCTGAGTCTAATTCGCGATTCATAGTTGAAGTGCAGCCGCAGAAACAAAAAGAATTTGAGGAGACAATTAGCGGTATTCCACATGGTTGTATAGGGAAGGTTTTGGATAATGATGTTTTTACCGTCTTATCAAAGGATAGAGAAATAGTGATCTCAGAAAAGATTTCTGATCTTAAAGAGGCATGGCAGGCAACTTTGAAATTGTGATTTGATTTAAAATGCATAACCAGCCTCTCTTTCGAGAGGATTCCAGAACTGGACTCCTCTCGAAAGAGAGGAAGATGTCCTTGTTTTGGTAGGAACCAACTCCCGTTGGCGATCGCCCGCCATGGAGGGATCCTGCCATGTCAAAAGTTGCCGGAGGCATAATTTAATGTATAGGAAATTCAAAGTCGGCGGGTAAGAAACCCGCCCTACAAAAATATTAAATTATTACGCGTAGGTCGGGTTTCTTACCCGACACTTGTTATCAGAAAGAATGAAGACATAAAGAAGTCGCCGAAGGCCTAACTTGATGTATAGGAATTTCAATGTTGATAACACTTCGACTCCGCTCAGTGTGACGTCATCCTGAGCGGAGTCGAAGGATAGTCTTTTGTCGCGATAGCGACCTAACTTGATAAAAATATTGGATATTTAAAATAATGCATTACAAGCTATGAAAAACAAATCACAAGAAAAGTTTAAACCAAGAGCAATAATCCTGCGTACAGCGGGAACCAATTGTGATTATGAGACCGGGTATGCCCTTGAAAAAGCCGGCGCCGATGTTGATTTAGTACATGTAAACCAGTTAGTTAAGGATAAAGGGATTTTAAGTTCTTATCACATTTTTGTTTTACCGGGTGGATTTACATATGGAGATGACATTGCTGCAGGGAAGGTTTTGGCGAACCAGCTCAGGCATCATTTATTGGATGAGCTTACACGATTTGTTGACGATGGTAAGCTGGTTATAGGGATATGTAACGGTTTTCAGGTTTTAATAAAGATGGGATTGTTACCGGGGATAAACGGGACTCAACCTTCTTTCGATGAGTATAGACAGGAATTTACTCTAACTTATAATGATTCCAACAAATTTGAAGACAGGTGGGTATATTTAAAGTCGTTTTCAGATAAGTCTGTTTTTATTGATAATGATTCTATATTTTATGTCCCGATAGCACATGCAGAGGGAAAGTTTGTGGCAGGTAATGGGGGAGAGTTGAAGAATCTTGATAAATCAGGACAAATAATATTTAAATATGTTGATAAAGATGGTAATATAGCAAATTATCCATGGAATCCTAACGGTTCATTGGATAATATAGCCGGAATCTGTGACTCGACAGGGAGAGTGTTTGGTATGATGCCTCATCCTGAGCGTTATATAGAGCCGACTCAGCATCCGAGATGGACCAGGGAAGGGTTAAAGGCAGAAGGCGATGGAATTGCCATCTTCAGGAATGCGGTTAATTATGTTAAGGAGAAGATGTGAAAGAAAAAACCATAGATTTGAGGCCTGTGAAAAGAATTGTTTCAGGGTATGGCAATGACAAGGATTCTAATCTGATAGCAATTTTGCAGCAAACTCAGGATAATTATGGATATCTACCGAAACAGGCATTAAAAGAGGTATCAAGGCTGATGGATGTTCCGTTGACAAGGATATTTGGCATTGTCACGTTTTATTCACAGTTTACTCTTATACCTCGTGGTAGACATGCAATAAAGATTTGTACCGGTACAGCCTGTCATGTAAAGGGTGTGAATGAAGTCAAGCAAAAGGTAAAGGATCAATTAAACGTAGTCGAAGGAGAGACAACGGCAGATTATCAATTTACTTTGGAAACTGTGGCTTGCATTGGAACATGTTTTCTTGCACCGGTAATGATGGTAGATGATAGATATTTTGGCAAGCTGACTACTGATACTGTGACGGACATTGTTGACAGGTATACAGGTGATAATAATTAGGAGATAAAATGCTGAAAAGGTTGATGTCGTATGGTGATCTGGTTTCTATGAGAAAATCTTACGATAAGAAGCACAAACGGGATACGGTTAAAGTATCGATCTGTATGACTGGTTGTCGTGCCTTAGGTGCTGAAGAGGTATATGACGAATTTAGAAAGCAGGTTAAGAAGCAAAAATTGCAAAACAAGATTGAGGTCGTAGAGACCGGCTGTCAGGGATTGTGCGCAAGGGCGCCAGTTATGACTATTGACCCTCCGGGAATTTTTTATGGCAGAGTTACAACAGGCATTGTTCCTGATATTATTTCCAGTACAGTTTTGAAGGGTGAGGTTATAAATAAACTTTGTTATGCGGAAGCCGGTAAAAAAATACCTTATATAAAGGACATCCCTTTTTATAGTAAACAAAAGAAGATTGTTCTTAGAAACTGCGGAATAATTGACCCGAAGAATATTGAACAATATATAGCCAGAAAAGGATACGAGGCGTTTGCAATGGCACTTCTTGACGTTGACCCGAATTATGTAATTAATGAGATTAAAAACTCCGGTTTGAGGGGACGCGGTGGTGCCGGGTTTCCAACCGGGCTTAAGTGGGAATTTTGTAGAAAGGCAAAAAGTGATACTAAATATATAATATGCAATGCTGATGAAGGTGATCCCGGGGCGTTTATGGATAGAGCGGTATTGGAAGGTGATCCCCATGCAGTAATTGAGGGTATGCTTATTGCCGCGCGTGCAATTGGATCGGAAAAAGGTTTTATTTACGTTCGCGCTGAATATCCAATCGCAGTAGACCATCTTAAGAATGCTATTGCACAGGCCAGAGAATTGAATTTACTTGGAAACAACATCCTTGGAACCAGATTTAATTTTGATCTGGAGATTAAGATGGGAGCAGGCGCTTTCGTTTGCGGTGAAGAGACAGCATTAATTGCTTCTATTGAGGGTAAAAGGGGAATGCCGCGTCCACGTCCTCCTTTTCCTGCAAATTCTGGATTATGGAATAAACCTACTAATATTAATAATGTAGAAACGTTAGCTAATATACCTGTGATTCTTTCTAACGGTTCGGAATGGTATAAACAACTTGGTACGAAGAATGGCACAGGAACTAAAATATTTGCACTGGCGGGAAAAGTAAAAAATACCGGATTGGTAGAGGTTCCAATGGGTACAACTCTTAGAGAGATTATCTTTGATATAGGAGGTGGCATACCCGGTCGTCGTGAATTTAAGGCGGCACAGATGGGAGGTCCTTCAGGTGGTTGTGTGCCTGCAGAGCACCTGGATTTACCGATTGATTATGAAACCGTAAAGGAAGTTGGCGCTATCATGGGATCCGGTGGTCTAATTGTTATGGACAGCGATACGTCAATGGTTGATATATCAAGGTATTTTATGGATTTTGTACAGGATGAGTCTTGCGGTAAATGTGTGCCTTGTAGAGTTGGTACAAAAAAGATGCTGGATATATTGACAAGAATAACCGAAGGAAATGGATGTAGAAGTGATATAGAAGATTTGAAAGAAATGGCGTATGTTACAAAAACTGCATCTCTATGTGGACTTGGACAAACGGCTCCTAATCCCGTATTATCCACAATCAGGTATTTTATGAACGAATACGAAGATCTATTGAAAACTGGTAGTTAGGTTTGTTATTTTGAATTTGACAAGAATTTGTAATATTTACAGATGAAAATAATTACCGTTGCTGGAACTGCAAGTAGAGTAGGCAAGACTACTGTAGCATCGTATATCTTAAGTAGTCTATCAAATCGTACATTTACCCATAAGGAGAAGACAGAAGGAATAGTTGGTGCGAAATATGGGCGTGTGCTCCAACATGCAGGAAGTACGTCTTGCGAAACAATAGAAAATCCTCCTGAATTATTTCATTATAAAAGGCTCTGGAGTGCCTTGAAAATTACAATAAGGCATGAGGGCTCTTGTCCCAGGCACACGGACTGTGATACGTGTGATGACGGATATGAACCTTTTAAGATTTTAACAAGTGATGACATTATAAGGGAAAAAGGAAAAGATACTGATCGGTTGGCAACTGCAGGTGCTTGTAAAGTGGTTTGGTTGCA